>NZ_JBHUIT010000008.1:9251-234327 GCF_042683045.1 Luteolibacter algae | reverse complement strand
CGGGGCTTGAACATCGGCGGGGCCAGCCTGACAGGTTGGCAGGCGTTTTTCAACAGGCTGCTAGCGTTCGATTCCTGGATTTTCCACAAATTTGACTTCTTCCGTATCTTCGGAGATTGCTGCCCTAATTGGAAAATCGAAGCCTTCGAAACGATTGCCTTCGATCGTGATATCTTCGCAATAGTTCAAATCGATCGCAGGCAATTCCGACCATTTCGGATAGAGCGAATCCTTTGTTACTATATTTCCGGTAATTTCCAAACCTTCCACAGAAAGACCGTGGACGAGCAGTCCGTTGAAACTCTTGAGACGATTGTTTCTAAAGCGGATGTTCCGGTGATATTTTTCATCACCCAGTCTCTGTTCTTCCCGGAGCAGTGGGGATATATAGAGCGGATAGCCCGAGCCTTTTCCGTAACCGATGTTCTCGAAGACATTGTTCTGAATCGTGATGTCCCGGACGCCACCTGACTCATACCAGCTATTGTTGTCCCCTTCGATCAGGATGCCATGCATTTGTGAAGAGAAGACATTATCCTCCACCAAAACTTTGCCTTTGGTGGATATAAGCGCACTGCGGGCGCGGTTATCCCGTATGACATTGTTCTTGAACACAAGGTCAGGATACCAGCTGAGGTTTTCCATGGATAACAAGCCTGCCGGCAAATCGTCGGGCACCTCCGCAACCGTTATCGACAGAAGGCTCTCATCGTGGATTTCCACCTTCTCAACTGTCGTCTCATAGATTGGTAGCACGGTTTCGCGCGATGTGATCGCTACTTTATCACCAGCTTCCGCAAAAATTAGGCCTAGCTGCTGACGGTGGTTGATCTCACACAGAAATGTTCTATTTCCCTTGTATTCGTTGATTTTAATATAGACACCATGGACGTTGATCCCGTCATCCGCCATGTGCTCAAACCTACAATTCCGGACATCCACCAGTCCTTTGCACCTAAGAAAATGGGTTGCATCTGCCCGCGTTGCCAAAGTCCTCTCATCGGTGGAGGTGACGATGACTTTGTCCAATTCGATATTCTCGGAACGCTCCGCAATCAGCGCCATTCCACCGGCGGCGTAGACTGTGACGTTTTCTATTCTGGTGTTTTTGGTGCGGTCCAGATGAATTGCCTGGGCCAGCCGATTGGTAGGGGCATTGCCGTAGGTGCAGATCACGGCTCCCACCGGAGGCGGGACCTTTGTAGCATTTTTCAAGCTCACCGTATTCTCGCCAAGTTTGGTTGCTTTCGCTTGCTTTCCTCTGAGCTGATAAAGCTGTGTGTCCCACAAAGGAGCATTTGTTTTAGGATCAAACGCAACATTCTGCCCGATCTCATCCTGCCAATCATAGTGATTGAAGAACAATTTCTGATCTTTGATTTCAAAACCATATTTCATCGGGCTGATCTCGGCTACGAAACTGTTATCAGCTTCGTTGCGCTCCAACACTTTCAACTCATGGTGAAACGGGGTTTCCCAATCGATGGAAAAATTTTGCAAGATCACCCCGCTGGAGCCTTCCACTACGATCGGCGACATCCTGCCATGAAACATAAAGGTCGATCCACTTCCTTCCAATGTAAAATCTTCATACCCGAAAACCGGGAAGGCGATCCGTTTCGGCCCGTTGTCGTGATTGGTCACCGCGCGATAGATTTCGACCGCGTTTTCCGGATAGAATTCATAGGTTCCTTTCGGAAAAACCAAGGTGATATCTGCCTTTCCTTTCAGCGAAGCGAGAAGTTCATTAACTTTCTGGGAGACATCCGTTCCCGGCAATATGCCATGATCCGCTACGTTGATTGTCTCCGCTTGTGCGCTCTGAAACGCCAATATGAATGCTGTAAGGAAAAGTTTTTTCATAGATGTCCGTTCAGAATACGCTTGCCGGGCCCGAACTGGGACAATTCCACCGATGAAACCCATGTGGAAGAATGGCTCTCAGAACCTTTGTCCAATGATTATCGTAGCCACGATCAATGCCGTGGCGGAGGCGATCAGCACGGCACCTGCAGCCATATCTTTTGCCCGACGTATACGCTCCCGCCGCTCTTCCGATACCTCGTCCGCCAGTTCCTCCAATGCGGTATTCATCGCTTCTGCAGATAGCACCAGCCCAATACACAAGCTCACAGCCATCCACTCGCTGCTTGAAAATCGAAGCAACACTCCCGCGATCAAGACGATTGCAGCCGCAGCCAATTGCAGCTTTGCATTGGCTCCCAGCAACAGCATTTCCCTCACGCCGCGCAATGCATGGGAAACGGATCTGATACGGCCTTTCAAAATGGTAAAAATCATGCGACGGGGCTGATACGATCACCATTTATGGCACATTTTCCAACTCTTTCCAAAGTTGAAGAAAGGCATCCTTTACACGACGCTCTACTACTTTCCCGGTAGGAGGGAAATTTCCTGCAGATTTTTTGACAACATTCCTCAAAATCATCGGTATCATTCTTAAGCCACTGATAATCAAGGGCAACGCTCCATAGAAAATCAGTCTTTCACCCAGACAGAATCATCATGAACACACGAAGAACTTTCCTGCAACAGATGGGAATGGTAGGTGCATCACTCGCGGGCAGCACCAAATGGCTCAAAGCGGCTGAGGAAGCAGGCATCGAACTCCCTTTTGAAAACGGATCAAGGGTTCTAAAGGCTTTTCCGGGTAAGCGCCCGCTAATCGTTTTGACATCCCGCCCGCCCCAGCTCGAAACCCCATTCGAAGTTTTCAATGGTGATATCCTGACGCCGAATGACGCATTTTACGTGCGTTATCACCTCGCCGGCATCCCTCTCTCGGTGGATACGGAAAGCTTCCGGCTGAAGGTCAAAGGTTCTGTAAAAAACGAGTTGTCACTTTCCTTGAAGAATTTGAAAGAGGACTTCGAACAAGTGGAAACCGTAGCCGTGGCCCAATGCTCCGGCAACAGCCGTGGATTCATGCAGCCCAGGGTCGGGGGCGGCCAGCTTGCGAACGGCGCGATGGGAAATGCGCGATGGCAGGGAGTCCGTCTGAAAGACCTTTTGGAAAAAGCCGGAATTTCTCCAGAATCGCAGCAAGTGTCCTTCGATGGAATGGATCAGGCAATTATCGAGCAAACTCCGGATTTTGTTAAATCCCTTGGGATCGAGCAAATAATGGACGGCGAAGTGATGGTCGCTCACACCATGAACGGAGAAGATTTGCCGATGCTCAATGGTTTTCCTCTGCGCTTGGTCGTGCCCGGTTATTATGCGACGTATTGGATCAAACACCTCCATGAGATTACAGTCCTGGAAGATGAATTCGAAGGTTTTTGGATGAAATCCGCCTATCGCATCCCTGAAACTCCAAACGCCTGCCTGCCACCCGGCCAGAGTCCTGCCTCCACAGTCCCGATCAATCGGATGAATGTCCGTTCTTTCATTACCAGCCATCTCGACGGCGCCACGGTGAAAAAGGGAGAAAAGCTTACGATTCGCGGTATCGCATTTGATGGCGGTGAAGGAATCAAAGAAGTCCAGTTTTCCCCGGACGGGGGGAGAAGCTGGAGAACCACAATGCTGGGTGAGGATCTGGGAAGATACTCTTTCAGGGAATGGACTGTCTCCTATAGCCCGGAGATGAAAGGCGTGTCGGAATGGAAAGTCCGCGCCATCAACCGTGTGGGAGAAAGCCAACCCTTCGATCCATTGTATAATCCTTCCGGGTATATGCGGAACGTTGTGGAAACCACGAAAATCAAAACCGCTTGAGATGATGAAACGCTTTTTATCCCTTACGTTGCTCTTCCTTTGCTCGGCTCTTTCCCATGCCGGGGAAAAGTCCATCACCCTCCCTATGGAAACTGCAAAATTGAAGCCTGGAAAAGGAGCCGACCTCACCACGGCCTACTGCATGATCTGTCACTCGGTGGAATACATTACCACCCAGCCAAAGATGCCGCGCAAATTCTGGGAGGCCGAAGTGCTTAAGATGAAAGAAAAATTCGGAGCGCCAGTTCCGGAAGCCTCGGTGCGGGAACTCGTCGACTATCTCACCCAAGCTTACGGCAGCAAGTAGATCGGAGCGGTTTCAAGATTCCGGCAGGCGCTTCCCTTGGCCCGCTTTCGTTTTCATTTGTGCCAACTTGAAAAACGGGCATAACGTGGAGTCATTGCTTCATGAATTCACACCCAAACGATCCACTTCACGGTTACACATTGGAAACCATCGTTACCCGTTTGGCGGAGGAATATGGCTGGGACGAGCTTGCCGACAGGATCCGGATCCGTTGTTTTGCCAATGATCCCTCGGTAAAATCCACTCTGAAGTTTCTCCGCAAGACGCCATGGGCGCGCAAGAAAGTGGAAATTCTCTTTGCGGAAATGGTAGATCGCCAAGAGCGGGAACTGTGAATCCAGCGGCCCGCTTCGAATTACGGTGGGTTATCCATAAACCGCTTTCCATACCGGGCAGGAGGCATGATCCACCTCGCCTCCGTTACGGTATTTTTCCAGGCGCTTTCTTGATTCCCTTGCAAGCATTTGGCGCACCTCCCGCCGCTCGCCCTTGATTCTGGCAATGTGCATATTGTCGTATGCCGTGGTCTGATGCCTGAGCCAAGCGATCGTTGCCGCCTCGGCACGTTTTTCAATCGGGATTCGTTTCGTTCTTGCAACGGTGCCGCTGCCCACCGGAGTCGCATGAGCGGCAATAAGGCCGGAAAGCTTTTCTGCAATTTCATCAAAACAATAATGGAAATTGAGGAAATTCTTCACCGATCCCACGAAGTCTTCCACGTAAGCCTCCTCCGCCTTCGCTCTCCGTTTGCGGCCGGCCTCCAGCTTTTTTTCATAGGCGGGATCTTGCCGCTCTTTCTCCAGCTCTGTCCGGAGTGCCGCCAACCTCGCTGCCGGTGCCCAAATGCCGCGCGAAGTGAGCCGTTTTTTATACATCTCCTTCACCGTCCAGCTCGGCCCGTCCTTCTTTATTCTACGGCTCATCGCTGCATCCCCCGGCGGCAAAAGCGCCCAGTCCGCAGGAATCTTCAGCTCTCTGCCCGATTGGGACAATACGTATCCAGGCTTCTTGCATGGGCGAACTTCTAGGGTCTCGTGCGACATGCCGGAACCCTACGCCCCCCTAGATTTCCCGGAAAAGCCTAGAAAGTCTTAAATATAAAAATTCCCCTCTTCGAAGCTGTAAGTGACTGATTTCCTGAACTTGGCATTGCTTCTCACAAAACCGGCGCCAATCCAATTGAATGTTCAGGAAAATTTTTACCCTTTCAAGATTGACAACGCTCTCTTGTTGTTGAGACTCAGTCGCAACAGCGGCTTCGATGAATTTCGCCGCTTTCAATTTTCCAAAAATGAAAATGCAACATTCTTCACCTGACACCGACGCAAAGCCGAGCACTGCTCCAAAAAATTTGAGAAACGATCACGGCAAAGATTTCTTTGTCATGACAGGCACCCTTCTCGCGCTGAGTCAACTGGGAGCCAATGCCGCGCCCGCTGCCCCGGAAGGCGAAGCCAACTCCGCCGAGGACAATGCTGAGGTTCTTCCAGAGCTGGTGATCCAGGCGGATGGTAGCAAGACCCTCTATAAACCTGAGAAACTCACCACCGGGAAATACACGGTGCCTCTTGTCGATGTTCCGCAGACGGTCAACGTCGTTTCAAAGGAAGTCATCAAGGAACAGGGAGCAACCAGTCTCCGCGAAGTCCTCAAAAACGTCCCCAGCATCAGTATCCAGGCGGGCGAAGGCGGCGTCCCACCGGGTGACAACCTTTCCATCCGCGGATTCAACGCCCGGACCGATCTTTTTGTCGATGGAGTGCGTGACTTCGGGGGTTACAGCCGCGATCCGTTCAACATTGAGCAGGTCGAGGTCGCAAAGGGTCCATCTTCCACCAATGCGGGACGTGGATCAACAGGCGGTTCTGTAAACCTTTCGTCGAAGACTCCGCACCTCGGCAACGCCTACGGCCTGCTGCTTGGCGGTGGATCCGATAGCTACGGCCGGGCCACTCTCGATGTGAACCAGGAAATCAAGGGGCTGGACAACGCGGCCTTCCGTCTGAATGCGATGTTACACAGCCAGGACACACCGGATCGCGACCATGTTTCGCAAGAGCGCTGGGGTATCGCTCCTTCGATCAGCTTCGGCCTGGAAACAGATACCAGACTGACACTCAGCTACTTCCATTTGGAACAAAACAACGTCCCTGACTATGGTTTGCCGTGGGTAAGCTCATCCGTCCCCGGTCTTTCCCCGGGCTTGGCTCCGGTCCGCGACAGCAATTGGTATGGATTGGTGGATCGTGACTTCGAGGACACAAAGACAGATATCTTCACCGCCATTTTCGAGCATGATTTCAATGAAAATCTGAGACTTAGCAACGTATCGCGTTACGGTCGCAATGAAATCGATCTCAGCGTCACCGCGCCACGCTTTGTCAGCGGCTCCACCGATATCCGCCGCAGTGACTGGAAAAACCGCGACCAGACTGATACGATCCTCTCCAATCAGACTGATCTCCGTTACGATTTCCAAACGGGAACGGTGAAGCACGAGCTCATCGCCTCTATGGAATTTTCCCACGAGGAATCGGAAAACCGGATCCGGGAGGATCTGAACTCCGCCTCACTTCCCGATGCGGATCTTTATAACCCGAACCCCTTTGGCTACACACCAAATCTGGCCTATACTGGTGAGATTCGCGACTCGGAGGCAGATACCATCGCTTTCTCCCTCTTCGATACGGTGAAATTGAATGAAAAATGGATTCTCTCCGGTGGCTTGCGCTGGGAATCATTCGATGTCGATTATGATCAGCGTGCGGCAAACAGCGCCGGCGGTGGCACAACCAGTCTGAGCCGCTCCGATGAGATGCTGAGCTACCGTGCTGCGGTCACTTATAAACCCCGTGAAAACGGCAGTGTCTATCTTGGCTACGGCACCTCATTCAACCCTTCCGCGGAAGGTCTCACTTTGAGTGATTCCGCCACATCCAGCGCAAATATCAATACCGATCCCGAAGAAAACCGCACCATTGAGCTCGGCACCAAATGGGACCTTCTCGATGAGCGCCTGCTCGTCAACGCGGCAGTCTTCCGCACAGATAAGACCAACGCCCGGACCCAGGACCCCGCCGATCCATCGGATTTCATCACACTCGACGGAGAGCAACGTGTGCAGGGCTTCGAGTTTGGCTTCACTGGCCTGATTACCGACGAGTGGCGTGTGCTCGGTGGATACACCTATCTTGATAGCGAAGTCAGATCTTCAGCCGACCCGAACGAGGTGGGTCTGGAACTCAGCAACACTCCAAGACATTCATTCAATCTCTGGAGCGTTTACGATCTACCGAAAGGCTTCCAGGTCGGGCTCGGTGCCAACTATGTGGATAGCCGGACGAACTCCACTACCCTGAGCCGCCTTCAAACCGCGCCTAGTTATGTGACCTTTGATGCGCTTGTCGGCTACCAGCTCAATGAGAACGTTAGCTTCCGCCTCAATGTCTACAACCTTGCGGACAAGGACTATGTCGATCGTGTGGGTGGCGGCCACTACATCCCGGGCGCCGGCCGTTCTGCGACTCTCACTGCGGAAATCTCCTTCTAATAGAATCGCCTTTATGCTCGTTAAAATTCCTAACGTTCTTACCCCTGAACAAGTCGCTGAGGCGCGCAAGACGCTTGATGAAGCGGACTGGGTGGACGGCAAAGTAACTGCCGGTCACCAATCGGCAAAAGCGAAGGATAACATGCAGCTGCCGGAAGGCTCGGATGCGGCGAAAAAGCTGGGAGCAATGATTCTTGCCGCCTTGGGCAAAAATCCACAGTTTCTCTCCGCGGCGCTTCCGCTGTATGTCTTCCCGCCGCTTTTCAATCGGTATGCCGGCGGTCAATCCTTCGGAACCCATGTCGATAATGCCATCCGGCAGAATATGACCACCGGTCAGCGCATCCGCACGGATCTCTCAGCCACTTTGTTTTTTGCAGAACCTGAAGAATACGATGGCGGCGTGCTTTGTATCGAGGATACCTACGGCACCCAGGAAGTGAAGCTCGCCGCCGGTGATATGGTTCTTTACCCATCCACCAGCCTGCACCATGTCACCCCGGTGACACGCGGGGCAAGGGTCAGCTCTTTTTTCTGGCTTCAAAGCATGATCCGTAGCGATGAGCAACGCACCCTGCTCTACGATTTGGATCTGGCGACGCAACGTCTGGCAGCTGAATGCGCCGGTATTGAGGCGGCGGAAAAGAGCACTGTCCAGCTCACTGGAGTCTACCACAATCTGCTCCGCCAATGGGCGGAAATGTAAGATGAAAATCATCCGCAAAAGTATCTTCTGGCTGCATCTTGTTGTTGGGCTGCTCGCTGGCGTGTTGGTGCTGGTCATGGCTGTGACCGGCATCACACTCGCCTACGAGCGGCAGCTCACCGTGCTCGCAGACAACTTCGGGATCGACGCACCGGAGGATGCACAGCAACTGGGCATCGAGGAAATACTGGCCTCCCACACGTCCAAACCACCGTCCTCGATCACCGTGGAGAGCGATCTCTCACAGCCGGTTGCCCTGCAATATGGACGGGAGAAAACAGAATTCATTCATCCTTACACCGGAGCATCTCTGGGTGAAGGGAACACAGTGGTCCGCTCTTTCTTCAAAACGATGCTGACATGGCATCGTTGGCTCGGCCGGGAGGGAGCGCAGCGCGATATGGGCAAGGCACTCATCGGCGCGGGGAATCTGATGTTCCTCTTTCTGGTCGTTTCCGGCATCTACCTTTGGTTTCCCAAAAAGTGGTCGGTTAAGGGATTGAAGGCCGTGACGCTTTTGCAGAAACGTCTCAAGGGACGGGCCCGGGACTGGAGTTGGCACAATGTTTTCGGCTTTTGGGCAGCTCTTCCACTGCTGATCGTTGTATCCTGCGGGACCGTCATTTCCTACCCGTGGGCCACGGCCCTGGTGTTCAGTATTGCCGGAGAAAAGATGCCCCAGCGGAAACGTCACGGTGGTGGCGATCATGGGGAAAACAAGCCTCTCAGCACCGCTGGACTCGATGCCGCCCTCGCGTCGGTCAAAAATGCAAATCCTGATTGGGAAACGATCCAGCTTCAGCTCCCGGCAGGGAAAGCAGCCAAGTTCACGGTGTCCGATTCCCATCGGGGCAGACCGGACAAACGCCGCGAAGTCATGGTCGAAATGCCTACCGCCGAAATTCTCAAGACCGAGGGTTTCGAGTCGTTCGGCACCGGCAGAAAGGCCCGCACCTGGATCCGCTGGATCCATACGGGAGAAGCCGGCGGCCTACCGGGGCAAACCATCGCGGGACTCGCCGCCGCCTCCAGCATCATTCTGGTCTGGACCGGTTTCGCCCTGGCGTGGCGCAGGTTCACCAAACGTAAGAGCAGGAAAACGGATACACCTGCGACCGCATGATCTCCATGGTAGATTCCAGTGAGCTTGTGCGTGCTGGTATTGCTCACCTTGAGGACGGGCAATGGCATGCTGCCATTCGTTGTTTCGATGAAGCGATCATTCTCCGCCAGGCAACCGATTGGAAGAGCAACCCTGCCGATGCCTGGGGACTGGCAGCCGCTTGGATCAACCGCAGCGATGCAATGCGCGCGATCGGTTACCTCCCGGACGCGATTGAGTCCCTGCTGAATGCGATTCGCGCGATGGATTTTGTGCCGCTTCCGGATCATCCAGCCTATCCGGAGCGGTTGATCCTTGCTTGGACGAACCTTGCCGCATGCCACGCGGACAGCCTACAGTTCCAACCGGCCTATCGTGCTTTTTCCCATGCGGAAGAACTGCTGAACACATGGGGCAGGGATCTCACACCTACCCGGCGATTTCTCGGAGCGATGGTTCATACGAACCGCGCTAGACTCCTACTCAGCGAAGGTAACCATATTGCCGCATGGCAGGATGCCAGCCTAGCGGTCGAGACGCTCAGGGATCTGGAGACAGAGCCAGAAGCCATCCCGGCAGCGATCCAGGCCCGAGGGGTTCTCTGCACCGCCTTGGCACAGCTACTTGAGGACCCGCGCTCCGCGGAACTGGAGCAAGACTGGATCGCGCGTGCTACCGATTCCGCCGAGGAGGCCCTTATCCTGGCAAGATCCGTGGAGTATCAGGGAGAATGGCTCACCGGGTTAGTCCGCTACTGCGCAAAAATCTACCGGATCTGCCAGCCGCACTTTTTAGCTGAGTTCATTCTGGAAACTTGTGCGCCTCCGCTTTTTCCAGACATGTCCAGCTCCCTGAAAAATGATCTTCTCAGCGAGCTGGCACTGGCAAAGTCAGATCTGATCTTGCGTATTTCCGGAAGCTCCCACGAGACTGATTTTATGCAAACCCAGCTCAAAATCCTACGTTCGCTGCAATTTGCCGAAAGTGAACTTGCCAAGTGATCTGAGAACGCGAAGTTCGGGGGAAATGACACAGAAAGCATCATCCCCCACCCCGGCCATTGGCATCATCGGAGGCAGCGGACTCTATGAAATCGAATCTCTGGAATCGATCGTCCGCCACCGGATTGAAACTCCCTTTGGCGAGCCCTCGGATGAAATCATCGAAGGGCGGCTATCAGGTCGGCGGGTTTGTTTTCTACCCCGTCATGGCCGTGGCCATCGCTTGCTGGCGCATGAGATCAATCATCGTGCGAACATTTGGGCGCTGCGCTCACTTGATGTCCGTTGGGTGGTTTCCGTCACTGCCGTCGGCAGCCTTCGCGAAGAACTTGCGCCTCGCGATGTGGTGGTTCCGGATCAATTGATGGACCGCACGGGTAAAGGAGACCAGCACACTTTTTTCGGGAACGGAATCGCGGCCCACGTTGGCTTTGCGGATCCATATAGTGGGGAAATGAGGAAACAACTGCTCGCGGCCGCCGCCCAACACACAGGAAAACTCCATGACGGAGGCACCTATGTCTCGATGAACGGTCCTGCATTTTCCACCAGAGCAGAGTCCAACATGCATCGCGCGCTTGGCTTCGATCTTATCGGAATGACAAATGCCGGCGAAGCCCGGCTTTGCCGCGAAGCGGAGATCGCGATGGCTACGATGTGTCTGGTAACTGATTATGACTGTTGGAAAACCGATGAAGCGGCTGTGGATGTCTCCGCGGTGATTGCCAATCTTCATGCAAACTCGGCACTCGCGAAAGAAATTATCAGCAGCATTATCCCGTTGATTCCGGAGCAGGCGGATTGGCAGGAACATACCGCGCTCGATACCGCCATCCTCACACAGCCTGAAAATTGGCCCGCGGAAACAATCGGGAATCTCAGCCCGATCTTGCAACGTTTCCTCTAAGCGGGGCCTCGAAAAGTATTTCCGCCGGGAGATTTAATGGAATTAACCGGAATTGGAAATCTCTCAGACCTATGAAAAAGCTACTTCTCCTATTTTTCGCTATCACTTTGACGGGGCTCGGCGCGGCGTTCGACCATACGCACTCCGACTTCACAGCCGTCCTGAAAAAGAGGGTCAAAAACGAGGAGGTTGATTACCATGAGCTCAAAGCCTCGCCCGGCAAGCTTGGAGCCTACCTTGTTGCGCTTTCGGAGGTTACTGAAAAGGAATTCGAAAGCTGGAACGATGACCGCCAAAAAGCGTTTCTCATCAATTTGTATAATGCGGCAACGCTCAAACTGGTCATCGACCATTATCCGGTAAAAAGCATCAAGGATATCCGCAGCCCATGGAAACAGAAGCGTGTCAAAATTTTCGGCAGAGCCGTAAGCCTCGACCACGTGGAGCATGAGATGCTTCGCAAAAACTACGATGATCCACGTATCCACTTCGGCGTAAACTGTGCTTCCGGCGGGTGCCCTGCCCTGCGTGGAGAGGCCTTTCAGGCCGCCAAGCTAGACTCCCAGCTTGATGAACAAGCCCGGAAATTTCTGGCAGATGGCAATAAAAACCGTATCGATTCCGGAAAAGGTATTTTATATCTCTCCCCCATTTTTGATTGGTTTGAAGGCGACTTTGTCGGGAAATCAGGTTCGGTGGAAAAATTTATCGCTCCGTTTCTATCCAGTGCCGGTCGCAAATCCGTCGAAGCAGGGAGTTTGAAAATCAAATACACGGATTACGATTGGTCGCTCAACGGGCGGTAACCTTCAGTGAAAATCCCCCAATCTTGAAAGACAGAGCCGCTCACGTCCTGGTCATGACCCGCTTACCGCGTGAGGGTCGCAATAAAACGCGCCTGATTCCGGCTCTGGGATCTGCTGGTGCTTCAAGATTTCACGATCGGCTCGCCCGTCACTCGATTGCCCGCGCTTCTGCCTACTGCCAGATTGCAGGTGCTCACCTCACAGTTTTACTCGAAGGAGGAGGACCATTCGACGGGCGGGAATGGCTGGGCGATTGGGACTTGGACTGTCGCGGACAATGCGAGGGCGACCTTGGTCGGCGGATGCATACAGCCATTAGCAACGCATTTGCAGAAGGCGCCGGATGCGCGATTCTGATTGGCACGGATTGCCCTTCCATTGATGAGGAGATTTTCTCGGAAATCGCCCGATTGCTTACGAAGAACGATCTCGTCTACGTTCCAGCGGAAGATGGCGGATATTGCCTGATCGCGATGAATCAGCCATATTCCTGCGTTTTCCACGATATCCCGTGGGGAAGTGGAACCGTATTGGAAAATTCTCTCAGAGCAGCGAAAATCGCGGGTATCAAAACAGCGCTGAGTGATCCGCTTTCCGATGTGGACCTTCCGGAAGACCTTCTCCATGCGAGAACAAGCCTGGAAAGAGGCGCTAGCATCTCGGTGGTTATCCCGACTTTCAACGAGGCAGAAACCATCGCACCACTTATCAAATCGCTCGCGCATCCCCAAATCGACGAAATTATCGTCGCCGACGGTGGCAGCACCGATAACACACGGGCAATTGCCATTAGAGCGGGCGCAAAAGTGATTTCGACGGATAAATCCCGGGCGAAGCAAATGAACCAAGGTGCTATGTTGGCTCAAAGCGAGTTCGTTTGCTTTCTACATGCGGACAGCATCCCTCCAAAGGAGTTTGCTGCTGAAATTTTATCAATATTGAATACCCCGGGCGTAGCGGCCGGCGCGTTCCGTTTCCAATTAGGCGGAGAGAAAATCGCCATCGCAGCAATCATGGAACTATTTGTAGACTTGCGATGTCGTATCTTTCATACGCCATACGGAGACCAGGGAATATTCGTCCGGTGCTCCATATTCAATCACCTCGGAGGCTTTCCCGATCTACCGATTCTCGAGGATCTCTATCTGATCAAGAAACTATCAAAGATCGGAAAAATCCAGATTTCCAGAGCTTCCATGGTGACTTCTTCCCGGCGATGGGAAAACGGAGGGATTCTTCAGACATTTCTCCGCCATCAGCTCATCTTGCTGCTGGATCGGTTTGGCTTTTCTCCCGGAATCCTGGCAAAGCTCCGTTGATAAATGGTCATTGATCTTCCAGCGGCTGCAGACTCACAGATTCTACTTTCTCGATAACATCCACGGCCGTCTCTGTTGCCTCGCTCGGCCCGCCATCGCCAATTTCCAACGCTTCACCGTCTTGATTAAGAAATTTCTGTGAGCAATTCACGGTCAGAAGTAGATCAAACTCTTTTCCACCCTTCGCCTTTACCGCGATTTGATACGGAGCCACCCTGGCTCCACCCATTTCAGTCCAGTGCCTCCCGAGCCGGACTGCGGATCCCGCAGCATCGAAATCGAGCGTTGCGCTCAAATATTTCCATAAAGATTCATTCTTCTTCAAGAGCTCTATAATTTGCCCCCTGTCCACGGAGCCACCCGCAAACGCTGGAACGATCAGCATCCAACAAAGAAATCCAAGACAGAGTTTTTTCATAAATATGAAATATCCCTCTTTTCATCGGTCCGTCAATCCCGCTCAAAGCGCTCAAAATCACTTTTCTTCGTGACCCATCACCGCAGCCAGCTTAGAAGGCGTGCACAGCAATGGCAGGCAAGCTCACATATCAGCAGGCAGGAGTGGACACGCGTAAAGCCGCGGCACTCGTCGGAGACATCAAAAGTCACGTCAAACGCACTCAGACACAGCGCAAACTCCTAGGAGCTTTCGGCCTTTTCGCCGCATGCTACGATCTTAGCGAATACGACCAACCCGTGATCGTGACGGGTTGTGACGGCGTTGGGACCAAGCTTGAGCTCCTTTTGGAAAAAGACATGCTGGAGACTGCCGGCAAAGACCTCGTCGCAATGTCGGTAAATGATATTTTGACCACAGGCGGGGATCCTCTTCTCTTTCTGGACTACATCGGCATTGCCGCCCTTGATGAAGAAAAAATCACCCGTGTCATCGGTGGCATGGCAGATTACCTGGAGGCTTGTAACTGTATTCTCGCAGGTGGCGAAACTGCGGAGATGCCGGGTATCGTCCCCACCGACGTTCTTGAGCTTTCCGGCTTTTGCATTGGCTGTGCTGAAAAGAAAGATCTGATTGATCCCACGACTTTGGAAATCGGCGATGTGCTCATCGGCTATGAGTCAAACAGCATCCATGCAAACGGATGGTCGCTTGTCCGTCGCGCACTTAAGGAAATGGGTCCGGGCGTTGTTACCGAGGAAGAGCTCGCCGCATGGCTGGAGCCAACCCGCCTCTACGATGATGTCGTTAATGATCTCAAGAAATCCGGTGTCAAACCGAAGGCAATGTCGCACATCACCGGCGGTGGACTCCCGGAGAACCTCGAGCGCCTCTTCGTTGGAATGGGTGCGGATCTTACCATCCCGAAATGGAACCTTCCCGGAATCGAAAAACTGCTCGATCAGGTCGATGCGGAAGATCGTTTCCACACTTTCAACATGGGGATTGGCTGGGTTGCAATCGTGGCGGAAGCGGACGTTGAAAAAGCACTCGCTGCCGGGCCCGGCGGACATGTTCTGGGCAAAATGAATGCCACCGAGGGCGTGCGGGTTACCGTCGCCTCCTGATCTCCGTTTGACCGTTTCAAGACCACCCCTTGCAGTTTCACGTTTTAGACTTAGTCTTCTGACAACCGAATGAGCGACTTCCTTACCCACGAATGCGGCATCGCCGCTGTCCGCCTCCGCAAGCCTCTCGCTTACTATTATGACCGCTATGGCACCTGCCTATGGGGTATGAACAAGCTTTTCCTCCTCATGGAGAAACAGCACAACCGCGGCCAGGACGGCACCGGGATTGGCTGTGTGAAGCTTAACATGCCGATCGGTAAGCCATACGTCCACCGCCGTCGTGGAATCGAATCCGACGCCTTGGCGCAGATTTTCCGGAAAGAGGTGAAATCCTTTTTTAAAATGGATCGCAAGGGCAAGCTGGATAAAACCAGCCCGGAAAGCGTAAAGGAGAACTTCGATTTCGGTGGTGAAATTTTGGTTGGGCACCTGCGTTATGGAACCAGTGGCGATTTTGATGAGGGTTCATGCCACCCCTATCTCCGCCGCAGTAACTGGCCTACGCGGACTCTGATGGTCATGGGTAATTTCAACATGACCAATACGGGGGATCTGAATCATGCCCTGATCAACCGCGGTCAGCACCCGGTCTTCGGCACTGATACACAGACGGTTCTTGAGGAGATTGGCTATCATCTGGATGAGGCCCACACAAATCTCTATCACGAGCTACGTGACAAAGGCGTCCCGGGTGCGGAAATCCCGGATCACATTTCCGAGGCTCTCGATGTCCCGGGCCTCATCGCCCAGTCGGCGGAGCCCTGGGATGGTGGCTATGCTATCTGCGGAGCTATCGGCAACGGAGATATGTTTGTCATGCGGGATCCCCGCGGAATCCGGCCTTGCCATATGCTCATCACCGATGAGGTCATCGCGTTCGCATCCGAGCGGGTGCCCCTGATGACGGTCTTCGAAGCAGAAGCGGATCAAGTCAGAGCGCTGGATCCCGGCTCTGTGATCACCATCAAGGCGGATGGCACTATCAGCGACACCCAGTTCCACACACCGCAGCAGTATACCCCTTGTTCGTTCGAAAAAATTTACTTCTCACGTGGTAATGATCCAACAATCTACCGTGAGCGTAAGGCAATGGGCTCGGCGCTTGTCGACCAAGTCATCGGATCCATCGGCGATAACTTCGATAAAACGGTATTCTCCTTCATCCCCAATACTGCGGAAACCGCCTACCACGGCATGATGGACGGATTGCGGCTCTATCGTCGCCAACAGGTCCGCATGCAGATCCTTGACGGAGCTAAAGACGGAACACTCAGCGCCGAAAAAGTCGATGACCTGATCCTCCGCAATTGGCCCCGTGGTGAAAAAATTGCCCACAAGGATATCAAGATGCGGACTTTCATCTCCCAGGAGAAAGGGCGCGATCAACTCGTATCCCACGTTTACGATATCACATACGGGGCGGTGAAACCGGGTGACAATCTGGTTGTTTTGGACGATTCCATTGTCCGCGGCACCACTCTCAAGAAATCGATTCTCAAGATCCTTGCCCGCACAAAACCCTCGAAGATCGTCATTTGCTCCACGGCGCCACAGATTCGCTATCCCGATTGCTATGGCATCGATATGTCGGAGCTTGGTAAATTCATCGCATTCAATGCCACGGTCGCTCTCCATCGCAGGGCGGGACGACAACATGTGCTGGATCGAGTTTACGAGGAATGCCGTGAAGAGCTCAAGAAGCCATCCAACGAGCGAAAAAACCGCGTTCAGCAAGTCTATGAAGCATTCAGCGCAGACGAGATTTCAGCCGAAATCAGCCGAATGGTTTACCCGGAAGACATCGATTGGAGCGGCGAGGTAGAGGTGATTTATCAAACCATTGAGAATCTTCATGCATCCATCAAAGGACCTTGTGGAGACTGGTATTTCACAGGAAATTATCCAACTCCCGGTGGTTACTCCATGGTCAACCAAGCTTACATCCGTTGGTATGAAGGCTTGGGCGGGCGCAGTTATGATCTGCTCTGACATGGAGATCCAATTCTGATTCCAAATGGGCTGTGCGGATATAGTAAGACTCGCACAGCCCTTTTTTTAAGTCTGATCCTATACTTTTGAGTTTCTGAGTCTCAATGCATTTCCAATCACTGAGACCGAACTCAAACTCATCGCGGCTCCCGCTATGATCGGGCTCAGTAACCATCCAAAGACCGGATACAACAATCCTGCGGCAAGAAGAATTTCCAATACATTGTAGAAAAATGAGAAAATAGGTTTTGCCGGATATTCTTCATTGTCGCGCGGCTTAATCTGATTGCTTTTACAATTCCCCGCAGATCACCTCGGACCAGAGTGATTCCAGAGCTCTCCATGGCGACATCTGTCCCCGTTCCCATCGCGATTCCTACATCTGCCTGACTCAGGGCGGGGAGCGTCATTAATGTCATCTCCTGCCATGGCCACGATCTCACCTCTCTCCTGGGCACTTCTGACATAGCGGGCTTTGTCCGATGGCTCCATCCCAGCCTCTACTGTATCGATTCTGAGCTCCTTTGCCACTACATCTGCAGTAAACTGGCTATCTCCTGTAAGCATGGTAATCGAAAGTCCGAGAGCGTGCAGCTGCCGGACTGCTTCCGCAGAAGTCGATTTGACCGGATCGGCAACAGCCAAGAGACCAGCTGGCGCTCCATTCACAGCTACTAAAACCACCGTATTACCACGACTCTGTAGGTTTTGCGCCTTTTCAAGCAGTGGTGACAAATTTTCAATTTTCTCATTCTGGAGAAAGGCAGCCTTCCCAATCAGAATCTTCCGCCCAGAGACCTCGCCGATCACCCCACCTGCTGTGACCGACCGGAAATTCTTGGGTTCTTGGAGATGTATTCGCCGCTCCATTGCCTCACGAACAATAGCCTCGGCAATAGGATGCTCGCTGTTCTGTTCCAGCGAGGCGGCAAGCCGGAGAAGCTCGGCCTTTTCAAAACCCTTCTCTGTCGCAACTTCAACAAGCTTTGCTTTTCCTTCAGTCAACGTTCCGGTTTTATCAACTACCAAGGTGGTAATTTTTTCCAATCGTTCGAGAGCCTCGGCATTCTTTATCAAGACCCCTTCTTGAGCTCCTCTACCGACTCCGACCATGATGGACATGGGAGTCGTCAGACCCAGTGCGCACGGGCATGCGATGGTCAATACTGCCACGGCATTGATCATCGCCCACACGCTCGGCAATCATCACAAAGCTGCCGTTCCCGTTTACCGTCCCACCACTGACCTTTGCGCCCTTGGTTTTCTCAACCGGTAAGGGTTCACCTGTCAGCATTGACTCCTCGACACTGGATCTTCCCTCAATCAACTCACCGTCCACGGGAATCTTTTCACCCGGAACTACACGTGATCTGTCCCCCACCACGATCTCATCCAATGGGACTTGTTCATCGCCTTCACCCGTAACACTGCGGGCACTCGCTGGAGCTAAATCAAGCAATGCCCGGATTGCGGCACCGGTCCGTTCCCGGGCACTGAGCTCCATCATTTGTCCTAGTAAAATCAATACGACGATCATCGCCGCCGCCTCGAAATAGATCGGTATCATTCCCCGCTCTCGCATGCTTTCGGGAAAAGTCCCCGGGGCAAGCATTGCAATTACGCTGAAGGCATAGGCGGCGCCGACGCCAATCGCGATGAGTGTGAACATATCAAAATGCCGGGAGACCAGCGATTTCCAGCCTTTCCGGAAAAACGGTAATGCCGCCCACAGCACTACCGGAGAACAGCAGTTCCCGGGTGGTGCCGAGCCTTTCTTCTCAAAATTTTTGTTCATATTCATTCACTTTCGGAATCTACCGTCGTCCCGTGAACAAAATCCGCGATCGGGCAGCCGATGGCTTTGCCCTTTCCATCGCACTGCCGCACCAATCTGGACAGTGTTGCTTCCATGTCGCTAAACGGTGGATCTCAGAGCTCGCTCAATGGCTTCTTCATATACTGCTCGTCCCGTAGTTTCCTCAGATATTCCAGGTATTTTCTCTGGGCTTCCAGGCTCTCGCCGTCTTTCACCGGCGCAGGATTGGGCCCATAGCTGGCAACCTGCGCAGGAGCAGTCGTGCCATATTTCTTCCAAGGGCCGTATGGGACCTGCCCGTCTTCGACAAAACGCCAGTGGACCTTTGTGCCGGATTTCACACCAAGATAGTCCCGGATCGAAGGCGAGAGATCGATCCCCGCAGCTCCGTTCTGGGTCGCCTTCGGCTTATTCTTTCCAAACACGTATTGCCAATCATCCGTCACCCACGGACCACAATCCTCCCATTGCGCATAGCAACTACGATTGTTGTAAAAAATCTGGACCCATCTTCCTTTCAAGACCGTTTTCCCCGGTGCTGGGCGCATCCGGTTAAACCACGGAATAACCTTGGAGGCTTCCGGCTTATGCTTGCTCCAGCCCTGCACATCATTGTATGGGAGAGCTATATAAAAAGGATTTAACTTGGGTATGAAATTCTTTGGGCGAAATTCACCCGTGGTATGATTTGCAATACGGTTTTTCGGATCGGGATCATCATATCCGCCGAAGTTCTCCGCCCATGCTGTATCCCAGGATGACTTGCAGTTCGGAGTGGGATTTCGCTCGGTGGGCTGCTCGCCGCACCAGAAAATTGTAGCGGTTACATAGGTTTTCCAAGGATAGAGAATCCGCGAAGACGGGGCAACCGGACGGGATGGAGAATAGGAGCGGCTGCCTGTGGGGATCACCACACGAGGTGCTCCACTGCCCTGGCTCTGGGCGGAAACAGGCAGTTGAATCGACATTCCAATAGCGAGGACAAGTATTAAATATTTTCTTGGAAAAACAGACATTTATTAAAATCAAGCTTCGCTCTTGGGGTGTTTTTATCCTATGAAACGCCGCGATTCAAGCGAAAGGCACTTCGCAGGCCTCTGCAAGCCCCACGATTTGAATAAGCTCTGGAAAATTCCGTCAAAATCACATCCTACAAAAATTTATGTTCCGTTCACTGACAATATTATCCCTAGGGCTTGTTATGACTCTGAATGCCGGTGTAACCCGCACTTGGAGCAATACCGACGGCACAAAAAGCTTTTCCGCAGAATTCATCAGCCGGCAGAACAATACCGTCACCCTCAAGCGCGAAGGTAGCAGCGAACCTCTGACCTTTGATATCTCCAAACTCAACGCGGAAGATCAACGTTGGTTGAATTTGAACTATCCCCTCGGGGAAAATGGGAAAGGTGAAGCGATGCCGGACGCCAGCGCCGTCTTTGATACTCTGAAATTTGGCGATACACGTGAGACTGTTACCAATAAGCTCATGGCCAGCAAGATGGTAGACAGCAAGGTCCAGGGGATTTTTGTGGGCCGGACAGGTTTGAATGGTATCTACCACACTCGCCAAAAAGTCGGAGGTCTATACTGCTTCTTGTTTTTTGATTGGACTACCGATGGAGAGCTAACCGAAATCACCCTCCAAACAGAGACTAAAAGCGATGCGGAGTATGACACAGTCCTGCAGCCGTGCTGGGAAGAGATGGCAGAGCTGATTGGCCAGATTCACGGGAAGCCGCACCAGCATATGAATATCCCCGGAGCTGACCTTTTGACAGAAGGCTCGATGTTAGCCAGTCACCTGTGGCCCTTGGAACAGGGAGGCACGGTCATGCTGGGAACCTCCAAGATCAACAACGGTTATCAAGTTGTGGTTCGCTTCACCAAGGAAGTGATCAATGCCAAGGTCATTCCCTGATGACACATCTACTTTCCGGAAATTCTGACTGTCTCGTCGACCAATTCGAGGAAGTCATAACGATCCGGGACCAGGCTGTCACCAGCCACCTCGCGGGCTAATCCAAGCATCAGCGACTCATCAAGCATTCCGCTCTTTTCGCCGCGCAACCAGAGTCCGTAGCTGCAGATCAATGCGGCAAATCTGGCGTCATCCGATGGCTCTTTGTCGGCATGGAAATCCAGTGGAATCTCTGGCGCGGGAGCATCATCTACTGTCCAGGTAAGTTTCCCCAATTCCGTGTCGTTCGTTTCCACGATGATGCCCAGATAAGTATCCGCGCCTGCGGACAAGCTCGACACCTTGGCTCCGGAGAAGGTAGCGGCTGAGCCATTTGCATAACCCAGCAGACGATATGCGGTTACCGATTTCTCATCCGGGATGTAATTCACGGAAATCTTCACTTCACGCTCGCGAGAGCCCTTTACGCTCACGAAGATCAGCTTGCTGGAAGGTTTCCAGGGGCACGGCATTATTTCCGCACCGAGTGAACAATGCTTCCACAAAGCTACAGCCTCTTTGGCACGAAGCGGAAACGCATTGAGCAATTCCTCGATTCTAACATCTTCCGGAGCCGGCATTTCCCGCTTCTCCCGGACCGTTTGCGTGATGAGAGATAGACTGCGTTTTCCCGCTTCCAAAGGGAGATTCATAATCGCCCCATCGTTTTCCGTTTGACGATAATTGACGCCATTTTCCCGGGATTCCAAGGAATCAACCGATCTAGTGGCCACCTGCCTGGTGCCCCGCCCGCCACCGGTGGAAGGAATCAACGTCAGAATAAAGATCCCTACAGCGATGATTGCCGCAGCTGCCAAAGGCATCATCCAATTTGTCTTTTTACTCTGATGGGATTTCAACGGAGTGATCTTTCCGTTTCGCGATGCTTCCCGAGCCGCCTTGAGGACCGCATTTTTTTGTCGCGGCAATAGCACCTCATTTTCGTTTCCAAAAAGCTCGAAAAGTTCCTTTTGGGTGCGTTCCGCTTCCTTGAGGACCAAGCCAAGCGCCGGCTCAGCTGCCACCGCATGCTCGACCGCCAGCGTTTCTTCCGGGCTCAATTCACCCAATAGATACGCAGTGATTCTAGGATCGTCCTGTTGCAGTTTCATGTTAAATTTTTACTTTTTCCGGCATCCACTCACGCATGCGTTTCAGGCCCGAGTGTATGAGAAACCCAATGTTTCCCTCGCTCAATCCGGTGATCTTGTGAATTTCCTTATAGCTCATGCCTTGTTGGAACTTCAGCAGAATGACCTCCCGCTGATTCTTGGGCAAACGCTCCATGTATTGTAAGACCTTCGAGAGAGTTTCCTCTTTCTCCGCTTGATCGTCGGGTGAGGATTCCACTCCAGCGACCTTCTTCCAGCGGATCTCATCGAGCGGCTCGATGCGTTTATCCTTGCGTAGAATATCGAGACAGCGGTTTCGACACACCGTGAAAAGCCAGGTTTTGAGGTATTCCTCCACCTTTTCCGGATCCTGTTTGCACAGCCGGATAAACGTGTCTTGCACCACATCCCGCGCGCGATCGAGATCGTATAAATAGGTTCTAGCATAGCCGATAAGTGCGGATTCGTGATCCGTCACTGCCTGCTCGATGAACGCCTCAAAGTCTTGTGGTTTCATCGTATCGGCGGCTTCTGATTCACTTCCACCAGCGACAACGTGTGAGGTTCCAATTTCCTTAGAATTTTTTTGCTCCCGTCCTGTCATCTAATGAAATAACCCAGATGTTCCAGCTCCAGCGCCAAATCGACATTGTTTACCGTCACGTCCGCGGGAACTTCCAGCATGATCGGAGAAAAGTTAAGAATCCCTTGGATCCCGGAGGCGACCAGACGGTTGACCACTTCCTGGGCGAAGCCAATCGGAACGCACAAGATCGCCAATTTCACATCATTATTGAAAATGAAATTTTCCAATTCCGTCACGTCATGCACCGGAATATTGAGTGTCCGGGCCCGGGCTTCATCTGGCCGTGCATCGAAGGCCGCAATCACTTCGAAACCTTCTTTCTGGAAGCCGTGATAGCGCAGAAGCGCGGAGCCAAGGTTACCCGCGCCAACGAGGATGACCGGTTGTAAGTGCTCGCGCCCAAGGGCCTCACGGATGGTGGCGATCAATCCATCCACAGGATAACCCAGACCCCGCGTGCCGAATTGACCGAAGTATCCGATATCCCGCCTGAGCTGTGCCGGTTTTACCCCGGCGGCTTTTGCAAGAGTCGTCGAGCTAACAGTATCCTGCCCGTTGTCTTTTAGTTTCTGGAGACAACGGTGATAAATCGAGAGACGGTAGATAGCCTTTTTGGGAATATCCAGCCTCTCTGGCTTTTCAGATTCCTCATCCACAATAGGTTTCACTAGAGACTCTCAGGCTGTTGCAGCAAGGCCGCAACTCGATTTAACAACATTCCCGCGCCTCCTCCATCGACGACCCGGTGATCAAAAGTCAAAATAAGTTCGGCTTCCGTGGCTGGAATAAACGTTTCCACTTGCTCGCTCCAAACCGGTTTTTTCTTTCCAGCTCCTATCCCGAGAATGAGCGTCTCGTTTGGCAGCGGAATCGGAGTGCCAGTGGTGAGACCAAAGGTCCCGAAATTTGTCACCGTAGCAATACCACCGCTGGAATCTTCCTCGGTGAGACGGCGGCGGCGAGCGCGATCTACCAGATCGTCATATTCGGCGATGAGATCGGAAATCGATTTCTGATCCACCTTTCTTACGGTGGGGACGACCACGCCGTCCTCGACCTGCACTGCCACCCCGATATCAAATGAACGTGGATGGACGACTTTTTCACCAATAAGGTATCCGGCGGTCATCGGCTGCTCCTTGAGAGCAACGGCAAGTGCACGCAGCAGATAGAGTGTTAGGCCCGGCTTGGGATCCTGCTGACGGCGGTGATCCAAGACGCGATCGAGCAACACAGGGAGCCCTACTGTCGCCAGCGGTCGTGTCCAACTACGTCTCATCGCATCCGCAACCGCCATACGCATCGGGGAAGCGGCCGCGCTTGGCCACGCATCCAGATAGTCAAGGAAACGCTCCAGATCCTCCACCGTGACACGCCCACCTGCTCCGGTGCCGACGATGGCTGAAATATCAGCTTCCCGCAGCCCCAGATCATCCATACGGGCACGCATTCTCGGAGAGATATAGTGGGCACCCATCACACCTGTCGGCACCGGCAGGCCCTTTACGCTGGGAATGATACTCGGGTCTTCCTCATAAGAGTCTCCGTCCAGGGCGAAATGCAAATTTTCTTCATCGTTGGAGCTAGGCTCCGGCTGTGTCTGATTCCTTGCCTCCAGACTCTCCACGGTATCAACTCCGGTGCGGGCGACTTCATCTTCCGTGACTTCCAAAAAGCCCAGCAGAGACCCCACGGAATAGGACACTCCTTCCACCGCGCGTAGCTCGGACACCACGCCATCGCAAAGGGTCGTGACTCCCATCACGGCTTTGTTTGTCTCTACTTCGATGATTTCCTGATCCGTTTTAACATTATCTCCCACGGACACATCAAGTCGTATCACCGTAGCCTCGGCGATGGATTCCCCAAGTTGCGGCATCAGAATAGGAACAGTAGGCATATGATTATTTCAAACTAGAATGATAACAGCTTTCGTAAAGCGTCGCAGATGGATTCAGGCGTCGGCCGATGAGCCGCCCAGAGCTTGGGATGATACGGGACGGGAGTATCTCTGGCATTCAGCCTTTGAGGAGGCGCATCCAGCAGGTGAAATCCCTCCTCGGTCACTTTTGCCACGATCTCCGCAGTAACACCACCCCAGGGGAAAGCTTCGCCGAGCGCCAGAAGCCGCCCCGTGCGGGCCACGGAAGCTAATACCGTATCGAGATCCAGCGGCTTCACCGAGCGTAGATCAACCACCTCGATCTCCCAGCCATCAGCCTGTAGGCGATCTGCGGCGCGCACCGCTTCATGAACCATTGCACTGTAGGTTACTACTGTCGCGTGCTTCCCGGGGCGGGCTATCCGCGCCTGGCCGATCGGAAGATGCTCACCTTTGATGGATTTCGCCTTCAGCCAACGATACAGAAATTTATGTTCACAATAGAGCACCGGATCGTCGAGTTTCACCGAGTCGATCAGCATGTGGTAAGCATCCGAGACAGTCGCCGGAGTCACCACCACCAAGCCGGGATACTGCGCATAGATCCCTTCCATGCTCTGGCTGTGGAAAGGACCGGATCCCGGAGTGCCGCCGGAAGGTAAACGCACGGTAATTGGGATCGGCATCCCTGTCCGGTAGAAGTGGGTCGCCGCCTGATTGACTATCTGGTTGAAAGCAATCGAAGAAAAATCCGCAAACTGCATTTCCACAATCGGTCTCATCCCTTCAATTGCCGAGCCAACCGCCAGGCCTATCATCGCATCCTCCGAGATCGGGCAGTCAAATACCCGGTTCGGAAAAGCTTCTGCCAAGCCCTTGGTGGCCTTGAATGCACCGCCAAAGCTCGCAATATCCTGGCCATATAAAAACACGCGTTCGTCCTCACGGAGTAGTTTCTCCTGAGCTTCTCTGATGGCATCAATATAAGTTACGCTCACAATGGGTTGGTAGGAAATTTGGTTGAAAGCGCAGTCCAGTCCTCCCGATACGGATCCGGCACGGCTTCTTGTTGTGCCTGAGCGACAGCCCGTTGCACCTCCTCGGCGGTTTCATCCTGCCACGCTAGAATATCATCGACAGTCGCATGGCCACCATCAATCAGCTGACGGATTCCAACTTCGATACAGTCTCTACCATAGTGGCCGTTTTTCGCAGCTTCCGGCACATAGGAGCCATCATCATGCTCGCCGTGCCCGCCAAGCCGTAACAAATGCGCTACGATCATCTGTGGTCCGCCGCCGGAGCGCGCGAGCTTCACCGCCTCATTCACCACCGAAGCACACGCAAGGAGATCCGTTCCATCCACGGAAAAACCGCCGATCCCATAGCCGCGCGCTCTTTCCACGAGGTCCGCACAAGCGAATTGGCGCGTATTCGGCGTTGAGTAGGCAAACTGATTGTTCGCAACTACCACAACCATAGGAAGTTTTTCCACGGCGGCAAGGTTCAGGCCTTCATGGAATGCTCCGGTAGAAGTCGCGCCATCTCCCACTGATGTCGCGCCAACACAACCGTCCAAAGTTCCTTTCAAGCGTTTGGCAAAGAGCATCCCCGCAATCAGAGGAACCTGAGCCCCAAGGTGCGAAATCATTGCCGGCATCCCCATCTCGGGCCGACCCCGGTGGATATTGCCATCCCGGCCTTTCATAGGTCCTTCCACGGAGCCAAGGTAAGTTCTTGTGCAATCGATCAACGGCTCTCCAAATGCGGTTCTTCCCGCCTGATCCCTGATCAGAGGCGCAAAGCAGTCCTTCCCCTGAACCAGAGCAGTGCCAAGCGTTCCACTGATCGCTTCCTGCCCCCTTCCAAGGTAGACTCCACCTACAATTTTCCCCGCCTTATAAAGACTGGAGAGTTTGTTTTCCAAGATTCTGGCTCTCAACATAGAGCGAAAAGCCGAACGCAAAAAATCACCGTCTACAGACATATTCATTCCAAAGGGTTTCTCTTCCGCACCAAGCACGTGCGAAGCTAAAACATTGCCGCCCCCCCCTGCAACCGGATTCCTCAGAAGTGTGGAAAATGACCGGACACGCTAGTCGGCGCTCTAGCGCTCTAAAATCGCATACGCTCCAGCGACATTTTTCGCTGGAAAATACCAGCCTGTTAGGGGCGTATGGAATTCAGATAGCCAGCCCAACCACCAAATTCGCTCAAATCCCGTGCTCCGATGGTAGCTCTGGGCTCCGCGATGAAGCCACATTTCTCTCTTCCATCGGCAAGAAGCACCTTGCCGACTCCCAATGGCGCCGGAATTTTGCTCACAAAATCCCCGAATTGCTTGATGCCCAATGACCAGACTTCAACAGCTATCTGCACGCCGTCCTCATTTACCCGGATCAATGCCGGTCTTTCGGGGAGCCTATTACCTTCCGGAATGAGATACATCCTATAGCAATCCGCAGTTCTGCCTTTCGAGACAAGGCGTCCGCCGCGTTCGGTCAATTGCCAGTTGAGAGACATCCCTTCCAAATGGGCTCCGCAAACCACGATTTCTATTGCGTCGAAATTCACATCCGAAATTTCAGGAACCTCCCGCCCTATGCGGCGTTCATACCTTGCGCCTAGTTCCAGTAGCGCCCTATCTGCGGCAGGTTCGGCAAATAATGTGACGCCCCATGGCAATTTTTGCTGATATCTTCCCGCAGGCAAAGCCAATGCAGAATAGTCCAACAAATTCATAAAATTCGTATAAGTTCCAAGAACCGAATTCAGCTTCACCGGCTCTTCCGAAACCTCCTCAAGCGTGAAATTCCGCGGAACGGTCGGCAGCATTACGAAATCCAAACCAGCCATCTCCCGATCCGCCAACCGTTTGCACTCGGCAAGCTTGTATTTTGCCTCGAAAAGCTCGCTAGCCTTGGGAAATTCTCCTTTTTCGATAATTTCACGCGTCACCGGAAAAACGGAATCCGGATTTGTTGCCAGAAAATCTTTGATTCCCACATACCGCTCGGCAACCCAGGGACCTTCATAGAGGAGACGCGCCGCGGCGAGAAATGGCTGGATATCAACCTCAACCGCTTCTCCGCCAAGTTCCACAAACGCTTGTTTGGCGGCTTCGAAAAGTTTCCCGGCATCGTCCCATCCGAAGTATTGCAGATCCTTTGGGCGCGGGATTCCAAATCTGAAGCCCTCTCCGAAGCGTTTCCATTGATGCGGTGGCGTGCGGCTCCATGCCTCTTCGCAATCCAGCTTCGCGGTAACCCCGAGCACCGCATCGGCGTCCGCGCACGAATTGGCGAAGACCGATATACAATCCAGCGATTTGCAGGCATCTACGACACCTCTCGTAGAAACAAACCCACGGGTTGGCTTCAGCCCAATCAGCTCATTGAAGGCTGCCGGAACCCTGCCCGACCCTGCGGTATCCGTGCCCAGTGAAAATGGCACCAGCTCTTTTGCCACGGCGATAGCAGAACCACAGCTGGAGCCGCCGGGTAGATACTTCTCATCAAAAGCATTTTTCGGCACCGGATACGGCGTCCGGACTCCCACCAATCCTGTGGCAAATTGATCCAAATTGGTTTTCCCAAAACAAATCGCTCCAGCAGCTTGCAATAGCTTCACCGCTGTCGCGGATTCTTCCGGCAGATAAGAATAATCCGGACAGGCAGCAGTCGTCGGCATTCCGGCAACATCGATGTTATCCTTCACTGCATAAGGGATCCCGAAAAGTTTTCCATCTACAGGAGCTTCACGTAGTTGTTTCAGAATATCATCCCAGCCAGCTTTCGTGATGAAGATCCCCTTGTCCGGCTCGTCCCGGATAGTTTCCCAAACCCTTCGAAGGATCTCCTGAGTGTCGCCGCCGGCCGCATAGGCTTGTTGGAATTCCGCTAGAGTTTTCATATTAACTTTCGACTTTCAGAATGAGCAACGGATCGCCAGCCTTCACCATCGCACCCGGTGTGGAAAGCACTTTCACGATGGTTCCCGCTTTCAATATTGGCACCACCATCTCCATCTTCATCGCTTCCAGAATAAGGCCCGTCTGGCCTTCGGTGACTGTGTCACCTTCGCCAACTTCGACTTTCCAGACACTGCCCATCATCGGAGAATCCACGAATTCGCAGCCCTCTGGTAGCTCGATCGCGGAGCTCTCGACTTTCTCTTCGCCGACGTCTACCAGATTCAAACCCGCCTCTTCCCACCGCTGGCGCTCCTCGGCAAATGCTTGACGCTGATGAACACGGAACTTTTCAATTCCTTCTGCCTCGGTATCCAGGAACGACAGATATTCACCCAGTTTAAAGCGCTCGATCTCGATACGTGGTTTGAACTCACCGGTGAGAATTTCACGGCGTAGCTCAAGCAACTTTTCCGGTGAAACCTCCTCCCACTTCAGGCGATCGAAGAAGCGAAGCAACCACCGTTCATTGAACACTTCCGTCTCACGATATTTATTCCAAATCGGCGTGGTTCGTCCGACGAACTGGTAGCCACCAGGACCTTCCATGCCATAGATGCAAAGATACGCACCGCCAATTCCCACGGCATTCTCCGGCGTCCATGTCCGTGCCGGATTGTATTTGGTAGTGACCAGACGGTGACGTGGATCAAGCGGCGTTGCCACTGGAGCGCCAAGGTAGACATCTCCCAAACCCATTACCAGATACTCCGCCGAATATACGATGTCTTTGACTTCGTCTACCGATTGCAGTCCGTTGATGCGGCGGATGAACTCGATATTACTCGGGCACCATGGCGCATCCGCGCTGACGCCCTTCATGTAGCGGTCGATAGCTACCTGTGTGCTCGGGTCATCCCAGGCCAGCGGCAGACGAACAACGCGGCTTTCCACTTCCGCCTCCTCTAGTGCAGGTAACTCCTGTAAACCCAGTAATAATAGGTCGACCACTTCCTTCTCAGTGGTCACCCACGGATCGTAATGCACCTGAAGTGAGCGGATACCCGGCGTCATATCGACAAAACCGTTCCGTTCTTCTCCGCGTAGCCACTCGTAAAGCAGGTGGACCAGGAATCTTAATCGCAGATCCAAAATCAGATCCCCGATCTCCAGGAGGACATACTCATCACCGGCACGTCGCATTACCACTTCCTCTCCCTGCACTTCGCTGCGGGCTACGATCATGCTTTCCTTCTCTCCTGCCGATAGCCGTGGATACACCCCACCTTCTGCTATCCATTCTTCCACTCGCTGCGCCTGCTCCCGGGCAGCTTCCAGACCGACAGGAATGAACTTCACACGATCACCCGGCTTCAGCTGCCCCATCTTCCAGAGCTCGGCCTCGATGATTGTAACCGGACAGACAAAACCGCCCAGACTCGGCCCATCCGGCCCCAGAATAACGGGCATATCCCCCGTAAAATCAACGGCACCGACAGCATAGGCATTGTCATGGATATTCGAGGGATGGAGGCCGGCTTCACCGCCATCCGCACGCGCCCACTTCGGCTTTGGTCCGATCAAGCGGACACCTGTTCTGGCGGAGTTAAAATGCACTTCCCATTCCGTCTCGAAAAACATCTGGATGTCTTCCTCTGTGAAAAAGTCCGGTGCCCCGTGCGGCCCGTAAAGCACACCGATCTCCCATTTCCCATCGTAACAAACTCCCGATCTATCGATGAGAAGCGGAGCATCTTCTTCACAAGTCCCGATTTCCAGAACGTCTCCCGCGACCAGTGCCCGACCTCCATGCCCGCCGAATTTACCGAGGGTAAAAGTCGACTTGCTGCCTAAATATTCTGGCACGTTGATTCCGCCGGCAATTGCCAGATAAGAGCGGCAGCCATTTTCCGCCTTGCCCATTTCGAGCAATTGGCCGGATTTTATTTGGACAGCCCTCCCGCACTCGATTGGCTCTGCGTCGATCGTGGCAGACATCCCGGAGCCAGTGATCGCAATCACGGCATCGAATCCGAAACGCATGGATGGCCCCATCATCGTGCATTCCAAAGCTGCCGCATCGCTAGTATTTCCTACCAATTGATTCGCCAAACGGAATGCCAGGGAATCCATCGGGCCGGATGGCGGGACTCCCACATCCCAGTAGCCGAGACGCCCGGGCCAGTCTTGCACCGTGGTCATAGTGCCACCTTTTTGCACCTCGATAATTCGTGCTTTATAAGCCAAGCTTTCCAGCCATTTGGTGCTCACGCCGCCTGCTCGGAAATCTTCACTGGTAACGATCTGGTGCAGATAATCCAGGTTAGTCCGGATGCCACCAATACGGGTCGCTTCCAAAGCATCGCTCATCTTTGAAAGAGCCTCGTCACGATTTCCCGCCTTTACCTGGATTTTCACCAATAGCGGATCATAAAAGGTGCTTACCTCTGTGCCGGCGGCAATCCATCCATCACAGCGAACCCCCTCAGGGAATTTCACTTCAGTGATCAGTCCCGCGCTCGGAAGGAAGTTTTTCGCAGCATCTTCCGCGTATACCCTGACTTCCATTGCCGCACCTGTGGCATCGATTTTCTCGATTCCATCGATCGGATTATCTCCTGCTCCCAGCCTTACCATCCATTCCACCAGATCCACCCCAGTCGCAAGTTCTGTAACGCCGTGCTCAACCTGTAGACGGGTATTTACCTCCAGGAAATAGAACTCTTCACGAACTTTATCAAAAAGGAATTCCACAGTGCCAGCCGAGCGATACTTAAGGGATTCCCCGAGACGGACTGCTGCCGAAAACAGCTCTTCCCGCATCTTGTCTGTCAGGCCTGGTGCCGGAGTCTCCTCTACCACCTTTTGGTTTCTACGCTGTGCCGAGCAATCGCGCTCGCCAAGCGCCAGCACACGACCCTCCCCGTCACCGAAAATTTGCACTTCGATATGGCGTGCCGATTCCACGAAACGTTCGAGGAAGACTCCGGCTTCACCGAAATTTGCCTTCGCCAGTCGCACTACTTTTTCGAAAGCTTCCCGTAATTCCTGTTCGTCGGCGCAAACCTGCATACCAATCCCGCCACCACCCGCTGTGCTTTTCAGCATGAGCGGAAAACCAATTTCCTTTGATTCATCAATCGCTTCTTCCAGCGAGGCCACGAGTCCAGTGCCCGGACAAAGGGGAACTTCAGCTGCAACCGCTATCTCCCGCGCGGTATGTTTCAGGCCAAATTTCCGCATGGATTCCGGTGCAGGTCCCAGCCAGCGGCAGCCGAGCTCTTCACATTTCTCCGCGAAATCCGCGTTTTCACTGAGCAACCCATATCCAGGGTGAACAGCCTCCGCACCGCTTTGCCGGATGATCTCCAGGAGCCTTTCGACATTCAGATAACTTTGATCCACCGGGCTCGCGCCGAGCAGATATTTCTCATCGGCCTCCAGAACGTGCTGAGCCTCTATGTCCGCCTCCGAATAAACCGCGACAACCTCGACGCCCAGATCGCGCAACGTCCGGCTTACCCGCACCGCGATTTCACCACGGTTCGCTATTAAAACCTTTTTAAACATATATAGTATTTCCGCTAAGTTTCAGACCGTTTGCTTATGGTTCCCAGATCAAGACTTCCACCGGTGTCGGATTCCATCCGTTGCATGGATTATTTAACTGCGGGCAGTTGGAAATGAGTGCCACCACATCCATCATCGCCCGCATTTCCACGTATCTTCCTGGTGCGGAAATCCCGTCTTCAAACTTCAAACCACCTTCGGGAGTTACAGGGACATTCATGAAGAAATTGATATTACAGGTGATGTCCGCCTTGCCGCCTCCCATCTCTTGCACCCCTCGGATGAAACTATCCCTGCAGGCATGCATCGGCTCCTTTTCCAGAGCATACCGCATCGTGTTACTCTCCCGTGAACATGCTCCGCCCAATGTGTCATGGCGGCCGCAGGTATCTGCTAGGATTTCCAGAAGAACATTTCCCCGGTTGGAAATCAATTGGGAGCCATCGCCGAGATACAACCCACCCTGCTTTTTGATGGTATCGCTCGCGCTGTATTTCTCAGAAAGATCGCCAGCTTTGTAAAACAGTGTGTCCGCCGCTTGGTTCCCCTCCAGATCATGAATCCGGAAAATCTCTCCCGCACGAATGGTCTTCCACCAATAATCTCCCGCACCGATCACGGATCTATAACCTGCGGCACTTACAATTTGTTCGCTCTCTCTCATACTAAATCCCAAGTTTGTAATAGTTTTCCGTATTGATAAATGCCCGACCATTTTCCGGATGCGAGCACCTGCACTCATCGTCTTCAGCTACGGGATCTACCGTTTCAAAGACCTCCATCAGCACAGGCTTCGGCTGATATTGCGGACTAGGATCAAGCGGATGCTGACAAATATTCATCACCACGAGCGCATCCATTTCCATGCGCAGGCAGACAAAATCCCCGACCTTGGAATTTCCTTCCGTAAAGCTGAGTTTGCCGTCTTCGTCACTGGTCACCTTGCTGAAAAAATTCACATTTGGCTGCCAATCCTTCTCGCCGAGCCCATGCTTTGCCAACTCGATGAGAAAGCATTCCGCGCCGTTGCGATACCAGTGATTGTGAGCTTCCTGATAGGTTTTTTCACCGTATTTGGCTTTCACTTCAGCCGCATCCGTCGTGCCGCAAACGGTATCGTGCCAGCCAACGGTATCCTTGATGATTGATGCGATTATCCGCCCCATATCTGTATGCAAGCATATCCCCTGCGTGAGATAAAACACCTGCTGCCCTTTCAGGGTATCCGGCATGTTGTAGCGTTCCGTGCGCTCGTGATGATTATATAACATCATTCCCAGATTTGCTCCGCCTTCCAGATCGGTCAGCTTTAATACTTTCCCCCGGCGTATCACACCGGACCACATCCCCGCTCCCTGCAGGTTCTTTTCATATATCTTGTTCATGTCGGAAAAAGTCATTGGGGGTTGGCAACCTTGGCATGAAGCGGTGGCATCAGGTGCGGACTCAGCGTCAGATTCGCACTCTTCACCCCTTTGCAGGTGATAAGTTTGTTGGTGATTTCCCGTAATCTCCGCGCAGGTCCCTGCATCAGGATCACCTCGAGAACATGCTCCTCCTCCAGCAATACATGCTGTGATGATATTACCTCGTGGACATGCTCCCGGCAGATGCGCGAGAGGTCTCTCAAGAGACTGCTCTTGGATTCGTCATAAACCAGGCTCAGCGTCCCAGCCATGATCTCGGTGCCAATTTTCCCCAGATGCTCAGCCGCATGGGCATGAATCATCTCGGAGATCGCTTGGGAGCGGCTATCGAAGCCACGCTCAGTCACCACACGATCCAGCGCCCTGAACGTGTCTTCCGCCATGGAGACGGTTACCCGTTTTAAACCTTCACTTGATTCGTTAGCCACATCGACGGAAAAGCAATCCGTAGGCCAATATGAAGTTTTTTTAATTAGTTCATACCGAACCAATTCCGATCCGGTTATTTCAGGTGCTTATCAAGGAACTCCATCGCTGCCGCGAGCGCTTTGCCTTGAGAGAGAAATGCGCCAATGTGTCCTTTCCCGTGTATCCAGAAAACCTCATGCGGGACACCGTTTTCGACCAATTTGTCTTCCATCTCCAGCAAGTGGTCAGGGCTGACCAGTGTATCCTTTTCCCCATGATAAAGAAAAACTGGCGGGCTGCCTGCTCCCACATCGTTCACTGGAGAAGCCTCCCAATATTTCTCCGGAATATCTTCCACTCTACCGCCGAGAAAATTCCTGATAAGATCTCCTCCCGCGTAGTAGGTCAGATTGGAAGGCGCTCCCCCCGCGACCACGGCCTTTACATCCGCTTCCCCCTTCATCGCGGTCAACATCCCGACATAGCCACCGGCCGAATAGCCGAAAACTCCGATTCTATTGGGATCAATACCGTTTTCATCCGCATGGTCTCTCATCCACCGCAGCGCAGCGCGAGCGTCAACAAGAGGTGCCGGATAGGTCCAATCCGGCGCCATCCGGTAGGTGGCATTGAAAACGACGTATCCCCGCTGTGCCAAGCGTCGGGCGATCCCCGCCATCTGCCAGCGGCCGTCATCGCCAATTCTACCATCCCCGTGAAGCAGCAGGATGGCAGGTTTCCGACCGGAAGTTTTCGGTTGATACAGATCACCTTCGTTCAATTGCATCCAATCGCTCTGGGCATAGGCCACATTTCTGCGAACCTTATACCCCGTAGCAACGCATGAAGGTAACAAGGATAATCCTACCGTCATGAGAATAATCTTACCCAGCGCATGTATCCGAAACATTACTTCCGATACAGCGCATATCCGCTTCGGTCAAAGCACGGATGGATTTATCCCAATTTCGCCGCCTTGATCTTCTCAGCCATGTATTTCTGGAAATGCCAGATCGGCTCTTCCAGGTGGCTCAAGCGACCTTGCTTGTATGAGACCGACCGCATTCCACGCTGAGTCGCGGCACAGACCTCCATATCTTCCATGTGGAAAGCGATACCACCCTTCACTTCCTTGCTACGTATCTCATCGTAATTCTCCATGTTCTTCGCCTCCTTCGAGACGATCATGGTCGTCATCAATGTGCAGGTCTCCGGTCCCGTAGGCAGCAGTCGATACCAGTAAATACGATCCGGTGCAGTAAATAGCAGGAAGTTCGGGAAACCAAGATAGACACCCCATTCCAGCAAATCCTTTTCTTCCAATCCAGGGAAAACAGGAAACGGCGTGCCTGCATCACCAGTCGCTTTGATATTCTCCTGCATCTCAGCTTTAAGAGGCAAATGCATTGCTGAAAACTCGGGATCGAAAGGTTCGGTCCAGCAGCCTTTTGCAGGCAGGAATGGTTCCAGAGTTTTCATATGAGCACCTAGATGATGGTAGGCTTCCATGAAATTTTCCAACAGGATCTTCCAGTTGAAATCACACTCCCAATGCTGCGACCACACCAGCTCCGCATCCGACATATTCCATTTACCGACGAATTCGTCTTTGAAACGCGCATATTTTTCCGCGATCGGCGGCACATCCTCCGATAACGTTACGAACACAAATCCTTCCCAGATCTCGCTCCGATAATTGTGCAGACAGACCTCGCTGCGATCAAAGCCTTCCGCTTTCTGCATCTCTGGTGCTCCGATCATTTCTCCGGCCAAGTCGTAACTCCAGAGATGATATGGGCAGAGAATCACGCGCTTGTTACCCTCATCAGGATGGCCAAAGCCACTCGGCATCACATCCATTCCACGATGCCTGCAAACTCTGGAAACCACACGAATTTCCATATCCTTTCCACGCACTACCAGCATCGGTTCCCCGCCGACATCAGCCCTGACAAAGTCTCCTGCTTTAGAAAGCTGCGATACATGGCAGAGGGAAATCCAATCCTTCTGAAAAATCTCTTTCTTCTCAAAATCCATGAAATCCGGATTTGTATATAGATCCGGCGGCATTGACTCCGCCCGCTCACGTGGTTTCGCAGCTGTCTCCAGCACCTTTGCATAGAGTTCTTGATTCATCGTATTTTCTCCCGCCAAGTCCATTACTGTATTCATAGTATTTTTTTATTATCGATTGTATTTTATTTCAAACCGCTCTCTCAGCCTGTTGCCGATCCAGCGGTTCACATCCCAAAGATTTGCAACCGGCACACAGGTGAAAGGTGCGGCCTGCAAGTATCCATCCGGCCCGAACTCGGGGGTCATTGTCACTTCCTCAAACCCACGTTTCTCCATTGAGCTCCAGACGACATCCCACCACGCTTCGTGCGCGCTAAGTGCATAATGATACTCCGGTGCCCGGGGGTCCGGGACTTGCGGCCCTTGTGAATACCCGACGCGCGGCTGTATGTGATATGCATGTTGCGCAGCCAGCTTCAGAATCTCTGGCTCCTCGTTCAGAATAAGCCGCTCAGTAACCACACACCAGTGGCTGAAATCACAAGTCAGCTTCAACTTTGGTAACTCCAGTAGGATCTCCCGCATCAACCACGGATTATGGCTGTATCGTCCCCGATGAGTTTCCACTGAAATTCCGATTTCATACTGCTCCTCCAGCGTCAAAACCCCTTCGTGGAACTTCATCGCTTCGCGGAAACTCCAGGCATCATAGCCGCCCATGGTGTTCACAAACCGTGGTTTCCCCTCCACACTACGGAGAATTCCCTCCTCCAAGGAGGCAAGGTGCTCCTCCGCGGTCTTTCCAGGGACAGGAACGAATACTCCGGATGCCGTGCAGGTGCTCACTTCAGCAATCCAATCCATCCCTCCATTTGAAAGCTCGGAAAAGAACTCCGCTCGCTCGACTTTATCGACAGGTGCCGGTGCTTCGATTCCTTGGAAATCTGCCTCTATGGCTAATCCCACTGCCTCTGGAAACATACCATCGTGACCCCAAACTGTTTTGAATAATTTTGCTTTCATTAAATTTCACCTTAAAAATCTTTTACCACTCGCAGTCCGAGATTGTCCCACCGCGCATTCTCTGGCGCCCAATCACGCCACGAAGCCCGGAGAACCCGCGGCAAATGATCCCAGCCACCGCCTCGGACCACACGGCATCCTTTTTTACCTCCTACTATCCATGCAGTAGTATCGGCTGGCGCCGTGGCGAATCCCGGGTGCCACAAATCCATCACCCACTCACAGACATTCCCGATCATATCGGACAATCCGAAAGCATTTCTCCCGTAGGATCTCACTCGACACGGCGTCCCTTTTCCCACCTGGAATCCGAACTCATCATAGAGATAATTCGCATCGCCGGTGGAGATATTGGAGCATCCGGGAAAGATCGTGGAACTGCCTGACCGACAAGCGTATTCCCACTCCGCCTCAGTCGGTAAACGGTAACCCGCCCCCAACTCCCGGCAAAAAGCCAAAGCATCATGGAAACTCACGCACACGACAGGCGCGGCATCATCTAGATACGGGATATTTCCCGCAGGTAAACTCCCCATCACCTCTAGCCAGAGAGACCTCGTGACCGGTGTTTCCGACATCAGGAAACTCTCCCGCACTTCCACGTAGTGTAGCGGTAACTCGATTTCTGTGACGAATTTGTCTTGCTCCACGCCACCCATGACGAAGCTCCCGGCTGGGATTTCGATCATTCTTGGCTCCCGGGATGACTCCCCCGCGTCATTTGGCTGACATGGACTCATCATTGAATGATTGAATTAAGTGTTAGTTGACCCCGGCCACGACAGCTTCCAGAGGAGCTAGATCGATACCGGCCTCCATCGGATGGGCCTTTTTGACCTGTCCGAATTTCAGCCACCATTCTGTGGTAAGATTCCAGTGGTTGGTGATTTCATTGTTGGATCCAAATGGAGGCTCGCCATCCATCACACCCATAAAACGCGCGCTTTCTTCGAGATTGAACGGATAGATCCCACCATCAATCGAGCTACCATCAGCACCAATAACCGTCACGACATCTTCCACAGTGAAACCGAGACCTTTCGCCATAATCTCATTCGCTTCATCAGGATTTTCCTTCCAGTATTTCACTCCTGCGAAATAAGCCTTCATCACCAGGGCCGCAGCCTTCGGCCTGTCTTCCAGAAAGGAACCACTCATATACATCCCATCCCCCAATAGTGCGGTTTTCTTGAAATACGGATCGTGGGAAGTAGCCATCACTTTGGATCCTTTCAGCGTGGAAAGCACTTTTCCGCCAAACGGTTCCCAAAATTCACCAGCTGCGACCGAGCCGCTAACCATTGCAGCTACGGCATCGTCCATAATGACATTCGTGTATTCTACTTCATCGAATTTCACACCATTTTCCTCCAACCAGATTCCCATATAAATCTGTGTCAGTCCGCCTTCGAGAACGGCAACTCGCTTGCCTTTCAGATCCGCCGCGGTCTGCACCGATGGGCCGAAAATGATCTTATCCGTGCCGTAGGATGGATTCGTGTATGCGACCATTTTCACAGGAACACCTTGATCCGCGGCGATAGGACCGTATTCCACAGTCGATGATGTCACGTCCAACTGGCCGGCGGCCATTTGCGCGAAGCTCTCGTATGGATCTTCAATAATGGAAATATTCATTTCCAGCTCCGGCACGAGATTCTTCTCTTTTGCCACGAACCAGAACGCATATCCCGGCCAGGAAAAAAGGGATACATTGACGATTTCCTTACCGTCATCCGTTTGATTACCTGCTGTTTTATCCTTACAGCCTACGGAGAGAATCGCCGCACCAGCCATCATTGCTAATAATTTCAGTTTCATATTATTTTATATTTTTGAACGTTTATTCATGTAGATGCTTGAAAACTTTTTTGTGGATCAGACGGATCAATAAATCGGAAATCAAACCGAGCAGGCCGATCGTCAGAATCCCTGCCATGATGCTGTCGACCTGCACGAATCGCTTCGCTCTCATCATCATCGCGCCGATGCCATCTGTGGCGGCCACGATCTCCGCGATGACCAGATAGGTCCAACTGACTGCCAGCATTTGCCTCGCGGTATCCACATAAAGTGGCATCGCCGCAGGTAGTAAAACTTTCCGCACAACAGTCAACTTACCCGCTCCCAATGTCCGTGAGCATTCCACCAGTTCCACTGGCACGGACTTGGTATTATCCATGAAAAGCGTGATTAAAAAAAACACCACGCCGATCACCAACAGCGCAATTTTCTGAGAGTCTCCGGTCCCCAACCACATAAGCAGAAGCGGCACGAAAGATGGTGCCGGCAAATAGCGAAATGGGGAAATCAGCGCGTTGAGAAAGCTTTCCACCGGAGTGAACGCCCCCATGAAAATACCGAGTGGCAAAGCGATTGCCACAGCGATCCCGAAACTAAGAAAAATCCGTCGGACACTCTGGATGACATCCGCTCCGAATTCCCGCTCGGTGAACAAATTTACCCAAGCCTCAAGCACCCGCCCTGGTGATGGGAACAAAGTTGGATCCGCAATACCACTGACAGAAACGACCTGCCACACAGCAAGAAAAACAAACCAGGCTCCTACTCCCAAACCCACGCGACCGCCCAATCCTATCTTTCTTTTGAACTCGAAAAAGGAAGGCCGCTTCATCGATTTCTTCCCGCGTTCTCCCATCCTTGCGGACATGTCCACGAGCGAGGCCATACTGGCTAATATAGGTGAAATTTTCATAGATGAGACCCAGTCAAACTACGATCAAATCCAGCAATGGCCGTGCCAATCGATCATTTATTTGCACTCGCAAATAAATTATTCTGTAGTCGTTCCACAATTCTTCCTAGTTAAAGGAACAAAGTCCCATCTATCATAACTCCATGTCTATAGTCCGCTCGCACCCCACTACGACCCAGACAGATCCGCGCCAAGTTGCCTGGCGTATGCTGCTCACTGTCCACGCCCATGCTTACCGGCAAATCGATACGGAGCTCATATCGGCGGGGGCACTCTCATTTGATGACTACGATGTTCTCCTCACCCTGAACGAAGCGGAAAACGAGACGCTACGCATGAGCGAACTCGCGGAAGCTGTCCTTCTCAGCAATAGCGGTATGTCGAGAAGAGTCACGCAGCTCGTAGCCTGTGGTCTGGTAACGCGAAAGCAATCGGAACATGACGGTCGCGTTTTTCGCGTGAAACTTACCGTAAAAGGACGGAAGGCTCTCGATCGAACCTGGGCAGTCTACAAGCCCCTGATCGACAATATTTTTGCGAAGCATTTTAGTGAGGAAGAAGCCTTTCAGCTGGCGAGCCTTCTACAGAAAGTTCTCAATGCCACAGGTTTGGACCATCACCGGAATCTCCTGGAAAACGGCATGACAGACGCTCCAAAGCCCAATGCTTAATCCGGAATCGGTGCAAACTCCGTGTAGCGGAGTAGATGTGGGATAGCTGAATTCCATTTCACCTCATCCCCAATCCTACATGGATCTTTCGGCGCAAAATCATCCGGTGAGTCAAGACCACATGTGCTGACCTCAAACAAGTGCGGTATAGCCGGATCAAAAAACATCAGCGATGTCCCACAATCTCCGCAGAAACTACGTTCCCGCCCTGCAAACCATATCAATTTCGGTTTCCCCTTGCTTCAGTCCAATGAATTGGAACGGAAAATGTCCACGCCACGGCAGGTGCTCCACTGGCTCTACGACAGTCCTCGCACTGGCAAAGACTTGTCTGCAAAGCTAGCGGGGAAATCGAAAATCTCACAGATCCACAAAGACACCCACCGTTAAGCGTTTTCATCGTTCAACTATATTTCACTTGCGGCAAGCCGGTCCACTCACTTTCCGGCAATGGTGGATTCTCGGTTCGTGCTTTCACTAATAAATCAGATAGACCATCGACCATTTTTTCAAAAAGTTCGGAGCCCTCCTCCGCCGTCGCGGCAGAAGGCTTACCGGTGACGCCGTTCAAGCTTGTCTGCGCGACTGGATAGGAAAATACGGTATTCCTTGTGCGGTCTTCGTCATCGCTCCCGGCCAATCGATCCATTCTTACCAAATCCGGATAGAGATATAACATCAGCGATGTTTCTGCCCGATTCGCATGAAGATCGTCCGCATCACTGGTGTAGGCATCCCAAACTCCGGATCCAGTCTCAAACACATGCACCAGCCCGATCTGAAGTCTCCCCAAAAATTCCAGCCGTATTTGATCGACCGCCACCCGTGCGGCCGCATCATTTCCAAAATGTGAGTTAACAAGGAGCAAGCGCTTCCAACCCGTGGCAGCCGCCCACGATGCAAGCTCGTGCAGAGCTGTGATGAAGGTCCCATGGGTTAGGGAAAACGTTCCCGGCCACTTCGGTGTATGTCCCTGCGAGACGGTATACCGGAGGGCAGACATTACCGGCGCGCCTGTCCTGCCGGAGGCTGCGGCACAAACTTTCTCCACAAGAAGCGTATCCATCCCAACGGGTAGATGCGGTCCGTGCTGCTCGGTGGCACCCATCGGCAGCATCAACAAGCCGCCGTTCTCATCACGCAGCTTCTCGATCTCCGGCCATGCGAAATTTTCAATTATTACGGCATCCATGGTAAATTCTTTTTAATACATCTTTGCATAGGTATCGATCTCCCATTGGCTGACACTTTGATGATATTGTCTCCATTCCTCGCTTTTATACTTGATGAATTCATCGCGTAATTCCTGGCCGAGAACTTCGGTCACGAATGGATCTGCCGCAAAGGCTGTAACAGCTTCATCCAATGTTCTTGGAAGTTCGGAAATGCCCTTCTCAGCAAGCTGCTCGGGAGTAAATTCGTAGAGATTCGCCTCGATGGCAGGTCCGGGATCGAGATTTTCACGAATTCCCTCAAGGCCAGCCGCCAGAGCCAATGTCGCAGCCAGGTATGGATTGCAGGCGGCATCTGCATTCCGGCTTTCGAATCGACCGCCACCCATCGGCACCCGCACGGAATTTGTGCGATTGTTCTTCCCGAAGCTATTGAAAACGGGAGCCCACGAGTAGTAGGACATCAGCCCTTTTCTAACGAGACGTTTGTAGCTGTTCACCGTAGGGGCAAATGTCGCACAGAGTGCCGGTCCGTGCTTCAGGATACCGGCGATAAACTGATAGCCCAGCTCCGTCATTCCTAGATCACGCGGGTCGTCTTCGACCGGACATTTGAACAGGTTCTCGCCCGTATCCTTGTCAAAGAGTGACATATTGAAATGTGCCCCGCTCCCTGTTTTATCCGCAAATGGCTTGGGCATGAAAGTAGCCAGAAGCCCTTCCTCGGCTGCATATTGTTTGGCCATCAAACGGAAGAAAATATACCTGTCACACATCGTGAGCGCATCGGAGTAATTGAAATCGAATTCAAATTGGGAATTGGCATCCTCGTGATCCAAAGAATAAAGATCCCAGCCGAGATCGTTGATCGTGGTGGATACCTTATCGATCCATTTGTAACGATCCAGAAAGCGTTTCACATCATAGCAGGACTTCTTCTGGTTATCATCCTCGTTGGGGATTTCCAGCGTCCCATCTTCGTTGTGCTTCAGAATAAATAGCTCGCACTCGATACCGAGATTCATCCCGAAGCCCATCTCCCGTGCCTTTGCGAGCTGCTTCTTGAGAGCCACCCGGGTATTGATCTCATACGGCTCCCCGTGAAAGGTATTGTCCGCTGGGAACCATGCCACCTCTTTGTTCCATGGTAGAATGATCAAACCGTCAAGATCCGGCACGGATGCGATTTCATCGTCGTTTGGCCTCTGCCCCAATCCATCGAGTGCGTATCCGGTATAGAGTTCGCTGCCTGCGGCAAAATGCTCAAAGTGATCGATCGGGACAAATTTTCCCTTTGGCACCCCGTGGATGTCCACATATGCGCCAACGCAGTATTTCACTCCTTTTGCCTTCAATTCCTCTTTGAGAGATTTTGCCTCAGCCATTTTTTCTTCAGTCATTTTCATAAGTTTCGTTGTAAAAGTATGATTCGATTATGCAGCAATTCTCCCTGCTACGGGGGAAATCGTAGTTTAGAAATGTGTGTAATTCTCCCGCTGGAGATCTATTCCGTTTTGGCAGGGCTCAGATCACATCAGGATCCGGCTTCGCCAAACGTAATACCGGTGCTTCCTTCTGCTCGCGTCCCGGCGGATGAATAAGGTGCTCAATGTGTTTTCTGGTAGCTACAAAGGTCGGATCGAAGACCTGTTGATTCGAACGAGGGCGCGGCACGGGCACTTCCACAACCTCCCGGACACGTCCGGGATTTGCGTCGAGGACCAGGATCCTATCAGAGAGGAAAACCGCCTCATCCAGATCGTGGGTGATGAAGACAACTGTGATATCCACGTTCTTCCAGATCTCCAGAAGGTATGCCTGCATCTCCGCGCGGGTCTGCGCGTCAAGAGCGCCAAAGGGCTCATCCATGAAAAGCACGCGCGGTTGGTTTGCCAGGGCACGGGCGATTGCCACCCGTTGTTTCATCCCACCGGAAAGCTGATGCGGATATGCATTCTCAAATTTACTCAATCCGACGAGTTCGATCCATTGTCGCGCCTCCCGCTCCGCAGCCACCGAGGAAGTTCCGGAAACTGTCGGACCGAACATCACGTTCTCCTTCACCGAAAGCCAGGGAAACAACGTATAGCCCTGGAAAACCATTCCCCGGTCCGGACCAGGTCCTGAAACAGGCTTACCTTCCACCAGCACCTCGCCGGAAGTCGGAGTCTCCAGACCTGCAAGGATTCTCACCAGAGTGGACTTTCCACAGCCTGACGGCCCGATCACACAAGTGAATTCACGCTTGTGAACAGAGAATGAAACATCATCCAGCGCGGTGACGATTCCCCGGGTGGACTCGAAACGTTTGGTCAGACCTTTGACTTCCAGAGCGACAGGACGCTCCACAAGCCTCCCAAAACGAGCCGCAACTTCCGGGGACTGATCGAGATACGAGGGTATGGTTGTTATGTTGCTCATGGTTTTGTCGTTGGATTTTCCGTGTTAAAATTTATGTATCTTGCTTCCCGCTCGAGCTCGTCTGCCAGGACTCTTTCCCGGGCACCTTGGGCAACCGTCCGCACCGGCCATGTGACGAAACTTGCCACTGCCCTGGAAATTCTGCCGGAGGTGCCTGCCCATGGGAAAAGAATGCCGTGCAGCCATGCGAGGATCTGATCTGTGACAAATCCTGTGATCCCGATGAGAATAATGACTGGAAAAACCTGATCGAAATTCCGGAAGCGCCCTTGTGTCTCAATGACCTCGGTCAGACCGCTTTTCACGCCGATTAGCTCTGCGATCACCAGCCACGTCCATGCCCACCCGAGAAGTATCCGCAGATCGTTGTAAAGATTGGGCATAATCCCGGGGAGAACCACCCGCCCAATCATCTGGCCGGGCTTTGCCCCCAGTGTCTGTGCGGCCTCCAACAACGATGGATCTAGTAATCGTGTGGTTTTGGAGATCATCAGAATCATGTGCGGAAGCGTGCCGATGAACACCAGGGCAATTTTTGGAGCATCGTCCGCCAATAGAACCGCTACAAGCAATGTGCTGAAAGTCGGAGCCGGCATGTAGCGGAAAAAGTCAGTGAATGGCTCGAACAGATTGGAGAAAAAACTGTAGGTCCCACATAAAATCCCAACCGGAACGCCGACTAGACAGGCCCATAGAAAGCCGCGGAAAATGATACTCAGGGAACTCCTATATCGCTCACCCATCGTTGCACCTTCATTGCGCGGCGGCGTGGTGAAGCTCTTCCAGCCGGTTTTTAAAACCTCGTCAGGAGCCGGGAGGTAGGAGGGATTCGCTGGCTTTCCCTGTGGGATAAGTTTTAGCAACGGCTCATCCGGCAGGGCCTTATAGGAAAACGTCGGAGAAGTTGCCGAAAGTTTCGCCCAGTTTGCGCGGATGATTTCGAGATTTTCTTCGTTGAGAGCTGGAAGTTTCCGTTTCCCGGTGGCCAGATCCTGCCATAGCAGGTAGATTTTTTCATCATTCTGTGCCTCATCGGCAGCAATCCATCCAGCCTCGATCGCCAAGGGTGAAAGTTGGCGAAGGAGCTTCTGATTCTTCCGTTTCGAACCTTCCTTCAACTCCGCATTCTCGGTCCGGATGTCTTCCACATATTTGGGAAAGTATTCCTTGCTGACATGATCTCCGGCAGTGAAGACCGTCGCAACGTCATCCCGCGATGCAGCTACCGTAATTTTCATATCCGGGTGCCAAATCCATGGCACGTAGGAAACCACGCACCATAGAATCGCAGGAAAACAGAATGAAATGATCGTCAGTATCATTCGTTTCCCTTGCGGAAGTTCACGCCGGATGCGGAACCACTCGGAGAAAATACGTTTCGAAGGCATAGAGGTGTTGATTCGGGATGAATGCGGAGAGGGAAAGGCGGGAGAGAGTCCAGGTGCTCTCCCGCCCTGTTTCAGGGGATCACTCGGACTTTTGGGAAGCGGCGAAGGCTTTCGTCAGCGATGGATCGAGGTATTTTGCTGCATCCTGGGATTTGTCGTATACCTCGAACTTGAGGTTGAACTCATTGGCAATCCTCGTGGAACCATAGATCGAGCCAAGACCCTCTTTGTCTTCCCAGCGCTCGAGTGCTTCTTCAAGACTGAGAATATAAGTGCCTTTGAGGAAGTGCTCGTATTCCTCCGGTTTCACACCCACCCGGCCGGACAGAATTTCCAGGGTCTCGTCCAGATTCTCCTCATCCCTGATGAAGTCGGAAATTTTATACCACACTGTCACGACTTTTGCCCAATCCGCCTTTCTGGTATCGAGGCTTTCGGGAGAGACCGCCAGGACATCGTAGATGATCCCCGGAACATCAGCTGAGGAGAAGATCGGTTTGGAGCCCGGCAGAGCTTTCAGAGCTTGTCCGGAATTCGGCTGCCATGCACCGATCGCGTCCACGGCTTTTGCCTGCAGCACTTGAGGAGTCTCATTGGTGGGTGTGTTCACGATGGTGACATCATCCGGACTCATCCCAAGCTTCTCCAAACCTTTCAATAGCAACAAATGCTCTACGAAACCTTCCTCAAGACCGATTTTTTTCCCTTTGAGATCCTTCAATGAATCGATCCCGGGCGCGCCGACAATCATATCGTTTCCATTGGAATAATCATTGATGATGATTGCCACAGATGGCTTTCCCGTCCCGCCGGTGACCAGTGCGTCTCCGTTGGTCATGGTGACGGCATCAACTTTACCGGCCACATAGGCATCCATGGATTCCACGTAATCCATCCAGGCAAATTCCACATCCACGCCGGCCTCCTTGAACCACCCCTTCTGGATGCCGATTTCCCAGGCAATCCAGCCTGGCCAATCCGAGTAAGCGATTTTCAGAGGCTCCGCCCCCACCTGTGCTTTCACCATGATTCCTGATATGAGAGCTGTGAACAGACCTCGCATAAGATTTTTCGTCGTGTATTTCATAAGTCTTGAGTCGTATTTTTCAGGCTCCAGTCTCCCGCTCAGTGTGAACAAAATTAAAAACCTTCATACGAATCTAAGCATCAGTCGTGCCACATCCATACTCTTGGAAAAACCAGGCCCGACAACGCAGGCTGGAGCGACTTTTCCGCACAATCTATTGATTTTCAGCCATACACGTAGCCACGGATTCACGGCTTTTTTTGGCCATCCACTCTTCCCATCCGGAAAACAGCGTTCCAACTGGATGAATTACCCGTTGCAGGAACTTTTCCTCCAGAGAGTAAGCCGGAGTCATGCCGGCAGCAGATTGGAACCTCGAATCCACACTGAAAAGGCACTGATTCGCATGAATCAGTGCCTTTCCGGAAGGAGTGCCGTTTGAGCTTATTTCCCAGCCTTTTTTAGCAGATGAACAAACTTCCGCGGCTTGCGCTTGATCGGTTTGTGCACTGTCAGCCGGAGTTCTTTTAAAAGAGCCCGGTGCTTGTCAGCGGCTATCCGTGCGATAACGCGCTCTGTCTGTTTCCCGAGGGAGCGAACAGTATGCTGCTGGACGACACCATCCGTGGTCCATTCCATACCATCGGAAGAGCCTTCGATTACGAACCAGTAGTCCGGTCCGAGCTCTTTCAGACGTTCAAACTCTAGGGCCAGGTATTCTCCTTGGGCGTCCGCGATTTCAATAACATGCGGCAACTGCTGTTCACCGGGCAGTTCTGGATCCGAAGGATCCCCGCCATGAATATACTCCAGGTAATTGCTAACACCGTCCCCATCGTCATCAGCGTCAGGATCCATCCTGCCAAATTTTTCCTCGAACCAATCCGCGATTCCATCACCGTCCGCATCCGCTGGCGGCAAGGGAGCTTCCGAATCCACATCGTAGAGATTGTATTTGGCTAGCTCGGGCTCGAGCTTCGCCTTTTCCGCCAATAGAACGTTTTTGTATTCGCCTTCCGGAAGAGAGTCCAAGGTCGCAAAGCTGTTATAGTCTCCCGCACGTTTATTGACGTCATACCACGTGCCATAGCCATCGCGCATGACTTTGTTATTCCGTATCATCTGTGCTTCCAGACGCATCGAATAGATGTAGTCGCGGTGTTGATCAGTCTTTCCCGTGAGGTAGGGCCAGAGGCTTTTTCCGTCCAGCTTTTCATAATCTGCCGGGAACTCGAAGTGCATGATCTCTGCAAGCGTGGGAAGAATATCAGTGAAATCCGAGCAGATCGCCTGGCGCCCTTTTACGAAGCCGTTGACCCCGGGTGCATAGATAAGCAATGGCACATGCTGCCCCTGCTGACTGATCACTTTTCCTTTGCCATATCTTCCAGCGTTATCCTGGGTGCCGTTATCAGCGCTGAAAATGATCACGGTATTCTCCAATTCGCCCAGCTCTTCGAGCCTCGTGACATACTGCCAAATCTGGTAATCGAGATACTCGATATGGTATGCCAGCCCATTGGGTGTGATATTGACTTTGTCATAACCGCCGTCCGCACGCTTGATGAATTTTGGCTCCTTGCGGACATAGCCACCATCTTTCCACTCAATAACCGGTGTCCCGGGCCATACAGTCTTGAACTCGGGATCGGAAGAGTCCTTTGCCAAATGACCGAGATGCGGGGTGTGCAGCACAAAGAATGGTTTTTCCGCAGTTCTGGAGCGATCGATAAAATTGAAAACGTGCTGCATTTCCAAATCCGGCGCGTAATCGTTGATTTTGGTTTTCTCGAACTTGAATGGCTCCGAAGGATGATCCGGATGATTGATCAACTGCATTTCCGGCCAGAAAAAGAATGACTCATGATCCCAGTCCTTGGGATCCGATGTCCGGAAAAGAGGATACGGATTCTTATCTGGTGTGCCAAAAGGATTCCATGCCGGGTGGCGCGCAGGTTCGCCGGGATTAAAAACCGCTTCGTTGAAACCCATACTAAGGACATCCCCACCACTCGAAACGTGGTTCTTGGAAACCCAAAGATTCGCGTATCCCGCGTCCCTACTCATGTTGCCAAGTGTGATCGGCGCACTCTCGTAGGCACTGTAGGTTGTCCTGCAATCGACACCGATATGTCCGTTGTCCCAGTATTTATTCTGATGCGCATAAGTTCCGGTTAGTAGACTCACCCGGCTTGGTTTACAGATCGTAGCCGCCCACATTGTCTCCACAAAGCAACCTTCCTTCGCCAACCGATCCATCATCGGTGTTCTCGCACGCCGCCCGTCAGACCATTTACTGGAGCCATAGAAAGGAAATTCCCGGGCGCTAATGTCATCGGCAACGATCAGGATAACATTCGGGCGCTCGCTCATCGCCCGCGAGTGCATGGCTCCAAGGCCCAGGATCAACGGGAACAGGGCAGACAATGCTACAGAAGGAATCTTCATTTCTATTAATGGGTAAAGGTGTCTCAGGTATCGGACATATCAGCCCGGGCCACCAGGCTGGGAGCTACTAGAACGCGGATATTGTCAGACATTTTACAATTTTTTTGGAATATACAGGATCAATCAGTGGCTGCGGGCCAGGATCCACATAAGATCTGACAGACGATTCAGAAAAATGCGGACCACCGATGGGACTTCGCCTCCATCCTCATGCAAAGCGAGAACATAACGCTCTGCGCGGCGCGTTACAGTGCGGGCGAAATCGAGATGGGCTCGCGCCAGCGATCCTTCGGCACCCGGCACCGCCCAATGAGTGTATTTCACTCCGTTTTCCTCCAGATGATGTGCGGTTTCTGTCAGCCACAAGAGATCTGCTTCAGTAACGCTCGAGTATCCTTTCTCCAGATATTTCTGCTGATCCCCGGGCAGACATGCCAGCTGACCCATGAGTGCGAAAAGCAGGTTCTGCACCCGATCCAGGATCTCCGTATGTTTGCCCTCACCATCTGAAGCCCTTGCCAGGCCGATGGCCGCGTTCAGTTCATCGATAGTGCCCAGTGCAATGAATCGCAGAGAAGTTTTGGCAATCCTATGGCCAAACATCAGATCGGTTTGGCCGTCATCTCCGCGTTGTGTGATAATACTCATACCCGCAGGATGAAAGCTGTGAAGTGCGGAGTAAATAGCGATTCAAAGTGCCTCGGGACTTTATTTCGCTGAAACGACATCTTTCGAAGATGTGCATTGAATCCACGGCAAATAAGGTGGAGTCTATCCCGATAAACATGAGAGAAACGGAATTGGCGAATCGGTTGGAACAGGCGGTATGTGCTGTGGTGCGTGGGCAGGAAGCAACGGTTAGAAAAGTGCTCTCATGTATGTTCGCAGGGGGTCATGTCCTTCTGGAAGATTATCCGGGAACGGGAAAAACCACTTTGGCGAAGGCGATTGCGAAATCCATTTCGGGAGCGGATTTCAAACGTGTCCAGTTCACTCCGGACTTGCTGCCATCCGATATTCTAGGCGTATCGGTTCTGGATCCCCGCACCCAGGAATTCCGGTTCCATCATGGTCCTGTTTTCACCGATATCTTGCTGGCGGATGAGATCAACCGCGCCTCTCCGCGCACCCAGAGCGCCTTGTTGGAGGCGATGGGCGAGCGGCAGGTAACGGTGGAAGGCGTTTGCTACGATTTGGACGGCTTATTTTTCGTCATTGCCACGCAGAATCCCGTCGAGTTCCGGGGCACCTACCCACTTCCAGAAGCCCAGATGGATCGTTTCGCGATGCAATGCGGCCTGGGCTATGTAAGTGCGGAGCAAGAGGCCGGAATCCTCGCCGATCAAGCGGAGAGCCATCCGGTGCATTCACTTCGTCCCGTCCTATCAAGGGAGGAAATATTGGAAATCTCCGCCGCATCCCGGAAGATTCGCTTCAGCGCGGAGCTTCGCCAATACGCGGTCGCGTTGGTCGCAGGGACGCGGGGAATTCCAGAGGTTCAGCTCGCGGCAAGTCCCCGCGCATCGCTCTCACTGATGAAAATTTCGCAGGTGATTTCTCTCTTTGAAGGTAGGGAATTCGTGACTCCGGAGGTAATCCAATCCGTTGCCGTCGATGTCATTGCCCACCGGCTGGTGCTGGCTCCCGAGTCAAAATACTCCGGGCTCAACGCGAGAATGATCGTTGAAGACATTCTCGAGAAGACCACTGTTCCGGTTTAACCAGCACTCCGGACATCTTGAAAATATCACGACTTATCTGATGAAAAGGATGGAAACCAGATTCCGTTATCTGCACTGGACGTATTACCGTGGCGATGCAGTGCAGCACTGGTTTTCCCGTCGAATACGGCCGGCCGGGATAGCAATCATCCTCACAGTGATCTTTGCCGCCTTTATGAGTATCGGCCAGCACCGCAATGCCATCTATCAGATGTTCTGCTTTTCCTTTGGGCTCGCCTTCATCAGCCTACTGTGGGTGATTTTCCGGAATGCGAAATTAAGTGCGATGTATGAGCTGCCCAGGCATGCGACAGTCGGCGAGGCCTTACGTTATACCGTCACATTGAAAAACCTGAGAAGCCGCCGGTTGAAGGGCGCAAGACTCCTGCAGACCCAGCCGGACGCCCGCCCTTCGCTGGAGGAATTCGCCCAAATCCCCGAACCGGAGGAACATTCCCGCAACGCCTTCGATCGCACAATGGCTTATTATCGATGGCAGTGGCTGATGTCCCGGAAACACGGTTTCATCAGCTACGAAAGCAAAGATCTCATCGATCTCCGCCGTGGCGAAACACAACGCCTGGCGCTATCTCTCCTGCCCCAGCAGCGCGGTGTCTTTCCCATGCACGATCTGCGCGTGCTTTTGCCGGATCCCCTGGGCTTTTTTCAAAAATGCAGGAAGGTCCCCACCTCCCCCGCCCGTCTCGTCGTCCTGCCGAAACGCTATCGTCTTCCGCCACTGCGGATGCCTGGATCTGCGGCGTTTCGCATTGGTGGGGAAGAAACCAGTAACGCGATTGGAAACTCCGGAGAATTCGTCGGACTGCGCGAATATCGACCCGGCGATTCCTTACGCCTGATCCATTGGAAAAGCTGGGCACACACCGGAAAGCCAATGGTAAAGGAGCTCGAGGACAATTTTTACCCCCGGTATGCATTGGTTCTGGACACGTTTGCGGGATCTCCGGACAGCACGGTCTTTGAGGAAATGGTTTCTGTGGCATCTTCTTTTATCGTTGGCCTGGATCACAGCGAATCGCTTCTGGATCTGATGTTCATCGCGGAAAAGGCTCACACCGTCACCGCAGGGCGTGGAATGGAACGGGCGGAAAAACTCCTCGAAGTGCTCGCCGGAGTGAAGATCGAAACAATCACGCGATTCGAAATTTTATCTGAAACGATCATTCGCCACCGCGAACAGATGACATCCTGCCTTTTGGTCCTCAATGGATGGGACGAGCAGCGGGCGGACTTTGTGAAAAAGCTTCTGAAGTCAGGTGTCGTATCCGTGCCGCTGGTGATAGGGACAGGTCCCGCGCCGGAGGGCTTGATCGGGTATTGGTTGGAGTCCGGCGAAGTTGAGCGGGATCTCTTACGCTTGCCCGGCGAACTATCTGCTGCGATATAATTGCTACCAGGGATCTTCTATGGAAAAAGTCATTCTACCTCCGCCGAGACTATTGCTCGGTGCCACTTTGCTTTTCTGGGGAGCAATGACGGATCATGGCTTCCTGGGATTGATCATCGCTCTATTCATCGAAGGAGCGAATTGGGTGGGTTTCCGCTGGAATTTCGGTGAACGGGGATGCTCCAGAGCCTGGAAAATCACCATGCTTCTGACGATCGTTACCGGTGCTCTGATCTGGCTGGACGGAGATCGCTACACGGCGTTGCCAAAACTGATGGTTTGGTTCCCGGTTCTTCTTCTGCCGCTCCAGTTTGTCCAGAGCTATGGATTGAACAATTCCATGGCGCTCAATAGCTTTTCCTTTTTCTCGGATCTGCACCGCCGCAGAAACCAGCAGCTAGGTTTGGAAAATTCCGTGATCCAGTTCAACTTCGGAAACCTCTACTTTCTCTGCACAATCACGGCATCGGCCCTAGGGGTTTTCGCTGGCCGGAAGTTCTTTTTCCCTGCCCTGGTCATCCTGGTGGGTTGGCTAATTTTCTCGCGGGTAAAGGTCCGTATTTTCGCACTGGTCGTGATCGTTTTTACAGCAAGCCTGATCGGTATCTCAGGGCAGATCGGCCTCAATAAGCTCTATAAATGGATGACTAATCGATCCATCGAAAACGGAGCCTATCCCAGCGCCAACCCTACGGTGAACAAGACTGCCATCGGTTCCCTCGGCCAGCTGAAGCAATCCAATGAAATGCATTGGCGGATCATTCCTGCCGAAGGCCAGTCTCCCCCTCGATTATTACGTCTCACGACCTATAACCGATACAAGGGAACAATCTGGAAAAATGAAATTCCCGAGGCCGAAATCAGCGGTGAAGACGATTTCAGGGAACTTTCCGCGCTAGCGCTTGAAGAGGGAGAGCCATTTTTCATGCTCCGCAGGGAGATGCTTCAAAGCAACCTCCGGTCCGCTCTGCCCAGTTTCCAGATCCGTGGCAGGGCCCAGACGGAAGACCCGCTCCCTCTTCCCGGTAATGCCTCGACATTACAGAACTTCGACATGGATACCCCGGAAATCAACCCCTTGGGGACAGTGGTTATCTACCCAAAAAAATCGATTATCGCGGGAAATGTGCGGTGGAACGATTCCGAATCCCCCGATTCGCCGCCGTGGGAACAGGATCTGGCGGTAGATGATTTTGAGAGCCCTGGGATTCAAGATATCGTCGAGGAAATCGGCCTCAACGACCTTCCGGATGCCCAATCAAAAATCGCCAGATTGCGGCAATGGTTCACGCGGGAATTTCAATATACAAAGTATCTGACGATTCACCGGGCGCGGAATTATCAGGATCGCCCTTCCGCCATAGAAACTTTCCTTACGACCAGCAAACGCGGTCATTGCGAGTATTTCGCTACGGCAGCCACACTTCTGCTACGCGCTTCCGGCGTGCCTTCCCGCTATTGCGTAGGCTACTCCGTGCAGGAGCGGGACATTGCCAGGAACCAGTATGTTATCCGCGGGATCCACGCCCATGCGTGGACGCGGGTGTGGAACGAATCCCGGAAGGAATGGGTGGACTTCGATCCTACTCCTCCCCTGTGGCTTACGGTTGAGACCAGCGGGGGGACCGAATCACGCTGGCTCACAGATGGATTTCAGCGCTTCAGGGAAGATTTTTTCATTTGGAGAAACCAACCTGAAAACCGGCTCCGTGCAACAATCGTGATGTGGACGCTCGGGCTGTCCGTGATGGGTTTCGTCGTACTGAGACTCTGGCGCTCCAAGCTGATCCTGAAGGAAAAAAATTCCATATGGCAGCCATCGGATAGAGGCATTGTCACGCCGCTGCACAGTCTGGAAAAACGCGCCCGCAGACTACTTCCTGCCAGACTCCCGGGTGAAAGTTATCCGGAATGGTTGCTGAAACTGCCCACACCCGTCCCATCCGAAAAACTCGCCGAGGCGGTTGCCCTGCACCAACAAATCCGGTTCGATCCAGCGCCCGCTTCCACCGAAGCCCTATGGCGTTTGGAAAAGTTAGCCACCGAGCTGGAAAGATTTATAAAAGATGCAAAGAACCCTAAGTCAACCAAGTAGACTTAGTCATAATCTTTCTTGGCGTAAATCTTAACAACGGATATTCCTATCGAAATGAAAACCCAATTTTCGGCCATCCTTCTTGCTTTGGCAGCTCCTATTGCATCCGCGGATATATTGACCCAGGTCGATCGTGAAGCGCTTTTGGAAAAGTTGGAACAGATTCACGAAGCAGCAAACTCGAAGGTCGATTCCCGCTACAAGGCTGCCCTTTCGGCATACAAGGCTGCCATGAGCAGCAATGATGCTGCTCTCGAGCTATACCTCAGATGTGAAGAAATGGTCAGCTTCGATGAGATGAACAAAAAGTCCGGTGACTTTCGTGAATGGAAACGTAAAAACGCCGATCGTCTCACTGATAACGACTTCAAATCAGCACTTAGATTACAATTGCGTTGGTTGGTGCTTACTCTGGAATCAACTTCCGAAGATGCGGATATGGACGTTTTATCCATGGAAGCAAGCAAGGTGATGGATGCGATCTATGCCGACGCAGAAGACCTTGGGAAATACCGCAGAACGCTTCAACAGGGAGTGACCGAAAGCGTTTTTGCTCGCGCCTATGATCTCAATGGATTCAAGGCGGAAAAGTGGCCTGTGGCCCCCGCAGCACTAAAGCAAGTTTTCGATCAAGTGATCCTTCCCCCGCTACGCCGTAGCGATCGAATCAGCGCACTGCGCGCAAGTTGGACAAAACGTATGCAGATGGAAGCCGCTTTTGCAGATTATTGGACACTGAAACCCGAAGAAAAGCTCAAATCCGGAGAGCACACACCGGAATACGATAAATTCATCCTGGAAGTACTTCCCGACCTTCAGTGGGAATCGGAGGTCGATCAATTCAAAGCCGGTGATGAACGTGGAGCCGCTGTCCGCATGCTGGAACATATCGAGAAAAATATCGTCCATGAATCGGCTCCGAAATGGGCATCGGAATTGACCACCATGCTAGCTGCGGATTCACCGAAAAAGACGCCCGTCCCTGCCGCCCCCAAGTCCGAAGAATCCGCGCCTTGATCAAGCCGGCCGGATCAATTGAAAAAGATCTCCGGTTCTGCAATACCAATCCGGCACCGACATGCGGCCGACTGGATGAAATTTTTCGCCCCGGACACGAAGTGCTTCCGCATCAAAAAATTCGTCCTTGATGTGGACTCTGTGGACGATGCCCATCACCAGACGATTGCTACCTATCTCCTGAATCGAGTGTAGCTTGCACTCGAGGGCAGCGGGAGCGGCGGCGATACGGGGGGCTTTAACTAGAGAAGATGGTAGGACTTCGATCTCTTCCACTTCGATTTCGCTACTACCATAAGGGAGAGATGCAGCAGTCCGCACCATTGTTTCTGCCTGTTCTTCACTGACGATATTGACGACAAACTCCCCTTCACATTTGCTATTCATAGCCGAATCTTTCGGAGAACCATCATCGCGATCGCCGGGAGCAAAGATGACGAGCGGCGGGTTCGCCCCGAAAACATTGAAAAAAGAAAATGGTGCAGCATTCACGCTCCCATCAGCATTAAGTGTTGTAACCCAGGCAATGGGGCGCGGTGTGACCAACGATGCCAATATAGGATACGCCCTATCCGCATGCTTACCGAGAAGATCCAGTTCCATGCTCTAGAGCGTAGAGCCAGATCATCCCTTTACAAGCTGCTTGTCCCCTTGCCTTCTTCACGATCCAGGAAGGAACGAGTAGTCCGGCTCCGACAATCCGTGGTTGGTTGCCGCGTCACCCGGTAAGTCGTCGACCAATGGCCGGGCAAGCATTTCCTCGTAGATCTCAATGTATTTTCTCGCCACCTCTTCATGGCTGAACTCTTTGACACTTTGTTCCATCACACGACGGATCTGGGGTTCCTTGGCCTCATAAGGGAGCGAGTAGAATTCCATGGCTTGATCCACCGCCCAGCGCAGTGCATTCGGATCATAATCGTTGAAACGGAAGCCATTCCCGGAAGCGTTCTTAACATCCATTGGCCGGATGGTATCGTATAGTCCACCTGTGCCGTGAACCACGGGCAGAGTGCCATAAATAGGTGCTGTCATTTGGGGCAAACCACACGGCTCGAACAGCGAAGGCATCAGCATAAAATCAGACGCCGCATATCCCAGACGGGAGAGCCGTTCATTGAAATCCACAATTGCCACCCGGCTTCCCAGCTCGAACTCTTCGATGATTTGCTTGAAATAGATTTCGTGTGGACCGTTTGCCACCACAGCGATCTGAACTCCTCTTTCCCAGTAGTCAGAAACCATCTGATAAAGAATATCCGTAACCAGCTGAGGCCCCTTTTGCATGGGGTCCAGACGTGAAGGCCAGAAGAATAAAGGAGCATCAAGATTCGCCTCCAGGCCCATTTCTCGTTGGAAAGCTTCCTTATTGGCACGTTTCGCATCCCAAAAATCGGAAGGGCCGTAGTTCCGCACCAATGAATTGTCTGTTTTGGGGCTGTATGAAGCATCCGGTGCGTTTAAAATGCCAGAGGCACAGCCCGCATGATATTTGTTACGGATTTCCTGCCGCACCGACCAAGGCACCACCGAATGCCATCCTTCCACGATCTCCCAGAGGAAGCGCGGGCTAACGGTATTGATGAAATGTGATGCGAAGATACCAGAAGTCAGAAGATCCACCGGCACATGGGAACGGGCGTGATCATAATTTCCGGGATTTTCGGCAAAATAAAGATTCATCCAGAACTCGGCGGCATCAATGCCGATGTCCTCAGCCTGTGAGAGACAGGCCTGTCTGGTATGGATATTATGGACAGTGAAAAGACTTTTAATCCCACGGCGTTTCGCCATTGCCGGGATCAGGGCAGTCATCCAGTCATTGCAATGGATCAAATCCGGCCGGGCTTTTGGAACGATGTGATTGATCACTTCGCGTTGAAAAACCATTGCAATCCGCATCGCCTCATCCGAATGACTGCTATAAACACGATCCCTGTAGTAGAAGATCCTGTCCTCCGCCAGATGGATATGATCCTCCGGCAGGACCTCGTGATACTTCTTCAGCTCCTTTTCATGGAGATTGAACACATCCCCTTGAAATAGCTTGCGATAATTAGGCATCGCGACATGCACATCCGCACCAAGATTGAATAGCGCGGAGACAAGTGAAGCTGAAACATCCGCCATTCCTCCAGCCTTTGCAGACATGCGCTGAGCCATGTTCCCCATTCCAGAGGGCAGGTAGGTAATTTCGGGCGTTACGATTAAAATCCGGGGGTTTTCTGAGTTGTTTTTTTTGGCCATGGGGTGGGCTGGGTTGGAAAATGACGATAGTAATCTATCTCTATCTTTTTTGACATATCACGTATGTTCTGGCCACTTCTATCTTACTTTGGAGCGCTTTTTTCAGCCTCTAGATCGTGCTTACAGGAACAGGAATTGCCTCGCAGAAATCGCGCCAATTCGGGAAATTCCATTTATTGGGAAATCCTGCGCACTGGCTGGGCTTGACCTCGTGGATGCGACAGGCATTTCCCTCTAGCATAATACATTCGTGATTTGTCTTTTCCAGCAACGACAACCCTTGCCGGTTGGTTCTCAGCCGGGTGTATTGTCCCAGAAAATCCAGTTCATCCATCCCAAGATATTTGGAGATCTTCGTGACATCTGCATCGTCGATGCGGACATCTCCCGGCCATTTGCAACATGCCGTGCACCGCTGGCACACATAGTTGATCCCCGGCTCAAGAACCGTATGATCATTCCCAGGACTCCCGAACGATGCTTCTTTTCCTGTAGGTCCACTCATTCCAAACGTTGATAATAGTAATTCACCTTCGCCTGGAACCAACGCCATTTCTTACCGGGCCTTCCGTTATCCAGGAGAAAGTGCGGGCAGTTTTTATTGGCAGGAGTTTTGCCCCGTCTCGGCCAGTGATAATGTGGCACCACGTTCTTCAAGGGAATCCCATGTTTTTTCATTAGCACTGCAGCTAGCTTGGCAGTTCTTTCGATCGTGGCCGTCTTGTTGGAGCCTCTTTCCTCGCACATCTCGATTCCGATCGAGTATCGGTTTCCCGGCCCGTCAAAGTCAGCATGCTCCCCTTGTTCGGAAGTGGGCATGTGCTGGATGGCGAGCTTCTCGTCCACGGTGAAATGCCAAATAAGATATCCGATGCGGTTCCCGCCCCTTCTTTTCGGGGAGCGCAGTGCGCCGCGCTTGAGTGCGAGCGAGTGACGTTCCGCTCCAGCGGTGAAATTCTGGGTGCTGTGAATCGTGATGTAACGCGGTTTCATAGGCCGCACCACCTTGCGCCCATGCGTTCCTTTTGGCACCATATCGACTTTGAGGCGGACTTCCCGCATCAATGCGGAACTCGATATTTTGCCTTTGGTTTGTGCCGCGATGCCCGTCGGTGGCCCGATCGGGGTGCATTGGACCAATGACAAAGCCAGAAGAGAAAGAAATGTGGCAGGTAATAGTTTTCGCACGCCTGAACAGTATAGGATGAGGATTTTTTTGTGAAGGAAACTGTTTTACCAATCTCAGCTTCTGCGTGGACGACACCCCATAACCATTCTTAAAACGACCAGTGGTATGGCGCTGATCAATAGCCCCGCCACAGCGATTTTGAGCCCTGGAAAAACTCTGGCCCGCCCCTGGTCCAAGCCGCGCAGCCCTTCTGCCACCACCTGCTCTTTCGGAACATAGAACAGTGCGTGGGATGGCATTCCCTCAGAATTCCCCTCACGTCTTGCCGTCTCGCCAAAGCCCGTTTTCACCGGCCCGGGACACAGGGACATCACGATCACACCCTCCTCCTGCAGCTCTATCCTCAGAGCTTCCGTAAAACTGCTCACATACGCTTTTGTCGCAGCATAAACCGCGAAGTCCGGAATCGGCAACGTGCTGGCCAGCGATGAGACATTGAGGATAGCGCCAGCTCCTCGCCGCGCCATCTCGGGAGCAAACAGGTGGCTCAAGTGTGTCAACGCCTCCACGTTGACTTTCAGCATTGCCTCCACCGTGTTCCAGTCAGCTGTGAGAAACTCCCCATAATCGCCCAGACCCGCGTTATTGATCAAAAGATCCGGCGTAAATCCGACCTCTCCGAGCTTTTGCGCCAGCTCCCTTCTCTCCTCAGCCTTCGCCAAATCCGCGGCATGGACAAGAACCGCCATTCCCGGATGGGATTCGCGTAGGGCTCCTGCAATTTGATCCAAGCGCCCGACTCTGCGTGAAACCAAAACCATTTTATCCACCCTACCGGCAAGTTGCTTTACAAACTCCTCACCCAACCCCGATGACGCACCGGTAATCAGTGCGCATGAATAATATCTTTCCATACCACCATCAAACGTGACTCAGCTGGTTTCGCAACTGATGTTTGCAAAAAAAATGCCCTCCTGTGAACAAGAGAGCATCATTTCAATTGATAGTTGGCTGGGAATCACGCCATTTGCGGCGGTCCTTCCGGATTCACCTTAACAATGCGCAGCGGGAGGCGGACAAGAACTTCTCCATCGCAGCCGATATCAATGGAGTAAATACCATCTTCGGGAAATCTGAGGCCCTGGAGGTTCATCACGATGTTACGGGTATTGAACGGGATGTTCTTGGGAAGTTGCACCTCGAACTCAGGTTCAATCGGCATATTCTGCGGATCGAGGGATTCGCCGTCTTCATTGATGATGTTGATCGAGAGCTTGTGGCGGCCGACATCTTCCTGGGTAAAGCAAATCCGCAGCGCGAGGGCGCAAGCAGGATGAATGACAGGGAGGGCACGGGCAGCGAGAGTATCGAAAGTTCCGGAAATGACCAGCTTGCCATTGTAGTCGGAAGCGAAGTCACAAAGTGTTGCAATTTGAATGTCCATTTTGGATAGGGTAATATTTTGAATTATATCTGTATCGGCCTCATACGGCCGGACACACCCTTGTTTATCGCCCATGCCTTTTGGGTAAAGCCCAAACCGCCCGAGGGACCCTATCATGCAGAAACTCGGAATATTCCGCCTGCGCCAGTTGACATTTTTTCCCGATACCTCCATAGCCAAGTCATGTCTACTGCGTTGCAACCTAAGCCACGGATCATCGGCCAAAAGGCCCGAGTCTGTATCGTCGCTTCAAAATACAACGAAAAGTTCACCGATGCGCTTGTCGAAAACGCCATTGAGGAGCTTACCGAACTCATGCCCATGGCGAGGATTGATGTGATTCGCGTTCCTGGCGCATTCGAAATTCCGGTAGCTGTGGCCGCTGTCCTTGCCCGCAAGGAGACCAACTGCGTGTTGGCTCTTGGACTGGTCATCCGTGGGGACACCCACCATGCGGATCTTATTGGTAGTTCCGTGACAGATTCTCTCCAGCAGCTTGCCGTAGAGCATGTGGTTCCGGTAATTCATGAGGTCCTTCTCGTCGAAGACGAAAAACAAGCCTACTCACGTTGCATCGCCGCAACGATGAACCGCGGTCGCGAGGCCGCACGCGCTGCCGCGGGTATGGTCGATGTCTTCGCGGAGATCGAAAAGTCCATGCCTAACCCTGATAAAAAGAAAACCAAATAAGACAATGCCAAGCCGCAGGCAAATCAGGGAAGCAACCATCCAATTCCTCTATTGCTCCGATCTGGAAGGCGGAGCCGAACCTTCCGCTCTGCGGGAGCCATTTTGGGAATTTCTCACAGAAACTGATCGCAGGAACCTTTTGGTCGCGACTTTCCGCACCGTCCACCACCTTGCCCACGGGCGAAAAGACAGACTCGCGGAATTCATCGAACGCTCTGAAACCGCCACCGCCCACCTCTCCGCATTTCCCCAGGCAGAGCAGCTGAAAACACTTCTGACGTGCCTTCTCGCGCTGGAATCTTCCTGGAGTCTTGCGTTTACCCGCCTCGAGCGCATTCCCAAGGATGGGGAAGACGCGGATGTGGCGGAGGAGTTCAAAACAGCCCTCGCCCAGCTTTTCAAAACCGAGGAGGATCTTGCGTTCAATCGCAGGCAATTCCTGAAAGGTGTGGAGGACTTTCCATCCATGAAGGCTCATCTGGAAGGCGTTGCCGCATCGATACGCCGCCTGGAGCGCATTTCGGATCGTCTCCGCATGGTCGAGCATCCGGAAAAATTCCCGGAGCAGGCAGATCTTTCCAAACTACGGCAATCGAAATCCGAGATTATCGAGCTCCGCACGGAGACAGATCAGCTGGTGGATGCCATTCTTTTGGCGAAAGCCAAGATTGACGAAAAGCTGGCCGAAATTGTCGAAAACTATACCCCGGAGCGTATCAATCCGGTGGACCGCGCGATCCTTCGGCTCGGAACTTACGAAATTCTTTTCACAGATATCCCGCCAAAGGCAGCAATCAACGAGGCTATTGAGCTGGCGAAACGATTCGGCACCACAGACTCACGTCGTTTTGTCAATGGTATGCTGGATCAGGTTGCAAAAAGCGGAATCAGCGTGAAGCCGGAACAGTAAGTTCCCCGGCTCCACATGATCCCGCTTTATAAGCCAAATCTACCGTCCCGCGGCAGGTTCGCGCGCCAATTTCAGACAAGTCTTCCGGAAACCGCTTCCCAATCGATCACGCTCCAGAACGCCTTCGCGTAATCGGCACGCTTATTCTGATATTTCAGGTAATAGGCGTGCTCCCAGACATCCAGCCCAAGCAATGGCGTGCCGGTCTCTTCATCCGGGACGACACCCTTCATGAGTGGGTTATCCTGATTTGGAGTGCTTGTGATCTTAAGCTTTCCGTCTTTCTGGATCAACCACGCCCAGCCGGATCCGAATCGGGTGCCGGCCGCAGCCTCGAAAGCCTCCTTCATTTTCTCGAGCGAACCAAAATCCGCATTGATCGCCTTTGCGAGCGCCTCGGATGGTTTTCCGCTCTTTGCTGCGGGCGTAAGTGATTTCCAGAAAAACGAGTGATTCCAATGTCCTCCTCCATTGTTCCGCACTGCAGTCATTACCGCTTCGTCATCAATGCCCTTGAGGTTGCCGACCAGTTCTTCCAGGGATTTTCCTTTCAAACCGGCATCGCCTTCCACCGCTGCGTTCAGCTTGGCCACATATCCCGCATGGTGCTTACCATGATGAATCTCCATGGTCTCCCGATCAATATGCGGCTCCAGTGCGTCGAATCCGTAGCCCAGATCCGGCAGCTTGAATCCCGCGCCCTCTTCGGCGGCGTTTCCAGATGCATTTGATACCAGTAAACCACCAGCCGCCAAGGCTCCAACTTTCAAGAAACTGCGTCTTTCAAACATAGTGTTACGAGCATTCCCCATCTGCCTGAAATCGCAACATTCAATCTCATGAAAAAAATGTTTCCATGTAAAAATATCTGATAAAGAATCCCGGCGCTACGACGTAAGTCTAATTTATTCGATTTTCTCGCAATTTCCCTCTTCGATCATGATTTCTAGAACCCTCCTGACTTTTCTCGCAATTGCACCCGCGCTTTGGGCGCAAAATGGCAACCGCGAAGGCCACGACAATATGGAGCCTGTCGTGCCAAAGGAATTGATCCCTCCGGCTCCGGTCCTTTCGCCCGAGGCAGCTCTCGAGTCCTTTCAGCTTGCGGAAGGTTTCGTCATTGAGCCATTTGCAACGGAACCGATGATCGATAAGCCTGTCGCGCTTGACTACGATCCCGCCGGCCGCCTGTGGGTCGTAGAAATGCGAGGATATATGCCGGATATCGATGGCACTGGAGAGGACAAGCCGATTGGCAGAATCACGGTCCTGGAAGATACCGATCAGGATGGAAAAGCCGATAAGAGCACTATTTTCCTGGAAGAACTACTACTGCCCCGAGCTATTGCCGTATATCCGGACGGCATTCTATTTGCCGACGAAAAAGAACTTCGTTTCATCAAGCGCGATGGTTTGAAACCCATCGGAACGGCCGAAATTGTAGTTAAGAACTTCGTCGGCAAAGGAAACGTGGAGCACAAGGCGAATGGACTCGTCCGTGGTATGGATAACTGGCTCTATAATACGAAGTCCTCCCAGCGTATCCGCCGGATCGATGGTAAATGGGTGGCGGAAAACACGGCCTTCCGCGGCCAATGGGGGGTGACATTTGATGACTACGGTCGCATTTTTTACGATCATAACTCGCAGTTCCTCCTCGGGGATTTTTTCGCGCCCAATCTGCTTTCGGGCAATGGATCGGTGAATACAAAAATCAGCGACGCCAGCAGTATCGGCTCCAACGCGGTTTATCCGATTCGTGTCACCCCAGGAGTCAACCGGGGCTACATCCAGAAATCAAACGGCTACGATAGTGATTCGCTGGATCCCAAGACTTTCAAGCTCAAGACCTGCACAGCGGCTGCTGGTATGGTCATCTACCGTGGCACAAATTATCCGGAAGAATGGAAAGGCAGAGGACTGACCACCGAATCCTCGGTGAATCTGGTCAAGGCTATGAATATCACCGAAAAGGGCACCAAGTTTGTCGGTGAGCACACTTATAAAAACAAAGAGTGGCTGGCCTCTACCGATGAACGTTTCCGCCCGGTAAACATTTACAATGCTCCGGATGGATCGGTTTACCTCCTCGATTTCTATCACGGAATTATCCAGCATAAAACCTATGTGACTTCCTACCTCAGAAAGCAATACCTCGACCGTGGCCTGGATAAACCGGCCTTGGGCAACGGGCGCATTTACCGGATTCGCCATGAAAAGGGTAATCTCGAGAGCGTGCCGGATATGGATATGCTCTCCTCTCCAGAGCTGGTAAACTTCCTATCCCACGCTAACGGATGGCACCGGGATATGGCTCAAAGGGTCCTTGGAAGTCGGGAAGCCGATGACCAAACAATCGAACTTCTGGAGAAGCTTGCGTCAAACTCTAGCCAACCCCTCGGTCAGATCCATGCATTGTGGACGTTGGAAGGCATGGGTAGGTTGACCGCAGGTCCAATTGAGGCAGCCCTTGCTTCCAAGGATTCGAAAGTGATTTGCTCTGCGCTTTGGGCATCTACCACGCTCGATGAATCGGAGCGCTCCAAACTTGCCTCCAAGCTCTTGGATCTATCACCCCTAAACGTCGAGCAAACCGTCTACCTCACCCGCGCCCTCGGTCCCCTCGCCACAAAAGAAGCGTATGAAAGGATCAACGAGCTTGTGAACCAATCGAAGTCCGATTTTGTGAGCGCGGCGGCATTTTCCGGGATCCCGAAGCGGGAGGCGGATTTCACAGCAGCTCTCGGTGATAAGCTTACAGATCAAAAGCTTATCGACTGGATCAAACAATCCTCGATGAAAAAGGCCACGGACCACGGAGAAGCGTTGAAGGGCAAGAAGCTCGCTTCCTTTAAACGTGGAAAGGCACTTTTCCAGGGTGAAGCCGCCTGTTTCGCATGTCACGGTCCCGACGGCTCCGGATTGATCAACCTCGGTCCACCGCTTGACGAGTCCGAATGGGTAACGGGCTCCCCTGATATCCTGGGTAAAATTCTTCTCCACGGAATCACCGGCCCGATCACTGTGAATGGGATCAAATACGAAACCACTGCGGAAATGCCGGCTTTAAGCAGTAATCCCACATTCACCGATGCCAAAATTGCCGATATCATGACCTATGTGCGTAACGCCTGGTCAAATGAAGCGCCTCCCGTGACCTCGGATTTCGTAAAACGCCTGAGGAAAAAAACCGCAGACCAGTCCGGACGCCCCTACACGGAACAAACATTAAAATAGAGACATCGTCTTACTGTAGCTGCCATATTGCCGCCGATGATATGGCAGAAACTTAAATCTTTCTTCGCATCCCAACCGACTCCTCACCTGGTCTTCGAGGATGAATGGCTGGCAGTGCTGGAAGCGAAATTGCCACTTTATTCGAAGCTACCGGAGGCACTTCAGAGTCGCCTGCGCGAGCGAATGGTGGATTTTATCGATTCCACCCGCATTGAGGCCTGCGGAAATCTGGAGCTAACGCTCGAGATGATCCTGGTCGTTGCGGCACAGGCATGTTTGCTGGTGCTAAACCGTGAGGGAAATCCCTATCCGGAACTCCGGACCGTGCTGATCTACCCCAGCACCTTCAGCTCCATTCAAAAAAGCCGCGACGAATCCGGAATCATAACCGAAGATGAAATCCATCGGCTTGGCGAATCGTGGGAAGATGGCACGGTCATCCTCGCATGGGATTCCGTAAGGCAGGGTGCCCTCAATATCTTCGACGGTCATAATGTGACTTTCCACGAGTTCGCCCATCAGCTGGATCATGAAGACGGCGCTACGGATGGAGCCCCAGGCCTACCGAATACCGCTGCCTATCGTTCCTGGGCACGGGTTTTCTCCAAAAATTACACCGATTTCCTCGATCAGCTGGAGCGCGGTAAGCGAACCCTGATTGATGAATACGGCGCAACCAATCCCGCCGAGTTTTTCGCTGTTGTGACTGAAACTTTCTTTGAAAAACCACGCCAGCTGCAAAAAAAACGCCCCGAACTTTATGAAAAGCTCAGGGAGTTCTACGGACTTGATCCGGCAATTTGGTTCAATCAATAGCTGCCCGATAACATCCTAGATTCCTCTCAGTTTATCGGAACCTTTCGCAATATCCCCTTTTACATCCATCATATCGAGAATGGAGCGATGGAGGTTTGCGATCGGCTGGCCGTCGCTTTCGATGTGTCTTCCGGATTTCAAACGGCCACCCGCGTTTCCGGACAGAAGAACCGGAATATTGCGGCCACTGTGTTGCTGACCGGCACTGATATTGGACCCGAAGAGAATCATCGAGTTTTCCAGCACATTGGAATCGCCTTCTTTCATGCCTCGTAGCCTGTCGAGAAGGTAAGCATATTGCTCCATGTAAAACGTGTTGATCAGGGTGAATTCCTCGAGTTTATCCTTCTTGTAACCATGGTGGGACGTCGAGTGGTGGCTGCCGTTCACGCCATCAATAAAGGACATGTTTCCGCCACCATGCAGACCGTTCCCGAAGGCCAGAGTCGCGGAACGAGTCGAGTTACTCCAGAAAGCGAGCGCCATGATATCCATCATCAGGCGACCGTATTCCGGCTGGGGAATCTGCGGTTCCACTTGATAGCGCCCGTCCTTCTGATCAGACATATGCTCGCGGACATCGCCCTTGAGTCGCAGAATATCTTTTAAGACGTCTTCAGTGATATTTAACCCGACAGTTGCATTTTGCTGCGCGATACGCTCCTCCACTTCGCGGACTGCGGTGAAATATTCATCGAGTTTCGAGCGATCCTCACGGCCAAGTTTTTTCTCAAGCGATTTTGCATCCTCAAGGACTGCATCAATCACACTGGAATCCGGCATGAGCGAGGTGTTCCCGGATTTTCCGCCGCTGCTCGTCGTGCGTGTCGCAGATTTAAAGAGGCGGTCGAAAGCTCGCTGTGGGTTGATTTCATAGGGAACCGGAGTCGTCGGAGTTTTCCAGGAAATATAACTTGTGTAGATATTCGTGTTGCCATTCATCGTCGGCCCGGTGGCGGGCGTGCCCATCCCTAGCTCGAGAGTCGGGAATACCGACGATTCCTTCAGGACCTCGCCAATGATCTGATCGAGACTCGGGTTGTAGACATTCACTTCACTCGCCTGTGCCGTGCGATAAGGATCAGTGCCGGTGAGAAAGCCTGAAGTCCCTGAGTTATGGCCATTGCCACCATTGTTAATTCCACTGATCACATTGACATATTCCTTCAACGGATCAAGAGGCTTGAGAATACGCGGAAGTTCTTCCAGTTTGGAGCCTTTTGGAGTCCATTCATCCAAGTTCACCCCATTGGCCATGAAAACAGCGGCGAAACGGATCGGCTCGCCATTTTTACCCAAAGCTCCGGTTTTCGCAGATTGGGCGAGAGCACGTCCCATCGGGGAAATGGACTCGAGGAAAGGTAATGCCATAGTGACACCCGCACCGCGTAGAAATCCGCGGCGGGTCGAGCTGAATGTTTTTCTTCTCATGATATGATGTGGAGCTTGGGTTTTTAGGATTTTATATAAAATGGATGCTTGCCGGGATTCTATTTTTCAGGATTACTGCGATTGAGAAACGGATGGCTTTTCACCACTTCGAGGACCAACGTTTGAATGCTGCCATCATTAGCCAGGACCTTATCGGTAATATGTTTGGTGACCGGCCTGTCATAGGCGGTAAGTTCACGTCCCAACGCATAGGAGACAAATTTCCCCACCATATTCCGGGTAAATTGCTCCTTCTCTCTCAACAGAAGTTTTTTCAATTCGGCTGGTCCGTTGAATTCCTCTCCATCCGGCATATTACCGGAAGTATCCAGTGGTGCGCCGGCTTGAGTGGTTCTCCAGCGCCCGATCGCGTCATAGTTTTCCAAGCCAAAGCCCAACGGATCAATCAGGGCATGGCAGGCACGGCAACTGGGATTGTCCCGATGCTCGTCCAGAGCCTCGCGGAAAGTTCCAGCCGGCAAGCCGGTATCGTTTGGCGGAAGCTGCTCCACATCCATCGGAGGCGATGGCGGAGGATCTCCCAGAAGACTATCCAGGACGAATGCTCCGCGGACAGATGGAGCGGTCCGCATCGGCATGGATGTGGCAACCAGGACACTCCCCATTCCGAGAATGCCGCCCCGGTTGGGATCATTGAATTTCACTTTGCGGAATTCCGAGCCTTCCACTCCGTCGATGCCATAATGCTTAGCCAGACGCTCATTAAGAAATCCGTAATCGGCATCAATCAAATTGAATATACTGCCATTTTCCTGCAGGAGGTTATCGAAGAAAATATATGACTCCCGATACATATCCACCCTGAGTTGGAAATCAAACATCGGGAATTTTCCTTCATCCGGATTGGCGCTGCTACGGAGCTTTTCCCAACCCAACCATTGCCCACCCAAGTGCATGGATAGTGCTCTCGATTTATCATCCTTGAGCATCCGAATTACCTGTTGCTCTAGGATTTCCGGATCTGAAAGCTTACCGGTATCGGCCAGTTTGAAAAGCTCCTGATCCGGCATGGAAGCCCAGAGAAAGTAGGAAAGTCTGTTCGCCAGCTCGAAATCGCTCAGGCCGACCACCTTACCTCCTCCGTCTATCGCTAACTCGGAGCGATAGAGAAAGCTGGGAGAAACCAGCATCATGACCAATGGATCCCGCATGGATTTCTGATGGGTTTTCCCTCCGTCCCTGGACTTTTTATAAACTTCGACCAAGCGATCGATCTCCCCATCAGCCACATGCCGCCGATAGATACGCGGAGCCCAAAAAGTGAAAACCTTACGTGCGCCCTCCTCATTGCTGATCGCATTCATCAGGTAGGTCTGCCGCAAGGTGTTGCTGGAAAGAATCGCATCCGCCACTTTTGCCGCAGCTTCAAAATAGTTTTCCATCAAAAGCGCCGGAAGAAAAAGCGCGTCAGCATCGTTATCGAAGCCTGCCTCACCACTACTTTCCTCAGGAAAATTATCTGCAGGACGGATCTTCAGCCCAAACAAATCGCGTATCGTATAATTGTATTCGTTTTTGTTAAGCCGCCGCAGCGTCGTGCGCCCGGGATTTGTGCCCATTTTCCCATTGTCCCAAAGCAAATCCATTTGTCTCGCCCAGCCGACGAGCAACGCACGCTCGTGAAGCTCGGGTCTATCCTTGCGTTTCACCGGTGGCATCACGTCTAGCTTCACATTCTTCGCAACTCGATCCCAGATTTCCGGATACATGATCGCCTCTGCGGGATCCAGAAATGCTTCCAGGTTCAGACTGCCTTCATCGTCATCCGGATTGTGGCATTCCGTGCAGTAATTCTCCAGAATGGGAATGATGTCTTCCTTGAAATCAAGCTCTCCGGCCTCCCCCAGCATCTTGGCCTGAGCCAAAGCTTCGGAATCAATAAGAGGATCTTTCGTCACAGCCGCTGACACCACTTCCGTTAACATGATGGCAGAAAATGCAAGCAGCAGACTCCGGCAGCCTGCGTTTAAAAATTGGGGTTTTGTGTACATCAGACAGATTCGAACCTAACGATGCTGACAAATCCCAATCCCTTAGACAAGAAAACAAGTCAATTTTCCATCGTAAACCGCTTGCTTTTCCAACTCCCACAACCAGAGGATTATAAAAAGATTTTCTTGGGAAATACTCTACCCGCACGCCGGGCACGCCTGGATTCTATATCAACTTCCAGCCGGTAACGGAGAAGAGCTGAACTGCTGGAGCCTCTTCTGGAAACCCAGGGTTTTGTAAAATTATCCCTTGCAAGTATTCACTTCGGAACTAGTAATTTTCCCCGTGAACATTTTCGTCAAAATCCTACTGACACTTTGCGTTTTCGCAGGGTTTTCCGCAGGCATGGCGCATAAATATATTCACAGCAGCCACGATGAGTGTGCGATGGCTCACGCTTCGGAAGCTGGCAAACATTCCCACAACGATGATGGCGATGAAGGAAAATCACATCCCACGCCTCATCATCACGAGTGCTGTCACGCTCCAAGTGCTGATTTTCCGAAAGGAAATCCCACTATCCAGGTCGTTTTCCAAACGATCTATGTGGAGCATTCCATGGATCATTCAATGATTCCCGATGGGCCCGTCTACTCTTTGGACAAACCCCCTTTAATCTGATTTTTCTGTTCCCCGGTCTAGACACGCTTTCGTGTCCAGCTCTTGTGCGCTCCGGCTCAACCTTTGTTTGAGATAGCAGCCGCCCTCGTTCTCCCTTCCCGGAAGTGAATCGCGTTCCTCCGTCGGGAAAATTTTCAACGACCATTTCCGGCACGCCAGATCCGCATCTGCTGGATGCGTGCCACCCAGATCAAAATCAATTTATGAAATTATCCATTTTTACGACCCTTATATGCCTCTCGGCATCCGGGTTATTGCAGGCGGAGCCCGTAGAAATCCTTTCCTTTGAAAGCATTCCCGGACGTATCCGACACAGCAATCCCACACTTTCTGCCGCCCGGTTCCGGATCAACGAAGCCCTCGGCAAGCTGAAACAATCCGGCAGGCTTTCCAATCCCAGCCTGGAAACCGGACTCGATCACAATGTTCGCTCAGCGGAAGGCAGAGTGGAAATCGGAATCTCCCAGAAATTCCCGCTCACCAATCGTCTTGCTCTCGAGAAGGAAATAAGTCTCGCCGAAGTTGATGCAGCAGAAGCGGAGGTTCGTAACGTCGAGCGTCTGCTCATCGCCCAAGCACGGGAGGAATTCATCAAAGCCCTTTCAATCCGCGAGCGTATGAAGCTTCTGGAAAAGCAGAGATCCCTCGCATCGGAGCTGGCTTCATTTATATCGGACGCATCGGAGCGGGGTGAAATCTCCACACTCGATGCAGCCCAGGCCCGTCTCGCGGCATTGCGGTTGACTACGGAGGAGAGGCGGTTGGAGGCCGAGGAGATAGCGGTTCTTGGCATCCTTCGGCCTCTGGTAGGAATCGATGCCACCGCCAAAATCAAGCTCTCGGGAAGCCCGCCGCCCATTGCCTTACCCGCAAATGCCGTGCAGAAACGCCCCGACCTTGCTGCCGCCCGGCACGGGCTCATAGCAGCTGGAAACGAAATTGCTTTGGAGCAGGCGAAACGCCGCGACGATCTGGAAGCCACAATCTTCGCGGCAGGCGAACGGACCGAGGATGCCCCCGATGGACTGGAAAACGAAGGTATCATCGGTTTCAAACTCAGCATTCCCCTTCCCTTCTGGAATGATAACCAGGGAAACATTGATGCAGCGACCGCCCGCAGAGACAGGAAAGCCCAGGAACTCAATGCGCTTCTGCGAGATATCCACCACGAAGCCCAAAGCCAGCTCGCCATGATGAAACAATGGCAGACACTCATAGACGAGCTCGATGATCAGCTCCTCCCGATGGCCGAGGAACAAACCAGCCTCCTGGAAGAAGCCTACAGGCAAGGTCAGGGCGATCTCCAATCCGTCCTAGCCTCCCGGGAGCAAATTCTCGAATTACTCGCCTCCCGATTGGATGCGACGCGTGAGTTTCAGCTCGCCCGCATCCGTTATCAAACCGCTCTTGGCAAACCCTAAATCTCTCTCCCACAAATGAAATTCACATTACAAATTTCGAAGTCACCTTCTCGCGCTAGCTCGCTGTTCAGAACCTCTTGCTCTCTCTTGGCGAGCATCTCGCTATTGTTGAACACCGCGAATGCCGCGGGAGCAAATACGATCGTCCTGGATGAAACCGGAGTGAGAAACCTCCGCATTGAAACGATCATGGTCGAGGAGACAGATTTCGAGGAAACCTTCTTCTCCCTCGGCCACATCGAGGCAGTTCCCGGAAATATCGCCGCGGTAAGCAGCCGAATTTCCGGACGCATTGTCGAGCTGATGGCAAGCCCCGGAGACTTCGTGGAGAAAGGGCGGGACGTTGCCAGAATCGAATCCCGCCAACCGGGAGATCCCCCTCCGGTCATTTCCTTGGAGGCGCCCATTTCGGGGCTCGTCACAGAGCGGCCGACGCGTCTTGGGGATCCGATCAATCCAGACACCGCGATCATGGAAATCACCAATTTGGAGGAAATGTATGCCGTGGCAAAAGTTCCTGAGCATCTCGCCGGAAAATTGAAACCCGGCACCAAAGCCCATATCCGCATCATCGCACTTCCAGATGAAAATTTTGACGGAGAACTCATCCGCTTCGGCACATCCGCCGACGAAGAGAGCGGCACGATCGATGCCATCTTCCTCCTTCCAAATCCAAGCAAACGCCTACGCTCGGAAATGCGCGCGGAATTTTCCATCGTGCTTAGCAAACGATCCAACATCCTCAGCGTCCCACGATCGGCCCTTCAGGGAGAGGCAGCCAATCGATTTGTCTACGTAAAGGATTTCGACCTACCCAATGCTTTCATCAAGACACCGGTTATCGTCGGAGAAATGAATGACCGGTATGCGGAAATCGTTTCCGGCCTGTTCCCGGCGGATGATGTCGTAACCCGTGGCGCCTACTCGCTGTCATTTGCAGGTGCCAGCAGCATTTCACTCAAGGAGGCCCTGGACGCGGCACACGGCCACGAACATGCGGAAGACGGGTCCGAGCTAACGCCGGAAAAAAAAGCGGCGATGAAAAAAGAACACTCCGGACACAGTCACGGGGAAGAACCGAGCAATGCCCACAACGGATCCATAAGCCCGCTGTGGAAATATTCCACCATATTGCTCGGACTCCTTCTTGTCGCATCACTATTCGGCAGACGAGCCGTAACGGAGGGCTGAACCAGGATTCATCCATCATCACTCTTTCCAACCGACATTATGCTCAATAAAATGATCTCATGGTCGCTCGCCAACCGAGCGATCATCATAGCTATCTCCATTCTTGTAATGGTGATGGGCATCCGCACTGCTACGGAGCTCCCCGTAGAAGTTTTACCGGATCTCACCAAGCCCACCGTGACCATTCTCGTAGAGGCTCAGGGGCTTTCCCCGGAAGAAGTTGAAACGCAGATTACCGTTCCTGTCGAAAGCGCCCTCATGGGTGTGGCCGGGCTGACGCGCTTGCGGTCGAATTCCGATGTCTCACTCTCACTCATTTATGCGGAGTTTGATTGGGGAACCGATATCTACAAAGCCCGCGTGCTGGTCCAGGAACGTCTGCAATCCGCACGTGAGCAGCTCCCAGATGGTGTGGAACCCTTCATGACACCTGTCGCTTCACTTATGGGTGAAATTCTGCTTGTCGGAGTGAGATCCACCATCCCCGAGGGTGAGCCCGGTTACATGCCTCCCAGCGAAGTGCGAACCTTGGCGGATTGGACAATCAAACGCCGCCTGCAGAGCATTTCCGGCATCGCCGAGATCCTGAACATGGGTGGTGGCGTGCGTCAGATAGAAATCCAGCCGGATCCAAACCGCATGTATGCCAACAAGGTAAGCTTCGAGGAGCTGGAGATCGCCGCCGAAAATGCCGCAACCCGCACCACAGGCGGCTTTCTTAATACGGGGCCGACTGAGATCATGGTGCGCAATCTGGCAATGACCGTCCAGCTGGAGGATATCGCAAAAACTGCCGTGAAGAAGATCAACGACCGCCCGATCTCCATAGGCGATATCGCCAATGTCGTATGGGGAATCGAGCCCATGCGCGGGGATGCCACCGTCAGCCAATCGCCTGAAAAATCCCCCACCTATGGCATCATCATGTCCATCACCAAGGCGCCGGGAGTCGATACCCGCCAGCTGACAAAAGAGATCGAAGACACTCTCGACGGGCTCTCCACGGCGCTGCCAGCCGGGGTGGAAACCACCACGCTTTTTCAGCAGAAAGACTTTATCGATCACGCAATCGGCAACCTTACCGAAGCGATCCGCGACGGTGCCATCATGGTAACCATCGTTCTCTTCCTATTTCTGCTGAACTTCCGCACCACTTTCATCACGCTGATGGCGATGCCCATGTCCTTCGGCATCACAATGCTCGTCTTCCAGATCTTCGATGTCAGCGTGAACTCAATGACGCTCGGCGGACTGGCAGTTGCTATCGGGATGGTGGTGGACGATGCCATTGTGGATGTGGAAAACGTCTTCCGCAGGCTTCGGGAAAACACATCCAAGGCCCATCCCCTGCCTAAACTTGAAGTCATCGCGAAAGCTTCCGGGGAAGTCAGGAACTCCATTTTCTATGCCACGGTCTTGATCATTCTTGTGTTTCTACCACTGCTCGGACTCTCCGGTGTGGAGGGAAAACTTTTCGCGCCTATCGCCATCGCCACCATCATATCCATGATCGCCTCATTCGTCGTTTCCCTTACGATGATCCCGGTTCTTTGTTCCTTTCTACTGAATCCAAAAGAGAAAAAAAATCACAAGGACGGACGCCTGGTCCTCGGGCTGAAATGGCTTCTGGAAAAGACATTGTTACGGGCGGCACTGGCCCAACCGCTGATGGTTCTGATCATTGCCTTCGCTCTTCTGGTCGCTTCGTTTTCGCTCTATCCATTGATGAATAAGGACTTCCTGCCCAAGTTCGAGGAAGAGACAGCACTCGTGGCAGCGACATCCGCCCCGGGGACCTCGCTCGAGGAAATGAACCGTATCTCCGATGTTATCGAGCAACAGATTTTATCAATCCCGGAAGTTCGAAAGGTGGGCCGCCGCCTCGGCCGGGCCGAACGCGGGGATCATGTGGTGCCAGTGTCCACTGCGGAATTTGATGTGGATTTCCGCGAACCCGAAGGAGGGAAAAGCCAGAGAACCCGCAAAGAAATCCTCGATGAAATAGCGATGAAGGTGAAAACCGTCCCGGGAGTTTTCGCGGTCGTCAGTGGCCCGCTGGCAGATCGCATCGGTCACATGCTTAGCGGAGTCTCTGCACCTGTGGCCGTGAAAATCTTTGGCCCGGATCTCGAAAAAATCCGTGAGATCGGGATTGAGGTCCAGAAGGTCGCAAAGACGATCCCCGGGTTCGAAGACGCCAAGCTCGACCAGGCTTCGTCCATTCCGCAGCTGCGGATCGAGCCTCAGCGTGATCGGGCCTTGGCTTACGGAATCTCTCCCGGAGAGATCAATCGTGAGCTTTCCGCAATGCTGGCAGGTAGAGAGGTGGCCCAGCTTTTCGATGGCCAGCGCACGGTAAATCTAGTCACCCGCCTACCTGTCTCGTGGAGGGATTCCCCGGAAAAAATTTCCCAGATTCCGATCCAGGTTTCAGAGAAGCAATGGGTGCCGCTCTCACAAATCGCAGATGTCCGGGAAGCAAAAGGCCCCAACGTGATTTTCAGGGAAAACGCCCAGCGCCGCTTCGCAATAGGCATCAAGCCGAGCGTCAGGGATGTCTCGAATCTTGCCATTAGATTGCAGGAGGAAGTCGCACAAAAAGTAAAGCTCCCGGAGGGATACTTCATTACATACGAGGGTGAATTCCAGGCCCAGAAGGAAGCAACTACTCGTATCATCGTATTTTCCTCCGTTGTTTTTATTGCGGTCTTCATGATGCTCTACCGCTATTTCAAAAGCGCATCCCTTGCGCTTCAGGTCTTGGTAAATATCCCGCTCGCCCTGATGGGGGGACTGGCCTTCACATATCTCAAAGTCAATAACATCAGTATCGCCACATTGGTCGGATTCATAGCGGTCGGCGGGGTTGCCGCGCGGAACGGGATCATGATGGTTTCCCATTACCTGCACTTGATGAAACACGAGGGTGAAGGCTTCACCAAACAGATGGTTGTCCGTGGCACCCAGGAACGACTCGTTCCCGTCATGATGACCGCACTCTCCGCGGGAATCGGACTAATTCCGCTCGTATTGGCTGCAGAGCAACCGGGCAAAGAGATCCTTCACCCTGTCGCCGTTGTGATCGTCGGCGGATTGATCTCATCCACCTTTCTGGACATGGCCGTCACACCAGCAATGTTCTGGCTCATCGGCCGCAAAGCCGCGGCAAAATCCATACGCCTGGAATCCGCAGCCTCCTTCTGATCTTACCTAAAAACCAAAATACAAAAATATATGAAAACAAAAAACAGTATCGCACTAGCCGCCATTGCCATCGCGTTTCTTCCCGTTGTGAACGCGGAGGAGAGTTCCCCCGCCGGGCACGATCATGCCCAGCATGCGGATCACGAAAACACCGCAGGGCCGAACGGGGGACGTATCATTCACTCTGTGGAACCGCATGCAGAATTCCTCGTGACAGCTGAACGGAAAATCCAAATCACCTTTCTTGGAGAGGATGGAAAAGCAATCCCGGCGGGTGCACAAAGCATCACCGCGATCGGTGGCGATCGCTCTTCGCCAACCCGGATGACCTTTGAAAAAAGTGACGATTTTTTCATTTCCGACAAGGCCCTCCCAGAGGGCAACGATATCCCTATCGTGCTCATGATCAAGCTCTCTCCGGAGGCAAAAACGGTGACCGAAAAGTTCAATATAAATCTCGCCCAATGTCCGACATGTCAGCATCAGGAATATGCCTGCACCTGTCCGCATGGCGAAGACGATCATGAAGGTCACGATCATAATTGATTGAAATAATTTTCGCCCCTGTGAACCTCTCTTTTGGCTTCGCTGCCAGGAGAGAGGTTTCACTCGTTGAGTCTTTTCAAAATCGAACGCACCAATTCCCATGCATCAGCAAACCTGCGAAGTTACCAAGTCAGCCTGCGGTTGTGAACACAACCATTCCGATTCGAAAATACCCCAGTTGCCACTCGTCATTGCCTCCGGCATTCTCACGGGTCTGGGTCTGCTTCTGCAATGGATCGGAATAAGCCCGGAATGGGTTGCGAAAAGCTTTTTCGGCTTGGCGACGATAGCTGGCGGCCTGCTTGTATTCCCCGTTGCCTGGAAAGCGTTGCTCAAGTTCAAACTCGATATCAATGTGCTAATGGCCGTCGCGGTAACCGGCGCATGGATGATCGATGAGGGCGCGGAAGCCGCTGCCGTGGTCTTTCTATTTTCACTTTCCGAACTGCTTGAATCATGGGCAGGACAAAGGGCCCGCAAAGCCGTGAAGACCCTGTTGGACCTCACTCCGCCTACGGCGATACTAGTGGAAGAATCCGGTGCAAAGAGAGAGTCCGCTGTGGAAGACATCCGCATAGGAGATGAAATTCTTATCAAAAGCGGTAGTCGGATCCCTCTGGACGCGGTGGTGATTTCCGGAACTTCCACGGTGGACCAGGCACCGATCACAGGGGAATCTGTCCCCGTGGAAAAATCACCCGGTGCATCCTTGTATGCGGGCACGATCAATGGCGGGGGCTCCCTGCGAGCACGTGTGATCGAACTGGCACGGGACTCGAAGCTTTCCAAAATTATCGAACTTGTCGGAGAGGCAGAAAATCTGAAACCGCCCGCACAACGCTTCGTTGATAAGTTTGCCAAAATTTATACACCCGCTGTATTTCTAACTGCCATTGCCATCGCTCTGGCTCCCTTGATGTTCGATGGCCTGGACTCAGGCACATGGATTTACCGGTCCCTTGTTCTACTCGTTATTGCCTGCCCCTGTGCGCTGGTCATTGCCACTCCGGTGAGTATCGTTTCGGGAATCACCTCATTGGCCCGACGAGGCGTATTGGTAAAAGGCGGGGTCTATCTGGAAGCCGTCGGGAAGCTGCGGGCGATCGCGGTCGACAAGACCGGCACGATCACGCAAGGCGCTCCAAAGCTCATCGAAACAATCCCGTTTTCCGATTTTTCTGCGGAGGAAATTCTCCGTCATGCCGCTGCAATCAATACCCACTCAAACCACCCGATCGCGATGGCCATCAACCGTGCCGCCGGGGAACTTGAGCTCACTGCCACAGATTTCCAAGCCGTCGCGGGGCAAGGCGCGAAAGCAATGATCGATGGTCACCTGTTTTTCATCGGAAACCACAAGATGGCGCATGACTATGGAATCTGCTCTCCCGAAATCGAAAAGCAGCTTTCCGAGCCGGAATCGAAAGGATACTCGCTTGCCATCCTCGGACACGCTCCCCACCAAAACTGCGTGGGAAAAATTCTCGGAGTCATCTCAGTGGCTGACACTCTACGTCCTGATGCCTCTGATGCCCTGAAACGCCTCCACGCGGCAGGCATTGAGAAGATCGCCATGTTGAGCGGTGACAATCAACGGACAGTCTCCCGGATCGCTAGCGAAGCGGGGATCGATGAAGCACACGGAGATCTCATGCCCGAGGACAAAGTCGCCCATGTTCGCAGACTGATCGACGACTACGGGCATGTCGGAATGATTGGCGATGGAGTGAACGACGCGCCTGCGCTCGCAACCGCAAATGTCGGTTTCGCGATGGGAGCCATCGGTAGTGACACGGCCATTGAAACCGCGGATATCGCGCTAATGCAGGACGACTTGGGAAAAGTCGCGGAGGCAGTCCTGGTCGGAAAACGCACTCTGGCCATCATCCGCTTCAATATCGCATTCGCCCTCATCATAAAGGCGCTTTTCCTGCTGCTCGCATTTACTGGATTTGCCGGATTATGGATGGCGATTCTAGCCGATACGGGAGCCACTCTTCTCGTTATTCTCAATTCATTGCGCTTACTCATCGACCAAAAGTCCCCAAGCGGTGGATGAGCACTCCAACAACCTTCACGGTCCAAATCCGTTTTTAATCCGGCGGTTAAGCCGTTTGTATGATTGCTCCCTAATACCTCCGGAAAGCGAGTATATGACCGAAAAGGTTACCATCGATCCAAACCAATGCGCGTCTCTCAAGCGTTTGGAATAAGCAAATATCCATAGCAAACGCCAGAAGCTGACCCGTTACCAGGCAACCTATTTTCCGGCCTTTAAACGAATCAACCCTGCCATATCGTCGAAAGATGCGATGTGGCAGGGTTATATTCTTTGGGGGAACATCCGTGCATTGCTGGGGGGAAATTGCCCAGATGATGAGCTACTAACAGGTTCTGCCATGAACAAGCTTTCATTGCGCTGTAGCTCATAAACGTGATAGTTCACATATCCTAAACACATGCACGAAGAATGTGGCAGGATAGACTAATAAAGTGGCGATCATGCCAAAAGCAGACAGTTTATTATAGCTATCATTGTAGATAACCCGCTCATGCTAAGCGTTCCTTCATAGCCTTACGTAATCGCACGGAGGCTTTTCTGCCCAGACTTATGCGCTGGGAAGCACCGGCTAGCGTGATCCATGTCTGGTCGCGCGACTCTGAAAATACGTCTTGAACAGCGTTGATTTGAATAATCAGAGACCGATCCAAGCGGGTAAAAAGACTTCCCGGCAGGATGTTTTCCCAGACGGATAGCGTGCGCCTAACCATCTCAAGCTGATCATTTTCCAAATGCACCCGGCTGTAATTATCTTCTGCCTCGATGTGGGTGATAGCCGTCACCGGCACGATCTGCATTTTCGAATCTCCGCGCAGCGCCACCTTGTCTGTCTCGCTCAATTCCATCTCACCGGAGCGCTTCTTCTGTGTCACACGCTCGATCGTTTTTGCGAGACGCTCGGGATTGATCGGTTTCAAAAGATAATCCAACGCATTTACCTCGAAAGCGCGGACCGCGTGGGTGTCAAAGGCGGTGATAAAAATTATCTCCGGGTTTCCCACGAGTTTTGGCAGCAGGGAAAAGCCATCCGAGCGAGGTAACTGGATGTCCAAAAATATCAGCTCGGGAATCTCCTTCTCATATAATGTGACGGCACTGGCGACGTCTCCCGCCTCGCCCACAATCTTGATCCTTGGGAACTCTGCAAGGAGCGACTTTAACAACTTTCTCGCCGGTGGTTCGTCATCGACAATGATTGCACGTATTTCGGAGGTCATATGAATATCTATGATGATGGGGCTTGTGTTGGGATGATGATACTAACCGTGACTTCGTTCTCAGCCAGCATGAGCGGTGCCCTGAAGTGATGCTTTCCGGGATATAGAAGCTCCAATCGCCTACGAAGGATTTCCAATCCATTGCCCTCGGCTTTCTGTAACTCCGTCCCACTATCAGGCTCAACCCAGCTTCCGGAATTACTTACCCGGACATCTGCGTATCCCTCTTCCAAAGCACGAATTTCTATATTGATTTTCAAAGGACTCTCGGAAGTCCGGTGACCGTATTTCAATGCGTTCTCAATGAGCGGCTGCAAGAAAATCCCCGGCACGCGGATATCCCCAAGCTCCTCGTCCATATGGCATGAAATCATCAAATTCTCCTGAAAACGTGCTTTCTCGACCACCAGGTAGGCTTTGATCGCTTCAAATTCGTCTTTCAACCGGACAAAGACCTGGCTGCGGCTGGTCAATGAGTATCGGAAATAATCCGAGAGCCCCCGCACCACCGGCATGAGCTCGGCATTCTTCCCGTCCAGCTCGGCGAGGATGGTATTGAATGCATTGAACAGGAAATGCGGCGATGCCTGAGCCCTCAGCATCAGGATTTCAGCATCCCGTGCCGCGGTCTCCGCAGCTGAAAGAGCGGCCTGCTGATTGTGGATAGCCAATTGATTTTTCAAGCCGATGTAGAGGAGACTCCACATCGTATAAAGCAGGCTGCGGAACCAAAAGAGACCAAAGATCGGGTCCAACGCAAAGCTCCTACCGCTCCACGCGGCAATGCTACGCTCAAGGATAATATCAATCGAAGCCCCCGAGATTGAAACCCCCAGGATCAGGCAGATCAGCCGGAAAGGTTTGCTCAAGTCCAGCTCTCTTCGTTGGTAAAGCTTTCTGAAACTGGCGGTGATCAAGATCCCAACCGGTTCCCGCACCAATGTGACAATCAATGCGAACTGAAGCGAATCGTAGAAAATCAACTTGAGCGGAAAGCTCAAAATAATAAATGAAAGCCAGCCGATGAGCTGGATTCGCCAGAACATCGGCAATTTACAGGACTCTCTGAGTATGGGGAATTTATGCAGCAAATTAGTGCCAAAAAATAGCTACAATTTCTCCCTACGGTCGAGCCTTGATAAGGAAAATATTTTTCAGCTGTAAGATCGCGGAGTAACCCGCTCCCCATACGGGAAAATTTACGCTAGAGCCAGTGCCCGCCCCAGGGACTTTACTTTCGCAAGAACTTCCACATCGATCAGGTTCTCTTTCTCGTCGAAGGCTTCGTGGGCCTTCGCCAGACTAAACTCCTCTTCGAGCACGTCGACCCGCATATTCTTCAAGAATGGCCGGAGAAATCCCAAACTACGGGATCCGCCATAACCGCCCGGCGAGGCGGAAAGAATCGCCGCTGTTTTCCCCGAAATTGCGGAAAGCGGAAGCTCATCCTCCGCATCCGCGCGCGATACCCAGTCAATCGCATTCTTCAAGGCCGCCGTAATCATGCTGTTGTATTCGGGAGATGCAATCAGCAGTGCATCATGTTCTCGAAAAAGCTCTTTGAGCCTTACAGCCGCTTCGGGTTTGCCCTCGGCATCCTCAAAGTCCTGGTTGAAAACCGGCAGCGGAAAGTCAGCAAGGGAGATGACGGTCACTTCCGCTCCGGCCTCTTTCGCCCCTTCCGCAGCGATTTTCACCAGCTTCTGATTGTAGGAACCAGCCCGTAGACTGCCGCTGAACGCCAGGATTCTTTTCATAGATGGCTATAGATTACCCATAAATGGATAATCTGTATATCCTTCTTCGCCCTCGGCATAAAAGGTATCGGGATTCGGCTCGTTCAGTGCCGCTCCAGTGCGGAAACGCTCGACGAGATCCGGATTGGCAATCGCCAGCTTGCCGAAGGCCACTGCATCCGCCTTACCCGCAGAAATCACCTCACGCGCCTTCTCCGCGGTAAAATTCTCATTGGCGATATATACGCCACCGAAGGCTTCCTTCATCGACGGGCCAAGTGGTGGCTCATCGAAGTTTTCCCGCGCACAAATGAATGCCAGCCCGCGTTTTCCCAGCTCCGCGGCCACTTTTTGGAAAAGCCCCGGAAGATCGGAATCTCCCATATCGTGGGCATCACCGCGTGGCGCGAGGTGCATTCCTACTCTATCCGCCCCCCAGACATCCGTGACCACATCTACGACTTCCATCATAAATCTCATTCGGTTTTCCACAGACCCGCCGTATTCATCAGTTCGCTTGTTGGTAGAGTCCTGCAGGAACTGATCAATCAGGTAACCATTCGCCCCGTGAATTTCCACTCCATCGAAGCCGGCCTTCTTCGCGTTTTCCGCCCCCCGCTTATACTGCTGGACGATTTCTCTGACTTCCTCCGTGGTTAGCGCCCGTGGCTCCACAAAATTCTTCATGGGACGCACCAGACTGACATGGCCGTCTGGTTTTACCGCACTCGGTGCAAGCGGTGTCTTCCCATCCAGATAAATGGGATCCGAGATGCGGCCGACATGCCAGAGCTGGAGCAAAATCTGCCCGCCTTCCGCATGAATCCGCTCCGTGATCTTTTTCCAGCCGGCAACTTGTTCATCGGACCAAATACCCGGAGTATTCGGGTAGCCGACGCCCATCGGATCAATTGAAGTCGCTTCGGTCAGAATCATGCCGAAGTCCACCCGCTGCGAGTAATAGGTGGCCATCAGTTCATTTGGCACACGTCCCTCGGAGGAGCGGCAACGTGTCAATGGGGCCATGACAATACGGTTTGGTAGCGTTAACGCGCCTGCTTTCAGGGGCTGGAATAATGGATCATTCATGATTTGTGGAAAAACCAAGACACCCACATAACTCTTAGGTCAAAAGAAAGTTTGTGCCATTTTCACGTTTTTCACGGAATACCTTGAAACCAATTTTTCCCAGCCAATGTTTTAAAAAACTCATCCATGCGGCGGTCACAAGTTGCACCGCACGCCCTTTCCCGTATTATACCTCCACATGACATCATTCCTCATCACCTGCAGCAACGCGACATGCGCCGTCCCGGAGGCGAACCGCGAGCTTTTCAAAGGCTCCGAGGATAGGGTCACGTCCACCGAGGGATGGGAGCCGGGCTCCCTGAACCTCGCCCAGGGTCTTGCCATGAAGTTCAGCACACCGCTGATCCACGGAGATGTCACCCGCCTGTTGATTAATCTGGATGAAGAGGGGGACTCCCTGTGGAGCACTATTTCTGAAAAACTGCCGGAGCCCAACCGTCAGAAGCTGATCGACCGCCATCTGATGAAATTCCGCCAAGCCATCGAGAGCCGGGTGAATGAGGATTTGAAGCGTCATGATCTCATCCTGCATCTCATTATCCACACGGCGCCCATCGCCGATGGGGCCATCATTTTCGAGCACGCCGGGGCATCCCAGGCCGGCATCTATGCGGAAAAGATCGTCACCCAGCTTCCAGCAAAGGAAATCCAGGTCACCTGCCGGAAGCTTTCGGATAAAACGCCATTTATTTCGTGGCTGCTGGAATCCTTTCCCAATGAAAAATACGGCCTGATCCGCATTACCGTTTCCCAGTCATTTTTTATGAAATCCGTTCCCATGCGCTGGGAAACCATAAAAAAATCCCTCATCAAAGCGATCCACGACTCCCGCGATCCAGGATGACTGTTCCTACCCGGTTTCCAGCCGCGGATCCTCTCTTGAAATTTTCGTTTTGAGCTCCCATCCCACCAGCACCTGGCTACGCCGTGCTCTCACACATCCGGATTTTTCCGAGCACCTTGCTCCATTGGCAAAGGGTGGAAAAACCGTTGTGCTGGATCATGCGGAGGAAGCCTCCCATTCGTTTTTTTTAGCGCTTGCATGCAATGCATCCGCAGCTCTCGGTAGAAAGCGCCGCTGGCTGATCTGCGATTCTCCACGGCAGCGGGAACGCCTCGCGACGGAGCTGGAACTATGGGGAATCACCGCGCTCGTCCTCCCGGATTCGCCGGTCAATCCTGATAATGATCTTCATGAAATTTCAGATCCCGAGACTGCTGCCGAGTGGTTCGCCATCCTGGAAATCCTTGCCTCGGCCGAATCCTTCGCCATCCTTTGCGGTGCCGATAGCTTTTCCCAATACGCGCCTTCGGCGAGTTCTCTGCTGTCTAATCGCACCCACCTGAAACCTGGATTGGATCTGGATCCATCCACCTTCGCCGAGACACTGACCAACCATGGCTACGAGCGTCACCCGACTGTTACCGGACGCGGGCACTTTGCGATCCGTGGCGGCATTCTCGATCTTTTTCCCTTCCAGTCCCCTCGTCCGCTTCGCCTGGAGTTCTTCGATACCGAGCTGGAATCCATCCGTGAGTTCGATCTGAATACCCAGGCTTCCACCCGCAAGCTGGAAGAAATCGATCTCCTGCTTACCGAGCCGCCGGCAGTGGCAACGATTGCCGACTATTTCAGGAAAGACGATTTCCTCATTTCCGTCCAGGCAGCCGCCATCGAGAGCCCCACTCTCCCGCCGGATATAATCATTACGGAAAATGCAGTAGAAGAGGAAGGCGAAGAGGATTTCACACTGGCCGCTTATGGTTCGCCCCTTGGCACTTTCGATGCCGGTGATTTTGTGCTGGATGAGCTCCGCCGGGAAACGTTTTTCAAACAGCTCAATGAATGGCAGAGGGAGGAATGGGATATCGGAATCGTCTTCTCCACAAAAGGTGAACTGGAGCGTTTCACAGAGCTTTCCGGAAAAAATCTTGAGCGAGATCTCGGCCTCACCCCCGTCCTTGGCGAGCTCATCTCCAGTTTCACCCTCCCGGCTACTAAACTCGCAGTATTGTCATCCTCCGAGCTCTTCGGCCGCTACCGCACCCCCGGTTCCGCCCGCCGCTCCACGGTCGAGAAAGCCCGCGCCATCCGTGCCCGCGCCACACTGGATGATATCGAAGAAGGCGATCTCGTAGTCCATTACGAATACGGCATCGGGAAATTCAGAGGAATCGTCCAGGACGAGGACGGCGAAGAACTACAGATCGAATACAAGGATGGCTCCATTCTATCCGTCCCGCTAGAGCAAGCCCACCTCATCGGGAAATACGTCGGAGTCGGAGGAAAAACCCCGGACCTCAATAAATTGGGCAATCCGACCTGGCAGAAAAACCGCAAGCAGGCGGAGAAATCCATCCTTGATTACGCCGCCCGCTTGCTCCGCATCCAGGCGGAGCGCGAGCACGAACAGGGCCACGCACACCCGCCGGATACCCGCTGGATGTTCGAGTTCGAGCAATCCTTCCACTATACGGAAACGCCTGACCAAAAGCAGGCCATCATCGATACCAAGCACGATCTCGAAGCCCCCCGCTCCATGGACCGCCTCATTTGCGGCGACGTTGGATTCGGGAAAACCGAAGTCGCCATCCGCGCCGCCTTCAAGGCCATTACCGGCGGAAAACAGGTCGCTCTCCTTTGCCCCACCACCGTCCTCGCAGAGCAACATTGGCGCACCTTCCGTGAGCGTTTTTCCGACTACCCCGTCCGCGTCGATCTCCTCAACCGCTTTCGCAAACCCGCCGAGGTCCGCGCGACGATCAAAGGTCTGGCCGATGGCTCCGTTGATATGGTCATCGGCACCCACCGCCTCATCTCCGGCGATGTTGCCTACAGGAACCTCGGCCTGGCTATCGTCGATGAGGAACAGCGCTTCGGCGTCGCCCACAAGGAGAAATTCAAAGACCTCTTCCGCCAGATCGACGTCCTCACCCTCTCCGCCACCCCCATCCCGCGCACCCTCTACATGGCGCTCATGGGCGCGCGCGACATGTCCACCATCGACACCCCGCCGCCGAATCGCCTTCCGGTATCCACTACCGTTACCGCCTACGACGAACGCATCATCCGCGATGCCATCCGCCGCGAGATGAAACGCGGCGGCCAGGTCTTCTTCCTCCACAACCGCGTCAAAACCATCGAGCAGGTTCATAAAAAGATAAAGGAACTCGTCCCCGAAGCCCGCGTCCTCGTCGGCCACGGCCAGATGGACAAGGACGACCTCGAGACCGTCATGCACGCCTTCGTCAACCACGAGGCCGACGTCCTCCTCGCCACCACCATCATCGAGACCGGCATCGACATCCCGAATGCCAACACCATCCTCATCGACCGCGCCGACCGCTTCGGTCTCGCCGATCTCTACCAGCTCCGCGGCCGCGTCGGCCGTGCCGGGGAAAAAGCCTACGCCATCCTCCTGCTACCGAGGGAAATGATCACCCAAGGCGATGCCCGCAAGCGCATCCACGCCATCAAGCAATACACCGCCCTCGGCTCCGGCTTCAAAATCGCCATGCGCGATCTCGAAATCCGCGGCGCGGGCAACCTCCTCGGCACCAAGCAATCCGGGCACATCGCCCAGATCGGCTTCGATCTCTACTGCCAGCTCCTCCGCCAATCCGTCGACCGCCTGAAGGGCAAACAAGACCCCAGCCTCCAGGAGACCACCTTCAAAGCCGACTTTATCGTTCCCACCGAGACCCAATGGGTCTCAAAAGACGACAAATCCGAAGTCCTCCCCGCCTTCATCCCCACCTCCTACCTCTCCGACGCAAAACTCCGCATCAACGCCTACCGCGAGCTAGCCGAAGCCAACACCCCCAAATCCATCACCGCCCTAGAGAAAAACTGGCAAGACAGACACGGCCGCTTCCCCCACCCCGTCAAACACCTCATCACCATCGCCAGAATCAAAGCCGAAGCCGCCTCCAACCAGATCACCTCCGTGGAGATCTCCGGCCAGCGCCTGATGCTCCAGAGAAACGGGAGCCCAATTTTGTTGGATGGCTCCCGCTACCCCAGACTGACGAAAACGAAGCCGGGGGAGAAACTAGAGGAGGCGCTTACTTTACTTGAGAGTTTCTAGAAAGTAACGATAGAATCTTTCCGGTGTTAGGACCAGATTTGACAGATATCCTACCGCTCGACTGGTAATCCCTCACTTTTCAGTGCAGCATACAACAATCCCTGCCCTGTATTCCCCGGCACATAAACATTCTTATTCAACTCATCTTCACCGATACTTACCTTATCAAATATCTCATCAAATTCCTGAACCGCAACAACCCGCGGTTCATCGTCCACAATAAAAACATACGCATCTTTCAGAAATCGGATAAGAGCATTATACCCAGTTGTCCTTGACAATATTTGTCCCTCTTTGGGATCACTCCAAGCATTTGGCCACTTATTAGCCACGGCCTGAAAATAATTTGACACGATAAGAAAGATCGAAGCAAAATCATCATCACGGTAGTAGTTCAAAAAAATTCGACTCCTCCAATCCTCTCTGGGCTCTGGCTTCCGAGATAGACCGAAGATGCTTTTTGAGCGTTCTTTTTCTTGATTAGGCGGCAGATATCTTAATAAACCATTAACGACAGTGGCTTGCGCGAGCGTTTCCCCATCCACGCCAGGGGTTCTAACTCCCAGGCGTTTGATCTTCTTATAAAATGGACCATCCTTATCAGAATTCAGTGCAACTACGACGTCATGAGCCACCTTATAGGGACTTTTTTCTTTTGCATAATCAAGCAGATCATAGGTCAAAGATTTATTAACTTTTGTCTGAGCTAGATTAACGCGAGAGAAAATTTCTGCTTGGTCAGCAATGTCTGCTCCAACGAAAATAGAAACATTTACCTCAAAGGGCTCTTTGTCTGGGTCTCTATGCTCGAGTCCAGCAAGGCGGTGCTGACCGTCAACAACGAAGGCTGAAGCGGCTAGTGGGATAGGATCATCTCCCTCCCCTCCGTCATAGGCGTGAACTTCCAACCGATAAAGGCCTTCGCAGCCTTTCACTTGTGTGAGAGTGACACATCTTTCATCTATAGCCAAGATCACTGACGTAGGAAAAGTTGCATACTCCAAATTGACGTATTCTCCTAGATCTTTGAGACGTGATTTCGAAAGCTCTCTTTGGATACCGTCGATAGACCCCGCCTTACCTTGACCAAAAGCACGCACATCTACGGTTGTGATCTCCAACAAAGATTTTGCATCAATTGCGCCAATATAAAATTCACCGATCGGTTGTGAAACCTTCAAAACATTCATAACATTCATAACTAGGCCTCAGGTTTTGCACGTCTTTCATTTACTTGCCTCAAAATATCTTGGGCCCTTAGATCCGACTCTCTAGGTTTGGGTTTATTTATTCTAACAGCAGCAGCCAGCACAAGCCAAAGCACAGCCAAAAACAGATAAATCACAAAAGCAGCAGTAATTATTTCTCCGTTAAGATCTTTATTGAATCCGTCACTGCCCTTTAGCGCTGCTCCTCCACCGATCGTCGCACCGAGAATCACAAGGACAACCAGAGCATGAGCCCACCAAGCGAAAGACCCTTTATTCAAAGCCAGGAGGACGGCGATAGCGCCACATAAACCCAAGATTGGCAGGACTATTTCGCCTCCTTGCCAGTATCCATAAAAAGTATCAGAAAATGCTTCAGAAGTATTAGCGCCCTCTGATTCAGACCATTTTATAGAAAGAAAAAAGAATGGAATAAATGTAAATACAACGGTAACAATCACCTCGAAAAAGGACTTTGAAACCTCCGAAAATGTATCGAACGGAAAACTTTCCACCAACCAACTCTTACAACCCCGAAAAAATCGCGATATTCCGTGATAGCATTTTGCATTCTGGCGATCACTCAATGACATAGATAGCCTCCGTTGTTTTATTTCTATTTAATGAATTACCCGCTATTAGCGATGCACGACCCATGGGGCGATATCTTCCTTCCTGACGGTAAAGGTCGCGAATACTTTCATGGTCAGCGTTAGTCAGAACGACTTTTGCACCTCGCCTCACGGCATTAGTCAATTCGATTTTCAATCTTAATTGATCCTGCCAGCTGAAAATATTTTGGTTATACCGAACGAATCCGTTGGTATTGTGCGCCGTGGTGTATGGAGGGTCAGCAAAAACCAAATCGCCCTCGCCTGCTTCACGGATTGATTCAGCAAAATCAGATGCCCTAATGGTGGCACCACTTAAAGCCCTGCTAATTTCAGCAAAATCTTCATCTTCGAATAAAACTCTGCTTTTCGTACCAATCGGAACATTAAATTCACCCTTAAGATTCACCCTGTATAGACCATTGTAGCAAGTTCGATTTAAATAAATAAACTGAGCAGCTCTCGTATGAGAAGTAACTCTATTCCTCTTACGCTCTTCATAATAGAACTTCTTATCATGGAGCCGCTGCAGCCGTTTCAGCTCTCGGAAAACTAGCTCCCAACTGTCTCGAACTGCGGTATATACTTCAATCAGACGTGAATTCACATCGCTCAACAGGGCATCTTGTGGGCGGGTGTGAAAAAAAACAGCACCACCACCCAAGAACGGTTCAATATAACGGCCAGAAAATTCTGGGAGCTCAAAGGTTGGATCTGCGATTAGCCATCGCTTCCCACCGGCCCATTTGATGAATGGTTTTAAAACAGGACTGGACACTCTCCGGTTAGGAGTAAACTTTTCGATAGCCTGCTGCAAGGCTATAAATTAGCTGCGAATCTCGTCGATCCCTCGTAGGGATTAGGTGACGCGTCGTCGCATTTCGATCCGCTCTTCTCCGAAGTGTTTTTGCCAACCAAGCTCCCCGCTGCGCCTCCCAGCTTGCCATCCGTATTGGGATGCAGCAGGTTCCTTGGGATCAGACGTCCCATGAAGAAACTCCTCCTGCCACTCCTTGCTGCCCATCCCCTTCTCCATGCCCAGCTGCCCGTTTCACCCGGTGCGGAACTCACCCTTGCTAGCGAAGGTTTCAAGTTCACGGAGGGGCCTGCGGCGGATGCGCAGGGCAATGTCTATTTCACGGACCAACCCAACGACAGCATTCTCAAGTGGTCGGTGGAGACGGGGAAAACCAGTGAATTCCTGAAGCCCGCCGGTCGCTCCAACGGTCTTTTCTTCACCCCGGAAGGCAAGCTGATCGCCTGCGTGGACGAGAACGGCGAGCTGTGGAGCCTAGACCCGGCAAGCAAGGAGGTGACGGTGTTGCTATCCGGATATGACGGGAAGCTTTTCAACGGGCCCAACGATGTCTGGGTGGATCCTGGCGGCGGGATGTATTTCACCGATCCGTTTTACAAACGCCCCTACTGGGAAGGCCGTGAAAAACCGGAGCAGGAAAAGCAGCGCGTGTATTTCCTGCCGAAGGGCGCAGGGAAGCCGGTGGTGGCCGAGGACACGCTGAAGCAGCCGAACGGCATTATCGGCACGGCGGATGGGAAGACGCTTTTCATCGCTGACATCGGCAGCGGGAGGACCTACCGCTACAAGATCGGGGCGGATCACAGCCTGGGGGAAAAGGAGCTTTTCTGTGAAATGGGTTCCGACGGGATGACGCTCGATGCGGCCGGCAATCTTTATCTCACGGGCAAGGGTGTGACGGTTTTCGACAAGAACGGGGTGAAACTCGGGGAGATCCCGGTGCCGGAGGGATGGACTGCGAACGTGGCCTTTGGCGGCAAGGAGATGAAAACCCTGTTCATCACGGCCATGGATTCCCTCTACACCCTGGAAATGTCCGTGCAAGGCAGCCGGGGTGCTGATGGCAGGAAATAGGCCAAACCGGTAATCAGGGCTCGATTCCCCAAGGGCTCAACCTCATGTGTGAATGGGTCACCGCTATCTCACAGTATTTTTGGCGGCATCCCAGTTCGAAAAGGCGGATGCAGCCATGGCTTCCGGCGCGGCCGATGGTATCAGGGACGAGGCTGCCGTGGATGCCGACGGGGTTGTTGGGGGCGCAACGAAGGCTGAGGAGTAGGCGCGTCCTCGCGCCTTGAGTTCCGGGCGGCGTCTCCGCCGCCTGTGGGAATGTCTTTCTTACCGCGGGCGGGACGCCCGCTTGGACTCAAGGCGCGGGGACGCGCCTGCTCCTTATCGAACGACTCCTTAAATTTTGTCGCGTTTTGTTGAAACGCTAATTTTCGCCCTCTCTCCGATTCACTATTGTCAATCAATCGGTCGCGACAGCCTGAATCGTGTGCTAGGTAGAGGAGCAATTTACGATGGGAAAAGAGTCTGTTGAAGATTTCAAATCCCGCTCAAACAGACCTAACAAACAAAATTATGAACGATAACAATTCACCAGAAAACAGCGATGAGAATAAGGAAGTCATCAAAGAAGAAGAAATCGGCGAGACCCGCCACGATGAGGAGGTGACTGCCAAAGGCATCGTTCGTTCTTTGTTCATGGCCAATGAACCAGAACAAAGAATGGAAGTAGATAAATCGGATAACCGAGCAGATTCTGATGATACCGCTTAGCTAGCCAACTGAGGAAAGTTCGGCCCTTAATTAGGATCAGACCCGCTATCCCACCTTTTCTGAGGCGGCTGAGTGTAAGGAGTAGGCGCCTTACAGCGCCTTGGGTTCAAGAGGGCGACTCCTTTGAACTTGTCGCGTTTCGTCGAAACACTAGTATCGACCCCATGTCTGATTTCCTCGATCCCTCCGAAGAAATCCGAAAGCATGGATCGAAGCTCCCCCATTGGCAGCAGGATGGGGTGATGCAGTTCGTTACTTTCCGGCTTGGTGATTCACTCCCACAATCCAAGCTCAGGGAGTGGAGCGAGAACCGCAGAATTTTCCTTGAGCAGAACCCGAAGCCATGGACAGAGGAAACGGAATTCGAGTTCCGCCGCCGCTTCACCCAACGCATCGAGGAATAACTGGACGAGGGTGCCGGCTCCTGCATTTTCCGGATACCGGAGACCTGCGATCTACTGGAGAACATTCTGATGAAATTCCAGGGTGAGAAATATCTGCATGAGTCATGGGTCATCATGCCGAATCATCTCCACATTCTAACTAAACCTCTGGAACCCCTGGAAAAACTAATACATGCATGGAAGAGCACCTTTTCCCACAACTTCGACCGGGGCAGAATTTGGCAAAAAGGATACCGCGATACCCTTATCAGGGATCCGAAGCATTTCGCCAACTGTGTGCGTTACATCCGTCGCAACCCCCGCCAGCTTCCGCGAAATAGCTTTACGCTTTGGGAAAGCGACCGGGCCAAAAAGGTAAGCGCTTACAAGGTGTAGCCGGATCTCCGAGAAAACCCTGGAAAATTCTGCAGAGCCTTTGGATCACTTCTCTGTCGATGTGATTTTCTCGACACCGAAACGAATAAAAGCACTGTTAATGCTCGGGGCTCGGGAGGGATACCAATAGTATTCCACCGTCACCATCCGTTTCTTCGGATCCCTACTGGAATTATCGTAGTCCGTGATACCGACGCCTGAAACGAGACTTTGAGTTCTGCGCCCTCCCACGCTTTCCGCAATTCGTGTCCAGGAAATCAGGTTTTCCGAGAGCTCCACGTGGAAGCCTCTTCGGAAAAGATTGCTTGCACCGCCACTTCATAAGCTGTTCCCGTTATTAGGCCGTTAATTTTGGCATCCTGTGCGCCTTCGGGTAAGTAGCCGGGCAGTCGCGTCAACTTCAGACTACCGAGAGGGCGCTGATAGATGGCGAAACCCCGGGCATCTGGGGGTGCCACCGATGAGATCTTGAGGGTCTGGCTGTTCATCGAATCCACCTGTAGTCCGGAAGGCCCGGCCGGTGGTGCTGGCAACCGCCGGGTTGCGATGTGGTCATTGTCCCCCACGGCCACCCACAGGCCATTGGCGGCGCTGATCGCATTGTAGGACCCTCCCGCATGAAACTCCGGAATGATGAAATTTCACGAGCTGAGACGTTCGATATATATACCTACTCTACAAGCGCCTTCCGAATATGGCGTTAGATGTCACAGGGGGTCACCCGGCCGTATCAACGGGGAAATTCCGCTAGAGTGCTTCAAGAACCGGGCGATAGGCATCGGCAAAGGTATTCCGGAAGTCTTTTTCCCCAGCCTTCTGGGAGATTTTCATAAAGAAGCGCCCGACCACGAGATAGCGCTCCTGTAAGGTATCGGTCACAAGTTCCAGGTCTGTTCCAGAGTCTCCCAATGGTGTCTTTTCCTTCGGGCCGCCGTAGCGCCTGGCATCGGCTTCATAGCCGCTCTTTGCTGCTGCGGCATCAGGATATTCCTTGAGGATTTGCACCGAGACCGTGACCTTTTCCTCATCATTCCCGTAGCTGAATGTGCGGTTTGCGATTTGTAATAAAATCCTCCAGTCCTTGCCAAACGAGCTGGCCTCAACCGGCACCCCTTCCAGAGGCGGCTTGGTCAGTTGCGCGGTAGTCGAAACATTCAGAATAAGCCCCGCCAGCAGTGAGAACCATAGTGTTTTCATAAAACCAATCTGTAACAGTCATTTCTGTTAGTAAATCATGGAGTTATAACTTGCAGAATATTAGGATGAATCTGCCGTGCGGACACGGCAGATCGTAGGCAATCAAATCCTATCCTAAGACGCGGGGACGATCTCGAATGAATCTTCCGTGCGCACATAGATGATGGATTCCGCGTCAGGTTCACCGGAGATCTCGTGAGTGGCCCGACCTTCTGAACCGAAGTATTCACCGGGCTTCAAGACGTGAAATTCCGCATCGGCGGATGGCCTGTGCTGTGCTGCGCCCATGATTATCACCGCACGAAGGGCACCGCCATTACTGCTCAAGGTTCCGTTGAACCCAGCCGGAAGCTTGACCAACGTCCCGCTCGGATGACCGGGCTGCGGCTTGCCCCAGAGGTAGGCGATTTCCACGCCTCCGGGCCTATCCGGATTTGCAGCCGGATTTGCAGCCGGCTTGATCCAGGTGGAGCGCGAGTGGTCCAGCCAGACGAGGTTGGCGGCGTCCACATTGACCGGCCGTTCCCCATTGTCTTCCGCCTGCCCTTCGGGAAGCACAAGATACGGGCCGTGATCAATCTCTATGTAAGCTAGGACATCCTCGCCTTTTGCCGCCGTGATATGCACTTCTCCCGCCGGCTGCGTCCAAAATGATCCGGGAGGCATCCACATTTTTGCAGCGGCGGGATCGTCATTGTGAACCAGTCCGCTGATGACGATTCCGCGGTAGGTCACATTGTGGATATGAGGCGGCGATGAGAAGCCATCAGAGAATCTGACGAGGAAACCTGTTGTTCCCTCCTCTGTCCGGTTACCCCATAAATTGGCGGCTCTGGGACCATTCTTTCCCCGGGCAGGATTAAGCGCACCCCATTCCACATCGGAGGTGGTGACCCGCGTCGGCTCTGGGTTTGGAGTGGTATCCGGAGCACCGCTCCGGGCGATGACATGGGCCGAGACGAGCACCGCAGGAATTAACGCCACGATCAGCGACGGTGAAGTTTCTCTAAAGTTCATTGATTGGGAGATTTAGATTTTGTGTCAGGCTAAAAGGGCCGGGAGATCAATGATCAATGATCGATGACGACCTTGCCCATTGCTTTCCCGCTTTCCAGACGCGCATGGGCCTCACCTGCCTGATCGAGGGAATACTGATTCTCATCAAGGACCGGTGTAAGGTTGCCCGACTCGGCGATCTTTGTCAGCTCCCGGAGGATTTCCCCATGTGTCTCGCGCTGATGATCATGCAGCATAGGGATCAACATGAACACCACATGTAGGGACAGCCCCTTGAAATGCGCCGGATTTAAATCCAGCTCACACATCGCGACCGTGGTGGCAATCTGCCCGTTTAGAGCCGCGGCTTCAAATGAATTGCTCAGGTTTGCCCCGCCCACGGAATCGAAAACCAGCTCAAATCCTGCTCCGCCGGTGTGCTTCCCGACATAGTCCTCCACCTTTTCGGTTTTATAATTAATCGGAGTCGCGCCAAGGCGCTCGATCAATGCCAGCTGCTTCTCGCCGCCTCCGGTGGAATAAACATCCGCACCGAAGTATTTCGCAAGCTGCAGGGCAACGTGTCCCACCCCGCCGGAGCCTCCGTGCACGAGCACTTTTTGTCCTGCGCCAATTCCCGCCCGCATCAAGCCCTCATAAGCGGTGATCGCAACCAGAGGCAGGGCGGCAGCCTCCCGCATTGAAAGGTTCTTCGCTTTGCGTGCGATCAATCTCGCATCGGCCACCACATACTCCGCGAGAGTTCCCTGCAAATCCGCAAGACCTCCGACGCAGCCATAGACTTCATCTCCTACGGAAAACGTGGTAATCCCCTCGCCGATCGCTTCTACGGCCCCGGCTACATCCATTCCAAGGATCGCAGGTGCCGGTGGCGATAGCGGCAACTCCCCGCCCATGTTCCGGATCATGGTATCGACGGTGTTAACGCTAGACGCGGAAATTTTTATCAGGACGTGACCCGGCTTGAGCTCAGGCTTTGGAACTTCTGCGGCTTCAAAAACTGAATCCGCACCATAGGAATTGAGGAGCATTGCTTTCATGATTATCGTTGTTTTGTGTTTCGAGATGGAAAAAAGGCCGGGACTAATTTGAAAAACAATCAATCACCGCCTTTCAATGAGACGTCATGATAGATTTTGATTGATTTGTGAAATTGTTTGTTTAAATCACTCCAATGAGGATTTCACATAGATCGACGTTCAAACTGGAAACCGACCTCAATAGCCTCCGCGCCTTGGTAGCGGTGGTTGAGGAGGGTGGCTTCACCGCCGCAGGCGGAAGGGTTAATCGAACGCAATCCGCCATTAGCCTGCAAATTGCAAAACTAGAGGAGCGTCTCGGTGTCCAGCTCCTGGAGCGCACCAGCCGCACAGTCGCGATTACTTCCGCCGGGGAAATTTTTGTCAGCTATGCCAGGCGGATGCTGGAGCTGGCCGACGAGGCAATGCTGGCGGTAAGCTCGCCGGACGAAGCAACCAGCCTGCGGGTAGGTTTTGCGGAATATCTCGTGCCACAACATTTGCACTCTCTGCTCGTCCGCTTCCGCAGGGCCCACCCTCAATGCGAGCTAAAGCTAGTGCTGGGGGTAGGTCCTGAAATGCTTGAGGCGATGGACCGGGGCGAGCTGGATCTTGTCTTAACCGGCCCGGAATGGAAGGGCGGAAATCCCCTGTGGGAAGAGCCCCTCGTCTGGACCGGAACGCGGGATGACTCGGGCGATCTTGAATTAGTGCTCATGCATGCTCCCTGCAGCTTCCGGCAAATTGCCTTCGATGCCCTGGCCAAAGCGGGAATCAGCTGGAAGGTTTCCATTGATGCCAATTCCGTCCATACGGTTCAATCAGCGATCCGGGCGGGAGTGGGAGCCAGCGTTCTGCCGCTTTCCGCAATTTTGAAAGATATGCCTTTACTGGAAGGAGATCTGCCAAAGCTCCCAAATACCTCGGTAAATAGCTATCTCGCGCCAGACTGCTCAAACCCCTATGCGCAGCGGCTGGTCAATTATCTTCTGGCCGGTCTGGACGAGAGCCTACCGGTTCACCGCCTTCCGGCCGCTCCGGCGCTGATCTAAGAATTCCCGCGATCCGGCAAATCATATCACCCGATCCTCCAATTCCCGTCCCTGAGAATATCGCTCATAGTTTGACAGAAAATGTTTTACCAGCGTGAGCGATTCACTGCGGTGGCCGCCTGCCGTATGGGGCGTGATATGGCAGTTTTCCAAGGTCCATAGCGCGTGATTTTGCGGTAAAGGTTCCGGCGTCGTCACGTCCAGCCATGCGGCAGCAAGCGCCCCCGATTTCAAGGCTGAGAAAAGCTCTTCCTGATTCACCGTGGTTCCGCGGCCTATGTTATAGAACACAGCTCCCGGCTTCATTTGCTGGAAACGTTTTCTATCAAAAAATCCCGCGGACTCCCCGTTGTCCGGAAGAATATTGATCACATGGTCGGCCTCCGCCAACGCGCACTCCAGGCCAGCGGAAGTCACGACCTTCACTCCTTCGTCACCGCGCGGATGCCGCCTCATTGCCACGATATTCATGCGAAAAGGTGCCAGCATCTCCAGCAATTGCTTCGCAATACCGCCGAATCCTAGAATAAGCACATTCTGTCCGCGCAGAGGCCTGCATGAATCCCTGAGCTGCATCCACTCCGGCTCGCCGTTGGGAATGCGTTTGGCGAGCGATTCCGGAAGTTTCCTCGACTGAGCCAGCATGAATGCGAGCACATGCTCCGCGCAGGCTTCCGCATAGACGCTTGAGCTATTTGTCACCACCAGCCCTCGTTTCCGCGCATACTCGCGGAATTCCGGAGTATCATAACGGGTGAAGCCAGCGGAACTCACCTGGATCCACCTGAGCCTTTCCGAGGCATAAATGCTCTCCAGCAAAGGCTGGCCAAAGGCGATCTCCGCTTCTCCAAACGCCGGATCCGCCTCGCCGACTTCCAGCACCGACGATGCCACTTTTGCCGGTAGAATTAGACGGCTCCCGCCGATGCCGTTTTTTAGAGTATCGAGAGCAACGGTATCCAATTTTGGATCGGAAAAAATCACATGTGCAGCCATGCGCGGAAGTTAATTTATTCTGTTCCGTTATCAATGCACATCTCCCAGTGCGCCGTAGCAGGGAGACTGATGGATATTTTTTGTATAACAACGATAGCTGTGCTAATGGGTAGGAATTATGAAAAATACGGAGAACACCTACGAGCGCTTATTGATTTTGACGGATTTGGGAACGGTGCGGGTCTTGAACTTCCGGAAAGCCGGTGACGATCCCAGAGAGCGGGCCCATCTCGTAGAATTATCCGAAAATGAATTGGGACCACCGCGGGGGGCCATCACGACGGACGGACCGGGTAAATTCAATCGAGGCTCTGCTGCCGGGAATGGTGAGGCAATGTCCCACGCGGAGACCAAACTGGATGTGGAGGTGGAAAAACGAGCGATCGCCCAAGTAGCGAAGGAGATTTGCGATGTCGTTGCGGGTCTGGGTTGCCATAGTTTCGTGCTGGCAGCGCCACAGGAGCATTTGAAGCGGTTGGAGGCGGAAATGAACCCTACTTGCCGCGAGAAGCTCCGCGATTCGGTAGGCGCGGATTTGTCCAATACCAGCCTCAAGGATCTGGAGAAGCGTTTCCTATAAGAATCGTATTTCGATCTTTTCCTCCCCAGCCGTTGATCGGCAGGGAGGAGAAATGGCAGTCCCTCGATGCCTAGGACTTCCGGCGTGCGAGTAGCAGGCAATGCCTTGAGCGCTTTGCCTGCTCATAGGATTTGGAGGCAAATTCCTCGACGGCGAAGCCGGATTTGATGAGAAGTTTTTTAAACTTCGGGGCGGGCTCCGATAGCCAATAGGCAATACACCCCTTTGGAGTTATGACTTGCCGCAGCTTTTCCAAAAAACCGGGTGAATACATCCGGGCATTTCCGGCGGTGATAAGATCATCCGGAGTATTGTCGATATCGATAAGAAGGGCATCGTAGGATCCCGGTTGCTTTTTTGACACAATATCGAATAGGTCACCCTGGATAATCACCGTCCTGGGATCTTCCAGAAGCGGACCGTTGAACTCCACCAAATGCGTGCGGTTCCATTCAATCAATGGAGGCATCAACTCTGCTACATCCACTGTTGCCGGACTGCCTACCAGCTCCAGAGCTCTCTTCAGCGTGAAACCCAATCCCAAGCCACCGATCAGAATACGGGGATGTTTCGGTCGCGACGGGCTGCCTTCCAGCAATAACTGGCAACCGATGTCTGCCAGCTGTTGTTCCGAAAAGGTCATGGATGTGCTCATCAGCTCGCATCCATTGTATTTCAGATAAATTTTCCCATCCTGCTTGTGGAGGGAATAGTGGGTGCCATCCGGCATCGTGGACTCCGCAATCTTTAGGTAGGGCTTCATGTATGAGAACCTTACCTCTGGGCCGAAGCGGACAAGGTTATTCTCATTAAAATCCTTTTAGCCGGGACCTATATTCGTGAAAGTGCCTGGGGAGCACGGTTTGCTTTCTCCTTAGAGAGACTGGGAAAAGAGCCACTTGTGGGTCTCCACATCCTTGAACACCGCCCCCACGATCCCATGTCCCCCGGTAGCCGATTCCGTATATTTGAAATTCTTGTTTCGCTTCATGGATTCGGCAAAATCCCGCGATGCCGCTACCGGCACCAGCTTGTCATCCTCCGCGTGGAAAACCCACATCGGCTTGCGCGATAGATCTTTTGCAACACTGCTGGAAACACCCGCCACCGGAATCGCCGCAGCAAACAGACGAGATTCCGCCGCCATCACGTTGCAGGTGCCAGCGCCTCCCATCGAATAACCAACGATATAGATACGATCGGGATCGATATTGAGCCCCTTCACCAGAGACTTGATCAATTTCACCACCCGGGCAGCCTCCTCATTCCCCCAGCCCATGCCCTCGCGCGCCAATGGCTGTTCGGACATTGGAGCGAGAACGTAACATGGCCTTTCCGCCACGTTTTCAGAGCTTGTGAAAGTTTTCATCCAGCTACCCACCTGCTTCCCATTCTCTGAATTACCGCTCTTCCCATGGAGCGCCAGGACCAACGGATACTTCGTGTCACCACTCAAGCTAGCCGGGCCATATAATGCAAATTTCACCTCTTCCGCCTCGCTTAGCTCCCACTCTCCGGTGACCAAGCCAGCAAAGGGACCCTCAATGGGTTTTGCCTGCGCTTCGGGAGCAGGTGTGGAGGCGGCAAGTTCCGCCCATTTCTGATCGCTTTCCGATAACCGTTCCAATGGCACCGAGAACACCTGTCCATTCGGGCGCTTCATGGTGACTTTCCCCTCCGCGAGGGAAACGAAATCCGCTTCCAGCTTCTTCCCGTCATTCGAGGTCCATTCCCGCGCGGATAAACTTCCAGCGGACAACACAAGCCCGGAAGCCAGCAGAAGAGCACCTTTGATCATGCTCGATTTTCTAGCAGGCACATATCGATTGAGTCAAGGTAATCAAAGGAAAACGCCGTGTTATCTAACTATTTCACATCCCTATCAAACCGAGAAAAACATATCATCATTTCTCTAGGAAAAAGCGTATTCCAGAGAGGCGTAGCCCACCTGATCCGGAAAAAAAAGATTCGACCCTTGAACCCTCTCCAACCCATGTGAGAGGGTCGCCCCCTTTAACGACTGTAAAACACATGGCAATTGGTATTTGGATAAGTTTGATTTTATATTTTGGGTTGATGATCGCGATTGGTTTTTACGCCGCGAAAAAGTCAACCTCCACCAATGAGGAATATATGTTGGGAGGTCGCCGGTTGCATCCCGCAGTCGCGGCGCTTTCCGCAGGTGCTTCCGATATGTCCGGCTGGCTTTTGATGGGATTGCCGGGTGCGCTCTATGCCGCCGGTCTGGTCGAGGCCTGGATCGGCATCGGGCTTTTTCTCGGTGCATTGGCAAACTGGATCATCGTGGCACCCCGTCTACGCGAACAAACGGAGCGTTATGATAACGCACTGACGGTTCCGCAGTTTCTGGCAAATCGCTTCCCCTCCAAGGCGATGGCCCTGCGGATGATCTCCGCAGTGATCGTGGTGGTATTTTTCGTCGTTTATACCGCTTCGGGATTGGTCGCGGGAGGTAAACTTTTCGCCAGTGCCTTTGGTGATCTGATCAATCTCAGCATGATTAGCGACTATGCCTTCGGTGTTTGGTTCACACTGATCATCGTTCTTACCTACACGGTCATCGGCGGCTTTCTGGCGGTGAGTCTCACCGATTTTGTGCAGGGCTGCATCATGATGCTCGCTCTGGTTGTCATGCCATTGGTCATCCTAACCACCGGGCAAGGCGAAGGAATGGCCACAGCAGGCAGAAATCTCAGCGAGATCGATCCCCAGTTTCTCTCGCTATTCCACGGACTTACCTTCTTCGGTTTCATTTCCGCAATCTCCTGGGGCCTGGGCTACTTCGGGCAGCCTCACATCATTGTCCGCTTCATGGCGGTGCGATCCATCCCCGATGTGGCAAAGGCCAGAAACATCGGAATGAGCTGGATGGCCATCTCCGTATTGGGTGCCATCGGCCTTGGAATTTTCGGACGCGCCTATATTGAGCGGAACGGAATTGCGATCGAGGATCCGGAAACGATCTTCATCGTCCTGGCGGATCTATTGTTCCATCCGCTGGTCACCGGCTTTCTTTACGCCGCCCTGCTAGCCGCAATCATGTCGACGATTTCCAGCCAATTGTTGGTTTCGTCTTCGTCGCTTACAGAGGATTTTTACCTGTTGTTCATGAATAAAAAGGCCAGCCAGAAGCAGCTAGTTACGGTAGGCCGGGTAAGTGTTCTGCTGGTCGGTATCATTGCAGCTCTCATGGCAGGCGATCCAAAATCCGAGGTTCTCGGGCTCGTATCCAATGCCTGGGCCGGGTTCGGCGCAGCTTTCGGCCCGATGATCATTCTGGCTTTGACGTGGAAAAAAATGTCAGGGGCGGGAGCGATCGCTGGCATGCTCACGGGTGCCGTGACTGTCATTGGATGGATCGCTCTAGGCTGGGGGGATTCATTTCTCGGCGGGCCGGGTATTTATGAAATCGTTCCCGGATTTGTTTTCGCGTGGATTGCGATCATCGTGGTCAGTCGTGTGATTCCATCGACCAACGAGTTCCGACCCAAGTCGGAATCGTGAAAGAAATTCCATTCAGAAGGTAACCTTCTTGAGCGGAATCCGGGGATAAAAAGTTGCGGGCTGCGGGAACGGTGGAATGCTTCTGAATGGAGCCACGCATACTGCTTTTCGTTATTTTTGGCGCTGCTATAGGAGGAAGCATTTGGCTGGAAAAACGCCTGGAAGGCACATCGCTCTCGATTCCCATCGTCTACGTCGCCCTCGGCTGGCTGCTGTTCTCTCTGCCACTGGATCTCGGCTGGTTATCCCCCGCTTTCGATGCGGAGCAGACCATCGCCGTAGAATACATTTCTGAAATCATCGTCATCCTCTCGCTGGTAAGTCTGGGATTATCAATCGACCGGAAGTTTTCGTGGTCGAACTGGAAGCAGGTTCTGCCTCTGCTCCTGGTGACAATGCCCCTATGCATCGCAGCCATCGCCTTCCTGAGCTGGTGGCTATTGGGGCTTTCCCTCGCTGGTGCGATTCTTCTGGGCGCCTGTCTTTCTCCGACCGATCCAGTGCTGGCACGTGCCGTGCAGGTAGGCCCGCCGGGAGATGCGGAAAGGGACGATGTGCGTTTCAATCTCAGCACGGAAGCAGGCTTCAACGATAGCCTCGCATTTCCGTTTGTTTACCTCGCAATGGCTCTAGCAAGTGACGGGGATGGATTGCTCTTCAAATGGTTCGGAGTCGATGTCTTATGGAAAATAACGGCAGGGATCGCGGTTGGTCTCGCAGTGGGAAAAGTGGGATCATGGCTTGCCTTCAAGCGCGGAAAAAATCCCACTGACAGTGGTGCCATCGTCGATGAAGGATCAGCCGGGCTCCTGGTTGTCTCCGCTCTGCTGTTGGCATACGGTCTGGGTGAGCTGGTGAATGGCTACGGATTTCTGAGCGTATTCATCGCCGCCGTCACCGCAAAACAGCAGGAAATAAGCAGCAGCCTGCACAAGAGAACCCATAGTTTTGTCGATCAGATCGAACGTGTCACCATGGTCATCATCCTTATTGGCTTCGGAGGACTACTCGCAAGCGGCGTTCTGAACTCACTGACCTGGCCGGCTGTGGTATTGGGCTCATCCTTTCTTTTGGTCGTGCGTCCGCTTGCCGGTTTGGTCGGGATGATCGGCTCTGCATTGCCGTGGCCGGGAAGAGCCGCTGTTGCCTTTCTTGGCGTCCGCGGCGTCGGCTCCTTCTACTATCTCTCATACGGCCAGCATCATGCGGAGTTCGATAAGCTTCCGCTACTCTGGTCCGCAGTCTCCTTTACCGTGCTACTTTCGATTATTTTGCATGGCGTGACAGCCTCCAAAATCCTCAAAAAGCTAGGAAAGACAAATCGGATTCACCGCGAAAAAAGTGCGGAAACGGTTTGAGCCCGGAGAGGATGCGACCAATCAGACGAATCCGGCTCCGGGTCGGAGGCTAGCTGAACCTGCACGCCGCCATGGCCCACGGTTTATCCCATGGGATATAGGATTTCTTCGCTTACTTCATCAATCGCCTTAAGTGTTTCCTCGCTGAGTTTCAGCCCAGCTGCCGCAAAAATAGGTTCCAGCTGCTCCTCACAACTGACGCCTACGATCGTGCTTGCGACGAAGTCATGCTGTTTGCTCCAGGCAACAGCCATTGTCACAGGATCAATCCCCGCCTCGGCGGCGATCGCCATGAAACGCTTGGTGGATTCCTCGCTGCGTGGATTAAAAAAACGTTCCGCCATCGCTTTCTGGCGTGGGCCACCTGTAGCCATATACTCGCTGAAACGTGCGCCGACCGGAAGAGCGCCATCGTTGTATTTTCCGCTAAGGACCCCACCCGCGATCGGGCTATATGGCAAGAGGCTGACTTCTTCCCGCCGACAGATTTCCGCAAGCTCATCCTCGAAACGCCGGTTATTCAGGGAGAAATTATTCTGAATGGTATCATAACGGGTGAGCTTTTCCTTATCTGCGGTCCAGAGCGCTTTCATCACGCCGAAGGAATTGTCATTGCTGGTGCCGATCGCGCGGACTTTACCTTCGCGCACAAGCTCATCAAGAGCTTCCAGGGTATCTTCCGCCCGCATTCCGTGATCCGGCCAATGAATCTGGTAGAGGTCTATGTAATCGGTTTGCAATCTACGGAGGCTCCCCTCGATGGCGATTTTTATATGACGGCGATCCAAAGCTGCCTTTCCATGCCGCACCAGCGGGACGAACCAGCCATGCGCCGCACCGGCGATCTTGGTGGCGATGATGACGCTTTCTCGTGGTTTCGTTTTCAGCCAGCGCCCTACTATTTCCTCAGTATTGCCTGCAAGCTCGGCGGAAGGTGGCACCGGGTAGACCTCCGCAGTGTCGAAGAAATCAATACCCGCATCAACCGAGCGGTCCATGATCCGTAGAGCCGCCTTCTTATCCGTTTGTAGACCGAAGGTCATCGTGCCCATGCAGATCTCACTCACCACCACTCCGCTTTTTCCGAGTCTTCGTTTTTCCATGCGCCTAAAATGCCGATCTTTCCCTGAGGTGCAAGTGCGGGATGCCAACAAGTCACCTGCTTAGCGAGACAGCCCGGAAAGGATCATACCTTTGCGTCGAGCCACTGGCCTTTGAAATGCAGGCGGGAGAACACCAGTGCCTGGGTGAAGAGATCCATGCCGAAAACAATCCACACTCCCGTAAGCGTCACCCAACCGAAGTGCGAAAGAAGCCACAGCACCCCGATGCGATAAAACAACATACTGGTGAAAGACCAGCGCATGACGAGCTTTGTCGCGCCCGCTCCACGCATCGTGCTTTTGAGGATGATACAGGTTGCGTAAAAAGGCTGCGTGACTGCACAGACCAATAGCAGAGGACCAGCCAAATCCGCATGGAGTTCACTGCCGGGAGCCATCAGACCGATAAGCCACTCGCGCCCGAAGACGAAACACATGCCCATGAACATCATCAGCGCTGCGCCCAGTTTCCATGACAGCCTCACCGCCTTTACCGCCATTTTTTTTGAACCTGCCCCGAGATACTGGCCTGTGAGTGCTGCTGCTGCTGCTGAAATCGCAAAGCCGGGTAAAAAACTCATGGATTCGAGACGAATAGCGATGAAATGCGCACCGAGTGCACCTTCGTTTCCCAGATTCGAAATTACCCGTAATCCATACGAATGAATCGTCCACATCACTGCTATCTCCACTGCCTGCGGCACCCCGACCCGCCAAATTCTCAGCAGGGTTTCCCCGTGTAGCTTCAGCCCCTCACGCGTCCAGCGGAGACCTTCCCGCCTTTTGATCGCAAGCATCACCACCACGGTGAAAAGCCCTGCGATCCAGCCAATCACAGTTCCCAGGGCTATCCCCTCGACTCCTCTTCCTCCAAGGGGCCCTGGCCCGAAAACGAGGAAAACGCTCGCCGCCATGTTCACCGCATTGACAACCACCATCGCCAGGAACGGCGTTTTGGTATCGCCAGAGCCGCGCAGCGCCGCATTCACGGCAAACATCGCTCCCGCTATCGGTCCGGACCACGCCAACATGCGGATATAGCTTTCGGCGTGCCTTCCTGCCGCCGGTGAAAGCCCCATCCACTGGATCACATAATCGGTGCCGATCTGGAGTATCAAAAATGCTGCGAACCCTGCCAAGGCTCCCAGCCAGAGACCTTGTCCAAGTCCCCGGTTTGCCAGCTTCTCATCACGGGCGCCTATGGAACGGGAAACCAAAGCCATTACACCGGTGGCCACAGCGCCCTGGAAAATATAGATAAACCAGGAAATATAACCGCCGAGCCCCATTGCATCAAGGATAGCGACCCGCTCCGCCCCTTCCGCCATGCGCCCTGCGATGAGGATATCCGTCATCCCTACGAAGAAGGCGAGAATCTGCTCCAGCAGCGGCCACATCGCCAGGGTCAACACCTGCCTGGTAAGGGACATCCCGCCCAGCTTGCCGGCGAGTTCGACTTCTTCCGCCGCGCGTTCCCTTGCCTCCACAGATATACCGGGTTTATCCATCCGCTCAGAGGTTCGGCAGGTATCCGTGGTTCTTCAATCTCACAATGGTCTTAACTGTATGACTCATCATGCCCGGCGCATGTAATCGGGAACCTGATCCCGCTGCCGCGCCGGTGGCACCGCACTGCTAGCGAACGATATCACCGCACCCACTCCTGCCGCGTGGCTCCCGCCAAGCCTCTGCTCCACTTCAAAATCCGGAAAAATAAACCGTTGCCGACTCCTCAACCACATCCACAGGCTACTGATCACAAGCAGCCCACCTATCGTGGAAATGATGGCAGCCAGAGTAATTTTCATCCAGCCCGGTAGCACAAAGCTTGTGTCCTCTTGTTCACGAACCCGAAATTTCCGCGCCGTGGCACCAGCAGGAATCGTCTTCATGGTCTCCACCGCAGTTCCTTCAATCATCCGCTCCATCCAGTAAATTCTGATCGACATCTGCACCAGAAATGCCTCCAACTGATCAAAGGAATTCACACTATCGAACGCTTGAATTTCCGAACTTTGCAGGGCGCGCCGTTGTTCCGCGGCGGAGACGGCATCGGTAATCACCGGACTCAGATACATCGCGGATCTCTGTGGAGCACCAAGGTAGTAGTATAAAACGACGGCAGGCTTACCAACGGAATAGAGCCGTTCAACGACCTCTTCTTCACGCACATCTCCGGGAATCTCCTGATCCGTTCCGAAAACATACACATACATATCGATAGAGGAATCGCCCGCATGATAATTCAGGAACGCGCTCAAATCCTTCTGCTGTTTTACCGAAAGCAAGTTCTGCGGATCGACGATGAAATTCGCAGGCTTTTCGGCAAAATAATCGCTGAGATACTCCTCGCTGACGATATTCTCATCGACTTCCTCGGCGAGTTCATCAGGGGTGGGCTCTTCCACTTCAAGTGGCGTCTCATCCGCCTTCTTTTCTTCCGGGAGAGGCTCATAGGTAAGCAATGTGCTTCCTGCAAGCCAACCGTCCGAAAGCATTTTCTCATGTTCCTCCGGATTCCAACTGGGCAACGGTGGCTCTGTCAAAGCTGCTGCGGAAAAACCAAAAAGGCAAAAAAACGAAATGAGGCCCAGCGATCGGAAATTCATTTTTTCACCTCCGTTTCCGGTTCTTCGCAAGGAAGCTGGTTCGGCATCTCACCACGGATTTTTTTCACCAGATCCTCTACAGCCACCGGATTGACCACACGCCGCTCGTATTTTTCCGGGTCTTTGCGCACTTGGCGGCAGCGCTTCCGTAAAAGTTTATCGAGATGCTTCAGGCTTCGTAAAAGACCATCCGCATAGCGTCCTTCCAGCCAATGGGAATGCGCCCGCGTGAGGCAATCAAAGGTGTCTTTCTCCTCGAAAAATGCGTCCAACAAATATCCGAAGGTCATCCCTGCGGTCTTTGTATCCGGATCAATCACGATCAGGACCCCGGCTTCATTCGGCTTCTCCACCGGAACGTCTTCAAAAACTCCACGGTTCAGAAGCCAGAATCCGAATTGGCGGAGATTTCCGGTTTCACCCAGGCTTCCCGTGTAAACCGCGACAAACATCTGGGGAAACGCCTCGCCGAAACGTTCCATGAAATCCTCCAGTTTGTCCCTGTCCTGCCGACGGAAAATCCCTGCTGCATCCGTGAGGCTCCGTAGCTTTACCTCACCATCGCCAAACATCCGATCCGCATCGGCAAGCGAAAATCCACAGTGCGGACAAGCCGCAGCCGCCCGATGGATTCTCTGCACACAACGCGGACATTTCATGGCTCTGACTATACACTCCTTTGCAAGAATTTATTACGTTAAAGTGAATATTTTCCTTTCCTATCCCAGGGTCATAAAAAACGGCAGAATCCGGAAAACCAGATCCTACCGTTCCGAAGAAACATTCAATGGGATGGTTCACCCACGGCTCTTTGCATCTTCCTCAATCCATTGCCAAAGCGAGGTCAAATTCTGGGCAACGGCGTGCTTGGTCTCTGCGAGATCAACACCTGCGTCCGATTTACCAAAGAGATAGTATTTGATCTTCGGCTCCGTGCCTGAGGGACGCACGGCAAACGACCGCCCATCGGCCAGATCGAAAAACAACATCTTCTCTTTCGGCAGAAGATCGCCTTCCTGATCGTAGATATCCTGGGTGGAAAAATCACGGAAACGGATCACTTCCGCCCCATCGATTTCCTTGGGAGGATGATTGGCATAGGAGCTGGCGAGCGCCTGGATCTTCGCGGCACCATCCGCGCCTTCCATCGTCAAGGCCTTGCCTACTTCCAAATAGTAGCCGAACTCATGGTAAAGATCATCGAGTAAATCCGGCAGCGTTTTCCCGATTGATTTCGCATAGGCAGCCACTTCGGCAAACATCAGTGTTGCACCATTGGCATCCTTATCGCGCACCGCATCGGAGCCAAGGTAGCCATAGCTCTCTTCCCCGCCGAAAACGAAGAAACGTGAGAACTCGAGCCGCAGCTTTCGTGTCTGCTCCTGCGTCAGGGAACGGTAGTCACCTTTCTTATCCGCAGGGATCGCGTCCTCGTATTTCTTGAGTTTCGCGGCGATATATTTGAAGCCCGTGAGCGTATCCACCACGGAGACACCGAAGGAATTCGCAATAGCGCTCTGCAGTTCTGTGGTCACAAATGTTTTAACCAGAACGCCGCGGGTCCGGTTCGCGTTTGTCAGCCAGCCAAGTTCAAAACAGGTTTTCAGGCGATACCATGCCATCAGCGAGCCGATCTGATTGCCGGTGAGAAGCACCATCTTCCCTTCGGAATCGCGCACTGCCACACCCATACGGTCAGCATCAGGGTCCGTGCCGATCACGATCTCCGCGCCACTGCTCTCCGCCAGCTTGATCGCCATCGCCAGCGCCGGTGCATTCTCCGGGTTCGGTGACTCGACCGTTGGGAAACGTCCGTCCTGTATATCCTGTTCCGGGACCGTCAGCACTTCGAAACCGAGCTTGCGAAGCATCGGCACATTGATGTGGCCACCGGTGCCATGGAGGTTGGTGAAAACAATTTTGGTCGGCGATTTCTCAAGCAGAGCGGGTTGCAGGAGAAGCGTCTTGAGCAAATCAATATACTGCTGATCGAATTCTTCTCCCAACACATCGACCTTTCCTTGCTCCTCTCCCGGAAGCGGCTCGTAACGCTCGCTGGTGATCGCGTTCACTTCTTTGATGATCGCTGTAGCGTGCGGCTCGACGATCTGGCCACCATCATTGAAATACGCTTTGAATCCACAATCGTGGGCCGGATTGTGACTGGCTGTGATCACCACGCCCGCATCCGCACGGAGCTGGCGGACGGCAAAGGAAAGTTGCGGCGTCGAGCGAGGACCATCGAAGACATACGCATTGCAACCAAGATCGGCGGCGATACGGGCACCGAAGTCCGCAAAATTTTTCGAGAAATGCCGGGTGTCGTGGGCGAAAACCACGGTCGGCTTATCACCCTCGCCCACGGCGGATTTCACATAGGCGACCAACCCGCGCACTGCCCGGGAGAGATTGTAATAATTCATCGTCGCCGTGCCCACGCATGGGAACTCCGGACGATCGTTCGGTCCGCCCGCTCCCTGCTCGGAAGCTGTCACAGCACGCCCGATCGTGCGTCCCCGCAAGCCGCCGGTGCCGAAGGCAAGCGTTTTGAAGAAACGGTCATTGAGCTCTGGGAAATTTCCCTCGGCGACAAGCTCCTTTACCGCATTCATCGGTAAATCACTAGAAGCACCTGCCAGCAACGCCTCGATATTGTGTTTGGCGGATTCGAGAAGTTTTCCTGATTCGACAGCCGCGGCGAGTTGTTCCGGTAAATCGTTCATGTATTTTTTTTGGAAATAGTTTTCGGCGAGAGAAGACCGTATTTGGGACTAAAGAGGTAGGTTAAAATGAATAAAATCCCCAGGAGTATCACGATGGCCGGGCCTGGTGAGATCCCCAAAGGGCTGGATAGCACGACAGCAGCTACCGAGCCGATTCCACCAATTAGTCCGCCCCCCCAGAACAGCGCGGAGGTTTTATCCGTCAGTAGCGAGACTGTGGCAGCCGGAGTCACCAGCAGGCCGACTGAAAGCACACAGCCAACAGCCTGCAACGAGGAGACCAGGGCCAGCACCAGCATCCCGAACACCAGATACTGCATCGTTCTCACCGGCACACCCTGGGCAGCGGCCACATTCGGCTCGAACAGCGTCAGAAGCAGCGGACGCATCAACAGATTCGTCACAATCAAAATCACCGAGCCAATGGAAAAAGCGATCCAAAGATCCGGATTTCCCACCGCCATGATATCCCCGAAAAGCCAGTGCTCCAGCTCCGAGCGGGTATCGAGCTTGGGCAGAATTGCCACACCAGCCGCAAAAGCTGCGGTATAGAGAACCGCCAGGGAAGTCCCCTCCGCGATCCGTTTGCCCCGGGCGACCGCGACCGATCCCAGCCCAACCAGCAAGGCGGCGAAGAGTGCGCCAAAGAATGCATTCCACTGGCTGAGATAACCGGTCATCAAGATCCCCAACGCAATCCCTGGCAACATCGTATGCGATAATGCGGAGACCGAGAGCGCATTCCTCCGGAGGATGACAAATCCACTGAAAAATCCATTCGAAAAGCCGATAAATGCGGCAGCAGCTAGCGTTCGTTGATAAAAGGGACTGCTTAAAAGTTCTTCAAACATAACAGGTAAATTCGTCAAAGCGGCACGGCGAAAGTCTCGGAGATGAGATTGGGCGTCAGCACCTCGGCAACGGACCCGAAGGCGACCTGCTTGGTATTCAACACCAGCACTTCATCGAAAAGCTCATGCGCCGAGACAAGATCGTGGTGCGAGGCGATGACCAGCCGTCCTTCCGCCGCGAGCCGGGCCAACAAATCGCCCAGCAACAGTGCGGCATTGCGATCCAGACCGGTAAAAGGCTCGTCGAGCAATAAGACATGGGCTTCCTGGGCAATCGATCGTGCAAGGAAAGCCCGCTGCTGCTGCCCGCCGGATAGCTCGCGGATCTGCCTGTCTTGCAGGTCGTTCAGATTCAGCGAATCCAGCGCGTGATCGACCGCTTTTCTGTCTTCCAGCGAAAATTTCCGCCACCAGCCGGTCTGCGGATACCGACCCATCTCGACAAGTCCCCGCACGGTGATGGGGAACGACCAATCAATCTCTTCCCGCTGGGGTAGGTAGGCGAACTCCCGGGACCATTTTTTTACCGATGTTCCGCGCCAGAGGATTTCTCCGCTGCTTCTGGGGACAAGACCTGCGATGGATTTCAACAAGGTGGATTTCCCGGCACCGTTCGGGCCGATGAGAGCCACACGATTGCCGCAGGAAGTCGCGATATTGACACCCTCCAATGCTAGAATCTCACGATATGCCACGGATAGATTCTCGATCACCAATTCGTGGTGATGACCGTGATGGGCGCAGCAATCATGGCTGATGTAATCGGTTTCCTCTTTCAAAACGGTAGTTCCACAAAGTCATCTATATTTCCTGAAGCATCGAAAACATGCGTGAATGTCATTTCGCCGGGAGCCTCAATCACCAGCTTTGCAAAACGATGTCCAACATTCTCTCCCACCCATTTCGCAGTTAGAAAAACCACTGGGGATGTGCGATCAATCGTTAACTCCCCCGTGAAATCCACCGTATCCACTCCGAGATCAAGTTCCGAACTGCCGTTTCCCTCCAGGACAGCTTCGATCGGCGGCTCTGAGAAAGTGAGAAAATATCTGGCTATGATCGCGTCCCGATCGTCCTTGCCCCCGGCTTCCGATATTTTTCTGGAAACAGGCGTCACCGGCTCGCTGGCGGTAAGCTTCAGCAAGCCCAGACCGGAACCAAAAAGGAGTGTCAGAATAATCAATGTGCGTAGCAATGGCGAACCTCTCACGCAACTAACGTGCAGTAAGAGGATCGACTTGCAAGCCCGGCTCAGGACTTTTTTCTTTGCGCAAAGCCCGGTGGCCAGCCCGGCAAAGCCTTACTTCCGGAAATAGCCTTCAATCGCCGAGACCAACCCTGTGATATCGTGTTGCACGGCTTCGACCGCAGGCTTGTGATTCAGCCCGCTAAGCGTCTTGGAAGTGATGGGCCCGATGCTAGCCGCGACACAATCCTCCGGCCACGGTAGATCCAGCGCAAAGAAATGCTCCGCTGTCGAACTGGAGGTGAAGGTCACCATGTCAGCTCCGTTTTCGATGAACTTGGCCTGGGCGCCGGTAAAATCCTCGGTTTCGGGAACTGTGCGATAGGCCACGCATTCGTCGACAATGGCACCGAGTTTCATCAGACCATCGTAAATCACATCACGCGATTCCGCGGCCTTCACCCAAAGCACCGTTTGATTCTCGATATTGATTTCCTTGAATGCATCCAAGAGCCCTTCGGCCACGTAGCGTTCGGGCATCAGATCGACACCGATGCGGTATTCGCGGATCTTCGCGGCAGTTGTCGCACCGATCGCCGCAATCTTCGGATTACCGAGACTACGGGCATCCTCATACGTTGCAAAAAAGGCATCGAAGAACTTCTCCACACCGTTCGGGCTCGTGAAGATCAGCCAATCGTATTCGTGGGCATGTGTCACCCCTTCGGCAAAACCTTCACGATCCTCCGGCAGCTCGATTCGAATCGTCGGCAGCTCGATCACATCCGCGCCAAGATTTTGCAGCCGCTTGGTGAGATCGCCCGCTTGCTCGCGAGTGCGAGTCACAACAATTTTCTTACCGAACAACGGACGTTTCTCGAACCAGTTGATCTTCGCACGTTCCTTCACGACGTTTCCGATCACTGCCACCGCCGGAGAAGAAAACCCTTCCTTCTCCGCAATATCCGCAATCGTTTCGAGAGTTCCCTCGATGGTCCATTGCGAGCCGGTGGTCGCCCAGCGAACCAAAGCGATCGGCGTATCGGCAGCGGCTCCGTTCTCGATGAACGAGCTGGTAATTTCCCGCAACCGCGCCACTCCCATCAGGAAAACCTTCGTGCCGGGAGTTTTCGCAAGCTGCGCGTAATCAATCGAGGAATAGCCTTTTGTCGGGTCCTCGTGTCCGGTGAAAATAGTCAGCTGGGTATTGTGATCGCGATGCGTCACGGGAATCCCCGCGTAAGCAGGGCCCCCGATCGCGGAGCTAATGCCCGGCACGATCTCAAAGGCAACTCCGGCTTCCGCAAGCTCCGCTGCCTCCTCGCCGCCACGGGCGAAAATCATCGGATCGCCACCTTTCAGGCGGGTTACGATCTTACCGTTTTTCGCATGGTCGACGATGATTTGATTGATCTGATCCTGTGGAACGGCGTGATCTTTCGCACGCTTGCCGACGTAGATTTTCTCACAGCCTTTCTTTGTCCAATGGAGCAGTTCCGGACTACTCAGCGCGTCGTAGACGAGGACATCCGCGATTTCGATGCATTCCTTTGCACGAAGGGTGACAAGACCGAGATCGCCGGGTCCGGCGCCAACGAGATAACAGATACCTTTGGAGTTCATTTGAGAGATTGAAAAAGTTCGAGTGCGACGGCGAGCGGGTCCGGGCCCTTGGCTTCACCAGTTTTCGGAGTGCCGCCTTCCTCAGGGAAGACACGGGCGTAGAGACTGATTTCCTCGCCTTCCAGGCAAGAGTAAACGCCGACAGGGGTATGGCAACCGCCATCGAGCAGACGCAGGAATTCCCGCTCGGCGGTGACTTTGATCCATGTTTCCCGGTGGTTGATCGCCGCCGCATATACTGCGGACGCATCATCGCCATCACGGATTTCCAGGCCGATCGCTCCCTGCCCGGCGGCCGGGAAAAATTCGCTTTCGTCCAGCCGCGTTGCGAAAACCTGCGGATGCCCGGTTACTGTTTCCGCATCCCCTGCCGGTCTTTCAGGCAGAAAGCCGAGGCGCACCAGGCCAGCCTCGGCGAGAAGAATCGCATCATATTCGTCATTGTCGGCGAGCTTGCGGATACGTGTCGGCACATTTCCGCGCAGATCGAGCAATGTCAGATCCGGGCGGAGAAATTCGATTTGCCTGGCACGGCGCACACTGCTGGTGCCTACCCGAGCTCCCTGCGGCAAGGCGGCCAGCCCACCGGACGCTTTGGATAGCAAAACATCCTTTACCGGCGCACGCTCCAAGGTTGCCGCGAGAATAAAACGAGGATCGAGAACCGTGGGCATATCTTTGAGACTGTGCACCGCAATGTCGATCGAGCCATCGGCCAGGGCTTCCTCGAGCTCTTTGATAAACACACCTTTATCGAAGATTCCCTCAGCCTTCGCGACATTGGCCAGAGACACATCCGTGCGCCTGTCACCGGTCGTCTTGATAATTTCCCGGCGGAAATCCGTCTCGGGAAACTTTTCTCCGAGCAAGCCCTCGGTCGTTGTGGCCTGCACGAGCGCGAGCTCACTGCCTCTCGTGCCGATGATGATTTCTTTCCTGGTGCCGCTCATAATTTCGTCCGCCCCTCAATGCAACGCGAGACGCTCCGGTGCAAGGCTAAGAAACGTCAGCCAACCGATTCACCCTTTATTTTCAAGGTTTTGCAATTACTGTATCCTTGCAAATTCTGCAAATCTTCTTGCCAAGAACCATTTGGAAAGATAATCCCGCCCACTCTTCCTGTGAGTGCATCTCTCGAAATGAACGCCTGATACTTATGAAGTTAGCTAAACTGCTCAATATCGACCGCATCCTTCTGGACATGAAGGCGACAGAGCATTGGCCTGCCATCGAGGAACTCGTCGATTTCCTCAGCGAAAAAGGCGACATTCCGGCCACCTGCCGGGAAGGGATTCTCACAGCACTTCAGGAACGTGAGGCCCAGATCAGCACCGGGATCGGCTCCGGCGTGGCGATTCCCCACACATTCTCCGACACGATGGAAGAAGTCGTGGCAGTTTTCGGCAGATCCAAGGCGGGGATCGATTTCGAGGCCCTCGACAATGCCCCGGTTCATTTCATTATTCTCTTCATCGTGCCCCGCAAGGACTACCACCTTCACCTCCGGACACTTGCCGCGATCGCAAAGATGTTTACCAACTGTGAAGTCAGGCGAAAATTAGGCGCGGCCGAAAGCAGGGATGAAATTTTGGAAATTCTTGACCCAAAACCCTTGCGTAAAGGTCAGGAAAGCGGCGAGCCTTGCTGACGCCACTTTTTTCCAAATGACTCTCCTTCAGAATCTCGAATCCCGCCTCGCTTCAGCCCTAGAAAAAGTTCTGGGCGAAGCCATCGCCCCCAATATCGCTCCCGCGGCGGATCTTCGCTTCGGCGATTACCAGAGCAATTCCGCGATGGTTCTGGCGAAACGCCAAAAGACCAACCCACGGGTGCTGGCGCAGCAAATTCTCGATGAGATTGATCTCGGCGAGCTCGCCACGGCAAAAATCGATGGTCCGGGCTTTCTCAATTTCACCATCCTGCCGGCCGCTTATGCCGCCCACGCAGAGTCTTTGCTGAAAGACCCACGCCTTGGTGCCCCGGAGCCAGGGAAAGGAATTCGCGTCGTTGTCGATTTCTCCGCGCCAAACGTTGCAAAACCGATGCACGTCGGCCACATCCGCTCCACAATCATTGGCGACTCACTCTGCCGCATCGCCCGATTCCTCGGCTACGATGTGATTGCCGATAACCACATCGGCGACTGGGGCACTCAGTTCGGCATGATCCTGCATGGTTGGAAGACCCTTCTGGATCACGATGCGCTGGCGGCCGATCCGATCACAGAGCTGGTCCGCGTATATCGCCAGGTAAACGCATCGGCGAAAGACGACCCCTCCGTTTTGGAAACCTGCAAGTCGGAGCTGGTGAAACTCCAGGCAGGCGATGCCGAAAACCTCGCCATCTGGCAACAATGCATCAATGTATCGAAGACCGGGCTTCAGAAAATCTACGATCGCCTGGATGTCCGTTTCGACCACTGGCTGGGTGAAAGCTTTTACAACGATATGCTCCCCGGGCTGGTGGAAGAATTTGTCGAGAAAGGCCTGGCAAAGGAAAGCAATGGTGCGATCTGCGTTTTCTCGGACGGAACGAAAGCCCAGGAACAGGACCCTTTCAAAGTTCACCGCGAGGATGGCTGGAACGACAACCCTGCGATCATCCGCAAGGCGGACGGTGGCTTTCTCTATGCCACCACTGACTTGGCAACCATCAAATATCGCATCGACGAATGGAACGCGGATCAGGTTTGGTATGTCGTCGGAGTGCCGCAACAGCTACATTTCCGTCAGATTTTCGAAGCGGCGGAGCGCTGGGGCAAAACCGGAGACTTCCGCCACATTGCTTTCGGCTCCATCCTTGGGGAGGATCGCAAACTGATGAAAACCCGCTCTGGCGATAATGTCGGCCTTGTGGATGTACTCGAAGAATCGGTCGAACGCGCAGCAGCAGCCATTGCGGAAAAGAATCCTGATCTACAAGGAAAAGAGGCGGAGGAAATCGCGGAAATCGTCGGCATCGGGGCGGCGAAATTCGCGGAACTTTCCCAGAACCGTCTTACCGACTACGTTTTCGCATGGGACAGAATGCTTGCATTGCAAGGGGACACTTCACCCTACCTGCAATATTCGAATGTCCGTATTCGTTCGATCTTCCGTAAGCTGGACAGTGAGTTTTCCGCAGAAGGCATCAAGATTATTCTGGAGAAGCCGGAGGAAATCCATCTCGCGCGTTTGCTGGCACGTTTCGGGGAAGTCGTGCCGCTGGTCCTTGAGGATTACCGCCCAAACTTGCTGACGAATTATCTCCTGGAGCTGGCACGCGCCTTCCATTCCTATTTCGAGGCATGCCCGGTTCTTAAATCGGAAGAACCCGTAAAATCCAGCCGACTGGCACTTTGTGAGCTAAGCTCAAGAACGCTGGAAAAAGGTCTCGGATTACTAGGAATCCGTTGCCCCGAGCGCATGTAACATTCATAGTTTAGCAAGATCATGTCTCCATTTTACGTTATTGGGCATAAAAACCCTGACACCGATGCCGTATGCTCTGCCATCGGTCACGCCGCCCTTCTACGCGCCTGCGGAGAAGAACCCGAAGCCGTCGCAGCACGCTGTGGAGAGGTTTCCCAACGCACGAAATGGGTCTTGGAAAAGGCGGGTTGTGAGGCTCCGGTCCTTTTGACCGACGCTCGCACGGATGCCGGCATGATCTGCAAGCGCGAGATCATCCAGGTCCGCCCCACCGATACATTCCTTGTCGCCTACAACCGCATGTTGGCAGCTTCCATCCGCTGCGTGCCGGTGGTGATGGACGATGGAAAAGTCATCGGAATGCTGCAGTATATCAATCTTCTCAAGCTCCTACTGCCGGAAAACACCGAGGGAATCAGCGTCCGGACAGTCCATGCCTCGCTCAACAACCTGGCCGCGACCCTCGGAGCGGAAAGCCACGGCGCGACGATCTGCGACAGTGATGCGGAGGAAGATCTGATTCTCCTCGTCGGCGCCTCCTCCCAGCAGACGGTGGAGTCCCGTCTCAAACAGGCGACCAATGAGGGCAATATCCAGCGCTTCCTGGTAATCTGCGGCGACCGCCCAATCGTCCAGCGGCTTGCAATCGAAAAGGGTGCAAGAGCCTTGCTGGTTACCGGCAGCAATCAGATTTCCCAGGAGATTAAAGACTTCGCCATTGCCAAAGGCACAGTGCTTTTGCGCTGCCGGCAGGATACCGCGAGTGCGAATACGCTGATCCGCTGTTCACGAACCGTCCAACACGTGATGGAAACCAATTTCATCTCCATCCGCGAGAATGAGCCGGTTTCAAAAATCCGCAAACAACTCGTCACCGTCGATCAGGACTTGTTTCCAGTCATGGAGCTGGGCACAAATACGATGCTTGGCGTATTGGCAAAATCCGATCTGGTCGATCCCCCGAAACTGCGTTTCGCCCTCGTCGATCACAACGAATACGCCCAGGCGGTTTCCGGGATCGAGGAAGCGACAATCACTGAGGTCATCGATCACCACCGGCTTTCCGGAGACCTCGTTTCACGCGAGCCCATTCGCTACCTGAACGAACCTGTGGGCTCCACCTGCACACTCGTCGCGCGGAAATTTTTCCACCGGGATCTCATTCCTTCACCTTCCGTCGCACTCTGCCTCTGCGGCGGAATCGTCTCGGACACCCTTTGCCTGACCTCACCGACAACGACAAAACTTGATCGAAAAATGCTCACCTGGCTGAGCGGCATCGCCCGGGTTGATGCCAAAGAGTTCGCGGAGGAATTTTTTGCCGTCGGCTCGTTGATCGCCAACGGCACCGCAGATGAAATCCTCAACTCGGACCGCAAGGAGTTCAATGAACAAGGCACGTTCCTGAGTATCTCGCAAGTGGAGGAACGGGATCTCCATGGATTCAAAGCACGCCGGGAAGAGCTGGAAAAAGCGTTAAAGGATCTACTGGATGCTAATAAATATGACATCGCCGTTCTGGTAATCACGGACGTCGCCCTGCTCAAAAGTATGGTCCTCGCAGTCGGTAAAGAGAGCATCGTGGCAGGACTTCCGTTCAATCGTCTGGATGATAACCTCTATGTCGCACCCGGCGTGGTCTCGCGTAAACGCCAGATCTTTCCGGCGGTTTGCGAGGCGATCGAGCACGCGCATCTACAGCCATCAGAGGATTCCTAGAGCCTTCCATATCTTTGCGGCACTGCGGTGAAGATATCGCCGCCATCTCCTCGCAGCGCCAAGTGGAATCCGAAGAGCAGCTGAAGCCCATGGTAGAGCTCATGAAACGCGACTCCGAGCTGACGGCACTTACCCATAGGTTGAGCTCTCACATAGATGAGCTCAGCTCCCAAATCCACGATCACATTATCGCCGGAAAATCCTAGATTCCGGCCACCTTTTCATGCGTTAATCCTCGCCAATTATGCAAGGGACCAGAACTCCGTCACTCATTCCATGGATTTTTTTCTTATCCGCGGGAACCAGCGTTGCCAGACAGCCGCCAAACGAAGTCTCGCCATTCCTATCGGTGAAAAAATACGGACATAGCCGGGCGCGCACATCGACCATTTTCACGCTGCCATCCTCCTGATAAATCGGATGCTCGAAGCGCCGGCCTTCGTGAAATTCCTGCATCAGCCATGCTTGCTCGCCCGTCTGCTTCAGAGCAGTATCCAGCCGTTCCTTCCACTCTTGGGCGGAAAGATCGTGGCCGATGAAAACCCCGCGAGAGCCCCAGGCGGATTCGTGGAACCCACTGATCTTCAATACCAGCTGGCGTTCCTTCTGGGAAAAGTCGGCGACTTCTTTCCACGAATGGACATCCAGTTTCGGCAACGCCGCATGCGGAGGCAAAGGCTCGGGATCGATCACCCAACCAAAGGGAACGAGATTTCTCAATCTCTGCAAATGGCTTCCCCGCATCGTTTGCTCCCAGAGCTTTTTCAACGAGGGTGACCACAAAAGTGCCAGCCACAGTTTTTCCTCCAGGTGCGGTTTGAAGGGTGGCGTGACATTGATTTCGCCTTTCGCTGATTTCCCGGCCAGATCGCGGAAACCCGGGATTGCCTTCCAATCAAAATTTTCAAAAAAGCGGTAAACGTCCCGTCCGTTTTCCACGTAGCTCTCTGCCGCTTCGGTCTTCCAGCCATCCCCAAGCCGGGAAGCCAGCCAATCCATTTCCGGACGATAATCCCTGGATTCCTCCGACACCAGGATATCGCCACCGTCCGGCATAAGAGAGCGGAAACCTTCCACCATCCCATCCGGCCCGCCGAGCACTTCAAAACCGGCGTCTGCGTAGACCTTCGAAAGCCATGCGGTGATTCCCATCCCGCCCGGCACGCTATCGAGCTCACTTGCCGCGAAATGGCCTTTTGCCAAAATCAGATCCGGGCGGATGACGCGCGGAAATTGCTCTGCCATCCCTCCCTCCCGCTGCAGCCCGGCCAGCCAGTCCGGCTTTCCCTGATCGAGCAGTTCAGCCAGCCACGGGGCGATTTTTCCCGCCGCAGACCGCCGATACAGCATATCACTCGCCTGCTGGAACTTTGCCAGTGGATGGCCCAGGGATGTCATTTCCCGTGCCTCGGCAGCACTGAGCTTCAGGGGCTGCGGGGACCACTGCCAGTTTCCACCGCCAAACAATCCGCCTTCCGGCAGAGCCTTCTTCAAATCTTCCAACGCAATCTCCACGCGCCAAACATCCCTGCATTAGGAAAAAATGCAAAGCCGGAAACCAACATGCTTTCCGCCATCAACATTGACCAAGCGCCACTTTCTGCACCATCCTCCCGCCCGTGAGTCATTTACCCGTCGAGCCATCCATCGAAGCCTTCGAGCAATTTTCAAAACAAGGAAACGTGATCCCTGTTTTCACTCAGCTTGCCGCAGATTTCGAAACACCCATCTCCGCTTACCTCAAGCTCCGCGACACGAAAAATTCCTTCCTTCTCGAGTCTGCCGAAGCAACTGACAAAGGCGGACGCTGGTCCATCGTTGGCTCCGGACCAAAACGTATTTTCACTGCCCATGGTAAGGAAATCACCATCAAAGACGGGAGCAAAACCCGCTCTTTAACTGCTCCGGATGATGTTCTCGCAGCGCTCGAGCGTGAAATGGCAGCCTTCAAACCCGTGGAAAATCCCGCACTACCACCTTTCTCGGGCGGAATGGTCGGCTACCTTGCCTACGATGCGATTCGCCAGTTCGAGCCATCTCTGGGCGAGCCACCTTCGGATCCCCTCGGCGTGCCGGATGCTCTGTTCATGCTCGCGGATACCTTACTGGTTTTCGATCATCGCCTCCGCCGCCTGCAGATCATCGCCAATGCTTTTCTCGATGAGCACGCCTCCCCCGCCGAGGCCTACGCGACAGCCTCCGGGCGAATTGCCTCCATCATCGAAATACTCAACCGCCCGCTCCACGTCCCGGCGCTCAACGGCCTCGCGAAGATCACCGACGAACCCGCCGAAAGTAATACGACCCAGGCCGAATACGAGCAAATCGTCCGCGATGGCAAGGAATTCATCGCGGCCGGCGATATCTTCCAGTTCGTTCCGAGCCAGCGCTTTACCGTGCCCTTCGATCAATCCCCGGTCGATCTCTACCGTGCGCTCCGCCATGTCAACCCATCGCCCTACATGTTTATTCTGGAAATGGAAGACTTCGCGCTCGTCGGCTCCTCTCCGGAAGTCCATGTCCGTTCCATCCGTGGCCGCATCGATATCCGTCCGATTGCCGGCACCCGCTGGAGGGGCAAAACCCAGGAGGAAGACGATGCCCTAGCCGCCGAGCTTCTGGCAGACCCCAAGGAACGTGCCGAGCACCTCATGCTTGTCGATCTGGCCAGAAATGACGTCGGCCGTATCGCGCAGCACGGCAAGGTTTTGGTCGATGATTTCATGATTATCGAGCGCTACTCCCACGTCATGCATATCGTCTCGAACGTCTCCGGCGTGCTCGATCCCGAACATTCCGCCTACGATGTGCTTCGCGCCACGTTCCCGGCGGGGACGGTATCCGGCGCACCAAAAATCCGCGCGATGCAGATCATCAACTCATTGGAAAAAAACAAACGTTGCGCCTACGCCGGAGCTGTTGGTTATTTCGGCTTCGATGGCTCGCACGATTCCTGCATCACCCTGCGGACTTGCCTACTAAAAGACGGCAAAGCCCATGTCCAGGCTGGCGCGGGAGTCGTCGCAGACTCCGATCCAACCTACGAATACAACGAAACCGTCAACAAATCCAAAGCCCTGCTCCGCGCCATCGCCTTGGCGAAGACCATCGAGGATTGACCGACCTCTTACCCTTAAACGATCACCAAGCACCGACTTTTCCCATGCTCCTCATCTTAGACAACTACGATTCCTTCACCTATAACCTTGTCCAATATTTCGGCGAACTGGGTGTGGAGATGAAAATTTTCCGCAACGACGCCCTGAGCGTTGAAGACGTGAAAAAGCTCGCTCCGGAAAGAATCTGTATCTCCCCCGGCCCATGCACGCCTAACGAAGCCGGCATCTCCCTTGATCTCATCCGGGAGCTCGGTCAGACGACTCCCATCCTTGGCGTCTGCCTCGGCCATCAATCCATCGGACAAGTCTACGGAGGCGATGTCGTCCGCGCCGACAGGCTGATGCATGGCAAAACCTCGGCAATCCATCACAACGGCAAAAGTGTCTTCGCCAATCTGCCGAATCCTTTCGAGGCCACCCGCTATCACTCACTCATCGTGAAGCGTGAGACTCTGCCGGATTGTCTGGAAATCACCGCTTGGACCGAGGAACAGGAGATCATGGGCCTGCGCCATAAGGAACACCCAGTGCATGGTGTCCAGTTCCACCCGGAATCGATACTCACGGAGAACGGAAAACAAATTCTCGAAACTTTCCTCAGCCTCTAAGCCCAGCTTTCCGGGGGTGCTTTCTCGAAGACCGTTCACCGCTTTCCCACCAAACGCTTCCTCTCCCTTTTCCCACCATGCCACGCTTTCACCTTCCTCCGGAACAATGGACTGAAACCCCGTTCCTCGACGGGACTGAAGCCAAGCACCTCGCCCAGGTGCTTCGGATCCAGCCAGGCCAGACGATCACGGTTTTCGATGGCCGCGGCAGTCGTGCCGAAGCGAAGGTGCTCAGTGTTTCCAAGCAACGCGTCGATCTGATGTTGGAGCTTGCCGAATCACACGACACGCCGCTACCGGAAATCACGCTCGCCCAAGCGATTCCAAAAGGAAAAAACATGGAGTGGATCGTTCAAAAAGCCGTCGAGCTGGGTGTTTCAAAAATCCAACCGCTCGTCACCCGCCACACCATCGTCAGCCCTGGCGATGACAAGGCGGAAAAATGGCGCCGCATCGCTCTGGAAGCCTGCAAGCAGTGCGGACAGGACACGATTCCAATTATTGAGGATCCACTTGATTTCACCCAATGGATCGCCAACCAGGACACAGCCGAGCTGAAAATTCTGGCGTCTCTTGCGGAAAATCCGAAAAATTTCCGCGAAACACTCCAGTCGCATCCGGATCTGGAGGCGATCACCGTGGCAATTGGTCCGGAGGGAGATTTTTCCGAAGATGAAACCACCGCCGCGATCGCCGCCGGCTTCATCCCGGTCACCCTGGGAAATCTGGTTCTCCGGGTGGAGACGGCGACGATGCTCTGCCTCTCCGCGATTCGTTTCCAATACATCTAAAACTTGACTAGAACGCCTTCCAAGGTGTTCGTTCCCCCCGAAATGAATGGCGATCAAGCATCAGGCAAGCTCTGGGTCCGTGAGGTCCTGAAGTCAAAGCTCCACCGCGCAGTCATCACCGAGGCTGATGTCGAATACGAGGGCAGTATCGAAATCCCCCGCGATCTGATGGATGCAGCCGATTTATGGCCCGGCGAGAAGGTCCTGGTTGCCTCCATTACCACCGGCGCACGGCTTGAGACCTACGTTCTCGAAGGTCCGCCAAACACCGGGAAAATTCTCATCAACGGTGGTGCCGCACACCTCATCAAAAAGGGAGAACGGGTGGCGATCATGGCTTTCGGTTACTCCGATACCCCATTGAAACCGAAAAACCTCCTCATGGGAGACAACAACGAGATTCTCCGGAATCGCTGAAATTCCATTCAGCGGGGCCAAAGCACCATCAGGTAACCCAGATAGCAGAGAAGCAATACGCTGCCTTCCCAGCGGGAAATTTTCATTCCGCTCATCGAAAATGGCAATAGAAGGCAGCTCAGCCCCAGCATTACCAATCCATCCCGCAGCTCGAACCCGGAGGAATCGATATCTCCGGAAACGGATGCTGTGAGGCCCAGGATACAGAGGATGTTGAAAATATTTGAGCCGACAACGTTCCCGATAGCGATGTCCGACTGCTTTCTGAAAGCGGCAACCACGCTCGTGGCCAATTCAGGGAGACTTGTCCCGGCGGCAACGATCGTCAGTCCGATGATTGCATCCGAAATTCCGATTTTTTTAGCGAGGAAGGTGGCACCATCAACAAATAGCCCGGATCCGTAGACGAGCAGCGCCAGTCCTCCGGCCACGAAGACGAGATCGATCAGAATCGACTTCGATGGCTGGAGATCAACCTCTCCGGGTGGCGCTCCCGATGCGGCAAAGCTCTTCCGCGCGGCTTTGATCGTGAAAAAAAGATAGATCAATAGGCCGATCACCAGCAGAATACCCGCAACTCTTGTGACATTTCCGGAAGCGATCAGAAACATGCCAACCAGCGATGTGCCAATCAAAACGGGAATATCGCGTTTCAAAATATCAAGATGGATGCCAAGCGGGTTGATAAGCGAGGCAATTCCCAGAATGACCGCGATATTGAAAATATTGGATCCGACGATATTACCGATGGCTATCCCTCCCCGGCCCTCCAAAGCGGCGGATACACTAACGCTCAGCTCCGGAGCACTGGTCCCGAAAGCGACCACAGTCAGGCCGGCGATCAATGGGTGAACTCCAAGGCGTAACGCAAGGCTCGCACTACCACGGACAAGACCCTCGGCTCCAAAAAATAACAATAACCCACCAATAATGATCAGAAACATAACGACGTGCTTTGGAAGAATGGTTGTTTCCGGATGTTCGTGGTTTGGTCGGCGACTGCCCACGATCTGGTGTGTTGGGCGCAACACAATCCGTATCCCGGTTCCCCGTCAAGCGCAGATTTTGAGGGCCTGATTCCTGTCCCCGGAGACAAACGCGGAGAAGGTTTTCATTTCGTTTGGGAGTTGAAGGATGGATTTTGAATCCTAACATCGGCGGCATGAACCTGCTGCTGCAAAACGCCCGTATCGCTTCCGAATCCTCAGCCGAGCTGAAAAGCGCCGACGTCCTCATCCAGGATGGTGTGATCCAGAAAATCGCTTCCGGCATCTCTCCCGCGGACGGCACGCGCGTGATCGATTGTAAAAATCAGATCCTCTGCCCAGGCTTCTTCGATGCCCACGTGCATTTCCGCGAGCCCGGCCAGGAGCAGAAGGAAAACATCGCCAGCGGCTCGGAAGCTGCGATCAACGGCGGGATCACCGGCGTGGTGATGATGCCGAACACCGCCCCGGCAATCGATTCGGGCGCCAGCGTCGCCGCCGTGTTGAACTCCGCTAAAAAGAACTCACGCATCCCCGTCTACACCTCCGGCTGCGTCACCAAGGGCCGCGAAGGCAAGGAGCTAGCCGCCATCGATGGCATGCGTGATCAGGGCGTGAAAATGCTCACCGACGATGGCGATACCACGATCAACTCCTCCATTCTCTACCGCGCGATGCAATACGCCTCGGAGTTCGGCATGTTCTTCGCCTCACATTGCGAGGTCCCGGAACTCGCCGGGCCGCGTGCGCTCAATGAAGGTCCCGTCTCCTACCGGCTCGGAATCGCAGGTTCTCCGGCATGCGCGGAGGAAATCATTATCGATCGCGATATCCGCCTCGCCCACGCCACCGGCTCGCATATCCATATCCAGCACGTTTCCTCAAAAATGGGCATGGAAACCATCCGTTGGTGGAAATCCCGCGGCGATGTAAAAGTCTCCGCTGAAGTCTCGCCGCACCACCTTCTTTTCACCGACGAGCACATCGGCGATTTTGACACGCATTACAAAATGAACCCGCCGCTGCGCACCAAAGCCGATAACGAAGCCTTACTGGAAGGCCTTCTCGATGGCACATTCGATATGATCGCCACCGATCACGCGCCGCACACACCTTTCGAAAAATCGCAGGATTTCGTCTCGGCGCCCAATGGAATCACCGGCCTCGATACCGCGGTCGTTTCCCTCTACCACCACTTTATCAAGGAAGGAAAATTCGGCTGGGATACCCTGGTTAAAAAATACTCCGCGGAGCCCCGCCGCATGATGTCCCTGGAGGTCCCGAGCATCGAGGAAGGCGAGCATGCCAACCTCACGCTCTTCAATACCGAGGCAACCACCACATTCACCAAGGATTTTATGAAATCCAAAGCGCAGAACACCCCGTTCCTCGATAAGACCCTCAGCGGCCGTATCGATCTCGTCGTGCTCGGCGATGAAATTCTCTTGGAGCGCTGATTGGCTGATCGTGCGTCCCAAGTAACTTATTGCCGTTCTAAAAAAACTTAGAACGGCATGTCCTTGAGCATCTTCGTCGCTTCGTCAAACTGCTGAACGAACCGGACAAAAGTCTGATACATTCCCCAGCAGATCAGTCCGATGATCACCGTGATCACCACCTTCCATACGATATTCAGCTTTGGATGGAGCCAAATCAGTGGCAGGGCGAACGGCGGCACGGTCAGCAAAGTCATGACGATGACCCCCGGCTTGCAATACCACGGCACCCCGTCCCCTACTGCCGCAACCGCCACCGGCCGTTTGGATTCATCGAGAAATTCCATGCAGTGCTTGCACTTCACCGCAGCATCCTGGATCTCCTCCGCACAATAAGGGCAATTTTTCATAGTCTGAATGCCCTATTACTAAACTTACCCTAACCGATGTCGATTGCCGATTCCCCCCCACCCGGACCGCGGGCTTCAGCCCGCCCCGTCGTCCCAGCCAACCCCTCCATTTTTATCCGGCTGAAAAATTCCGCCGCTTTGTTCTTGTTCAAACCTACTCCGCGCAAAACAACTCCGCCTGCGCCAGCATTGTCTTCACCGCGTCCTCCTGGAGATCCGGTAGGTAGCGGTATTTAATCGGTATCCGCTTCACCGTCACCTTGATCCTCGCCCGCATACTTTCGCGCAGCGGTGACAAACTTCAGCGGACTAGTGAAATCCCGGAAGCCGTAATGTGTCGCCGCCCTTGATGCGCCCCGAATCTCAAATATCCCCACCCACGCCTTTGAACTTTTCAACAAAGGCGGCGATTTTCTGGAAAACGCTTTGCTTCATGGTGAGATACTTGGGATTCAGCGGACTCATCTTGGGCAGGATGCTGTTGAGTTCGGTGCCGTTCTCGCTGGCGTATTCCCGCTTCAGCGAGGTGAGAAGATAGCGCTTGGCGGCTTCTTCGTTTAGGCTTTCGGCTTGGATGAGGGATTCAGCTTCACGCTTCTGCTCCGTTTGGGCGTAGGCGAAGAACGCTTCGATGATGCTCGTTTTCTCGCGGAATTGATCCAGATCGGCCTGATTAATGAAATCGACCACCAGACTCTCCTTGGCGCGGTTCCCGATGCTGGCGCGAATTACCCGGCGGACGTCTTCGATCAAGGCACCCTTGTCCTTCAGCTTCTGGTTCTTCTCGAAGATTAGTTCGAGGATGTAATCCAGGTTGATCTCCTGCGATTTTAGCAGGTCGATCTCAAAGACCACGTCATCCCAATCCACCGTGCTTTTCTCTTTCTCTTTGCCCTCTTTCTCGCGCCGCAACCAGTCGCGGATGTCGTTGTAGGTGGAACGGTAGTCCTGAACCTTGCGATCCGGCAGCACCTCGGTCGCCTTGATGTTTTCGAGATCCTCATCGCTCAGATAATGCTGCGCCTTGAAGGCATCGACGGCCTCTGCATCAGCCGGATCGACCTGTTGCCAGTCTTTCAGACTGACAAATTCATCGAAGTTCTGGAGCGCGTTCTCGATCTTCAGATATTCCCCGAAAAGTTTCGTGAAAGTCTTTTTGTCGGCTTCTTTCTCGATGGCCGCCGGATCGGGAAAACGTTCTTTCAGCTCCGCGACCACCTCGACGAAGCCGCGTCGCGCCTCACCAGTGGCCACTTCGGTGAAGCCCTCCATGTATTCCTTGTAGCTCTTCTCTAGAACAACGTTCTTGGTATTGGCATCGCCGAACAAAGTAATCGCGTCGATGGTCGCCTGCTCCAGATCGCGGAAGGTGATGATGTTTCCGAAAGTCTTGGTGGCGTCGTAGATGCGGTTGGTGCGGGAGTATGCCTGGATCAGGCCGTGGTAGCGCAGGTTTTTATCGACGAACAAGGTGTTGAGCGTCGGTGCGTCGAAGCCGGTGAGGAACATGCCGACCACGATCAGCAAGTCCACTTCCTGCCGCTTCACACGCTGGGCGAGGTCACGGTAATAATTCTGGAAGCCGTTGCTATCGACACCGAAATTGGTTTTGAAAAACCCGTTGTAGTCGGCGATCGCCGCGTTCAGGAACTCCTTGGCGCTGCTGTTCATGGCGGAGACTTCGAAGCTCTCATCGGGGATCGTGCCGATAGCTTCCTGCTCCTCATTGGGGGCGAAGGAAAAGATCGTGGCCACCTTGAGAGGCCGCTCACTCTCGCTTTGCAGGGATTTGAAGGTCTCGTAGTAGAGTTTTGCGGCGTCCACGCTGCTCACCGCGAACATGGCGTTGAAGCCCTTGCCGCCCGCTTGCAGGCGGTGGGTCTTTTGGCGGTAGTTGTTGAGGATGTATTGGCTGATCTCCTTGATCCGATCCGGGTGCAGCAGGGCTTGGCGGTTCTCGGCGGCGTTGAGTTTTTCCGTGTCCTGTTCGGTTTCGATGGCCTTGAAGCGCGGGCGCACGTCGTTGTAGTCCACCTTGAATTTGAGCACCTTTTCATCGCGGATGGCATCGGTGATGACGTAGGAGTGCAGCTCGCGGCCAAACACGCTGGCGGTGGTCTCCGCACCGCTGGCGTTCTCCGGGAAAATGGGCGTTCCGGTGAAGCCGAACTGGTAGAACCGCTTGAACTTCTTTTGCAGGTTGGCTTGCGCCTCACCGAACTGACTGCGGTGGCACTCGTCAAAGATGAACACCACCTGCTGGCCATAAACCGGCAGCGAAGCCTCGGTTTTCATCAGGTTGTTCAGCTTCTGGATGGTGGTGACGATGATCTTGTTGTCGTCCTTCTGCAGGTTGCGCTTGAGGGCGGCGGTGCTGTCCGAGCCGTTCACGCTGTCCGGCGAGAAGCGCTGGTATTCCTTCATCGTCTGGTAATCCAGATCCTTGCGATCCACGACGAAAAACACCTTGTCGATGAAGTCCAGTTCGGTCGCCAGACGCGCAGCTTTGAAGCTGGTGAGCGTCTTGCCCGATCCGGTGGTGTGCCATATGTAGCCTCCGCTTTCCGGCTTGCTCCAGTTCTTCGATTCATACGAGCTGATGATCTTTTGCAGGATGCGCTCGGTCGCGGCGATCTGGTAGGGACGCATTACAAGCAGTGTATCGCTGACATCAAAGACCGAATACTGTAGCAGCACCTTGAGTAGGGTGCGCTTCTCGCAGAAAGTCGCGGTGAAGTCCTTCAAATCCTTGATCAGCGAATTGTCCTTCATCGCCCAGTGCATCGTGAAGTCGAAGCTGTTCTTGTTGCGCTGGGTGGTGTTGGCGAAGTAGCGGGTATCCGTGCCATTGGAGATGACGAACAGCTGCAGGAACTTGAAAAGCGAATGCTCGCTGTTGAAGCTCTCCTTGCTGTAGCGGTGAACTTGGTTGAAGGCCTCGCGGATGGCGACCCCGCGCTTTTTCAGCTCCACTTGCACGAGGGGCAAGCCGTTTACGAGGATGGTTACATCGTATCGGTTGGAATGGCTGCCGCTTTGCTCGAACTGCCGGATGACCTGGCAGGTGTTGCGCAGCACGTTTTTCTTGTCGAGCAGGTAGATGTTCTGGATGTGCCCGTCATCGAAAACGAAATCGTGGATGTAATCATCGTGGATCTTGCGGGTCTTTTCCACGATGTGGTCGCTCGGGCGGTCGAGGTAGGTCTCGACGAAGCGCCTCCACTCCGATTCGGTGAACTGGACATTGTTGAGGCTTTGGAGCTGGATGCGGGCGTTGGCGAGGAGTTTTGCCGGCGTGTTCAGCTCGCGCTCGAAGGTGTAACCGAGGTCTTCGAGATCTTGAATCAGCTCGCGCTCCAAGGCATCCTCGCTTTGGTAGGACTCCATGAGCTTCAAATCCTTGACGTATCGATCAAGAACGATGAAGCGGTTGGTCTCGGCGATGGTTTTGTATTCGATCATTGTGAAGGAGAATTTTTAACCACGAATGGACACGAATTTTCACGAATGGATTTCATAAGACAATGCGCTCCCATTCGAGTTTGGCGTGCTTGAAATTTAGGATGACTCCTACCCGCAGCCCGATGATTTTAAGGTAATTGATGATTTGGGCTCTTTCGTTGTTTCCGATTTTTTCAATGGTTTTGGCATCCACAATGATTGAGTCAAAGGCGATCAGGTCGGGAATGTATTCACCGACATTCACTGACTTGTAGATCACGGGAAAGCGTGGCTGCTGTGCCCACGGAATGCCGCGCAGCTTGAACTCCACCACCAGAGCATTCTCATACGGCTTTTCCAACAACCCATGCCCCAGCGTATTCAAAACCTCCATGGCACAACCCACAATCTGGAAGACCTCTTCCTTAAACAATAATTCGTGTTTATTGGCGTTCATTCGTGGTTCCTTTCTCTTCGGGTTTTGGGAAGCTCAGCAGCAGATCGCGGTAATAGGCGTATTGCTTCTGCCGCAGCTCGATCTCGCGCGGCAAGCCCTCGCTGATGGAGTGGGTGAGCGTGTCGAACTTGTCGAGGATGGCGACGATGCGCTCCTGTTCAGCGAGTGATTTCTCAGGAGATTCTGGGTGAGGTATGGGTATGCGGACTTTCGAAACACCATTAATCAAGAGTCTTTTCATCTTGCCCTGACTCACGTGTTTTTCCTTTTCGGAAATAAATTTGGCGGTTTGCATGTAGTAAGATAAATATTTTGGATTCATCGAATGGCGGAAAGCATAGCTGTCATCATGAATCGCTACTTTTCCCTGTCCTAGCCATGCAACTGCTTTACCGACATCCTCAACGGTTTCACCCACGCCTGCCATTACAACGTCCCCTGGTTCCGCGTAGCGTAATGACGATGCCATTTCTGGGCGCACTTGTGAAATAGCACTGGATGCAAAGACACCGTAGTGTGTGTAAATCTCGCCATAATGAATGACAGCCACCCCTTTATCCACATAATCAGCTTTAGTAAACCGCTTGCCTCTAATGAATTCACCCGTCTCCCCTAACGTCTTCCACTCCACATCCCCGTCTTCAAAGCTGAGCAATCGGTCGCGGTAGTGGTCGTATTGTTTTTTCCGGTTGGTCAGCTCGGTGGTCAGCTCGGTGGTCAGCTCGGTGGTCAGCTCGGTGAAGGTGTCCAGAATGCGGACGATTTCTTTTTGGACGTGCAGGGGTGGGATCGGGATTGTCTTATTGGAATAATTGCCAATCCACTGACGCTTGTGATCGCCGTCAACAAGCCCGCTTGGTAGGGTATTCAACCAGTAGTAAACGTATTTTAGACTATATGAAGACTCATCTGAAGACTTCAGCATCTTCATTGCCGATGATTTAACCTTAAAATCGAAATCGACCCATTTGTTCGCGGTTGTGAAATCGTCGAAAATAATAACAGGTCTGTTCGAAGCCTCACAAATCCCTGTGGTTTCATTCGTGTAACCCAAAATGAAGGTCTTTCCAGCGGTGAGCACTGGCAGATCGAATTCGTCATTATAGGTTTTTGATGTCACCAAATATTTAGTGGGTTGCTCATAATCCACAACCTCCCCCAGCGGCTTCCACTCCACTTCGACGCCATCAAGCAGGTTTTCCAAGTAACTTGAGTCGCTCATGACTCGGCCTCCTCTCCCTCAATTTCCGCGATAATGGCATCAATGTCCGCCCGCAAGCGGTCGATCTTGGAGACGGTGGTGGCCAATTCCGCATTCAGCTCGGCAATGTCCACGACCTCGCGGGTATCCTTGGCTTCGACGTAGGTGCTGACGGAGAGGTTGTAGTCCTTTTCGGCGACGGTGGGGTGATCGACGGAAACGGCGAAGTGTTCCGCGTTCTCCTTGCTGTCGAAGACCTCCATGATCCGCTCGATGTGCTTTTCGGTGAGCACGTTGTTGTTCGTCTCCTTTTTGAAAAGGGCGCTGGCGTCGATGAACTGGGTCTTGGTGTCGGGCTTGTGCTTGGAGAGCACGAGGATATTGACCGCGATGGTGGTGCCGAAGAAGAGATTGGGCGCGAGGGAGATGACGGTCTCCACGTAGTTGTTGTCTACCAGGTATTGGCGGATCTTTTGCTCGGCACCGCCACGGTAAAAGATGCCGGGGAAGCAGACGATGGCGGCGCGCCCCTTGGCGGAGAGGTAGCTGAGGGCATGGAGGACGAAGGCGAAGTCCGCCTTCGACTTGGGGGCGAGCACCCCGGCGGGAGCGAAGCGATCGTCGTTGATGAGGGTGGGGTCGTCGCTGCCTTTCCATTTCACGGAATAGGGCGGATTGGAGACGATGGCATCGAAGGGCTTGTCGCCGAGGAAGTGGGGATCGGTGAGGGTGTTGCCGAGCTGGATGTTGAACTTGTCGTAGTTGATGTTGTGCAGGAACATGTTCATCCGCGCCAGGTTGTAGGTGGTGTGGTTGATTTCCTGCCCGAAGAAGCCGTCCTCGATGATGTGGGCGTCGAAGTGCTTCTTGGCCTGGAGCAGCAAGGAGCCGGAACCGGCGGCGGGGTCGTAGATCTTGTTGACGCTGGTCTGCTTGTGCATCGCCAGTTGGGCGATGAGCTGGGAGACGTGGGTTGGCGTGAAGAACTCGCCTCCGGATTTGCCTGCGTTGGCGGCGTAATTGGAGATGAGGAACTCGTAGGCGTCGCCAAAGTAGTCGATCTGGCTCTCTTCGAAATTGCCGAAGTCCATTTCACCGACACGCGTGAGCACGGCGGCGAGGCGGAGGTTTTTGTCTTTGACGGTGTTGCCGAGGCGGTTGCTCGTGGTGTCGAAGTCCGCGAACAAGCCCTTGATGTCCTGCTCCGAGGGGTAGCCGTTGGCGGAACTTTCGATGGCCGAAAAGATTGCGGCGAGATCGGTGTTCAGGCTCGCGTTGGTGTTTGCGGTCGCGAGAACCTTGGAAAAGAGCTGGCTGGGGTAGATGAAGTAGCCCTTGGTCTTGATGGCATCGTCCTTGATCTCCGGCGTGATGACGCTGTCGTCCAGTTCCGCATAATCGATGTCCGGATCACCGGCCTCGATGTAGGCGGCGAAGTTTTCGCTAATGAAGCGGTAGAAGAGGGTGCCGAGGACGTATTGCTTGAAGTCCCAGCCATCGACCGATCCTCGGACGTCGTTGGCAATTTGCCAGATCTGCCGCTGGAGCGCGGCGCGTTGTTGGATGCTTGTCATTTATTATTTCTCGAAAAGGTAGTAGTGGGTCGCTTTCTATCCAACTCTCCTTTAACCGGAAGTAAAAAAATAAGAATATAGAAACGTCCAACCTTTGCACATAATGGAGGAATGATAGAAAAAATTGAAGGGAGAATAGATCAAATCCGGTAGAATCATGTAGGGATACTATGGACCGGCAAGCGAGACACCCGTATTTTACCCGTTCAAGCCCAGCCCGACCGTTTAACGCTAGCAGCTCTTTGTAAGATATTTGAATTGGGTATATTAAAAAACATAACGAATCGATCACTCAAAAGCCCGGGGGATCATGAGTTCATGGCAATGAATTCTATTTCCACGGAACTGGCTTTCCGGATAGGATGTCCGGGTGGCATGGTATCCGTGACCGGCCTGAGGTGGTTGGTTCCCTTCGGCTGATTCCACCGCCTTTGCCAACTATTACCATGGACACTTATCCAGTCACCTGCCCGACCTGTTTCGAATCCTTCGAGATTGCGGTTCCGCCGGAGCCAGAGATGCCAACGGAGTATGATTACGATTGCGAGGTTTGCTGCAGGCCGATGTTGATCATTCTGAATTCCTCCGAGGATATTTATGCGCAGGGATTGGACGAATAGAGATTCCCGGGGTTTCCAACCCGTGGGAAATTTTTCTGCATTCTTCCTTTGCGAGTTGGCAACAGGGCGGTTGAATTTCACTATATGAAAAAAGCCGATAAGGAATTTCTATTCAATCTACTAGAAACACCCTCACCAACGGGATTTGAGATGCCCGGGCAGCGGGTATGGGCGAATTATCTTAAACCGATCGCGACCTCCGTGGAGTGCGATGCATACGGCTCCACCTGGGCCACGCTCGAGGGGAAATCGAAGAAGATCGTCATGCTTGAGGCGCATGCGGACGAGATCGGTTACATCATCAAGCACATCGATGACAAAGGCTTCCTGCGAATCGATCGCGTGGGTGGCTCGGACGCGGCGACGGCACGGGGACGCCGGGTTCACATCCTCGGCGACAAGGGAACCGTCTCCGGCATTATCGGCAATACGGCGATCCATCTTCGCCGCGATGAGCTGGGTAGCGAGAAATCCCCGGCTGTCCACGATCTGTGGGTGGATGTCGGCGCATCCAATGCCAAGGAAGTCGCGGAGATGGGATTGCGCGTAGGTCATCCTATGGTGAATCAGGACGGTCCTGCGGAGCTCGCCCACAAGCGATTGATTTCCCGTGCGCTGGATAACCGGCTCGGCTCCTACATCATTGCCCAGGTGATGAAACGCATCGCCGCCTCCGGCAAAAAACCAGCAGTCACGCTCGTCTGCCTCAATGCGATCCAAGAAGAGATCGGCGGACACGGCGCGCTGATGGCGACTTACCGCCTCAAGCCGGATATGTGTCTGTGCCTGGATGTGACCCACGCCACCGACACACCGGGAATCGATCCAGCGAAGTTCGGCCTGGTGAAGCTAGGCAAGGGCCCTTCCCTCACCCACGGGACGTGCAATCATCCGCTGATCATCAAACGTCTGTTGGAGATTTCAGAAAAAGAGAAAATCGATATCCAGCACGAGTCCTCCAGCCGTTTTTCCGGAACTGATACCGACAAGATCTTCACTTCCCGGGAGGGTGTCCCGTCCGCACTGATCTCCACTCCGCTGCGCTGCATGCATTCAGTTGTGGAGACCGCTCACCTCGATGACATTGAGGCCACTATCCAGCTCCTACAGGCGTTTGTTCTCTCGGTGAAGGATACGGACAATTTCCATCAGTCGCTCGATTGAATGTTTCAGTAGATACATCCAGCTAATCAGAAAAGGCACCCGCAGGTGCCTTTTCTTTTTTCCAAAATATTGAATCGGCCGAAGCGGATGAGCGCCTAGACTTTTCCTTCGAGGAAGGGAACCAGCTCATCGACGCCGAAGTCCGCGAGAACTTCTCCGTCCCAATTCATCGTCGGCGCCTTGCTCTGGCCCGAGAGATCGATCATTTCCTGCATCGCTTCGCGGTCGCCGGAGACGACGACTTTTTTCACCGTGATGTTGTTTTTATCCAGGTAGTGCTCGACTTCGCTACACCATGGGCAACCATTTTTCACATAAAGGATTCTGCTGTCTGACATGCTGGAAATGTGCCTGAAAGGAAAGCGGGCGCAACTTCTAGTTTTTTCAAACAAGTGTTTCCCGAAAGCCTAGCCTTCAGCCGCATTCTGCTGGCGGGCGATGTCATTTAGCGTGAGCCAACCAAGTAGCTTGTTTTTCTCTGCCTGGCTAACGACTGGAACTTGCTGGAAATTCCGGACGATCATTTGATTGGCCGCATCCCGGATGGATGTATCGATGCTCACGGAGACAATTTCCCTGCCTTCGACAATTTCCTGAAGCGAGTCCCTCAGGATGTTTTCGGCGATTTCGTGCTTGGTGATGATGCCGACAAGAAGGTTGTTCTCATCGACTACAGGATAGGCGTGGAATTTTTTGTTTTCCGCAGTGATCTGCTTGAGAACATCCGCTGGCTTGTGCGATGCCTGCAGGGAAAAGACCTCGTGGGTCATAATCGATTGAACAGGTAGCTTGCGATAATCCTGCGCACCACGATAGGCCGGAAGCGACCGGAGCGAGATTCCATCTTGGAGCAGAAGCGAGCTATACATGCTGACAGGTTGCAGGTGCTTCGCGATCTGCCAGGCGAGCATATTGCCAGCCATCAAAGGCAGGATGAGCGAGTAATTTCCCGTCATTTCAAAGATGATAATCAGCGAGGTGAACGGGCAACGCACGACTGCGGCAAACATCGCCCCCATGCCGAGCAAGACACAGCCACCGATGACTTTCGGGTCGCTCGGGAAAGCAGGAATCAACGCACTGATCTGCTGGAGATCGACAAGGCCGACACCGATCAGGCCGCCAAGCATGCCGCCAAGAAAAAGCGTCGGCGAAAACAAACCACCGGAGCCACCGGAAGCGTAATTGATGACCACAGCGAGAAACTTCGCAATGAGCAGGGTAGCGATGATCCCGACCGAAAGACGGTTCTCGAAAGCGGCTTCGAGGCTCTGGTAACCGATGCTGAAGACAGAGTTCTGGGCATTTCCGAGATGTCCCGTGAAGTAAAAGGCTGCCAGGCCGAGCAGGCCGCAGGAGAGGCCACCCGCTGCCGGACTGATCCAGGATGGCAGCACCTGCCGCGTTTGAAACCACTTCCGCAGGTTTAATGTGCTCCAGACAAACAAGTGGCCGATGACACCCGCCGCCAGCCCAAGTGGCAACGCGACCAACATCCAAGCGGACGTTTTATAATCCTCCGCAATGCGAGCCGTCAGCACCGGATCCTCACCGATCAAGGTGCGCGAGACGGCTGCAGCCACGACAACGGCGATGACCATCCCGCCGAGGGCTTTCATCGAGAAATTATCCAGGAGCTCTTCAAAGACAAAGGTCAGAGCAGAGAGCGGGGCATTGAAGGCCGCGGCAATACCCGCTGCCATGCCGACAGGAAGCATCGACTGCACACGGGCTGGATCATTGAAAGCCCAGCGACCGATGCGCGATGAGATCGCCGCACAGACGTGGACCGTTGGCCCCTCACGGCCGAGACTGTTGCCGAGGCCCACGTAGAGTGAGCCGAGAATGAAACGGAAAATGCCGGATTTCCCCGAGATTTTCCCGCCTTTGTTATAGTAAGCGGCTTTCGTCTGCGGGATACCGCTGCCAGCCGCTTCCGGCGCCACGTAGCGCACAGTCAGCCCCACGAGCAGGCCCGCAAGGGTCGGGGCGGCGAGAAGTGTGGCCGCGAACCAAAGCGGATCCCGCTCCTCCGCCTGCTCCCATAGCCACTCGAAGAGGTGATGGATCGAAAAATGAAACGCCACCGCAGCCAGGCCACACAAGAAACCCGCCAGCACACAGAGAACGAGAAATCGTTGGGCATCGTTCAAGCGGTTTCGCATCCAGTCGGGGAGCGTTTTCTTCGTCGTCTCAAGCATCTAGCTCCACGCGGTATCACGGGGGCCAACAATTGACCAGCACGCCTTTCCATCGGGTGGGAAAAATTCATAGCGTTTGCCCCCGCCCCACTTGACCTGCGGCCATTCTGTTGCAGGGTGGAGCTTCATGACACGCCACCTTTCTATTCTTCTAGCACTGCTCGCATGTCTTGTGCTTCCGCTTTTTGCACAGGAAACCGAGAACCAAACTACGCCGAGAGAAATCAACCTGAAAATTTCCAAAGACGTTCTTTCGCTTTTGCTCGACCCGATGACCAAAGAGGAAATCGAGGAGGAAGCAAAAAGCTGGCAGGCAGTCCTCAAGGAAAAAGCGCAGGCGATCGCCGATCTGGAAATCCAGCAGATCCAGGGCGAAGGCGATAGCGCGGAAAACAGTGCGAGATTGGCCGGCCTGCGGGATGAGAAAGCCGCGATTATCCAACGCGCCGAGTTGGTTCTCGATGCCTACGAGATCAAGGGTGGCGATCCCGAGCCCGGCAGAAAGTATATCTCCGCAGTGAAAGGAATCAAAACCGGGGTCAACGATGTCAGCTCCCGCGTGCACGCTTTCAACAGCTGGTTCACTTCACGGGATGGCGGCATTCAAATGGTGATCCAGGCATGCCAGTTCGTCGGTGTGATTGTCTTGTTCTGGATTGTCTCCATCTTCGCCAGCAAACTGATCAAACGGGCGATTGAAAAACAACCGCACTTTTCCTCTCTGCTCAAAGTTTTCGTAAACAAGATGAGCCGCCGCATCATCCTGGCGATCGGGCTCATCGTCGCGCTCGGCACGGTCGGCGTGAATGTTGGTGCCGCACTGGCCCTGATCGGAGGTGGCGCATTTATTCTCGCATTCGCCCTGCAGGATACACTCAGCAACTTTGCGAGCGGTATTATGCTGATCATCTATCGTCCTTTCGATGTCGGCGATGCGGTTGAGCTGGGCAGCGTCTCAGGCTCGGTGGACAGCGTCAGTCTGGTCAGCACCACAATCCGCACCTTCGATAACCAGAAAGTTCTCATTCCCAATAAAAAGGTCTGGGGCGAGACGATCACCAATATTACCGGCATGCCGACCCGGCGCGTGGACATGACCTTCGGCATCGGCTACGATGACGATTCCGATAAAGCCCAGGAAATTCTTGAGCGGATCGTCGCGGAACATGAGCTAGTTCTGGAAACGCCGGCTCCCGCCATCCATCTGCACGAGCTTGCCGACTCCTCGGTGAATTTCATCTGTCGCCCGTGGGCCAAAACCTCGGATCACTGGACCGTTTACTGGGATATCACCAAGCGGGTCAAAAAAGAATTTGATGCCGCAGGAATCAGCATCCCGTATCCGCAGACAGATGTGCATCTGCACACAATCCAGCCCGCTGCAGCGGAAGCCGCTGGAAAGCAGGAAACCGGGGCCTGATAGACTTCGATCCATGCTCCCGCCCGCGAGGGTGGGAGCGTTTCTTTATTCTGGCGGTCCCTTCGCGCTAGGCGGCGTGGGAGCAGCCAACCGCCTTTTCAATCAGTCGTTCGAGAATCTGCACCCGATCAAACTGAAGCGCGAATCTCCGGGCGTTTTCGGAGAGTTTCATCCGTTCCGCATGGCTCATGCCACCGGCACGATTGAGACAGCTGCGGAGCTCATTCACATTCCCGGCCTCGTGCTCAAGGCAATAACCGCCGCTCGCTTCCGGGATGCCGCCGGTGCGGGTGGTAATCACCGGACCCAGACCGCCGGCCAGCATTTTTTCCGCAACGGCAATACCGAACGTTTCGACAAATTCTGTTTTCGGCTTGCTCGGCAAACACCAGGCAAAACAACCGTTCATAAGCGGACCTTTTTCCACATCGCTGACATCATCCAGGATCATCACATCCTCCATTCCAGCTGTCTCCTCACGGATCTTCTGCTTTGCCGGGCCGTTGCCACAGATCACTAGCTTTTTGCGCCCCCGCAGATCGCAATCCCGCCATGCTTCTATCAGATCATCCACACCCTTGGCTGGCGCGATTCTGGAGAGGAACATCACGTAGCCATCACGGGAGAGACCACGTTTGGCAAGGAGTCCGTCCACTTCTGCCGATCGCTGATCGAGATTCAAATAATCGTTTGTATGAATCGCAGGAAAACTGATACCCACCCGTCTTTCGAGTTGCCCGGTAAAATTCGTCCCCAGCCGGGCATCGACTTTACGCCCGGCCTCGACAATCAGATCCTTGGTAAAACGACTGACGGCCACGGGGTGATCGTGTTCCAGATAATTTGAAAGCACTAGTTGAGCGGCGCCCAGCCTGTCCTCTGCGAGAGCGTTTCCGACGATGTTTGTGATATCCGAGCCCACCGCTTCCCCGATCGTAAAAACGTCGGCCTTCGTTCCGCTGTTTCTGAAACTGTTGACCGCTTGCATGACCATCGTCCCATGCGGCACCAGATAGAGATCCATCAGCATGGTCTTTCCGGGTAAGCTATGAAGAAGATCCACAAGATGACCTCCGATGCCGAGACCTAGCCGTCCGTCTAAAACTTTATAATCCCCGAGAGGCTCCGGGCGGTCCATACTGATCCCCCGGGAATATGGGGTGATGCTGGAAGGATCTTTGAGAGGAAGGGAACTTTGCTCCAAGGTCTCCAGTGGGTAGCTCACGATGTGGACATTTTTCATTCCCATCGCCAATGCTGCCTCAGCGAGGTTTCTGGCCTCTGTGGAATGACCGCAGATGATGGGATCCGCGCGAACTAGGAAAATTGCATTTTGGACAGGGCATTCTGGTGGTGTGAATAACATGGCATTTATTGGGATTCACCCCTGTAGGGCAGTTCGTATGCCAACCCCTCGATCACGATCACAGAAAGCCTATCCTTCTGATGGAACGGTCGATTGAATCGACTACGGGGCAAAGCTCGGTGGCAAGGCTTCCGTTGCAAAATCGGAGGCTTTAGCACTCATGACCAACCGCAGCTCACCTCCTGCCATGAACTCGCTCATTTTAAGCCATCCGCGATTTATTTTACGATTATTCAGATAAGCTTCTTTGATGAAAATATTGTCGGTGGAGTTGTCTTCTGCGACCACACGGAAATCACCGGAACGAAGATGGAATACGGCTGTATCAAACAACGGACTACCAATCAGAATCACCGCCTGGCCGCAGACGGGAAACAACCCACATGCGCTCCACGCATACCATGAGGATAACCCTCCGGAATCGTCATTCCCGGGCAAACCCCCAATACCTGTTGTAAACTGGCATTGCATTACCCGGCGCACCACTTTTGCCGTCCTGTCATGTCGGCCGGCATAGATGTAAGCGTAGGGAGCCTCCATATCCGGCTCGTTGTTCAATCCCTCGAACCGGAACAAACGCTCCCCATGTCCCGCTTCTGAGAAACCGAAGAACTTATCCAGCAGGGAAACGAACGACTTGGCTCCCCCGGCCAACCCAATGCGCTCCGACATTTCGTGAAGAAAGCGGAACGAATAGTTCCAGTTTTCTCCCTCGTAATACGTTGAGTCTTCCCGGAGTAGTCCTGTTTCAGGATCAAATGCATTTCTCCAATGAACCGAAAGCGCGGCGGCCTTGTCGTGGATCACCTGGTGCCCCAGGCTCCGCGCCATGCGTGCCATGCAGAAGTGCGCATAGGAGATGTCCAGAGTGTGAGAGAGCGGCGTGGCCAAAAAGCTTCTCGCATATTCACCAAATCGACCTTTCCTGCCTTTCCCGCTCTGGCTGGTTTTCCACAACAACGCCAGAACCCGATCCCAATCCGCCTCGATTCCCCTGCACCGGGCGTCCTCTAGAATCGCATGACATAAGCCGGTCGCTTGTTTTGTGAACCGATCCGGCACATTATCCATCAGGTAGCTGACAGGAAATCCCCCTTCCCGCTCCGCCACCTCACAGAGAAATTCCACAAATGCACTTCCTCGCTCGGGCCATAAAGTCATCATCAGCGGAAGCTGGGTCTTGTAGGCATCCCAGAGCGTCGACAGATCAAAGAAGAAAGGTCCGTCTTTGGCGGAAAAGGGATTCTCATCGCTGAAGTCGGCAGGCTTCAGACAAGAGTGATAAACAGCCGTTTTGAATATCTCCTGCTGCTCTTTTGTTCCCCCGCTGACTTCGATTTTTGTCAACACGTCCTCCCATTTCGCCGCCGCCGCAATTGCAGCCTCCTCAAGGCTCAAACTACTCTCTGTCGCCATCTTCGCCCGCTCATAGGACCTCAGGGAAAATCCAAACGATAGTTCCAAACGGCTCACGCCCTCCGCGCGGAAGCCGAAACCGAACGCTGGCCGGTTCTTCTGACGCTCAAGCGAAAGGACATAACCCTGGCTATCGATCTCGTCATCCTCTTCCCAGAGGAAAGCTTCGGCTCCTTCACAGTGACAGCGGAATTTTATCGGTATCCCCTCCATGAGCACTTGTCCGCATATGGACCCATCTTCAAGAATATCCACCTCCGCCCATTGCGGATAGGTCCTCATTTCATCAATCAAAAGACCGCCTGCGGATAGATCCACCACCACTCCCGGCTCGACTCCCGTCGGAAAATCATAGCGATGTCTCACGCCCTTCTCCGTCGCGACGACCTCGAACCGGATGCCGGATTTTTCAAACCGTCCTCCATAGAATCCAGGCCATGCCCTTTCATCGACAAGCTTTTGCCGCTCCGTGCGGGCCTCCAGATAGCCATCCACCAATGGCGTGGTGAGTAGGTAATTATAATACATCCGGATCCGCCCGGTGCCGGATTGCTGGAAATGGGCGATTCCCAGAGCCTCCTTCTCCCCATACATCACCGGAGGTGAATCTCCGCTGAGCGAAAGCCCGTAGCGACCGTATCCGGTGACATATGCTCCCGAATAGGCACATGCGGAAACCATTCCAAACGGCAATGACGCACCCGGATGGGTGTTCCCCACCGGTGGTTTGGCACACCACCAGGTCGCGGCAATTCCCTCCGGTGAAGGTAGATCCGACTCGGCATTTCCCAAAAATGGATCCACTTGTGCGACATTCGGTAATTCATTGGGTTTCTCTATCATAGCCATATCAGTCCCTGCGCTACCTAGCATCTGGCAGACCAATCCAAAAATTCTCTGGCAACGTCACTATGCTTCACTAGCATTCCGGGGATGAATAAATCCATATTTGCCCTCTTGGCTGCCTGCGCGACTCTCAGCTCCCCAGTGCAGGCAGCGCCTCACAAGCTTCTCTTTTTCACCAAGTCCAGCGGTTTTGAGCACTCGGTGATTTCCTGGAAAGAAGGACAGCCCAGCTTTGCCGAAAAAATCTTCCTTGAGATTGGGGAAAAAGAAGGATGGGAGTTCGAGTTTTCAAAAGATGGCTCGAAGTTCACTCCGGAGTATCTTGCGGAGTTTGACTCGGTTATTTTCTATACCACCGGCGATCTGACGCAGGAAGGGACAGACAAACAGCCAGCGATGACCGCCGAGGGCAAACAGGCGCTTCTCGACTATGTGAAAGACGGCAATGGCTTTATCGGCCTGCACTGCGCCACGGATACTTTCCACACCGCAAACGAGTCGCAGAAGGGAGAAGACAGATACAAAAACCATGGCGAGCACGCCGATCCGTATATCTGCATGATTGGCGGCGAATTCATCGTCCACGGCGCCCAACAAAAAGTGACCAACAAGGTGATCGACAATAAATTCCCGGGTTTCGAAAAAGCCGGTGATAGCTTCACCCTTATGGAAGAATGGTATTCCCTCAAAGACTTCCGTGAGGATCTACACTGCCTGACGGTTATTGATTCACCATCCATGAAAGGCCCGATGTATGACCGCCCGGAATTCCCGACCACGTGGGCACGCGCAGAAGGGAAAGGACGTGTGTATTACACGGCGATGGGCCATCGCGATGACATCTGGACCAACGAGACATTCCAGAACATGCTGGTTGGGGCTATCAAATGGACTACCGGCGAAGTGGATGCAGATATCACACCCAACATTTCGGAAGTCGCGCCCGGAGCGATGACCAATCCGAAATTCGTTGAGAAAAAAAAGGCCCCGAATCCCGCGAAAAAGAAAAAGGCAAAAAAGAAAGAAGCCGCCACACAGTAATTCTGTCCATTGAAGCTTTTCGTTGCACGAGCCTGCCTTCAGGCTCGTGCTTTTTTGTGCTCTAGAGGGACTTCGAAATCGTGCGGGATAGTCTGGCGAGCGCTTCATTCATCGCCACGATCCGTCCGCTCATCCCGACATTGAGGCCTTCCGCCTTGCCAGCCTGGATTGGAACAATCGTTTTAAATGGCTTTGGTGAGGCATCTCCTCCATTGATCGGTTGAACCTTCCAGGTGCACTCCAGCACCAGCGAGCCATCGGGCAGCGGGTCGAATCGTTCAATCCTGATTTCCACAAGATCCGTATAGTCGCGGGTGATGAAATTGGCCGTGGGCTGAACGTTTGTCGAGCCAGTGAGCCTCCGGAGATTATCCGCGATCACACGGGCGATTCCCGCATCAAGCGGCTCCGACCAAAGCTCTTTCTCATGAACCTGCAGCCTTCCATCGCCAGTTCTCGTCACGAGCTCCACGCGCTCCAGATAAGGAGGAAGAGAAGGACGGGCGATTGCCACAGCAGGCGCTGAGCCGGTGGCTGTTTTTCCAGAAACTGAGCTCTCCAAGAGATGGCGCACGGGATCGTCTTCCACTGGCTTCAGCAGGGTGCAACCGGAAAAACACAGCGGGATCAATAGTAGCAGGTAAGTTTTCATTCGTTGTTTTTTCCTCTTAGCAGGCTGTTCGGATTGCGCTTCAGGTCATTGGTGAGCTCACGCAGCGCACGGGAAGTAGTCTCCGTTTCATGAAGCAGATTCTGAAAATTCAGCAACATGGGTGAGCGTGGATCGCTCACCCGTGAAAGCTCCTCCGCGGCCGTCTCTATTCTGGCCAAGCTGCGGTTGGTCGTTTCTGTGAGCTCGTTGATTTGCGCGATCAATGGGTTCAGGTTTTCGTTTGCCTTCGCGCTGATCTCGTTAATTTCCTTCAGGGCCCCATCCAGATTTTCCAGCGAGCTGGACAGCCTCTCGTCACTGGTAAAATTCCTCACATCCGCAGTGATCCCGGTCAGGTTGTCATTGATTTTTTTGAGGTCCAGCTCCGCGATTTGTTTGTTCGCCCCTTTGAGAACATCCCGCATTTCCGTCAACAGGCCATCGATGTCCAAATCATTGATTTTCTTGAGGCCGTCGGTAATTCCAGAGATCAATTCATCGATCTCCGTGGGGATCGTAGGGACTACAGGATACTCGCTCTCCTTCGTTGGCTGGTAAGTAAAACCCGGAGCCCCGGGCACGATATCGAACTCGATGTAAAGCTGTCCTGTCACGAGGCTTTGCTGCTTCATCCCGGCGCGCAATCCTTGTTTCACCGCCACCTTGACCCCTTCTTTCGAAGAAAAATCCAGCATACCTTCCTGGCCGCCGGAGATGTTTTGCAATTCCTTTGCCGTCAGCTCCACCACCACGGGAATGATTTTGCGGTTTTCCATCGTGTCGATAATCACATTGATCGAGTCCACGCGGCCGATCCGCACACCACCAAAACGAACATCCGAGCCAACCTGCAATCCATACACGCTTTTATCGAAATAGAGTGAAATCTTATGGGTCTTTTCGAAATATTTTCCGGCTCCGAGGACAACCAAGGCGGCTCCGCCGATCAATATGCCAAGCAGTGTGAAGAGACCTATCATGGTCGAGCTCGCTTTTTTACTCATGGGATTCGTCTTGTTCTATGGTTTCACCGCGTTTCAGGAAAAGTCTTACCGTATCGTTATCCGAATGATCACGCAGCTCTTTCGGATCACCGGTTGCCCCTTGGGTCCGGGTATTGGTATCAAGAAAAATTGAATTATTCGCGATAGCGAAAATACTGGCCAGCTCGTGGGTCACGATCACAAACGTCGATCCCAATGAATCGCGCAGACGCAGGATCAGCTCATCGAGACGCTGCGAGCTGAGAGGATCCAGCCCGGCTCCCGGTTCATCGAGAAACATCACCTCCGGATCCAGCGCCATCGCTCTGGCGATGCCTGCCCGTTTGCTCATGCCGCCGCTCACTTGTGCCGGATAGTAATCCTCGTAGCCTGAGAGTCCCACCAATGCCAGCTTGTAGTAGGCGAGATCCTTGATCTCCGCGCGCTTGAGATCCGTATGCTCCTCGATCGGCATCGAGATATTTTCCGCAAGCGTCATGGACGACCACAACGCCCCCGATTGATACATCACGCCGAATCTTCGGATAAATTTCAAGCGCTCCTCCGCTGCGGACGAGGTGAAATTTTCCCCATCGTATGAGATCGAGCCCTTGGCAGGCTCTTTCAGCCCGATCATATGCCGCAACAAGGTGCTCTTTCCACAACCGCTTCCTCCCATGATCACGAAAATGTCCTTTTCCCTGACATCGAAGTTCAGATCCTTCATGACCACGAATGAGCCGAACGCCATCGTCAGGTCTCGGACGGCAATCTTCGGTTTTGTTTCGTGATGTTCCATGCTCGCGGGTTGTTTATATACCAAGAATTGTGAAAAGCACAGCGAAGCCGGAGTCCAATATGATGATCGCCGTAATTGACGCAACTACGGCACGAGTCGTAGCTTGACCGACTGCGGCGGATGAATTGCCGGATCTCATCCCCTGCAAACAACCGGCTATCGCAATGGCGGCTCCGAAAAACACACTTTTGAAGACCCCCAGCGAAGCCTGTGTTAGATCGACGGTTGTGAGCATTTCGGCAAAAAACAATGAAGGAGGAATCCCCACCCCCGCACCGACGAGCATCCCTCCGAGTATGCCAACGGCATTGGAATAAATGGTCAGAATCGGCATCATCAGAACGAGCGCGAACACCCTGGGAAGCACGAGGAAATCAAACGGATTGAAGCCAAAAGTTTTCAACGCATCAATCTCCTGGTTGGCATTCATACTACCGATATGGGCAGCGAAAGCAGCGCCAGTCCTGCCGCTCATTATAATAGCAGTCATCATCACCCCCATCTCACGCACCATGGCTATCCCGACGAGATCCGCCACATAAAGGCTCGCGCCGAAATCGGCCAGCTGCACATTACCGACGAATGCGAGAATCATCCCGATGAGAAAGCTGATGAGAGAGACAATCGGCAGAGCCCCTGCCCCGCATTCCTGGACGGCCAGGAGGAAATCCTCCGAGCGGAACTTCGCCCGGCCGGTGAAAAACCTCGCCGTGGAAAGAACGGTGTCACCGATGAATTCCAATACGGATTCCAGCGATGTCCATGCCGCCGTTGAGCGAAGGCCCAGCAAGGATAATCCGTTTGGCTCTTTTTCGGAAGATTTCGCCTCACTCCTTTCCGGGACTTTCAGAGCCAGCTCCATCAGCCCGCGTAAATCGTTTGGCAGTCCCTCCAATCCCGGATCTTCGGGCCGCATTTCACGCAAGTGTTTGAGCAAATAGGCCGGCAGCGTGGAATCAAATTTTCCAAGCTTCCCGGTATCGAAAACATCCGGCCAACCCTGCCGACTGTCACCTGTGATCTCCTGCCGATTTCCCCTCAGCCAGTTTCCGGAAAGCCTAAGAACCAACTTCCCGCCGTCTTCTTCCCAGATGGCCTTTGGTGGTTCTGTCGACTCTTGATTCATTCTTGGGAAGCGGATGCCGGAGAGAGGAATGAAACATCCCTTTTCTTGGTCTCGTCAGCATACTTCCAGTCGGTAAAAATTCCAGTAGGAAAAAGATGATACTGGATACTCCGTAATCGAAAGAATTACCTCAATTCCCCTGTTTTCAAGGATGGATCGAATTTTCTCTGGAGCTTGGAAGATCGGTCCGCAGGCGTCGGACCTCCCGCCCCGCTCATCATTTCCCGCATTTCATGATCGAATCCGGGATCGGCATGCCCCGCCGTGTCCGATGGATCTACTCCCATTGCGGAAGCCGCCTCATCGATTTGTGTCCCACGTTCTGCAACCTTATCCAAAGACTTCTGATAATCTGCCACAAGGCCCCGGATATCTCCTGCCGATTTTGCTTCACTCACTGCATTCTCAAGCGCGGTCACACGCTCCGGAGATTGGACAAACCATGCATAGGACCCTCCGCACAGTCCCAGCAGAAGAGCTACACCGACCAAAAATCCATTGCGGCGTCTACGTTTTTCACGAGTCACCTTTTCATCCAGCAGCTCACCCAATTCCGCACTAATGGTATGATCCACCGAGCTAAGCGCCTGAGCGGGAAACGAGAAACTTGTCCCTCTTTCCGGCTCCGGATGATTCAATACCGGCTGAACTGGAATGGCTTGGTCCTCCGGAATCTTTTCCACCGGGACATTGATCTCTTTCCCCTTCTCGGATTGCCTTGGAACCGGGCTTTGCCGTAGCTGTTCTTCTGGGGTCCCGAATCGGCTTGGTGCCTTTTGCCCCCGGAGGGCGGCATCGAACAACTTGTCTAAATCCTCGGGACTAGTCATAAATTCAAGACAGCGAGATAGTTAAGATAAGTCAATTTTTATTTTGACCTTCTATATTGTGTATACTCTATCGAACACCTAACGGAAGATGCATATAAACAGAAAGGCCAGCAGGTATTCCTACCCGCTGGCTATACTGACATCAGCCCCGCCGATTCACACCGGCGAGGCCAATACCATGAGTTCGACAATCCCGGAGATTAGTCTACGACGTCTTCCAGACGCTCAAGAGTCGCAATGTGGCTCTGGGTGCGCGGCAGAAGTTCGCTGCGGATCATTGTTTTACATTCGGCCATTACGTCATCGTTTTTAAGCGCATCCTCATAGTCGTTTCTGCCATGTTCCTCGCCATTTTGCAGAGACTCAATGGCGGACTCCGCGCCAAAAAGGTTCGCTGCCGATTGGACCGCTTTCGCGAAGGCTCCCCACGCGCCGGAGTCCGTGTCTGGCTCCCCGCCCATCTCACGGATATTCTGTGTGAGACGGTTCGCGGACTGCCGATGCTCCGACTGAATTCTTGTCAGCTCTGCGGTGACAGGAGTTCCCGGAAACTTCACAATGGCTTTTCCATAGGTTTCCACGGCGGATAGCTCGCCACGGAGCAGACTATTGCAAACCTTAATACATTTTTCGTTGATCGTGCTGTTATTCATATTGGTAAGTTGTTTTTCAAGAATCGGGTTTAATCGAAATTCTTTACATCGCAGATCCAGTGCCAGCGCCTTCAACCCTTTGGATACAAGGATTTCCTAATTACGGGCCATTCAATATGCATAGGTATCCAGTTAGGTTTCTGCTAATTGCAATGCCGCTTAATGAAGGACATTTCCTCTGTTTCTTCCTTTCCCTTATAACTGAATCAGGCTGAAATCCGCCCGCCATGGGCTACCTCGACGAAAATTTCCTTCTTTACTCAGATACCGCACGCAGACTTTTCCATGAAGTCGCGGCGGCCCAACCAATCATCGACTATCACTGCCACCTTCCAGCGGATGAAATCGCTACAAATCACCGCTGGGACAATATTGCGGATTTGTGGTTGAAGCATGACCACTACAAGTGGCGGTTGTTGCGTGCCAATGGCATTGCCGAAGAGCTCATCACGGGCAACGCACCGCCGCGGGAAAAGTTTCAGGCATTTGCCGAAACCGTCCCCTACACACTCCGCAATCCGATGCATCACTGGGTTCACATGGAGCTTCAGCGCTACTTCGGTATCCACACACTTCTGACACCGGAGACAGCGGATGAGATCTGGGAGAAAACGAACGCAAAGCTCGCCGAGGCTGATTTTTCCACCCATGGCTTGCTTAAAAAATTCGACGTAAGAGTCGTGGGCACCACCGATGATCCGGCGGATTCCCTCGACGATCACCTTGCGGTTGCGGCATCGGGGATTGCTACCAAAGTCGTTCCGACCTACCGGCCGGACAAAGCATTTCAAGTGGATCGTCCGGATCTTCTTAATCCATGGATCGACAAGCTGGAAAAAGCCGCGGACATATCCATTGGGAGTTTATCAGATCTTCTGGAGGCTCTGAAAAAACGTCACGATGACTTCCACGCAGCCGGCGCCCGTCTTTCGGATCATGGTCTGGATCGCTGCCCGGCCCTACCTTGCAGCGATGCGGAGGCAGCAAACATTTTCGATCGTGCCCGTGCCGGGTTCGCCGCATCGGAAGACGATAAGGAGCGCTTTTCCTTCTACCTGCTCGTTTTTTCGGGGCAACTGGACGCGGCTCGCGGCTGGACGAAGCAACTGCACCTCGCGCCAGTCCGCAACACGAACTCGCTCATGTTCAAAAAAGTCGGTCCGGATGCAGGATTCGATACCATGGGCGATACCCAGCAAGGCAAGGCCCTCTACACTTTTCTCGACGCGCTCGCCTCCCGTGAGTCCCTGCCGAAAATGGTTCTCTACAACTTGAATCCGCGCGATAACTATCTCTTCGCGGCAATGACCGGAGCCTTCCAGGACGGCACGGTTCCAGGGAAAATCCAGTTCGGCTCCGGATGGTGGTTCCTAGACCAGAAGGAAGGTATGGAGATGCAGCTCAACGCACTATCCAATACCGGCTTGCTTTCCCGCTTCGTCGGGATGCTGACAGATTCCCGCTCGTTCCTTTCCTTTCCACGTCACGAGTATTTCCGCAGGATCCTCTGCAATCTCATCGGCGGTGAAGCCGAAAAAGGAGAGTTGCCCGATGATTTTGAAATCCTTTCCAAACTCATCGCCGATATCTCATTCCACAATGCCAACAGACATTTCGGCTTCAATGTCTGATGCCGAAAGAACCCTATTTCCTGACAAGTATCAAAACCCATGAAATCCATTTCAGCGCTTCTGCTTAGCACCGTATTCATCCAGGCACAGCCGGTTTTTATCGGAACCAGTGCCGACGGAATTTACCTCTCAGATTTCGATGCCACAAATGGCGTGCTTACCGCGCCCGAACGGATCGCCGAGTATAAATCCCCGGGCTTCCTCGCGTTTCATCCGGAGAAGCCGATTTTATACGCTGTCGGCGGTGACAACAAAGTGGCGGGCTTTACGATAGACGATGGCAATACGTTGGAATTTCTCGGGGAGGCGGATGCCGGTGGAGTGAATCCCTGCCATCTTGCAATCGACGCATCCGGCAGGACGGTTGCTCTTGCGAACTATGGCGATGGATCGTTTACCACGATCCGGATTGATGCGGATGGAAAACCGGGAGAAATCGTTTCCCTGAAAAAAATCTCCGGTTCCGGCGCTCATCCGCAACGCCAGAAAGCAGCTCACGCACATGGTGTCTATTTTGATAACGCAAACCGCTTTCTCCTGGCACCCGACCTGGGAACCGACCAGGTGCTGATCTATAAGTTCGACCCAGCGACATCCAAGATCGAGGAAAACCAACCGTCATCGCTCAAGACCGCACCCGGTGCAGGTCCCCGGCACATGACATTTTCCGCAGACGAGAAGCACGCCTACGTTCTCAACGAAATCAACAACTCCATCCTGGTGGCCGAATACGATGCCGCCTCGGGCTCTTTCAAAGAGATCCAAACGATCCCGACTCTACCTGACGGCTTCACCGAGAGGAACACTACCGCGGAAATCGAAGTTCATCCGGGCGGGGATTTTGTCTATGCGTCAAACAGAGGCCATGACTCCATTGCAGTATTCAAGCGCGATCAGGAAAGCGGCAAGCTGACCTTCGTCCAGCATGCGCCATGCGGAGGGAAAATCCCCCGTCATTTCAAGATCGATCCTTCGGGAAAATGGCTGCTCTGCGGACACCAGGACAGCGATACCATTTCCGTTCTTGGCATTGACGAAAAAACCGGGAAACTCGGCGAGCCGAAAAACACTGTCAAAGCACCGCGCCCGATCTGCTTGCTTTTCCGTTGAGATTTTCCCGACGGGTTTAGCCGATCCTCTCCACCAATCCGAGGCATCGTTCACCCGGCATGACGCTGAGTTCCATTTGGTTCATCACATAGCCGAATGAAACCCCGCTATCGGGATCTCCGAAAGCGTGGCTCCCACCCGCTCCGGGATGCCCGAAGGCTGCAATGGACTCACCGTAGAGCTTCCGTTTCTTGTTGCCGTTTCCATCCACCGGATCTTTTTGGCATCCGGCGGTAAAGGCGGTTTCGCGGAGAAGAACTTTGTCCTCGCCCGAGATCTGCAGCTGCCCCAATGAGCGCAGAACTTCTCCGGAGAGCGGGCTCTCTATCGCGCCGATGGCAGCTTGGTAGAACTTTGCCAACGCACGAGCGCTACCCACTCCCCCCATTGCGGGAAGCGCGGCCGACCAAGCTTTCGGCTCATTCATTTCGGAAATCGCGTGCAGGCCTTTGGGGGAGGAAAATGCTCTCCTTGTCAAACTTCCAGGCTGGTTGAAAGCAGCGTAGAACCCTTCCTCGAAAGCGCCGGGCTTCGCTCTCCCGGGAACCAGGGTCGCCACTCTCCCCCATTCCGATTCCGGCAGGCCTATCCAGAAATCCAGCCCGAGTGGACGGGCAAGATCCTCGTTCCAGACTTCTCCAAGTGAACGTCCGGCAAGACGTCTCACGCAGTCATCCAGCAGAAAACCATACGTTCTGGGATGATATCCATGGCCCTCGCCCGGCTGCCATTCCGGCTCGGTATCTTCCAGCGCAGAGATCACTTCCCTGTGATCGAAAACGCTCGCTACCGAGGACATTGCCGCCAAACCACATTGATGGGAAAGGAGCTCCCCGAACGTGGCGCTATCCAGCGGGAAGCCGCTCCAGATTTCACTCACCCAGGTATCCAAATCCAGTCCACGCAAGGAGAGAACGTGTAACAACGTAGCTGCAGCGGGACCTTTCGTCGCGGAATAAACCGGGGCCAATGTATGAGAGTTCCAGAGATTTTCCTTTGCTCGGTCGCTATAACCACCGGATAGATCCACTAGTTCCTCCCCATTCTTCCAGACACTCACTGCAGCGCCGATTTCTCCTCTGGAGGTAAAGCTCCCTTCAAAATATTCCTTCAAGTCCGCGGTGTCCATGATCACTCTTTTCCGTTTTCCAGCTGGGCTTGCTGCCGTGCGCCGGTCCATTCATCGACCAACCGGAAAGCTACGGCGAGCAAAGTAGGACCGAGGAACACCCCGATTAGGCCAAATGCGACCGCTCCTCCGATCATTCCCAAAAACATCAGGGCGAAAGGCATTTTGTTGCCTTGGCTTACCAGAAAAGGCCGCAGAACATTATCCACGCTGCTGATGGCAAAAAATCCCCAGATCACCATGAAAACCGTCCATCCAGTTTTTCCCTGCATGAAAAGCCATACGGATGCGCCGCCCCAGATCAAAGGAGGGCCAACAGGGATGACAGCTAGGAAAAAGGTTAATGTGCCAAGCAGCACGGCACCGGGGATACCTGCTATAAGGAAGCCTATTCCGGCTAAAATTGCCTGGGCGGTAGAAGTTCCCAAATATCCGTAGACGACTCCTTTGACAGTCTGCCCCGCGACGTTCATCAGCCTGCGCCCACGCTCTCCGGCGATGCGACTCACCGCCACTTTCAAGCGCGAGCCCAGCTTTTCCGCATCTCTCAATATGAAGAATACGAGAAACAGACTGATGGTAATCTGCACCACTCCCTTGCCCAGAACCATACCCATCCACATCACAAACTTCCGGAGAGAGTCCACACCCTCATCCAGCATGGTGTTCAGGCCACTTTCCTTGTCGCCTGTTGCCGCCTCCCCTTCGACGGCTTCATTCGTGTCTTCATTTTCCTCTTCGGCCGCCTTCTGAGCTTTTTCGCGATTGGTCCACTCGCGTCGATTAACGATGAAATCATGCCAGTAAGCGGAAAGATCATTCCCCAGAAACGGGATCCCGCTCAACCATGCAGGGGCTTCCTCGGGCGCATTGAGGACTTGCTCCTTCGCTTCCACAGCGAGCTTTTTGCCGTCATCTACCAGACTCAGCCCGATCAAGGTAATCGGGGCGACGACCAATAACACGGCGAGTAAAGTCACCGTAAGCGCCGCCCATCCGTGCTTACCGCAGAACCACTTCACGAATTTCCGCTGCACCGGATAGAGGACGAAACTCAAAACCAGAGCCCACATCAACGCCTGGGCGAAGGGTCTGATCACGAAATAACAAAGCAGCGCCAGCATCACCAGCGCGGCAAGCCCCAGCCATTTTTCAATTCCGGTTTTGGTATTCGATGGATGCTGCATGGACCGCTGATTCAGGATTACCTAAACGTGCCTTCGCTTAGCCATCGCGCTACATCTTTTGCAAAATATGTGAGAATCATGTCCGCCCCGGCACGTTTGATTCCGAGCAAGCTCTCCATCACCACCGCTTTTTCATCCAGCCATCCGCCGGCACAAGCGGCCTTGATCATCAGATACTCTCCACTGACCTGATAAGCAGCCATCGGCAGGGTGGTTTCGTCACGAAGGCGGGCGATCACATCCAGATAGGGACCGGCAGGTTTCACCATGACGATATCGGCGCCCTCCTCCTCATCCAACAATAGCTCCCGGACGGCTTCCCGGATATTGCCCGGATCCATCTGATAAGTTTTTTTATCCCCCTCTTTCGGTGCGGAATCCAAGGCTCCGCGGAAGGGCCCGTAGTAGGCGGAGGCATACTTCGCGGTGTAGGCCATGATGCCCACGTCGGAAAAACCGGCCTCATCCAGCGCCATACGGATTGCCCCGACCCGGCCATCCATCATATCGGATGGGGCAACGATATCCGCGCCGGCACGGGCATGGCAGAGAGCCTGCCTGCACAGGACCTCCACAGTCTCGTCATTGAGTATTTTCAGGCCACCATCGCTGCCCCGCACCACAAGCCCGTCATGCCCGTCGGAATTGTATGGATCAAGCGCCACATCCGTGATCACACACAGCCCGGGGCAAGCCTCCTTCAATTCCCGGATCACCCGTGGGACCAATCCTTCATCATTCGCACACTCCGCGGCATCGGCACTCTTCAGCGAATCCTCGATTTTTGGGAAAAGCACAACAGCGCGAACACCCATTTCATAGACAGCTAAGACTTCGGCGACCAGTCCTGCCACCGACCACCGGGTGCAGCCAGGCATGGAGCTGATTTCCACCGGATTAGCATCATCATGGAAAAATACCGGCAGGATCAAATCCTCCACGGCTAGCCGATTCTCCCTCACCAATCCACGGATTGCACCACTGCGTCTGTTGCGTCTGCCACGAATCATCATTTCCATAGGCACAGACTCGAATATACAGTTTCGGTTTGCAACCCGCTTCCCTCCCCGGAGAGAGAGTTTATACAGGATTCCGGATGGCCACAGCATTCGCAGCCGCATAATCCCGGGCATGGCTGAGGCTTACCTGAACACTCGCGATTCCCTCCGCGGTGAGAAAGTCAGCGGCGTTTCCATGGAAAAACATCGTGGGCGCACCGGATTCGCCACGAATCACTTCTATCTCCAGCCACCCCGCCTGACCTCCGATCCCTGTCCCCAATGCTTTGGAAACGGCTTCCTTGGCCGCGAAGCGTGCGGCGAAATGCAGCGCCGGCCGCTTTTGTCGGGAACAGTATTCCTGCTCCTTCTGCGTGAACAGTTTTCTGAGGAACAACTCCCCCTGCTTTTCTATTGCGGCTTCGATTCTGTCGACTTCCACCACATCAATTCCGATACCGTAGATCATCATTGCGAGGAGCGATAACCCTTCATTCCTTCCAGCATTTCCGCAACTGCCTGACGCATGCCCACAGTCATCGCACGCGAAACAATCGTATGACCGATATTCAGCTCCGCGAGATGGGGAACAGTGAATAGTTGCGGAAGATTCCGGTAATTGATCCCGTGGCCAGCGTTGACCTGTAGGCCCAAGCCGTGGCCAAGACGTGCACCGGCGGCGAGACGCTCGATCTCTTCCGCCGGGTCCTCAGCATTGGCAAAAGCGCCGGTATGCAGCTCGATCATATTCGCTCCCATACGTGCCGCAGCTTCGATATGCTCCGGCACAGGATCGATGAACAAGCTTACCTTGATCCCAGCACTTTTCAGGCGATTCACCGCCTCCCTGACTGTCCCAAAAAGCGCGGTAACATCCAAGCCACCCTCGGTGGTCACTTCCTCCCGGGTTTCCGGCACCAAGCACGCGAATTCAGGCTTCAGCCGCAGTGCCAGATCAAGCATCTCATCCGTGATTCCCAGCTCAAGATTCAGCGGTAAATCGACAGCCTCCTTCACCCTGAAAACATCGGCATCCTGCATATGTCTCCTATCTCCGCGAACATGCACCGTGATCGAGTCCGCGCCTCCGGCTTTTGCCTCCAGCGCAGCCTCCACGACACTCGGCTCCGCATTCGGAGACTCCGGCAAAAGCGCATACCGCGCCTGACGCAGCGTGGCAACGTGATCAATATTTACTCCAAGCAGAAGACTCATGGCTGGAGCTTATCGTATGCCCTGCCACCCGCAAGTCCCAAGGCATGCTTCGTCACCACCAAATATTGCGAGCTATCCACCATGTGATAACGATTCCCGCAATGATCCCCGCCCCCCATCTTCCCGGGCTCAAGCGCACAGGAAGGGGCTTCCCCCGGGCCCAGCCGATCACCTCCAACCCCACCCCGATCATTCCGAGCGGGAGCAGGACTATCCCCACAGGATTGAAAAGAAAACCTTCCAGAAATCTACCGTTGAGAAACGCATAGGTGCCACGTGTCATCCCACAGCCGGGGCAATCAAATCCAGTGGCTTTACGGAAAAAACAGCCGGGCATCCAGCCAGCGCCGCCGGTTTCCCTCAAAGCATACGCGGCAAGCACCAGCCCCAGGATCACACATATCAGCACAAGTATCCGGCCCTTATATACCACGGCAGATCAGTTGAACCCCTGAGAGGCTCCGGCTATCACGGCCATAATGATATAGAGCAGGAAAATGACAACCCAGCTTCCGACTGCAGCGATTACCCAGGTCTTTGCCGATTTTGATGCGGCATGAGCACCGGCAATATCACCTCTAGCGACCATTCCGTCGACTTTTGCTGCGTAGACGATGGCTACGACTCCGAACGGCATGCAGCACAGCACCGTAGCTACGATGGATTGCCACAGGTAATTGGGAATATTCTGAGGTATTTGATTCGCCTGATAAGCAGGCGGCTGATGGATGGGAACCTGTCCCATTCCATTTGATGGGACTGAAGGCTGCATACTCTGGAACTCAGCGATTTGCCCCAATGGCTTCCAGTCCGGCATTCCCTCTTTCCAGACCAGATCCGAGGGCTGGACTTCGCCGCTCAGCGCTTTTGAGCGCAAATCTGCTTCCGCGATGGGTCCGAGCTGCGTTCCGTTCTTTGAGTAATACCAAGACATGATAGGTGGAATATTTCTATCCGGCTACAAGTCGTCAATCCCGGAGCACAAATAAAGCTTCATCTTTGGAAGACCTCTGCGAAAAAGAAAAATACTAACATCACCAGCCACGGCAGTATCGAAAAAGCGAGGGAGACCAGCATCCAGATTTTTGCGAGTCTGGATGCATTCTCAGCCGCCGGGATTTGGCCTGTAAGACGCAGTGGCTCGACCTTTGTGCTATATACCATCCCAACAATCGCGAATGGCAGCCCAATAAAACAAAAAGAAAATAGGCCCAAGCCTATCGCTACGATCGACATCCAGAAATATGTTGGAACTTTCTGAGGGTATTGCGCAGTGCTGTAAGCCGGAGGCTGGGGCAATGGAACATTCCCAGCAGGATCCGCCCGGAGTGGCGGCGGACCGGTATTGCAAAGCTCCGGCACTTGGTCGAACCGTAGCCAATCGCTCATCCCATCCTTCCAGACCAGATCACCACTCAGGATTTCACCGCTATTCGCCTTTCCCTTGAGTATTTCGATGGTTACGGGACCCAACTGCTTTCCCTCTTTTGCATAAAACCATGTGCTCATCTCCGGTATCAGTCTTGAAGAAACTCAGTCATCGTGCGGCTTCCACCACTCCTCCGCCGAGGAGACGTCCACCCTCATAAAAAGCACAAATTTGCCCCGCCACCACCGCACGCTGCGGCTTCTCGAAGGTGAGGCTTATGCGATCATCCTCCATTTTATCGACCCGCGCGATCTCTGCCTTTGCCCGGTAACGTGGTTGGGCTTCCACCCGTTTCAACACCGTGATGTCTTCATTGATGGAGGTAACGTTCCCGATCACACATTCCCTGGAATATAGTCCTTCGGTATCCTCCCGGTCCCAGCCGATCACCAACTGATTCTCCGCCGCTCTCTTGCCCACTACCACATATGCCATCCCCTCCTTTGGAGAAGCGACTCCATGGCCTTTTCTTTGGCCAATCGTATAGAAGTGTAGACCGCGGTGCTGCCCCATGACCCTTCCGCCGAGATCCACGATATCCCCCGGTTTGTCCTCTAGATAATGTGAGAGGAAATCACTCATTTTCACCTGCCCCAGAAAGCAAATTCCCTGGGAATCCTTTTTCTCCGCGACAGGTAGATCGAATCTTCTCGCCACTTCCCGCACTTCCGGTTTGAGCATTTCCCCGGTGGGAAACCGCGCGTGTTCCACCTGGAAAGCTGTCATGAGGGAAAGGAAGTAACTCTGATCTTTATTCGGATCCGCTCCGCGTAAAATCGCCGCCTGCCCGCCCGGCAGCACCCGTCTACGAGCGTAATGCCCCGTCCCGACAGCCTCAAAACCCTGGCTCAATGCGTAATCCAGAAAAACCCCGAACTTCATCTCACGATTGCACCAGACATCGGGGTTCGGCGTCAGCCCTTCCTCATAGCCATTGACCAGATACTCCACGATCTTGTGTTTATACTGGTCGATCAAATCGATCACCCGGAACTCAATACCCAAAGTCCTCGCGACTGCATGCGCATCCTCGATGTCCTGCTCCCACGGGCAATCCCCCGGGATGCCTTCCTCGTTCATCCAGTTTTTCATATAACCGCCCACGACTTCGTGCCCCTCTTCCACAAGAAGAGCCGCAGCCACCGCGCTATCCACACCACCGGACAAACCAACCATCACCTTCGACATGCGGCGAATGTCCTACCGTGCCGACGATATTTCAAGCACTGAGCACTCGCTGGAATTTCTCCAGTTTCCTGGTGTTCTCACAGACGATTTTGAAAATGACCAAAGCGGGCATCGCGATCAGCATTCCCGCCACTCCCCAGAAGCCCGCCCAGGCGAAGATCCATACAAAGACCACCAGCGGATTGATCCTGAACCGTCCTCCGAGGACCGTCGGTGTCACCAGATTACCTTCGATCGCAGTCAGGCCGAAATATACCAGCGGCACCGCGAGAACCATACCCGCTTGCTCAAAATTCACAGCAGCTGCGAGAAATATTACAAAGGTTCCCAAAACAGCCCCCAGATAAGGGATGAAATTCAACACCATCGCCATCACACCCCACAGCACAGGGCGCGGCATCCCCATGCCCCACATCGCTAGCCCGATACAAATCCCAAGCCCTCCATTGATAATCGTGATGGTGAACAGGTAGTGAGAGACATCACTCGCCATCCGCCCGAGAATTGTCGCCATCAATTCATTTTCATTAAGCTGATTCGTGATGCGCCTGCCGTAGGCCAGAATAAATAGAACCAGCAATAGAAACGAAACCGTCCCGAGCCCGAAATCCCGCATTTCGGCGAGCAAAATCGCCATCGGATCCTCATGGATCTCCACCTGGACGGGATCCACAGTCGCAACATTGTCATCGTCGCTCGCCGCTCCATTCTCCTTTGCGATAAACGGCGCACCTTGCACGGCCTTGATTTCCGGGACGACTTTCCCTTCCGCTCCGTTGCCCTCCGGGAATTTTTTATCCGGATTGCCCAGAAACTCCCCGGCAGATTGTTCTCGTTCCGCTGGTGTCGCTTTCACAACTTTTTCCACCGTTGCAGCTTTCTCCACTCTGGTCGCGATTTGGGAAAGCTCCGCCTGCACCACTTTCATCGGACGGAAAACCTCCTGCACCCGTTCCAACACCTCCTCTTCGTCCACATTTCTCATCCAATCCGCAGCTGGAAGAACCGCCTGATACGCTCCAAAAGCGAGCGCCGCCATCAGACCGATCATTGTCATCGCCGCCGCCATCAAACGTGGAAGTTTTATCTTCCGCAGTGCCAGATAAACAGGCTGTAGCACAAGCGAAATCAAAATGGCCAATACCAGCGGAAGCAGAACCGCCTTCATCTCATGCAAGACGTAACAAACCACGATTAGGAACAATCCCACCTGGGAAAACCCGACCATACTCATCCCCGCGGGAGTGCGGGGCCACCTCATCCGCCGCTGTGCTGCTTTCTCACGCGGCGGCTTCGGCTCTCCTGTTTCCTCGTGGTTCATCAGAGAAGGTTTACTACAGAACCGTGCACAAGCTAGCGGAGTTTTACTCCACCCACACGGATTTCAAATAGCTCTCTTCGGAAAAATCTTCCGGCATTTTCTGATGCCTCGCGGAAAGCCCGGGTAGTTTGACCATTTTTTCAAACTCCTGATCGCTCATCCGACGGTAATTCGTGCAGCACAGCATCCAGCCACCCTTGCCCAAAACCCTGCCAGCCAGCCCGGCCAACTCGCCGAAATCCTTTTCCACCCGGAAGACCTTACCTTTTTCATCCCGGGAGAAAGTCGGTGGATCGATCACAATCCCATCGAACTTCCGCCCTTGCTTTGCAAAACGTTTCAACCAATGAAACGCATCTCCCTTGCAGAAATGATGCATCGAGTCATCCATCCCGTTATGGCGGAAATTCCGCTTTGCCCACTCAAGATAGACAGCGGAGAGATCAAGCGTGGATGCCTCTGCCCCGCCCTTTGCAGCTGCCACGGAAAAGCCCCCTGTGTAGGAAAACAAGTTCAGGATCTTCTCCCCGCCGCTGGCCCGGCGCATGACTTCGGCACGATTGATCCTTTGATCGAGAAAAATACCCTGTGAATAACCACTTTCGAAAGAGACCTCATAGGTCAGCCCGTTTTCAAGGATATGGAAGGGTCCGCCAACCTCGGGCCCGTAGAGATGAAGCGGCGAGTCTTTTTGGTGCTGGTCAAGCCGCTTCCAATACACAGATCTCCCGGAAGCCTTCAACCAATCCTTGACCTCGTTCGAAATTTCGCTGCCGGGAGTCATTGCCATCCATTTTCCCGCATAATCCTCCAACGCAAATCCAGGCACGCCATCCCCCGCGCCATCAATCAGGCGCAGCGCGTTTGTTCCTTCGGTCAAAATTTCCGCCCTCTTCGCCACCGCCCCATCCAACAATTTCCCGATCACGAAAAAAATCATCCACAGTCAGCCAAAAACGTCCATTCCTTCTTTCTTCTCTGTTTACTGATTCACGATGTCTTGCCACCTTTTGCGCGATGAAAGTCCTTCTGACAACCTGCAGCTATCAAGACACTCCCGGCCCACACCACGAACTCATGGAATCCCAAGGCTGGGATATTACCCGCGAGCGCGGACCGCTCTCTGAAGCCCGCATGCTTGAGCTCGCCGAAGAGGGTTTTGACGCATTCCTCTGTGGGGACGACGCCATCACCCGTGCGGTTCTGGAAAAATGCCTCCCCAAGCTCAAGATCATTTCCAAATACGGCATTGGCCTCGATAAGATGGACATCCCGGCCACCAAAGAACTGGGAATTCCTGTCCTTTTCACCCCGGGTGTGAACCATGACACGGTAGCGGAGCACACCTTCGCTCTTCTCCTGGCTCTGACCAAAGGTCTTTATCCGGCGATCAAGGCGACCAAGGCTGGCAAATGGACCAGGGAGACCGGCTATGAGCTTTATGCCAAACGCATCGGTCTCATCGGCTTGGGTCGCATTGGCCAGGAAATGGCAAAACGTGCCACCGCATTCGGCATGGAAGTCCACGCATTCGGCAACTATTGGCCGGAAGAGATCGCAGAGGAATATCGGATCACCCGTCATCACGATTTGAACACGCTTTTCGAAGCTTCTGAAATCATCAGCCCGCATACCAAGCTGACAGCGGATACCCACGAGTGCGTGAATGCTGCCCGCCTCAACCTCATGCCGGATAATTCCTGGTTGCTCAACACCGGCCGTGGAGAGCTGATCAATCAGGCAGATGTAATCGCAGCTCTGGATTCCGGAAAACTCGCAGGCTATGGAACCGATGTCCTCGATGAAGAGCCGCCAGCCGCCGATCACCCTCTGCTGCGCCATCCAAAAGTCATCGTGACTCCGCACATCGGCTCCCGCACTTTTGAATCCGTCCCACGGCAGGCGATGAAGTCACTCACCAATCTGATCAACGCCATCAAAGGCGAGGGTGAGACCAATTGCGCGAATGGCGTTATCTAAAAACTTCCCACAAAAAGGCCGGACCAGGGAGTGATACCCGGTCCGGCCTTTTTGTTTCAAAGAGCACGCTCGAGCGCTTGCTTCTTTGTCCTTATCACGCATCTTCATGATCGGCATGCGCGGCTTCTTTCTATTCCCATTACTTCTCCTGACCAGCTGCCAAACTTTGCAATTTTACAGCCAGGGAGTTCGGGGACAGCTGGAAATCCTAAAAAAATCAAGACCCAACGCGGAAGTCATCTCTTCGCCAGCCGCAACCCGGAAACTGAAGGACAAGCTGATACTTGCCGAGGAGTTGTGCGACTTTGCCAGCAAGTATTTGGCTCTTCCCGGCGATACCGCCTATCACCGCTATGCGGATCTCGGCCGGGATCACGTGGTATATGTGATTCATGCCGCTCCGGAATTTTCCATGGAACCAAAGACCTGGAAATATCCAGTCATCGGCGAGCTCGATTACCGGGGATACTTCAAAAAAAGCACTGCGGAAGCCTACGCCGAGCAGCTCGAAGCCGAGGGATACGATGTCCACCTGGGCGGCACCGATGCCTACTCCACTCTGGGTATGTTTCACGATCCGCTCCTCAATACCTTTATCACCTACCCGGAGATCGACTTCGCCGAAACAATTTTCCACGAATTAACCCACCGTCGTATTTTCAAAAATGGTGATACGACCTTCAATGAATCACTCGCAACAGCAGTGGCGGAGGAAGGCGTGAGACGCTACCTGAAATTCCGGAACCGGAGGGATGACCTCGCGGATTATGAAGAACGCCTGAAACGAAGAGCGGAATTTTTCGATGAAATTGCCAGAACCCGCGAAGAACTCAAAAAGCTATATGCTTCCGGGGACACGGAGCCAGAGAAACGACGGAAGAAGAGAATGGTTCTCGCGGAGCTAAAGGCACGAGCGGATTCGCTGCAGAAACGCTGGGGTGGCAAGCAGTTGGCAGAGTGGATCAAGCTAGATCTCACCAATGCCCACTTACTGGCATTGATCACCTATAACAGCGAGATTCCGAAATTCCGAAGACTTTTGGATGAAAACGAGGGCGATTTCGAAGCCTTTTTTGAAGCCGTGGATAAACTGAAATGAATTTGGCTTCGGGCTCGGCCTTTGAAGCTTTCACTTTGTCCAAGAACCTTTAGAAATTCCACATGCGCTCTTTGCTATTGCTTACGCTCGTTGCCATCCTTCCCTGCTGCTCGCCTGTGGCCGGCCCCTCAGGTTCCAGTTCCCATGGCGGATTGGATGAATGGGGAAACCGCCCCGGCCCACAAGGATTCCGCACAGTCATCATTGATGCGGGACATGGAGGTCACGATTCCGGCGCGGTAAGTCGCCACACCGGGCAAAAGGAAAAGGATCTTACTCTGGATCTAGCAAAACGCCTTCGCTCAGAGCTTGGCTCATCTTTCCGCACAGTCATGATGCGCGACAATGACCGCTTCGTCGACCTGGACGATCGAGTGGCTTTTGCCAATCGCTACCCGGATGCCATCCTCGTCAGTCTACATTTCAATGCAGGACCATCACACCTCAGTGGTCCGGAAACTTATTACTGGCGTGTCGATTCTCACGGGCTCGCGGTCCGGTGCCATAAAGCCATGAAATCGTTGGCCTCCGATAGCCGCTCACGGAAAATGGTTCGTCGTCGTCTCCGGCTTACCCGGAATCCCGGGATCCCCTGTCTTCTCCTCGAAGGGGGTTATCTCAGCAATGCGCAGGAAGCTCGAAAGATCGCTTCCCCAGCCTATCGTCAAAAACTCGCCGAGAACATCGCTTCGGCGATTCGCTCACAGTCTGCCCACGGCGATGCAGGCACGGGAGCCAGACCTGCGTTTATCAAGGCACCGCCCAGCCGCCCGACCGACGCCCCGGAATAGTTTCTCCCGGGCGGGAAAATTGCTGGAAGTCTGCCGGAACTTGGGTCTGAAAATGGCTTAGTCCTCTTAGTCCTGGCAGGCCTTCTTCATCATCTCCACATCCACACCTTCGTAGAAATCATCATTCACGAGGCACACAGGCGCTGTCCCGCAGGAAGCGAGGCACTCAGCAAATTCCACCGAATATTTACCGCATGGTGAGACACTGATTGGATGATGGTGGGGATCCGCGGAAGTGCGGTCGATGCCGAATTCCCTGCACAGATCATCCATCAATTCACCGCTCCCGCCCATGGCGCAGGAAAGTGTGCGGCAAACCCGGATATGATATTTGCCGGGAGAATACTGGCGAAAGCCGGGATAGAATGTGACTACTTCCAATACCTTGATTGGTTCCAGCTCCAGTTTTCCAGCTACCCAGTCGATCGATTCTGGAGAGATAAAGCCAAACTTGTGCTGAACGATGTGTAACAAGGGAAGAACAGCGGAACGCTTGCTCTCCGAGTAGTGGGAAATACGCTCATCAGCCTCCCTTTCAAGCTCTGCACTTACGGAAAAAGCAGGATAGGAAGAAGGAGGTGTAGGGGCGGAATCTTCGGACGCGGGATGTGACATGACAGAATAGAAGAAAGAAAGAACGTTATTTTTGAGGGAGCTACCGGGTTAGCGATCGCACTCACCCATCACGAAATCAAGGGAGCCAAGAATCGCGGGAATGTCGGAAACCATATGCCCCTTGAGCAATTCCGAGACAATCGAAAGATTGCAATAGGAAGGACTGCGGATCTTGAGCCGGTTCGGCACTCCACCACCTTTTGAGTGAATGTAGAAGCCAAGCTCTCCCTTGGGATTTTCCGCAGCGAAATAAACCTCACCCGCTGGAGCTTCGATACCTTGTGTGGCAACGATGAAATGATGGATCAGCTCTTCCATGGACATCAGCACCCGCTCCTTGTTCGGAAGCATACTCTTGGTATCCGCGATGTTCACAGGGCCTTCCGGCATGGAATCCAGCACCTGTCTACAGATGGAAATCGACTGACGCATTTCCTCCATACGGATTTGATAACGGGCATAGCAATCGCCCTCATCGGCAATAGGCACATCAAATTCATATTTCTCGTATCCGAGATAGGGGCTGTTTTTCCTGAGATCGCGGTCCACTCCCGAAGCGCGAAGGTTCGGTCCAGTCATACCGTAGGAAATCGCGGATTCGCGACTGATGACGCCCACGTCCATCATCCGGTCCCGGAAAATTTTGTTATTATCGAGCAGTTTGGAAATTTCTCCGATTGTTACCTCGCATTCGCCAAGGAAAGTGCGAACTGCCGCATCGAAGCCCGGCGGCATATCCCGGAGCTGACCGCCCACCCTGGTGTAGGATGTTGTGAAACGCGCTCCAGTGAGCTGCTCGCACAGGTTGTAAATTTTTTCGCGCTCCGTGAAGGTATAGAGGAATACTGTCATTGCCCCGACATCCATGGCGCAAACCCCTACTCCCAGCATGTGCGCGGAAATACGGGCAAGCTCGCAGCAAAGCACACGCAGTGCCTGTCCGCGGGGAGGCAATTCCCAACCCATGAGTTTTTCCACAGCACAGGCGTATGCCACGTTATTGGCGAGAGGTGCGAGGTAATCGAGACGGTCGGTATATGGCACAAACTGATTGTAGTGCATGTTCTCCGCGATTTTCTCATCGCCGCGATGAAGGAATCCCACATCTGGCTCAGCGGAGTGAATCACTTCCCCGTCTAGCTCAAGGATCAGGCGCAATACACCGTGGGTTGCCGGATGGGATGGCCCCATATTCAGGACCATTCGCTCGCCCACCAAATCATCGGTCTCCTCCTGATAGGACTCAACTGCCTTGGCGGCCTTCCCCAAGGTATCGGGGGCTTCATATTCTTTGGAAATACTCATACGTTCGCTTGCCGGAAATAAGCACTTAAAGCGCCCTATATCGCAAGGGCTTTGTCAGTTTTTTCTAGATAATCTCAGTATCAACCCTTGCCATATCGTTCACGGAACTGTCTGAGAAGATCGTCTACCCGATCGGTGGATGGTTCCCGGGAGTCATCGTCTGAAGATGGTGCGATGGTCTGGAAAGGCTGCTCTGGGGGTGAATCCGTAGCTGGAGGAGCTGCCTGGAATGGCGGTGGCGTATCCTTGGGCTCCGGATTCGGCGGAGCGGCCTGGAACGGGTTGGCATCCGGCCGGGGATCTGAAACCGGAGGTGCCGCCTGAAACGGTGGAGGTGTGGATGGCGCCGGTGGAACTTGCGGCTCCCGTTCGCCGGGCTCGATAATTTTGGCTGGCTGATAATCTGAGCCGGCAGCCTGGAACACTGGCTCCGATGACTCTGCATGGGAGATCGGATCCGCCGGTTTATCTTGCTGTGACTCAGCTGTCGGTTTTGAAGCGGATTCGGTGGGCACCGCTTGAGAAGCACCTTCCTCTTGCGATTTTTCCGGTTCAGCTTCTGCTTCAGACGGCTTTGCAAAAGAGTTTCTGATATCGAATCGCGACTCTGAAATCTCGGGTGACGGCCATGAAAATGATTCTTCTTCGATGGATGAGTTGCGCGGTTGAGGAGAAAAAGAAGCACTTTCAGGCTCTTTCCCAGCCACTGCCGGTCTCAGGAAAGTTCCGGAGAAATCCGGTAGTGAAACAGGCTCGACCACCGATTCTTTGGGAGCCTGTTCGGGTGTTGGCGCCGCGTTCTCATAAAGCGAATGACCTTTTGCGATGAAATCGCTGGTCATTGGCGGAGTGGCAAAAGAAGCGGATCCCGCGGCGAAGACAGATTTGGTCTCAGGCTCATCATCAAACGTAGTCCCGTTTGAAGCTTGCACTTCGGCATTTTCCTCTGGAATTTCGGCCTCCACGTCCACCGGCTTCGCACCGGGCTCCCGGATGTCATTCTGACCGGACACTTTCGAGGAAGCTTTCTCCCAGGTTTCGGCGGCTTCCTTGATTAGGCCACGAGCATGTTCCGGGAGATTTCCTCCATCCATTTCTGCCAGGATCCTTTCGCCGTAGCCCGGTGAGCGTGACTCAAGAATTTCAAGCATCTCTTCCTTTTTGAGAGCTTTGAGCTCGATCTCAACCTCGGAGAGCCGATCGGCAAGTCCCCCGCTAAGCCGTGGCAGGAAGGCGCTCTCCCAAACATCCTGATTAATGGAGATTATGATTTCCAAACGCTCCACGGACTGCCGCAGGGATCCGATAAAGGAGGCAAATTTCAATGCCGCAGATTCATCGGCGGAAAAACCTTCGAGCTCATCCGATACCAGAACCACCCGCAATAACGAGGTCGTCAAACCCAGCAAGGCCACCAAACGCTCATGAGCGACGGATTCCGAACCGGGCTCGTCAAATACGGAGCTGGATAGTGCACGGCTACGCCCCGGATTATCAATCGCGGTTGCGGAAAAACGGAACATCGCATCCACCCAAAAAGATACTTCCCGCAATGAGAGTCCGTTGCGCTGCGACAACTCCAAAGCAAGCCGCGGACCTAGAAGTTCAAAGTTTTCCCGTGCCCAATGAGCTGTCACCGCACTTGGATGGTGAAAGTCAAAAGTCTCGATCGGCCGGGTGCGGAGGGCGTTCAACGCGCCTTCCCGGTCTTGGCAGGGCACTTCCCCGGAGCGAACCAACGGTTGTAGCGATGAGGAAAACAGACGTCTGGCCACCAGGTCCAACACAGTCAGCCCTCCGGCAGCCGGGAGACCACGGACCAGCCGACGTAAGGTGTCCTCTAGAACGGTCACCGCATCGATACGACTACCTCCGGTAGCCTGGATGGGAATAAACTCGTGGGTCCCCCCAAGCTCATGCTGAAGCCGGGTTAACAAGTGGGTCTTTCCATGGCCGGCACGTGGGGCTTTCAGAAGAATACAATGTCCCGGCTTCTCGAGTGCGACATCCAGCCAGGCTTTCATCGACGCACGTGCCTCGCTGTTCACATTTTCCGAGTGGGCTTCTGGGAGCTTCCCGAAGGTTTCGAAAAGCTTTTGGAATGGATGTTCGCTAGGCATGGGTCAATAATTGTTAACTGGGCTCAGCATGCGAAGGTTTTCTTTCAGCCACAAGCGATTTCCGGCATTTTGCCTCAAAGCAGGACGTCTGAATCAAGCGCATGGGGGGATGATAGGTTAATTATTTCCTGATGAAATAATCGTCCATATTCGTAGGGGGGGAAATCGGCACTTTCAGCAGGCTCTCTTCCTCAGGGATATTGAAGTAGGCCTCAATCTGTGAGACTGCCTGGGCAATGCCATATACCGGGTAATGCTCCCGGGAACGAAGCCAGAGGTTTCCGAGAATATCGTAGGCAGTTCTCTTATCTGGAAAAATTGAATTAACCAAAGACATCACAGGCTGGGTGGGCTGCTCATGATAGCTGAGCACAAAGAGCAGCGCCAGAACGGTAGGCGGTATCCTCTCCTGCTCTTGGTGAATTTCACGCGCGAGTTTCAGGGCCTCTCCCTCTCTCCCGGGCACTCGCGCCAGTGAATATAGCGCGGCGCGTTTCGTGTAGTCCCGTGAATTCCCGGTCGCCACAGCTGACATGAACGCATCATAGGCCTGTTCGTAGGCCTCCGCCGGGGAACCAAATGCAGCTATTTTATTCGAGTCCGAGAGCAACACCCCGAGTCGCTCCCAAAGAGCCGGATCATCCGGATTGTTACGAATTCCGCGCTCCAGAAATGCTTTTCCTTTTAGAACCGACTCACGCCACAGAAGCTTTCTGCGAAGCGCCGGGATTTCGGACTCATAGAGGTAGTAGGAAGCGGCGTTGTAGGCTTGATGCCAGCTGCCGGTATCCCAGTAATAACGGGTCCGGGGCGCGAGATCGACAATCGTGTCGAAGGTTTCCTCCACATCCGCCCATTTCTGCTCACTGAAAAACCCAAATGCCCTCAGATTGAGAAAGGTTGCAACCAAAGTCCGCAGTCCTCCGAGCGAAACGGCTGAAAATGTCTGCCCGATCTTCTCCCCAGTGCGGACTTCAAGCTTTGGCGGCAGAAGATGTGCCGCATATAACTCGTCGGTCAGCTTTTTTTCGAAAGGCAACCGCAAAGCGCCCATGCCGAGAATGGCGGCTCCCAAAACCAGATACTTCTTTCCTTGAGTCATCGGTTTTAAAATTCCTTTTCAGCAAAGATGAACCATGAGGCAATGATGTAAAACACCGCATAAAATACTCCGATCATGGTCAGCTTCCCTAGGATGAAAAGCGGCAGGACCTGCCCCTCGATCACGGAATCTATGACGTTGAACAATTGGAAATCCGGGAGCACCAGCGACACCAGCAACGTCAGGGCTTTTGCTATCCAGCTATCACTCGTTCCAGCCTCTTGGGCGAAATAGGCAGCCCGGGCATCCGCCTGAAAATGCCCGATGAAGTAGATCAAAAAGCTGATGATCGTGGTGAAAAGGGTGCTACTCGAGAATGTGGAAATCAACAGCGACATCGAGGCAATAATCGAAGCACGCAAAAATACGGAAAAGACGGCTCCCTGCAGAGAAAACGTCGCCCCTTGCGCCAGAATATCCTTTTTCAGCAAAAGAACATCCTCCGCAGGCCAGCCACGCCTTTCCGCCATTGCCACCTGGGCCTCTAGGATCATATTCGTGCGCAAATGCAGGATGCCAGTCATCAGCACATCCATTAAAGCAAGTGAGACAAAGACCAATAAAAGCACGCCAAGAAGCTTCCCTGCCAAGTAATCCAAGCGCGGGACCGGCTTAGCGAGAATGGTATAAAGCGTCCGGTCTTCGACATCTTTGGGGAGAAGCAGGGCAGTTGCCACAATGGAAAGCACTACCGAAAACAGCGTCATAGCACCGAGCGACCAGCTTTTGATGGAGCGCAATATATTCACTCCTGTGGATTCCGGGCCTTCGTGCTGGGGCAGGTTGAAGAAATTACTGGCGATCAAGATTACCGCAAATACCGCGAGAAAGTAAAAGACCTTCATTCTCACCAGCTGGGTGAATGCGTGATGAGCGATCACCAGGATACGACTAATGTGGGACGGCATGGATTTTATGGAAGAAAGCGGATTCATTTCTGCGATTCTATTTTGACTCTTGTTTTTGCGTCTCGCGAAGGAACAGACGCTCGAGCGTTGTCCGCGGTTTTCCCATCCTTATCAGCTCGGCTTGATCATCCCGCCCTATCATTGCCTGGATCTCAGCGATCAAGTCCGGACTAGCATTTTTCATGACAAGCTCTGTCTGGTCCTCAATAGCTATGAGATCATCCAACTTGCCTTCCTTGACCATTTTTCCACGGAAGATGATACCCACATGATCACATACTTCCTGCACTTGCTCAAGCAGATGGGAACAAAGGAACACCGTGATTCCCTGCTCCCGCAGCTTGAAAATGAGATCACGTATTTCGCGGGAACCCACGGGATCCACCCCGGCGGTCGGCTCGTCCAGAATGACCAGCCTGGGCTCCTGAATCATCGCCTGCGCCAGGCCGATCCGCTGCAGCATTCCCTTGGAATAGCCACCGATTCTCCTGTGGCTCGCTCCTTCCAGATCGACTAGTGCCAAAAGCTCTTTCACCCGGTCTCTCAGCTTCGCGCCTTTGATTCCGCAGAGCTTTCCATAAAAGTTCAATGTTTCCTCACCACTTAGGTGCTTGTAGAAATACGGATTTTCCGGAAGGAAACCAACCTCGTTGCGTGAATCGACCTTCAGGGAGTCTTTTCCAAAAATGGCACACTGCCCGGAAGTCGGGGCCACCAGCCCCAGAAGAGCCTTCATGGTTGTCGATTTTCCAGAGCCGTTCGGACCGATCAATCCGTAGACCTCACCCGGCATGATACGGATCGACACATCATCAACAGCTCTCAGAGGCTTGCGCTTGAAAGAGGTCTTAAAATCCTTCACCAAATGGCGGATCTCAACTGCTGGCGTGGGTTCTGTCATGTTCGGAAATAAGCTGTATGCACATCCCATATCTTGCAATGCCTTTCCGAACGGTGTCGCTCTCTTGGCGAATCCGGGCTTGTCAGGCGCAACCTTATCCTACAGAAAGTGATGAATATGAAAAAAACACTATTGAGATCTGTCCGGTTGGCTCTGGGAATCATCGCTGCATTGGCCCTGCCCGGCTGCCTCCAGAATGAAACATCCGTCACACTCAACAAGGACGGAAGTGGCACGGTAGTTGAAGAAACTTTCCTGGGTGCCCAAATGCTCGCGATGATGCCCCAATTCTCCCAACCGGGCGCTCCGGACCCGATCAAGGAAATGTTTTCCGATGAAAAGGCGAAGGATAAGGCCGCCCAGATGGGAAAAGGCGTGGAATACGTGAAGACTGAGCTCGTCGATGAGAACGGGAAAAAAGGAGCGCGGGTTCATTATAAATTTGCCGATATCAATACACTGGAGCTCAACGCGGGAGGTGTGATGGACGATCTTGCCAACCAAGCGCCGGCACCTGCCAAGCCAAAGAAAGAAAAGCAGCCTTTGAAATTCTCCTATGCCGATGGCAAACTGGAGATTCTGATTCCCCCAACGAATTACGAGGAGCTGGAGCTGCCGGAAGAACAGCAAAATCCCCAGATGGAAGCAATGATGACCCAGATGATGGCCGACATGCGCTTCAGCATAAGCCTGACCATCACCGATGGGGTCAAGGACACAAATGCAAGCTTCCACGATGGCGACAAAATCACCCTGATGGACGTTCAAATGGGCAAAGTTTTCGCACAAAAAGACAAACTCAAGAATATCGCTGAAAAAGCGAAAACCGATGAGGCTGCCGCCAAAAAAGAATTCTCGAAGCTCGATGGAGTAAAATTCGAGACCAACGAGAAAGTGGTAGTCGAAGTTAACTAATCCTTTATAGAACAATGACCGCATGTGCTTCGGCGCATGCGGTCTTTTTTTTGATCCTAAGATTGCCTGAAAAAATCGGCACTTTAGCCTTGTAATGAGATTGTGTCGCATTAGTCCTAGCCGCGCTCGAAATCTCGAAATTATGCAAGAAATGAAAAAATCAACGATTTCCCCACTAACCACCTGTCTCGTGATGACCGTATTATCCTGCTCCGCGAGCTTTGCCGAACGTGCGGAAACGTTCAGCGAACGTCTGGACCGATCAGAAAACCTCAGCGCTTCGGATATTGATGCCGCATTTCTTACAAATCCGCAGACTAGCTGGCTGGATCGGGCAAGCTTCGGATCCTACGGAGAAGCCCACTTTGCAACCGGCGACCAGGCAGACAAGTTCGACATCCACCGCCTGGTGCTCTTTGCTAGCTACGATTTCACCAAAAAGGTTCGGTTTGTAACAGAAATCGAGCTTGAGCACCTTTATTCGAATGATCCCGGAACCGATCTTACCTGGGAGTTCGAACAAGCTTATTTTGAGTTTGACCTCGGGAACCAATACACACTCCAGGCAGGGGGCATTCTTGTTCCCCTTGGCATTATCAATGAGATCCACGAGCCGACTACTTTCTACGGTGTCGAGCGCAACAAGATCGAAACTGAGATTATCCCATCCACCTTCACAGAGTTCGGCATTCTTCTCCGCAAAAATTATGACTCGGGGCTTCAGTGGGATCTGGCAGTCCACCGTGGCCTGAAGCTCGATACAGGAGATATGAACCTGAACGGTCCCGACATTCGAAACGGCCGCCAGAAGACGGATACGTTCGATGACCCTGCCTCCGCGGTTACGGCCCGGGTGAAATACACGGGCATCGAGGGACTTGAGTTGGCGGTCGGCGCCCAGTATCAGGACGATATCTCAACTGGTCGGGAAGAAAACAGCGCTCTACTCACCACAGCCCACTTCATTTACACCACCGGGGGCTTCAGCGTGCGGGGCCTTGTCGCTAACTGGCAGATCGACGGCGATGCCGCAGTGAATGGTATCACGGCAACCGGCGTTGACATTGATAACCAATACGGCGCTTATCTCGAGCCCTCCTATAAATGGGATTTCGACAATGGAATGGCTATCGGTGTATTCAGCCGTGTGCTCTATTACGAAAACGAAGACTCTCCCGACGGGCAGACCGAGTATCAGCTGGGTGTGAACTACTGGCCCACAGAGAAAATCGTGCTGAAAGCGGATTGGATTCACGAAGACCGCACCCGCGGAAAAGCCAACCAGGATAACTTCAACTTCGGCGTTGGATATTCCTTCTGATTTTCGGAATCATACTCCTACCAAAAATGTCTAGAATCCCGCTCCTCTTCATTTTCCTGCTGACTGCATTAGCGGCAAAGGGTGAAGAGCGGGTATATAAAGCACCTTCGGAGTTCATCCGTTCTGCATTCGGCGGAAGTATCCCGCGCACCTCCTCATTAACCCTCTCCAAAGAGGCCAAGGACCGCGCGAAAGCTATCCTACAGCACGAGTATGCCGGCTCCAGGGTCCGTTATTGGGCCAATGGAGACCGCAGCGTATGGATACTCGAAGAAATCGGAAAAACGCTGCCGATCACTACCGGATTTGTGGTGAGTCGCGGTAAAATCACCTCGGTAGAGATTCTTATCTATCGCGAGAGCCATGGATGGGAAGTCAGCAAACCGTTTTTCACCAGACAATTCCAGGGTGCTACGCTTGAAAACGGTGATGCATTGTCCAAGTCTGTCACCAATATTGCGGGGGCAACACTTTCAGTGCGGGCCGTTACCAAACTTTCGCGACTTGCGATTTACTTCGATTCACTGATCAAATAAGCCTGTGCCACCTCCAATGAAAAACCGGCGCTGGAACCGCCGATTTCATCGATGGTCCGGCCTTATTTTGATCATTCCCCTTTCGATTGCCTGCATTACCGGTGTATTGCTCAATCATTCGGTGGATCTAGGGCTGAAGGCCCGTCACGTCACAAGTCCCCTCATACTCCGCCCGTATGGGATGACACTGAAGGGCGAACCAATCGCTTATGGAATGGATGGCAGGACTTACGCCGCATCCTGGGACGGCAGCCTCTTCCATGCTTCTCGACTGATCGATTCCGATTCCACGCTCATTGGAGCGGTTCCGCTTCGGGACGGATTCGCCATCGTCACCCGGCAGACGATTCACTATTATGGATTGGATGGAGAACTCATCGAAAAACTCAATCCGCCGGAAATACCAAAACCTTTTGAAAAAGCCGGGCGCAGCTCCAGCCTATCCCTGGTTCTGCGATCGGGTGATCAATTTTTTATCAGCGATCCCGATCTCCTGGGCTTTACGAAAACCACAACACCTCCGGATGTCCAGTGGTCGGAACCTGTCACCCCCACTCTTTCTGAAAAATCCGCTTGGAAAACCGCGTTCCGTGGGGAGGGTCTGCCGCTTGATCGGGTAATCCTCGATATCCATTCCGGAAGAATCCTGGGCCCGGTGGGCAAATGGCTGTGGGACATCGCCGCCATCGGAGTCTTGGCTCTCTCCATCTCAGGACTCATTTTGTTCTTCAAGAACCGGAAACGTAACCGATGAACCGGCGCCATTTTTTGAAGGTCATTGGCCTTTCCACACTCCCATCCTGCCGAGAAGAAACAAAGATCCACACATTCTCATCCATCGCCTTCGGCACAGACATTCATTTCAAGACCCATGGTATAAGTTCCGCACTTTTCCGGAAAATTTGTAATTCAAGCTCGCAGCGCCTCGCGGAAATCGAGGCACTTTTCAGCCTTTATCAACCGGAATCAGCAATCTCCAGACTGAACCGTAACGGCTTTCTTGAAAATCCAGATTCGGAGTTTTTCCAACTACTCCATACGGCGCTCACAATAAGCGAAACCACCGGCGGTCTCTTTGACCCCACAGTTCAGCCGTTATGGGAATATCGCCAAAATTGGAAAAACGCGGATTTGGTCCAGCGAGCCGAACTCAAAAAACACACCTGGCAAACAGCGCTGTCCCTCGTCGATTACCGCAAGATACGACTGAACCGGAACAGAGTGGATTTTACGAAACCGGGAATGGCAATCACGCTCAATGGCATCGTGCAGGGTTACGCCAGTGATGAAATCCGCAGCTTGCTACGGAAAGCGGGAGTTGAGAACGCCCTTGTAAACATTGGCGAATACGCCGCGCTGGGCACAGCTCCGGACGGAAAGCCCTGGTCCGTTGAAATCCGCGGAAAAAATTCGAGCAGGTTGATTACCCGGGATCTCCGACCCAATAGCGCGATAGCCGTTTCCGCAGGCTACGGACATGTCTTCGATCCCGAAGGCCGGCTCCATCATATCTTTCATCCATCCGATGGGAAGACACCCAATGTTAACAGCACCATCGTGACTGAAGCACCAAGCGCGACCTTGGCCGATGCTCTTTCAACCGCGCTGGTAACAGCAACCCCCATCGAACGAGACAGGATTTCACACAGTTTTCCCAATATGATTTTTACGGAGTTTTTATAGAAATTAGTATCAAATTTATAACATCCCGTAAGCTTTTCCCTGTGAGAAGATTATAAAAAAAGCGTATCGGTCCATTGTCCGATACGCTTTTTAAAAATTCCTAGATCAGTTTAGTGCTCTTTGCAAAACTGCTCGAAACGCGTAAGACCTTCATTGAGAACGTCGAGCGTAGTGCAGTAACTAATGCGGATTCCATCGTCATACCCGAAGGCGATTCCCGGGATCGCCGCCACTTTGTAACGCGAAAGCAATTTGTCACAGAGATTCATGGATTTGAGCCCTGTTTGGCCGGTGTAGACAAAGAAGTAAAATGCACCCTTCGGCTCAATCACCCGGATATTCGGGATCGCGCTGAGGCGAGAGAAGACGAACTGGCGTTTCACATCATATTCTCCGCGAAGATCTTCGATGAAGGATTGGTCTCCCTCCAGTGCCGCAAGCGCTCCGTATTGTGCAAAGGTGGTCGCGTTGGAGACGGAATGGTTCTGGATCTTATCGATCGCTTCCGCGACAGGCTTGGCGGCTGCCGTGTAGCCAAGGCGCCAACCGGTCATTGAGAAGGCTTTTGAAAAGCCGTTTACAGTAATCGTCAGATTATAGAGCTCTTCACTGAGCGAAGCGATGGAAACGTGCTCGGCACCGCCGTAGACGAGTTTTTCATAAATCTCGTCGGAAAGGATCATGATGTCTTCTCCCACCGCGATTTCGCCGAGAGCGAGAAGCTCCTCGCGGCTGTAAACCGCCCCAGTAGGATTGGAAGGCGTATTGATGATCACCATCTTGGTCGCAGGAGTCATCGCGTCCTCAAACTGCTCCGGAGTCATCTTCCAGCCGGTGGATTCTTTGGTTTCCACCAGAACCGGGACACCGCCTGCCATACGCACCATTTCAGGATATGAAACCCAATATGGAGTCGGGATAATGACTTCATCACCATCCTCGATCACGGCGAGAATTGCGTTGAAACAAGCCATTTTAGCGCCCGCTGTCACACAGATCTGATTTGGCTCGTAATCGAGGCCATTGTCGGTCTTGAACTTCGTCGAAAGTGCCTTCCGCAGCTCTGGAATACCGCCGGAGGGTGTGTATTTCGTCCGGCCTTCCATAAGAGCCTTTACGGCAGCTTCCTTAATAAAGGTCGGAGTGTCCACTTCCGGCTCTCCACCGGCCAGTGCGTAAACCTCTTCGCCCTTGGCAATCAATGCTTTGGTCTGAGCCGTTACGGCGAGAGTAAGTGATGGGGAAACCTTATCGATTCGTGATGAAATGCTGTGCATGATGGGCGCTGTGGTTGATTTACAGGACATTCTGCCTCGGCTCCGGTGAGCACAACAGATTTTGAGATGCACCACCGAAACGGGCGGCGCTTGTTGTGAGCTTTGGCTCCCGAAGTGGCAAGAGAAATGCTGATCAAATGTGACATAGTTATCACTGGAATACGTTTCTGAATGTGCTCTTTTTATGGATGAGTTGTAGCCGCAAAATGCCAGTATCCTACTGCAATTTGCATCCAGCAGAGGTCTTGGAATCTTCATCAACCCTGTATTCTTCCATGTTTCATACCATTTCTGCCAATGGCACTAATATCGCTAGATATTTACGAACTTCGATTAGTCTATACCATGCACCTCAATACTTTGCCAGCAGCCCCGCCCCACAAACCACTAGCAAGCCCCAACAGGATAGCCGAAGCTCGTATTAGTCGAAATTCCCAGCAGATCAAAAAACGCCAGCAACCGCGAAGATTGAAAGTATTATTGGTTACTCCGGAAATAAGTGAGAGCTCCTACCTCAGTCAGGACGGGCGGAATTCACCATGCGTAAAAGCCGGCGGCCTGGCGGATGTCAGCGCGTTGCTGTTGGATTCGTTGACGGAATCAGGCGCAGAAGTTCATGTAGCCTTACCGCATTTCCGATCGCTTTACCAGCCCGGCAGCAATGGTCACTCTCCGCGATTACATCTTTGTAAGGATAGAGAGTTTTATTATAGAAAGTCCGTCTACGATGGCAGCCAAGAGTCAAATCTACGGGCGGCACTGGCCTTCCAGCGCGATGTGATTCATTATGTAATGCCCCGGATAAAACCGGATATCATCCACTGTCATGACTGGATGACAGGCTTGGTTCCTGCCGCGGCGCGCAGTATGGGAATTCCGTCGATTTTCACGATGCATAATCTCCACGACGAACGGACGAACCTCGCCCATATCGAGGACCGGGGGATCGATTCCGCTGAATTCTGGAGCCATCTGTATTTCGAGCGATATCCATATTCCTATGAGGAAACGCGCAGTCACAATACCGTTAGCATGCTGGCATCGGGAATTTTAGCGGCGGATCGTGTAAACACGGTGAGTCCAAGTTTTCTGGAAGAGTTAAGCTATCGCAGCCATAATTGTCCGTGGCAGGTGGCGGATGCGGTCCAGGGGAAAATCTCCGCGGGGCATGCCTCGGGCATTCTCAATTCATTGCCGGAAGAACGCTCCCCTCAGAACGATCGATTCATCTTCCGTCGCTTCAATGCCGATACTCACGTAGAGGGAAAACGGGAAAACAAAATCGAGTTACAGCGCATGCTGGGATTCGAACAGAATCCGGACATTCCCGTGCTTTTCTGGCCATCGCGCCTGGATCCGATGCAGAAAGGCTGCCAGCTGCTTGCAGAAATTCTAGAAGATCTGGTAAAAGCCAACGCCGATTCCGGGATACAAATTGTCTTCGTGGCAGATGGTCCGTTCTCTCGCCACTTCGAGGATATCGTCTCGATTGGAAAACTCCATGATCATGTTGCAATCCGCAAGTTCCACGAGCCGTTTTCACGGCTGGCTTACGCTGCTTCGGATTTTGTGTTGATGCCATCATCATTCGAGCCCTGCGGACTCGCCCAGATGATCGGACAGCGCTACGGCAGCATCCCGATCGTTCACAGCACAGGGGGCTTGCGTGATACTGTCACGTCTTTGAACTGGGAAGAAAACCAAGGAAGCGGATTCCCCTTCGAGGTTCATAATTCAGAAGGTCTGCGCTGGGCGATTGATCGGGCTCTTGAATTCCACAGACAATCTCCTGAACTCCGTGATTCCCAACGGGCCCGAATCATGAAAGACGCGGTCTGCGCCTTTTCTCCGGAGAAGATGATCGATTCGTATGTCTCTATGTATCGCAGTCTCGTCCCGTTCGAAGCCTGATCAAACGGGCTCGTGCTGCTTCCAGGATCTCTGGATCAAATCGTTGGCCTGCTCCGCTGCCATCATATTGGGAGCTGGAGCATCTCCGGATATCTCCTCCAGCACGACATACGGAAGCACGTCAGTAAGCTGCCGAACCAATTTCGGGCAGCTGTTTAGCGCCGATAGGGCAAGCTCCTCACAGCGCTTGTGATTGGTGGCCAATGCCAAGGTCAGCAACATACTATAACTGGTTGAAGCCACATTCATTGCCACGGTATTATCACGAACCATATGAGACAGAGGATGCTGCCTGGTAATTCCATAAAGCCCAGCCATTACCCCTGCTACTGCTGCGATTCCCTCTTTTATAGCTCCGCCGAGAGAGCCGCCCTCCTGGGCTATAAGTTTTTCAAAAACTTCCGCACGGTAATCCCCATTTACTGCAATCTCTAAAAAAAGTGAATGGAGTTGTGGATGATCACGCACCCGATCGTCTTCGAGTTGTGTTCTCACGGCGTTAACAATATCACGCTCCATGGCGACTATATCGTTAACGTAATGGATAATACTTGAGTGGTGTATATCTTTCATAAACAATTAAGGCTCACTGTTAACTTAGCCGCGCGGGGTGTCGTTCTCAGGATGCATCGCCGAGATTTCAGGGCTCTGTTTGGTTTCAGTCCCGTCAGGATACTCGATGTCATCTAGCGTCTCTTCCGGCTCATCACTGGTGGAGGCTTGTTTTTCATATTCACTTATCACAGCGTCCCTCTTTTCGTTTTCAGCTGCTTGAAGTCCTTGTTCTGTCAACGTTTGGTTCACATCGTCGTCGATGTAAGGAGGAGACATTGGAGCTTGGTTCTGCTTGTCGGATGTTTCTACGGGGTCGATTGGGCACATAATTTTATTCAGTTGTTACCTCTCCTATCCGCAGATGCCATTCCAACGGACTTCACCCTAGAACTAGGCGAATCAGACAGTTGCGCTCCGTTCCGAGATGACAAATGGCACGGACTGCGGAAAAAAATCCTGCATTCTGCAATCCCTCCAAATATGGATGAGCAACTCAGATCATCTGATCGAAAATTAGCAATCGAGAATCTCGAAAACATGCATTCGAGACCATTTTCAGCAGCTAATTTATCATATAAATATCATTCAGAAGATCCCGAACATTAGTGACCACCCATTGCATCAAAAAATCTGAATTTGTTCTATCCTGAAGATCAGCGACTTACAATCTTACGAAAAAATACCTAACAGGTATTAAATTTTTATGATTGAAAAACCGTTAGACAAACAGAACATCGCGTGCAAATGAAATTGGCCATCATAGCAATTGGAATGATTTTTCCACTCATATCCATAGCCGGTGAAACCGAAGGAAATGCAATATTCCGCGGGGTATTCACAGTGAATGATACAAATGAAAGCTCTGGGACGGCAGTCATTTCCACGATTCATTACCCAGGCATTCATTCTCATTTTTCCACGGATGACGCCCCCCTCCTAAAAGGACACATCGGTTCCGCTTCTATTTCAAATCCGGGAAATAGCCTGGCGGGTATAGAAAACAAATTAATCATAGGCTTTTATTCCCTTTGCATTATTGGCTCTGTAATAGGGGCATCAATTTTCTTTTATCTGCGGAAACATCCGTCACTCAAAAACGTTTCGTTCCCGTCATCAAAGACTCTGCATTCACCTGTTGCTGAATCAGATCGTGCCTCGGACTTTGAGATGACCACGGAAGAAATTGCCTTTTTCGAGGTTTTGAAACCCCTTGCCCCAGAGGGCACTCAGTTTCTGGTCCACCCACGACTGGATGAAATATTTGGCTCCGGATATACAAATACCGATTCAAAAAATGGACGAACAACATCCGCCAGGGTCGATTTTGCGTTGATGGGACTGCGCAGTAAGAGAATTCTCTGTGGCGTGGAACTCGACGATCAATCCCACTTTACCTCAGAACGGATGGAAAGAGATCGCGCAATCAACGCTGTTTTCGCGGCAAACCGGACAACGCTTCTCCGTATTCCACAGGCACAAACATATAACCGCAGCGTTTTGCACTCCAAGCTTCAGCAAATTTGCCAGATCAATCTATCGCCTGCTGCTTGATTTTCAAAAGGTCCTAGAACGGCCAAAAACGTGGAATCAACAACACGGAGGTAAGCCACAGGATCAAGCTGAGCGGAACTCCGACCTTCAAGAAATCACTGAATCTATAGCCCCCCGCTCCGTAAACGTAGGTATTGGTTTGATAGCCAATAGGCGTGATGAAACTGGCGCTGGCAGCAAACATGATTGCCACAAGGAACGGCCGGGGGTCAACCTCCATAGAAGCCGCGATTGAGATAGCAATGGGAGTCATCAAAATTGCCACAGCGTTATTAGTGACCAGTTCTGTAAGAACGAACGACAGAAAATAAATCGCTGCGAGAATAACCAATGGCCCCGAATCAGGCATCAGGCCAATCACATTCATCGCCACCCATTCTGCACCTCCTGTGTTTTTCATCGCCAGTCCTACTCCAAGCATCCCGTAGATAAGGAACAGCACATTCCACTCGATAGCTTGATAGGCTTTTCGAATCTCAAGGCACCCCGTTAGAACCACCATCACCGCCCCAATGACTGCGGCGCTTGTGATCGATAATATACCCAGGGCGGAGACCAGCACTACTGCGGCAAGAATTGCTATCGCGGTAAACACCTTGGACTTCAAATGCGGCTGCATTAAAGCTTCGTTCAAGCTTAGGAAGCTCCCTTCCTGACTAAGTTTCATAATACTTTGCACCGGACCTTCCAGCAGCAACGTATCGCCGAATGCGAGTTTCACATCCTGATAACCCTCTCTGAGATTGGTGCCTTTTCTATGAACTGCAGCCACGACGATTCCGTAACGCCGCCGAATATTTGACTGCCGGACACTCCTCCCGATCAGCTGGCTCTGCGGTCCGATGATCGCCTCGACGGTTTTCACTTCCTCGGCCTGCTCTGCCCCCGACTCTGTAAGATTCGACTTCCGGTGAATCATCACAACTCCTTTGGCCGCTTGTATCTCCGCAAGCTGTTTCGAGGTCGCGCGGAAGAGCAATACATCCCTCTCCTCAAGTGTGATGGCATCCAGAGGTATATTTTCCACTCGAAGACCGTGACGCAATACCTCGTAGACAATGGTCCGCTTCCGGTTGGAAAACAATGGATGGGCGATCAAGCTCTCGCCAATCAATGGAGAGGCATAGGGGATCTCCACGGCGCTGACGAATTTCCGCGTATCTTCGGCATCCAATAAACTGCTTACCGTATCTCTATCGGGTAAAAGATGACGCCCGATAAAGAATAGATAACAGGAGCCAACAGCAGCATACACCAAGCCCAGACCACTGATCTCAAAAATTCCAAAAGCTGGCTGGCCTTGCTGCTTGGACAATCCCGAAACGAGCAGGTTCGTCGAGGTTCCTATCAAAGTGATCGTTCCGCCAAGAATACTCAGGAAAGAAAGAGGAATGAGTAGTTTGCTTGCTTTCAGGCCCGTGCTCCGGGCGAAGCTCATCAGCACCGGCAAAAAGACGATCACTACCGGTGTATTATTCATAAACGCCGAGAGCGGCACCACAATAAGAGCTAGGATGATCACAGCTCTAGTTAATGAGTTTCCCGCCCATTTTTCAAAACGGTGCGCGATCCAATCGATCGCACCGGTGCGGGTCAGAGACTCGGCGAGAATGAACATGGCACCAATCGTCATCGGTGCCGGGTTACTGAAAATCTCTCCGAGATCAGAATCACTCAGAACTCCCGTTCCGAGAAGGATGGCAAGACCGCACAACGCCACCAAATCATTGGGCAGCCATTCTTTGATAAACGCGAGAAATACGCCCCCCAGGACGATGAACGTTAGGAGCATTTGAAACTCTACAGGCATTAATAAAGACGATCTGAAATTCTATCGATGGCAGAAAAGCCGAAATGGATTTGGCGAAAACTAATTATAGAGGATTTTGGTCAGGCTTGTCCTCTCTTCGTGCGATCTCTTAATCCACGCCATAGCGCATGCACGCTGCCAAAGGTCTTCCGAATAATTAATACGGCAACAACAAGCAGTATGACGAAAACGGCAAATGCCACTACCGGTGCGAAGGCGGTTAGAGTCAAGCCACCCAAGACCAAGCAGTCTTCGGCAACACTTGCAACACTGTTCGAAACAGGCTCCGGTGACATATTGACCAATAGTCGGGTTCCAGCCTTGGCTCCATGCATTGTCAGCGAGGCTCCACCGGATATCAGCCCTCCTATTGCCAAAAATTTGGGATCCATTTCACCTAGAGCAGCCATTCCTAAAAGAACACCACCCGCTGGGCGGAGAACCGTGTGTATGGCATCCCAGCCACTATCCAGCCATGGCACCTTATCCGCGCAAAATTCAATCACCATCATGATTCCAGCTACCGCCAGCACCCATTCGTTTCCCAAAACTCCAAGTCCCTCGTGGGAGGCAGCTAGATCAATCCAATTGAAACGGATAGCTAGCCCTGCCACGAAAGCCGTGAGATAGAGATTAATTCCCGCTAGCGATGCCAAGCCTAGTGCAGCCCCCAAATGCTCGAAAACGTCCATTCGAGATAGTTGAATACCAGATGCTACCAGGCTACAAAAAAGTTGCTCTAGTTATTGGTGCAAAAAAAAGCACTGCCTTAAAGGCAGTGCTTTTTATAGTTGTTACGGCGCTTTTAGATTTATTGGTCGTTCGTATCTTCGTCAGCCGGAGTGACTTCGATGGTCGGAACTTCCATCTCTACCTTTTTCTTTTTGATATCCACATCCGGGGCATCGACATCGTATTTAGGAAGTTTTGCTTCGCCTTCCACTTTCACTTCAGGCATTTCGCCATCCTGCGTTTTTTCCACATCACATGAGCTCAAAGCTACAGCTGCGAAAAATATTGGAAGGGCTTTCAAGGAGGTATGTGTGATTGATTTCATGGTAAAAGGATTATAGCTAGCAACAAGCCATCCCGCCAAATTCCCAGAATCAACCCGCAAAAACCTGATTATAAGCAAGTTACAACGAATCAGCAATAGAAGAAAACCTTCATCGAGGCACCCCACCCATGCGTTATGCATGAATTTCTCCGATAGCTCAAAGCGTTATGCAGTCATCCTCAAATGCTTTCCAGCGGAGCCTCGCTCTCTACTACATTCAGCTCGTGATCCTCAAGCTTGCGAAAGTGAACCTGTCCGACTCTACGGCCATCCGTGCTCGTGACCTTTGCTTCATATCCAAGGATCTTCAGGGTTTCGCCGACTTCCGGGAAGCGCTCCAGTTGTTGGGTGATATAACCGCCGACGGTAGTTACTTCGCCACTTTCCAGAGAAAGCTCTTCAACATTACCTTCCAGATCGTTCAGGGTCATCGATCCTTCGACGACAAACTCGTCGTCATTCACACGCATGAAGGAGGAATGTTCGTTATCGAACTCGTCCTGAATGTCACCCACGAGTTCTTCCATGACGTTATCAAGGAAAACAATACCCACAGGAGTTCCAAACTCGTCCACCGCCATTGCCAAGTGGGCATGCTCCTTGAGGAAGAATTTCAAAAGAGTATCGAGCGGCATAGTATCCGGAACCATCTTCAGTTCCCGCTTGATGCGCATCAGATCTGGATCCGGATCGTTCATTAATTTGAACAAATCTTTGATGTGGATCAACCCGATCGACTGATCCAAATGCCCTTTTACCAAAGGAAAACGGGTATGTTTGCTTCGTATCGCTACATCCAGAGCTTTCTCAAAAGGCTCATCTGCGTCCAGCACAACCACTTCGTTGCGCGGCGTCATCACATCCCGAACCCATAGCTCGTTCAACTCCAGCGCGTTGATAAGAATTTCCCGTTCGGTATCGGTGACTTCCTTGAATTTTCCGGAATGGGTGACGAGAATGGCTAGCTCTTCCGCGGAATGCACGTGTTCGCCCTCACTAATTGGATCGATCCGAAAGATGGTTTTCAACAGCCAGTTGGCAGTCCCTTGGAAAAACCGAATAACCAGATAGAAAGTTTTGTAGAACAGATGTAGTGGTCCCACCAACATCAAAGTCGTTCCAAGTGAACGACGAATCGCAATGGACTTTGGCAATAGCTCGCCGACGACGACGTGAAGGAACGTGAACGATGCGTAAGCGATTACCAATGAAACCCAGTAAATTCCCTGCTCTGGCATTCCGGTATTGGCCAAAATCGGCGAGACCAATGCTTTCACGAAAGGTTCTCCCAGGAAACCTAGAGCCAGAGATGAAAAAGTGATCCCCAGCTGGTTTGCAGATAGATAGCCATCAAGATTCTCGACCACATGAACTGCCCGGGCCGTATCAGCCCCGGTCTCTTTGCCGTGGCTTTCCAGCTGGCTTGGTCTGACTTTTACTATCGCAAACTCTGAAGCCACGAAAAAGGCATTGAGCAGGAGGAAAAAGGTGATCCCAAGGAGATAGAATACCGTCTCGCCAGCGCTGGGAAACTCATGAACTACGGCAGCTCCCGTAGTTAGAGAAAAATATTGAAACAGCTCGTTCACAGGTTGATCAAAGCTTTTCATAAACTCCTTGATCCCGTTTTTCCAAAACCGTGAAGCCAGCTTTCTTGGCGTCCGATATCGAAAGAGGCTTGGTGACACGAGGTGTGTTCACCTTGGATATAACCTTCTTAACTGGATTTTTACAAATCAAGCAGTTGCACAAGGCCTCTCTCTCGATAGGCCTGCGCAGTTCAAATCCGGATCGACAGATCTTACACGATCGCTCAGGATCGTCGGGTGATTCGGAAATATATTCGTAAATAGGCATAGGAAAAACGCAGGATCGGGTATGTTACCGTCCCGCGCTATATTCGATGCGGTAATCATACCGCAAACCGACTGTCTTACCAGCTCGATTTTGTTACACCCGGCAACAAGCCTGCGGATGCATACTCACGGAATGTAATACGTGAAAGTCTGAAGCGACGGAGGAAAGCACGGCGGCGGCCAGTGATTTCGCAACGGTTTACAAGACGGGTAGGACTTGCATCACGTGGAAGCATGGAAAGACCCACATAGTCTTTTTCCGCTTTGAGTTTATGCCGGAGATCGGCATACTTATCGACTGTCTTTGCTTTGCGCTTGTTTCGTGCTATCCAACTTTTCTTAGCCATAATTAGAGGGGCGGTTGATACCTCATAGCACCGCCTATGCAAGCCCAAACTTGTTATTTATCGGAAAAAAGTCCCATTCAGGGTTCTTTCGGGGCTTCCCTGTCAATTTACAGAGCCTTTACGGACAGACGAGTGACCAAACGTGTAGAAAAAGAGAGTCATGAAATTTCCACTTACTCTCTCTTTAGCCTTAGCGGCAATCATAGCCGTCCACCAGGTTCATGCGAGCCCCGCGCGGACTCCCCAGGTAGATCACGGCCCCGGTCAAATCGATCCCAAAACTACTTCCGACGATGATAAAAAGAATCGAATCCAGATCGCCCTGCTGCTTGATACTTCAAACAGCATGGACGGTTTGATCGACCAAGCCAAAACGCAACTATGGAAGGTTGTAAACACCTTCATCGATGCCAAACGGGACGGTGAGACACCCTACGTGGAAGTGGCACTTTACGAATATGGCAACAACGGGAACGCGATGGGAAATGATTGGATACGTCTGGTCAGCCCACTCAGCCGCGATTTGGACGGACTGAGCAAGCAGCTCTTTTCCCTGAAAACCAACGGTGGCGAGGAATTCTGCGGAGCGGTTATCCAACGGGCTCTTGGCGATCTGACCTGGGATCCCCGCAAAAGCACTTACAAAGTCATCTTTATCGCAGGTAATGAATCATTCACCCAAGGCAGGGTCGATGCCCGTGCAGCGTGCAAAGAAGCCATGGAGAAAAACATTGTCGTAAATACGATTCATTGTGGCGATCGGGGGCAAGGGATCGCAGGTTTTTGGCATGATGGCGCCGCATTGGCTGGCGGGGACTTTCTCATAATCGATCAGGATCGGGCGGTTCCCCATGTGGATGCGCCCCAGGATGAAAGGATCTCCAAGCTAAGCCAAGATCTTAACAAAACCTACATCGGCTACGGCAGGCAGCGGAAGGAAGCCTCCGCCAATCAAAAGCTTGCGGATGCGGATGCCGAGGCAAATGCAAAGGAGGGCGCGGCTGTTCAACGGGCTATCACCAAAGCCAGCAACAACTACTCGAATGCCAGCTGGGATCTAGTCGATGCCGTCCGGGAGAAAAAAGTTAACCCCTACAAGCTCGACGAAAACGAATTGCCAGAGAATCTGAGGAAAATGACTCCGGAGGAGCGGGCGGACTTTATTGAAAATGCTGCGGCTCGCAGGATGGAGATTCAAAGCGAAATCAAAAAATTAAACAAGGAGCGGGAAGCACACGTTGCCGCAGAGCTAAAGAAACAAGCGGAATCGGGGAAACAAACCCTTGATCAGGCAATGATCGAGATCACCCGCAAGCAGGCAAAAAGCCTCGGTTATCAATTCGAGGAATAACTGTCCTCATTGCAAAAGCGAGGGAGCACGCCGCTGTGGCGTGCTCCCTTAAAATGTTTTACAACGGCAGCAGCACATCTGTGAATCCCTACCATCCCACGAACTTTAAATCTGGGCGTGTGGAGCCTTGTTTATCATCGTTTTCCAAGAAATCCTACTCCCCGCCATAATGATCGAGTCTCCCACTATCCTTGTCATCGAAGACGACCCCGCTGTCCGGACCGGCATCGTCGATACGTTAGAATACGGCGGCTATAAGACCATAGAAGCTGCTGACGGTCACAGCGGTATGAAAATGGCGCTGCAATCAAGCTACCGCCTCTTGCTGCTGGATATCGTTATGCCGGGTCCGTCTGGCTTTGAGATTCTAGCAGCCCTCAAAAAGTCACGCCCAGGGCAAGCGGTAATCATGCTTTCCGCTCGCGGCGAGGAGCAGGACCGGGTGAAAGGTCTCGTGGGCGGTGCGGACGACTACGTCGTCAAACCTTTTAGCATGAAGGAATTGCTCGCTCGCGTGGATGCGGTATTACGGCGCACCCACGAGCGCCCTTCCCTATCCCCCACTCATAATTTCCATGGTGCGGTCATTGATCTGAATGAATGTTTCATCAAGTTTTCAGACGGCTCCAGGGCGGAGTTCAGCGAAAAGGAAAATTCTCTGCTTCGTTATCTGATCGGAGCCAGCGGCCGCACAGTCACCCGTGCCGAGATCCTGCGTCAGGTATGGAATCTGGATCCCGAACGTATCGAAACGAGAACCATCGATATGCACATGGCCCATCTCCGTTCCAAATTGGGCAAAAGGATTGCCTCCTGCATCATCACGGAACGCGGGAAAGGCTATCGTTTCATCCAACCCGAAAAGCCTGAATGAACTGGAGTCGCCACAAACATTCTCCCGCATGGGTGTGGGTCGCTTTCGGCTGTTGTGCCTGTCTCGTTCTGGCGGCAATGTTGTGGCTGACACGCAGCGTCATCAAAACGGAGCGTAATCGTGCTCTGGCGGAAATCCGGGCAGAGCAACAGGAACGTGTCCGCCTCTCGCTCTGGCGTATGGACTCTTTGGGCGCTTCCATTTTGCTCGAGGAAAACTCCATCCCTCCCCAGCTCTTCCTTTCCGACGCAGAAACCACCCTGCCCTGTATCGTTCGCTTCGAGACACCTGATGGCGCGGCAATCCGAGGTGAAGGCGATCCCGACGCATTGCAAAAAGTCGCCACACAATTACCGACTTTGATCTCAAATCTAAAAATTTCACTTCAGGCAGAAGGGAAACCCCTGAAGAAATCCAGCTCTGGCTCCGAATTGGAAAATCCTGATAGCAAAAAGCTCATCGAGAATAAGATCCGTGGAGGCCCAGCCGCTCAAAATTTTGCCAACAGTGTCGAAAAGGCAACCCGCGAAAAATGGTTGGGGGAAGCTTTATCAAGGCAGCGTGAGCAAAACCTTCAGTATAAGACGGTCATCCCGAGCGAGGGATCCGTGGAGGATCTTCCTATCCCCGATTCATCCGCCAGTCTTGCGGATCGAAGGCAGCCAATTTCTCCGTCCACACCCAGTGCGAAGGAAATTTCCAATCCTGTCGGCGATTTTAAACCAACCTGGTTTGACGGCTCCCTGTATCTTATCAGGCGTGGACTTAGCATCACCACCTTTGCCCAAGGCAGCCTGATAGACGGCAGAGAGCTAACCGAGATACTGCAGGCGGAAGCCAATCAATTACTCCCGGGTTCCAAATTGGTGCCCGCACACGCCCAGGATACCGATGACTCTTTTGTGCTGGCATCATTTCCGTATAAGCTTCATCCCGGAAAAATTAGCGCCACTCCCGATCGCATTCCCGGAAGTATCACCATCTCGCTCTTGGTCGGCTGGCTGGCAACCCTTACGGCTCTGATCATTGCCTCGATATTGATTTCCAATGTGATCGAGCTCAGCGAACGCCGCGCGTCTTTTGTCTCCGCAGTCACCCACGAACTCCGCACTCCATTGACCACTTTCCGCCTCTATTCCGATATACTGAGCAGTGGCGCGGTAAGAGAAGAGAAACGGCCTTCATATCTCAATGTCTTATCGCGCGAGGCAGACCGCCTTTCACATCTTGTGGAAAACGTCCTGGCATTCTCCCGGATTGAGCGTGGGAGTGCGCGGAGCACCATCGCAAAGGTGGATCTTCCGATTTTGTTGAGTGGCATGCGAGAGCGTTTCGAATCCCGTTTGGCCGCTGCTGGATTGGAGCTGAAAATGGATCTACCAAGCTCATGTGACATCACCTTGGACGCATCCGCCCTTGAGCATATTCTCTTCAACATCATCGATAATGCCGCAAAATACGCTGCGGTTTCAGAGCCTCCCCTGGTTACGCTCAAGATTCTCGATTTTCCTAAAAAAATCGAAATTCACGTTATCGATCATGGCCCCGGCATCCCGGTTGATGAATGTAAAAGAATCTTCCGGCCCTTTCACAAATCCGCCAAGCAAGCTGCCGAAAGCATGCCCGGAGTGGGCCTGGGACTTGCTCTGTCACAGCGGTTAGCGCGTTCCATGAACGGATCTATTTCTTGTCGCCAGCCTCATGATTCCGATCGCGGCACTGTCTTCATTCTCATATTGCCCCGCCTTTAGCTTGAGTTATTACACGGAAAACGTGTAAATATCTAGTTATGGAATATCGGGGTGGTTCTAATGTGTGCTCGGAAAAGCCGTCTTTCTCAGGCGATGAATTTTCCCGTGCCCACGCGGAATTGCTGGAAATGATTCTGAAGGAAGTTCCTTTGGGAGAAATTCTCCGGCACGTCGCATTGCTAATCGAGGGGCAGTCTCCAGTTAAGACCTGGTGTTCCGTCATCCTTTTAGCCGGTTCGCCGCCCGTGATGAAACTTGCGGCCGCACCCAGCATCCCCGTTGATTTCATCGATAGACTCAGGACACTTCATACCGCCCCCACTGATGGCACCTGCGGCAAAGCGATTGTGACGGGAAATACTGTGATCGTAGAGGATGTTCTCGCGGCAGAAGGCTATGAGAAGTTCCGGGACCTATCCCGCAACAGCGGCGTTAGAGCGAGCTGGACGATACCAGTTTTTGGGAGTTCGGGTCAGGTTATCGCTACGATTACCTGCTTCTATCATGCTCCTCACAAGCCTTCAGCCGAAGAACTCCGCAAGGTGGAAGACATGCGCAATCTCATCGGCCTCGCCATCGAAAAAACCAGAGCTGCGGAAGAACTCGTCCGAAGCAATAAGCTATTCCAATCAATTGCCTCCGCGACCAATGACGCCGTATGGGATTGGGATATTACTACAAACAACGTCTGGTGGAACGAAGGGTTTTGCAAGTTGTTCGGCTATAGCGGAACGGGAAACGGTCCGACCTACGACGAATGGAAGGCCCGCATACATCCTGAGGACAGGGAACGGGTTTGTGAGAGCCTGATTCCACCCTCAAAAGGTCAGCAGAAGCGCTGGGTCGTGGAATATCGCTTTTTCCATCAGAACGGCAATATCACCCACGTGATCGATAAGGCCGAAGTAATTTTCGACAACAATGGCAAGGCCGTCCGTATGATCGGTGGGATGACGGACATGACCAGCCAACGCGAAATCCAGAGCGAGCTGGTCTCCCTGAACCGTGCCCTTCAAATGTTGCGTGCCTGCAACCACGTCCTCATACACGCGACCAACGAAGACGATCTACTGACAAAAATTTGCGAGGTAGCCATCGAGATCGGCGGCTACAGCACGGCATGGGTTGGCTATGCGGACAGGGGTCCGAAGAAAATGATCATCCCCGCCGCAACGGTCGGCTATAAAACGGATTTCATCAACGAGCTGGAGCTCACCTATGACGAATCCATTCCGTCCGGGAACACGCCGGGAGGAACTACCATCCGCACCGGCAAGGCGGTGACCTGGACGGACATCTCCACTGACGCTTTGGATTTCATTCATAAGCCGAGAACCGTCAAGCTGGGCTACCGCGGACTAGTCTGCCTTCCGCTCAGAGATGAGAACAAATGTTTTGGCTTTCTCTCCCTACTTTCCCGCGAAGTAAATGCGGTAAGCGAGCAAGAGCTCAATCTTCTCCAAGAGCTGGCAGATAACCTCGCCTTCGGCATCATCGCGCTGCGCAATCGCATCAGTGAAGAGACGACCCGCGATGTCATTGTAAAAGTGGCACAGACGGTTTCCGATGCCAGCGGGCAGAATTTCTATGAACTATTGGCGGTCAATATGGTTGAGGCACTGGGAGCGGATGCGGGGCTGATCGGACGGATCGACCCCAATACCTACACCGTTAACTCACTGTCCTTTGTTCTGGATGGCGTGGTGCAGGAAAATGTAACTTACAGCCTTCACGACACACCCTGCGAGCAGACTGACTATCCAGGGGTCTGTCTCTTTGACCAAGGGGTAAGAGAGCTCTTTCCGAATGACCACGCTCTTGTGGAAATGGGCATAGATTCCTATGCGGGAATCTCCCTCTTTTCAGACAAAGGGGAGCGCTTCGGCATACTTTCAGTGCTCTTTAAAAAGCCGATTGGTGAGCCCGCGCTCGTCAGGTCCGTGCTGAAAATTTTTGCCGATCGGGCCGCTTCTGAAATGACCAAGGAGCAATCGAACGCTTTGATGATCGAGCAGGCCTCTCTGCTCGACAAAGCTCGCGACGCTATTTTCACCTGCGATCTCGACCATCGTATCGGCTTCTGGAACAAAAGCGCTGAAAGGCTGTATGGCCGCAAAGGCTCCGCTGTGATCGGCTTGTCTGCCCGCGATCTGCTGCACGATAATCCCGAAAGCTTTGACTTGGCCTATAAATATGCCATTGAGCAGGGAGAGTGGCTTGGAGAGCTCCACCAGATTGATAAGCGTGGCCGACCCATCATTGTGGAAAGTCGCTGGAACCTCGTCCGGGATGAGAAGGGCAAGCCCGTTTCCATCCTTTCCATCAATACGGATATCACCGGCCACAAACACCTGGAACAGCAATTTCTAAGAGCCCAGAGACTCGAATCCATCGGCACGTTGGCCGGTGGCCTTGCTCACGACTTGAACAATGTGCTAGCCCCGATTTCCATGTCGATCGAGCTTTTGAGAAAAAGCATTTCCGATGCCCGAGGGAACGAATTGCTGGATACCATTGCCCAAAGTTCCCACCGCGGCGCGGAGATGGTCGGTCAGATTTTGTCCTTCGCCCGGGGTATTGATGGCCGCAGGGTAAAAGTTTCCGGCAGTGAGGTCATTGCGGAACTTTCGGCCATTATCCGTGATTCGTTCCCTAAAAGTATCCGCACTGAGACACGTCTCGTCGCGGATCTCTGGCCTATCCTCGGCGATGCCACGCAGATTCACCAAGTGCTCCTGAATCTCTGCGTGAACGCCCGCGATGCGATGCCTGAAGGAGGGAATCTGTATATTTCCGCGAGTAATCAGGATATCAACGAGAACTACGTGGCGGCCAATATCGACGCAAAACCGGGACCATATGTTTGTATCGAAGTGGAAGACACGGGCGAAGGAATCTCTCCGGAAATCATCGGGAAAATCTATGATCCGTTTTTCACAACCAAGGAAATAGGCAAAGGAACCGGCTTGGGATTATCCACCACCCTGGCTATTGTCAAAAGCCACGGAGGCTTTATCAAATCATACAGCGAGCCGGGAAAAGGAACCGGATTCCGTGTTTATATTCCCGCCATGGTAGAATTTTCCGATGCCGAATCTGAGAACAATTCCCTCGAACATCCGGAAGGCAACGGCGAGCTGATCCTTCTCATCGATGACGAAACCGCCATCCTGAAAATGACCCGTAGGATTCTCGAAACCTTTGGCTACAAAACCTTAACGGCTGGCTCCGGGACAAAAGGAGTCGAGATTTTCCGGGAGAGACATCGGGAAATCGACATCGTGCTGACCGATATGGTGATGCCCGGCATGGATGGAAAAGCGACGATTCAGGCGCTTCTCGAAATCGATAAAGACGCACAAATCATCGCCGTCAGCGGCATTCGTTCCAATGGGGAAGTCGCGCAGAGCTATAGCAAAGGCGTGCGTAACTTCCTTCAAAAACCATTTACTGCAAATACATTACTCCAGTGCTTGAATAGCATTCTCCATCATTCATAAATTCCACAAAATAAGAGACTTTCGTCTAAAAGAATGTGCTCTTTGCTTGTAATAGGCATATCCATACCTTCAAGTTTCGCGCACATCCAACTGCCAACCCTTTCAAAAACGTATCAGTGAATCCTAACTCCCCTAACCTCCTCATCGTCGATGATGATGAAACGATCCAACGCCTCCTCGTCATGGCGGCAAACGATCATGGCTGGAAACCGGTAGCCGCCTCCTCGGGCTTGGAAGCCATCGATTTAATTGATGAACACGTCGAAGCGGTTGTCTTGGATCTGGGATTACCGGGAATGAATGGGATCGAGACGATCGGCCGTTTGCACGAAAAATTTCCTAATGTTCTGGTAATTATGCTCACCGGAACGAATGATGCTGAAACTGCGGTGCAGGCGTTGAAGGCTGGTGCCTGCGATTACCTGACGAAGCCGTTTGAGCTGCAACGCCTGTTCGATCTGGTTTGTGCAACGGTTCGTAACAACCAACGCCCGGATAAAAATAGCTCCGTGCCAAAGAAGATCAGCAAACCATCCCTTCAAACCTCAAGCCCGAGGATGAAGCAGCTTTTCCATCAAATCAAAAAAGCAGCATCACTGGATAGCACTATTCTGCTCACCGGTGAAAGTGGAACAGGTAAGACATATATTGCCCGCCAAATTCATATGCTGAGCGAACGGGCCTCGGAAGACTTCATTACCGTAAGCTGCCCCGCCCTTCCCCGCGAGCTGCTGGAAACGGAACTCTTCGGCCACGAGAAAGGAGCGTTTACGGGTGCCTCCACAGCACGCGCAGGCCGTTTCGAGCAAGCTTCCTCGGGAACCATTTTCCTCGATGAGATTGGCGACCTTCCGCAGGAGCTGCAGCCGAAACTTTTGAATGTTCTGCAAGACCGGGAATTTTTCCGCGTGGGCGGGAACAAATTGATCAAGACCAGTGCCCGGGTAATCGCGGCAACAAACGTGGATCTTCATTCAAGAGTGAATGCAGGGACTTTTCGAGAAGATCTTTATTATCGGCTCAATATTATCGAGCTAGTGATTCCTCCACTGCGGGAGCGAAAAGAGGACATTCCACAAATCATCGAACACATTCTGGCACGTATCGCGGCAAACCGTAATACCGAAACGTGGACTCTCACCAAAAATGCGGCGGCTTCGCTACAGAAATCAAATTGGCCCGGCAATGTCAGACAGCTCGAAAACGTCCTGGAGCGTGCCACCGCCTTCTCTGAGAGCAATATCATTGAGGCAGAGGACATTATAGGTGTTTTGGAAGCACCCAGCCCGGCAAACCAGGGAAGACAAATTCTTTCCGAGCCAGGTCTGACTCTACACGAAATCGAACGGGAAGCCTTCATTCAGACATATATACGGACAGGAAAGAACAAGGCCAAGACTGCCCGTGAACTAGGAATCTCGGAGCGCTCGGTTTACAATCTGATGGGTAGACACGGGCTGAAGTAGCAGTTTCCCCATGCAATTTTTGCAACGCAAAAGCATGCACTAACTTCATGATTCTTGCATAGCACATTCCCCTTACGCAAACTGCCGCAATCGTAAACATTGGCAATCAGCGAGTTATAGACCCCGGAGACATTTGGCATGCTCCATGCATAACAATAGATATTCTCTGGGGGGAGAATAGGGGCTCACACCCCGAATAGGGGCTCACACCCCGAATAGGGGCTCACACCCCGAATAGGGGCTCACACCCCATATCCAATGCCGCTCGCCGGCGGACTTTGTAGTGCACTATCAATTCCGCCGGTGAGCTGGCAGTAGGATTCTCCAAACGACAAGATAGCGCCCAATGGCTGTCGATCTCATATTTCCTATATGAGCTGATCGATAAGTGCTACGAAATGAGCATGAGATTTCTCTGGCTACTTTTAGCGATCACCGTTCCCCAATATGCGCCGGCACAGAAGCTACCGGACTCCAAAGATGCGGCCTATGCCCAGCTTGAGCGCTTTGTGGAAGTGCTGGAAACGGTGCGCAACAGCCACCCGGATTTGGAGAAGCTATCTTATGAGCGTCTGATCAATTTTGCGCTCGATGGAATGCTCTCCAGTCTGGACGCCCATTCCTCATTTATCCATCCGGAGATGGGGCACCTCGTCAGCCAAGGAAGTGACGAAATCAACAACGACTCAAAATCGCTCGGCCTCAGTTTAGGGAAAAATTCCGATGGATATTTTATTTCCTCCATCGAACAAAACGGACCGGCCCATATTGCAAAACTCATTGCCGGAACGTCTGTGATCTCGATCAATGAACAAATTATATCCGACACACCGTTTCCGGAGGTGATGCAATTGCTCCACGGTCTCCCCGGAGAGTTGGTCCATCTCAAGCTACGCAATCCCGAGCGTCCCGGTGATTTGGATGTGACTCTGAGCCATCGCTACGTTGAGCAGAAGTCTATCGTTACCTCTTTTTTACTCCGGGAAAATCCGACGATCGGTTACTTGCGACTCGCCAGTTTTGGCCCTGGTTGTGCGCGGGAAGTAGAAAATGCACTCGACGCGCTGGAGGACAATGGGATGAAATATCTGGTCCTCGACCTCAGGGAAAACGGAGGCGGAGATCTGAACGAAACCGTCGGTATCCTAGGGCTATTTGTGCCGCCATCTACTGCTGTCGTCTCGGTGCGGGAGCGCGAAAAACCGGAAAAGTTTCTCAAAACATCAAAACGCCAGCGCCGCAAACGCACTTACCCAATTTCCGTATTAATCGATAGAAACTCCGCCTCAGCATCAGAGCTCACTGCAGGCTCTCTGCACGATTTGAAAAGAGCCTCTGTGGTCGGCGAAAAAAGCTACGGTAAGGGTAGTGTGCAGACGATCGTCCCGATGGGAAATGGAAGTGCTCTCCGGCTTACCATTGCCACCTACCACACGCCATCCGGTAAAACTCCACATTTGGTGGGCATCACACCAGATACCGAAATCGTTTTCAGCGATGGTGATCGAGAAAACTTTCGCAATAACGGCCGTCTGGACACTCTTCCCGAAGCCGAGAAGAATGCGCTGGAAAAATGGCAGGATCCTGCGATCCAGGCTGCCGTCGAAGTCCTCCTCCGTCAATAGGTTGTTTGTCCATCCCGAAATTGCTTATTCCGAATCTTTCGACTTCGCAGCCTTTTTGGCAGCTTTCTTTGCCGCTTTTTTGGCAGGTCTCGGTGGAAAATCAAAACCGATTTTTGTCGTTTTGGTGTCGAACGTCAGGTGCGCGTCGAACTTCCGTTTTGTTCGGTTTGAGACAAAGCCCTTCAGCAGATCTGTTTTTCCCTCAGCAATGAGCTTGATCGCTTGGTCTTCGGAGATTTCCCGCTGAAGAATCACTTTTCCGATGCGAACTCCGTGCGGATCTTTTTTGGTTACGATCCCGGGCACGTAATACGCGCTGTCGGTCGCATAGATTTTATGCTCTCCACCATCGGCCATCTTCGCCGTGCCAATCACCATGTCCTCGCTGAGATCCGGCGCTTTATCATCATCGCCTTCAAATAGGAATGCAGTCTTGAATTTTTCATCAATCTGTATGGAGGCTTCGAAAGGTTTGTTGAATTTCGATTTAAAGCCCTGCAATGGACCAACGATACCTTTTTGAATCAGAGTCCGTAGCTCGTCGGCACTAAGCGCTCTGCCAGCGATATATTTTTTGATCTTAACCGGCAGATTCTCATCCCTGGACTCGTATGTGGCGTCAGTCTGCTTGAACACCATGGCTCCGTGGATGGGATGCTCTACTTCCACATCAGGAAAAACGCGGCGTTTGGCTTCTTCCGCAAGTCCGTGGGCCTTGGTAACAATATCATTGGTATATTCAATGATCTCCTTCATGAATTCCGGGCGGGCAAGCGCACCTTGTTCCATCTGGCGGAGCTTGTATTCCCAGTCACCGGTGAGCTTTGGAGAGTAAAGACCCTCGATATCCATTTGGCGCACCAGCTGGATCAACCGTAGGCCCGATGGCGTAACGTGAAGTTCACGGCCATCACGAAGAAGATATTTCTGGGAGATCAGTCCTTCAATCGTCGCCGCACGGGTTGCAGGTGTGCCGAGACCACGCTCGGACATTGCTTCACGCAGTTCCTCATCGTTGACCAGTTTTCCTGCGCCCTCCATGGCAGAAAGCAAGGTAGATTCCGTAAAGCGTGCCGGAGGGCGGGTCTGCTCGTTGATCAATTCCACGGGATCCGCCGTGGCAGTTTCTCCCGGCTTGATGCCGACAAGGCCATCTTTCCCTGCCGCAACACCCGGCTGCCTTCCATAAACTTCCAACCAACCCGGAACAACAAGCACGCGACCTTCCGTCTTGAAAACATCTTTCTCGTTCCCGTTTGTCACTGTTGAGAGACGGGTGGTCTGCTCGAACTCGGCATGTGGGTAGAATACGGCAATGAACCGTTTCACAACCATATCATAAACCTTCTGCTCGGTTTCGGAAAGTTTGGCAGTATTGCCTGTGGGAATGATTGCAAAGTGGTCTGATACCTTCGCGGTATTGAAAATGCGCTTTGACTGGTGAAGGCGCGGCCCCTTTTCCCCCTTCCCGGAGAGCACAGCTTTTGCATACTTCGCCACTTCCATATCACTATTGCCAATCTGACTTAGTGTTTCCCGGACGTTCGAGACATAATCTTCAGGGAGGTAGCGGGAATCCGTCCGCGGATAAGTGAGAACTTTATGCTTCTCGTAAAGCGCCTGGGCAATTTGCAGAGTGCCCTTTGCCGAGAAAGGAGCCTCCCGCTGTAGAGTCGTCAAATCATATAGCTGTGGAGCGATTTGTGTCTGAGCTTTTTTCTCTTCCGTAATGATCGCTTCCTTACCGGCACAGCGGCTTACGATTTTTTCCGCCAGTCCTTTTTCCCAGATTCTTTCGGCCTTACCATGTGGCTTTTCGGCTGATTTCTTGAAATCGGTATCAATCCATTTGCCGAGATATTCTCCCGCACTTACGCCAAGTGTCGCATGCACTTCAAAATACGGCTCCGGCTTGAATGCCTGGATTTCTTCTTCGCGCGCCGCCAGAATCGCCAGCGTAGGGGTCTGGACGCGCCCGGCCGCCGTGATGTTAAATCCGCCGTGGCGTGAGTTGAAACAAGTAAGGGCCCGGGTCGCATTGAGTCCAACGAGCCAATCCGACTCCGAACGACATTTCGCTGCGTCCGCCAAGGGTTTCATCTGCTCATCGGTCCGGAGGTTTTCCCACGCGGCAACAATTGCGCCGGTAGTCATCGACTGCATCCACAAGCGTTTGATGGGTTTGTTGATCTTTCCGATTTCCATGATGTAGCGGAAGATGAGTTCACCTTCCCGCCCGGCATCGCAGGCATTGACGATCACATCCACATCCTTCCGCTTCGCAAACTTCAGCACTTTTTTCAGTTTTGCCTCCGTCTGCTCAATGGGATCCAGATCGAAAGTATCCGGAATGACCGGCAGCACATCAAATTTCCATGGTAGTTTTTTCCCGTTGGGTCCCATCGGCATCCGCAGCTCCACAAGGTGTCCTACTGCGGAGGTGATGATTGCATTATCATTCTCGTAGTGGATGTCCCGGCCGGACCCTACCTTTTCAAACTTGCCCAAAGCTTTTGAAAGAGCTTTTGAAAGGTCGTTCATGACGGACGGTTTTTCTGCAATAATCAGTGTTTTTCCCATGGAAGTCGGTTCTTAGAAAGTGCTTGTGTCTGCAGGGGACTAGGCAGGGATTTTGCGAGGATGCAAGGAGGAAACGGTTTTCAAGAAAAAGGAGAGTTCCCTGCAAGCTGCGTAACAACCTGGAAATCAGTGAATTCGATTTTATTTACCGCCTGATAAAGCGAAAGCCCGGTAATGCCCGCACCAATCGTCTCAGCTCCAGCTTGAACAGAGCCGCCGTAACGGACGAGGACGGCAGCCCGGTTTTCCCGATCAGCATATCAATGGCCATTTCCTCACCTGGCGGCATTGCATTCATCACCGCAGCTTCCTCCGCAGGCAGCTCAGGCGTCCCCTCTTCCTCACTGGAATTTTCCGCGGAAGAGGAAAATGGAAGCTCGCCCATATCGTCTATGATGTGGGATGCATCGGAAACCAGGGTAGCGCCGTCCCGGATCAACTGATGACAGCCTGCGGACGTAGGTTTGTCGATCGGCCCCGGCACCGCGAAAATGGGTTTTCCATATTCTGAAGCTAAGTTGGCGGTGATAAGAGATCCCGACCAAGCCGGACACTCGGTGACAAGCAATGCCTGGCACCATGCGGCCACGATACGGTTCCGCATCGGAAAAGTTTGCTTATCCGGAGCCTTATGCAGAGGAAACTCCGATATGACCGCTCCGTTTCCATCGGCTATCTTTTCCGCCAAGGTCAAATTTTCAGGTGGATACAATCTGGCTAATCCAGAACCCACCACAGCAATTGTTCGTCCTTTGCCTGCGAGAGCCGCCTCATGGGCGGCGGTATCAATGCCCCTGGCGAGCCCTGAAACAATCGTAAAGCCCGCATGCGCAAGCTGATAGGTTATTTTCCGCGTAGCAGTGACACCGTAATGGGAGCTACGGCGCGAACCTACCACGCTGATGGCATGTTTATCACGCGGCAAAATCTCTCCCCACACATAGAGAAGTATCGGCGAATCATAGGCTTGAAGAAGATGTCTCGGATAACCTTCATCCTCCCTGGTAATAATGGAAATCCCCCGCTCTTTTGCTTCCTCCAGCTCTTTGGCAGGATCCGCGTGGTTCTCCCAGTCCGCGATAATCCGCGCGGTCTCTTTTCCGATACCATCAACCTGTTGAAGCCTGGAGGCTCCGGCCGACAAAACTTTTTCGGCACCGCCAAAATACTCTAGTAATCGAGAGATGCGGACCGGGCCGATTCCCGGCAGCAAATTTAGGGCGAGGATGGCTTCCAGACGAGTCATTGAATTTGTTAGAGCATGATCCACATCATACTCCCAGCACAGAAGTATTTTTGAGAAGAGGCAGGGATCCATCCTGGCTCACGGGAACCGGTTGCCTACTCGATTTCCAAACCACTTTTGGGCCACAACCAACGCACGACCGCTCCATCCTTGATCAGAGCCTTGGCCTGGATAGTTTTCACGCCGAAGACTGTTTCCGCCTTATATGAAGCGATTCCTGTCTGATAAGACTCGCCATCAATGGTTTCCGGCTCTTCGTTCGCACTCCAGTCCAGCACTTTGTCAAAAGTGAATTCTTTGATCTCACCATTTTTAATGCTGGATTGCATAACCGCCACTATATCCACCGGACCACTTGGCGCCTTAGGCACCGGATTACTCTCGGTCTCAGCTTTTTCAGGCTCTTCGGCCACCGGTTCGTCAACTGTCATATCCGCCTCCGCCTTCGGTGCTGCTCCAAGTGCCGTCAACTGCTCAATCAGGTCCGTCTGACTAATCGGCACTGTTCCCTCGAAAGGTCCGGCTCCCGGGCTAATCACGACGTTCTGACCTTCGAGTCTGATGAGATTCACCTTGTTTCCCGCAGTGATCGTCATTTTCAGATCCCCGTTCTCATTGGAGACTTCCGCGTCTGATTTTAGCTGAATTTTCTCAGGAAGTTGATCGGCGGAGTAACTTGCGGGATCGATTGTGGAAGAAGGAGCAGTCGTGTTGATCACGATTTTTTCGGGATCGGGCGCCTCCGCATCCTCCATCCCGGCGGAAGGAGACTTCCCGGTAAGTTGCTGGCGTAATTGCGGCTCGAACGAATAACCGAGAAAGCCGGCGGCAACCATGCCTATTAATATAAGAAAGAGTTTCATTTGGATTCGTTATGTGACGAAGGTGGATAATTGTTTGGAAATATTTTACTCAGTAATGCGACTGCATTGGAGGTTGAAGGCTATACGCTCAATTGGGTAGATTTTTTTCTGTGAAGAGGATTTATGTTGTAGCGGGGGAAATGAGTGGAGACGCGCATGCGGCTGGATTGTTGCGTGAACTGAGCACCATGCACGCCGATTTGGAAATCTTTGGAGCGGGAGGCCCGGAAATGTATGAAGTCAGCGGAGGAAAAATCAACAACTGGGTGGAAGATGCTGCTGTCATGGGCGTGATCGAAGTCCTCAAACGTTACGGATGGTTTAAAGAACAGTTCGAGAAAATGATGACTGAAATCAAGACTGTTCAACCAGATGTTCTGCTTTTGGTAGATTATCCGGGATTCAACCTACGTTTCGCGAAATCGGTAAAAGAAGCTCTACCTCAGGTCAGGCAGGTTTACTATATCAGCCCGCAGGTCTGGGCCTGGAACAAAAAACGCATTCCGAAGATGGTGGAACTTCTTGATGAGATGCTCTGCCTCTTTCCTTTCGAGCAACCGATTTTCCAGGACGCCGGGCTGAAAACCACGCACGTCGGTCATCCACTCGTCGATGAGCTGGCCCAGGAGCGTTGCGAAGGCAAACGGATAGAGAATCTCATAGGATTGTTTCCGGGTAGCCGGGAACGAGAAATCGCCAAGCTTTTTCCCATGATGATTGAGACAGCCGCAAGGTTGCGCACGTGGCGTCACGATCTGGTTTTTTCCGTCCCCGCTGCCACTCCCAAACTTGCCATCACCATGCGGAAAATGATTGCTGAGGCAAATGCCAGTGATTGGATCACGCTTACGAATGGAGGTAGCCACAAACTCATGCAGACCGCTGCCTGTGGTATTATCGCAAGTGGCACCGCCACCTTGGAGGCTGCCACCTTCGGACTGCCATATTGTCTCGTCTACAAGATGGCTTGGACCACCTATTTCCTTGGTAGGATGCTGGTGAAAATCAAATACATCGGTCTTGTGAATATCCTCGCCGGAGAAAAAGTCGTGGAGGAATTTATCCAAGCGGATGCCTGTGCCCAGGAAGTGGGCGACTGGGTGCGCGATCTCCTTTCGAATGATCAAAAGCGGGAAGAATTGATGAAACGATTGAGCGAGGTAAGTGAGAAGCTGGGCGATCCCGGCACACATCGCCGGGCTGCAGAGCGGGTATCCGACTGGCTGAATCGCTGAAAATCTCTCGATCCCCAAAACAAAAAAAACCGCCCGCGATATGCGGACGGTCCTTTATAATCTCTGTAATCGGACAGCCTAGGCTGGAGCTCCGACCACTCCTGGAAGTGGGCCATCGTCTTCCGGACGCTCGTCCTCCACCTTCTTGGATGAAGGTTTCTTGGAAAGATCGTCTGGGATCGGCGGGGGCTTTGGCGCACTCGGTGGATTGCGCATTTCTCCATGATCAATGATATCCCGGAGGTGCGAGGCATCCAGCGTCTCGTATTCCAAAAGAGCCAATGCTATCTTTTCGACGATATCGCGATCCCGGGTAAGGATGCTAGTTGCCTCTTCGTAGGCATCATCAATGAACTTCTTAATTTCAGCGTCGATAACTCTGGCGGTCTCTTCGGAGTAATTCCGGCTCTTGTTCATGTCCCGGGCAAGGAAAACAGGGTTCTCTCCTTCTCCGTATTCGACCATTCCCAATTTGTCGGACATACCCCACTCACAGACCATATTACGCGCAAGCGAAGTCGCTTGGCGGATGTCTCCGGAAGCGCCGTTGGAAACATCATCGGAATGGAAAGCTTCCGCGATACGCCCTCCCATAGTGACAATAAGATTGGCCAAGGCTTCTTTCTTTTGGGTCGAGTATTTATCTCCGTCCGGCAGATACATCGTCGCGCCAAGATAAGGGCCCCGCGGGATGATTGTAACCTTGTGGAGTGGATGGGTATGAGGAAGAACCATGTTCAGGTAAGCATGGCCTGCTTCATGCCATGCCGTCCCCACTTTTTCCTTGTCGGACATAGCCAGCGAGCGACGCTCCCGACCCCACCGGACCTTGTCCCTGGCCTCTTCCATCTCAGCCAGAGTCACCGCGGACAAACCTTTACGCGCTGCCAGTAGAGCAGCCTCATTGACAAGATTTGCCAATTCCGCACCTGAGAATCCCGGAGTGCCTCTGGCAATCGTCGCGAGATCGGTATTGGCAGCCAATTTGATTTTTTTCACATGAACGCGAAGGATCTCTTCTCGTCCGTTCACATCAGGGAGAGAAACGCTGACCTGACGGTCGAAACGTCCCGGACGGAGCAATGCAGGATCGAGAACATCAGGCCGGTTGGTAGCAGCGATAATAATCACACCCTCCTGCGTATCGAATCCATCCATCTCAACAAGAAGTTGGTTGAGCGTTTGCTCACGCTCATCGTGTCCTCCTCCCATGCCATGGCCACGGTGGCGCCCTACGGCATCGATCTCATCGATGAAGATAAGGCAAGGCGCATTTTTCTTTCCCTGTTCAAACATGTCACGCACGCGGGAAGCACCCACACCGACAAACATTTCGACAAAGTCCGAGCCCGAAATCGAAAAGAACGGGACATCTGCCTCTCCGGCAATCGCACGTGCCAAAAGTGTCTTACCGGTTCCCGGAGAGCCAACCATCAATACACCTTTCGGGATGGAGCCGCCGAGCTTCTGAAACTTTTTGGGGTCACGAAGGAAGTCCACAATTTCAAAAAGCTCTTCCTTGGCTTCTTGAATACCGGCGACGTCTTTGAACGTCACTTTGTTCCGGTCCATCGTGAGAAGACGCGCCTTGGATTTACCGAAAGACATTGCACCACGACCAGCCGATTTCATCTGCTGACGGAAAAGGAAGAACAAAAGAAGGATCACCAGCAGGAAGGGAAGGAATGTAAACAGCGCTTTGCTGAGATAGTCAGACTTCCGGACATATTGTGCCTTGTCCTTGAGTAGCTCGCGGAGCTCGCTGCCCAGGATTGTGGAATCGACACTGACATTAAACGGCATTGGCTCGATTTTGTGGCCTTCGCTATCCTTTGCCTCCTGCATGTTGGTGATCGTTTCCCTTTTACCAACGATGACCGCGTTTGCATTCCCGTCGGTCATCAAAATACGCAGGGGATTGATCAGGTCACCTTCTTTGATCTCACCAAGAGCTTTCGCCTTGCGGAACTGAGCGAGGGAGAGCGTCTCTACGTCTCCTTCAAGAGGGGCTTCACCACTATCGGAAATTTCTTCCATCCGGATATTATCTCCCATCAGTTCCCGAATCTCCTCACTCTGAAGTCCGAGATTAACTGGGACTCTGAAGTCGGAGGTTTTGATCTCAGGATTCTCCGGTTTTTCGAGTGGAGCCTTCACCCAGCCGGAAATCGTCGCATCCAAAGCGGTATCGCTGGTGACGACTTTCAGAGGCTTTTCGGGATTATCGAGAATCACACGATCCTGATCCAATGTTTGGCGAAACTCCGAATAGCTAAGAGTCTTGGCCTGCGGATTCATCTGCGGTCCGAAAAAGGCAACGCCAAGAATTACTAAAGCCAGGCTGAAAAGGGCAAGGACACGCCAGTTGAATCCGTTATTATCTCCGGAAGGGCGGTTCGAGTTGGGTGGCTGTGGAATATTATTTTTTGAGTCGGACATGGTGGGTGTCGGCCGGTGAGTATTTTTATTTCCGGGTGAGAAAACCTAGACGGCTTGCGAAGAATGTCTAGGCGAGGTTTTTCCCTTGTTTGATCGCACGAATCAAGACAATCAGCAATCCCACCGCAACCGCTGGTGCCACATATGACAACATGGCATGACGGTATTGAGGGAAAAAGGCAGATTGGGTAGCCTCCAGAATGAGATAAGCAATATACGAGCCATAGAAACCAAGGAAAAAGATCCCGCCCGCACGGCCGATCTTGTATCCATAGAAAAAGATCGGCAATGACGCCAGTGCAACCGCGATCATCACCGGGAGATCAAAGCCAAACGCCTGCGCGGGCACATGGATACCATTTGGAGCCACGATTGAGGATATCCCCAGAACGGTAACAATATTGAATATATTGCTTCCGACGACATTCCCGACAGCGATATCGCGTTCGCCTTTCATTGCCGCCACCACCGATGTGGCCACCTCCGGCAAGGAGGTGCCGACGGATACGATTGTCAGGCCGATGATCAACTCGGAAACGCCGAAGAATCGCGCAATCTCCACGGCACCATCCACCAACCACTTGGAGCCCAATACCAGACCGCCCATCCCGAGGGCGATGAGGAGAAGGTTTTTCAACCACTTGGGGTCTTCCGTTGCCTTGCCATATTCCTCCTCATACTCGGTGAGAACTGCGGAATTCTTTTCACGTTTTGACTGAAGAATGAGCACTACGGTATAAGCTACCGCGATGGCAAAGAGTATCAGTCCGTCGATACGTGAGATGGATCCATCACGGGAAAGCCAGTAAAGCAGAAGCGATAGGAAAATCATCACCGGCAGATCAAACCGGATCAACTGCCTGTGGACGATCAATGGAATGATCAGTGCGGAAAGACCCAGAACAACCAGGATATTGAATATATTACTCCCAACCACATTCCCGACGGCTAGATCTGCCTGCCCTTGAAAGGCAGACATCACGGAAACCGCCAGTTCTGGCGCACTAGTTCCGAACGCTACGACCGTGAGGCCTACGATCAACGGGGAAATTCCTACGGCGGCAGCAATACTGGCAGCCCCTTTGACTAGCCAATCAGCGGCAAATACCAAAAGCGCGAGGCCCAGGATCAGTAATATAATGGTAAGCGTCATCGCGCGGATGTTTTCCACAGTTTCATCAACACGTCCACTATTTCCGATGATTCATCGGTCGTATTCCACCGGCTCTGGCCAATCACCCGGACATCACGGAAATCTCTATTTCTCGACGGGAAATAATTAACATCTCCGAAGTAAATTTCGTCGATGGAAGACAGCAAAGACTGTGTTTTTTATTTAAAGCTCTCCGGATCATTTTGCCATCCGTTTCATATCGTATCGCTTACCGATAAAGGTGGAGCCTATATTCTACGCGTTTCTAGCCGGAACCTTTTCAAAGAATCCGCATTGAATTTTCTTCTTGCATATACCTGAGACCGAATTTAGAGGAGCCCGCCCCAAAGGGGATAAAACACATGAAGAAACACACACGGAAATTCAAGTCCGCGATGCTGGCTCTCGTTAGTCTCGTCCTCATTCCAAGCTGCGCGAATACCAGCAATGCGAACTCAGTTGCTCTTGCAAAAGCGAAGCAGGATCCGTATCAGGTGAAGTCTGTGCAACAGGGTAAAGCCTCTTGGTATTCCATCAAAACCAATTACGGAACAGCCACCGCGAGCGGCGAACGCCTCCGCAATGAGGCGCCGACCGCTGCCCACAAGACGCTTCCAATGGGCACGAAAGTGCGGGTAATCAATATGAACAACAACAAATCCGAAGTGGTTACGATCAATGACCGTGGGCCTTATATCAAAGGACGTATCATCGATGTCACCATTGGAACCGCGGAAAAACTCGGGTTCGTAAAAAACGGAGTAGTTCCGGTGAAAATCGAAGTTCTCGATAAATCCGAACAATAATCCGACTCGAAGTTTCGAATTATCCTTTCGTCATTCTCTTCGCCCCGCAGTGGTAATTCCCTGCGGGGCTTTTTTTTGCTCCATCCGTTTCATCGGATCCGAAATTCACGGAGGGAATGGTGCGATCCTAACGTCGATTCCATTTTTTTCAACATTCGGTCTAATTTTGACTTGCCAATCATATCACCCCGGGTAGTTTTCGCGCCCCATGCCACGAGTAGGAGGAAAAGCAAAAACACGTAAGGCTGTCGCCAAACGCTTCAAAGTAACCGGCACAGGGAAGGTCCTTCGCCGCCATCAAGGAAAACGCCACTTGCTGCAAAGCAAGAGCCGCAAGCGCAAACGCGCTCTCGGTAAAGCTGGCCTTGTTTCGGCTGCTGACATCAAAAATGTCAAAGAGAACCTTCCTTTCCATTAATTAGAAGAGGAATCGACTGCTAACGCCCCCGTCCGCGTCTCGGACGGTCTTCACACAGCCTGATCCGGAAAAATCCCGGAAACACGAACAGGTGAGACTGTGGAAGATATGTAAATAACGACTTGTTCATAACCTAAGTATACAATGCCAAGAGCCACAAATTCCCCAGCAAGTCGCGCCCGCCGCAAGCGGACGCTTCTTCGGGCAAAGGGCTTCCGCGGTTTCCGCTCGAAGCTCTTCCGTTACGCCAAGGACGCTGTCCGTAAAGCGCAACAATACGAATATCGCGACCGTAAAAAACGTAAGGGTCAATTCCGCCGTCTCTGGACTCAGCGTATCAACGCTGCTGTTCGTGCGGAAGGAATGAGCTACTCCCGTTTCATCGAAGGTCTTAAAGCTGCCGGTATCGAAGCTGACCGCAAGATCCTCTCCGATCTCGCGATTACAGATCCTGCCGCCTTCTCAGCCATTGTCGCGCAAGCGAAACAAGCGCTGGAGAACAAGGCAAAAGCTTCTTAACTTGAGCTTCTCACTTGGTCTTCAAAGACACTGAGTAAAAAATCATCAGCCGCCTGTCCGAAACGACAGGCGGCTTTTTTGTGCTTTGTCGACTTTGCCAAAAAATGCTTCCATAGGGTTTCCATTCTTCCAACGGAAACAAAATTACCACATCATAGAGGAGTGAAAACCGCAGTTCTATTTCTCCTGTTCACCGCTAAACTCTTTGCCACGACAATTTCCGTCATTCCGGTCCACGAACCTCTCAGCCTCCATGGAACCGATGTTGACGATATCATTTCCGATACCGGGGAAGCTCTGCAGGCAACCGTCCTTCCACGTCCGATGGCTCTCACCGGTGCATTTCCCGAGGTTCTGGTGGAGGCCATACGCACCCCTCATCTCATCCCTACAAACAACCCAAACTATCGGGTATCGGAATCGAATCTCCTGGTTCTCTGCAATGTCGGGATTGCCGCGCAAATGACGGAAGAAGGCTTGCTGGTAACCATGAATCTCAGCGAACTTGAAATTCCTCAGGAAGTGGATATCACCAGCCGTCAGCTGTTGAAGCTCACCCTCGTCGCCTTGCAGCGGACCCTTGAGGAATATCACAAACCTCAAACAGACCCTCTGAAAGTGACTGTGGCCATCGATGGAACTACCGAAAAGAATGCCACTCTTAAGGATTTGGAGGTCACCTTCACGCTGGAGCCATCTCCGTAACCTGGCGGACACGAAAAAAAATTCGTCCAATCAATGTTCAGAGTTGGACGTTTGGAGCTTGGTGTTCATTCTATTCACATCGACATGCCTACTCCTTCCAAAGATCCCCGCCCATTCAAACGCGCCATTCTAAAGCTCAGCGGAGAAGCCCTCCGCGAGCCGGGCTCCACCGATAATATTTCTCCGGAAATTGTTCAACGGATTGCCTCGGAAATCAAAGAAGCCATCGATACCGGACTGCAGCTTGGTATCGTGGTGGGAGGTGGCAATTTCTGGCGCGGCGCAAGTGCGTCAGCCCGGGGTATGGACCGTGCAACTGCGGATTATGTGGGCATGCTCGCTACCGTGATGAATGCGCTCGCGATAGAAGGTGCGCTTTCCCATATCGGCGTGAAATGCACAGTTATGTCTGCCATTGAGATGAAGAACGTGGCCGAGCCTTTCATCAGAAGGAAAGCTGAGCACCAGCTCGACAAAGGAACGGTGATCATCTTTGCTGCGGGCACTGGCAGCCCATTTTTTTCCACAGATACCACGGCAGCTCTACGGGCCAGTGAGATGGGCGCGGATGTGATCCTGAAAGCCACACAGGTCGATGGCGTCTATTGCTCGGATCCCCGCAAGAATCCGGATGCAAAAAGATTCGATACCGTTACCTTCCAGCATTGTTTGGAAAACCGCCTCAATGTTATGGACGCAACAGCTTTCAGCCTCTGCATGGATAATGATATCCCGATCGTTATCTTTGATCTCGGTCCGAATGGAAATCTCTCCCACGCACTCCGCTCCCAGCCGATTGGCACGCTAGTCCATGGAGAATAACAGTTCCCACCTCTAGCAATTCACTTTTCCACATTTCCACCAATACCAATGCAAGATCCAGACCAAGCAATCAAAGCAGTAGAGGCCAGCATGATCGCCGGCATCGACCACCTCGTTCAGGATTTCTCCGGAGTCCGCACTGGCAAGGCATCCCCTGCCCTCATCGACAACCTGGATGTCTACATCCACGCCTATGGAGGCACTCAAAAGCTCAAATCACTAGCTGTCATCAATTCGCCGGAACCACGTATGCTGAATGTTCAGCCGTTTGATCCATCCACCACCCGCGACATCGAAAAGGCGATCCGCGAGTCCAAGCTCGGCCTCAATCCTGCCGCCGCCGACCGCTCAATCCGCGTCCCGATCCCGGAACTTTCCGAGGAACGTCGCCGCGATATGGTAAAACTTATCAAAACTCTCGCCGAGGAAGCAAAAGTCCGCCTCCGGGGCTCCCGCAAGGCAGGTCTTGACGAAGCTAAAAAAATGAAGGCTGATAATATCCTGACAGAGGACACCTACAAATCCTACGAAAAAGAGGTTCAGGAACTCACCAATAAATATACCAAACGGATTGATGAACTGGCTGTCGCCAAAGAAGCGGATCTCATGAAGATTTGAGATTTCCCATCATCTTTTCGATTTATTCATCCGGGCTTTTACTTGAAAAAAGTAATCGACCTGGATTTTTTTTACCGGGTTTTCCGCACAGCGGAAATCTTTGCATATTTTCAAATTATCCGCTTGCCAGACATCCTGCTTCTCAACTAAACATTCGCCCCCGTCACGGAAACGTGACCACCCGGAATTCACGGGGCGTTAGCTCAGTTGGTAGAGCACTTGCATGGCATGCAAGGGGTCAGCGGTTCGAATCCGCTACGCTCCACTTCCTTTCCCCTTAATGGATGGAGGATTGGGTCTACACCAAAAATCGAGAATTTACCGTTTTTGATGTTTTTTCATTTGAGTCACCCGCGTTCTGCGGTGACGCGAAGGCGGTAATAATTGAAGTTTTCAAAACCGTAAGCCCGGTTGAATAAGCCGCATTCTGGTGGCGCATCCGCAGGAGTGAGCGGTGCATTTGATCATGGATAGCACGTAGAGCGGCAACCCTGGTGGAGGGTATGGTCGATCTTTTGATACAAATGGTTCTGGGCTTTCCGGGTGATATCATCATTCTATCCAGCGAATACTTTTTTCCGGAATTACTTTCTCAACCACACCTATGACCGAGCGTTTACGGCGATATCTTCCGGCAATTCTGATCTTGGCCTGTGGTGTTTTCGCCTTTTTCCTTTCCTATCGTCAAAAAGAGTTGGCTCCTGGCGAGCCAGAGAGAGTCGAACGTATAGCTCGAAAAAAGCCGCAGCTGTCGAGCGTCGCAAAGGATACGGATACAAATATAGTTGAAACTCTCTCGGCCCTCCCTTCGGGGCTCGAGATCGAGGCTTTTTCATCCTATCATCCCAATGAACTCATTTTACGTTTTCCCACGCAGGAAAGCTACGCCACGACCATCAACCTCGTCCGCAGAAGCCCTGTCCGGCTATTGCGTCAGATCGATGCCTTGCGGGCAGTTCGTCTGGGCTACAACGAATGGCAGGATATGGCAGTTCTGTTGAACTCCGCGAATATTTCCAAGCTGAAACCGATCAATTCGCATCCGTCAGTCGGTCGGCCAATTCCCGGGATCGGCGATAAGGCGCTAGCCTTTAAAAATTCGGTGAACTCATGGTTGGGAGTGACGTCAGACATTTCCCAGATGGGAAAGGGAGTTAAGATTGCGGTCATTGATACCGGAGTCGTTCCTCATGCGGAAATTCCATCGTTGTATCGGTCAATCGAAATTGAACCGTTTCCCGGAGATTTGACGATGACACATCCCCATGGCACCTCGGTTGCATCATTGATCACCGGCAAAGGGCCCGGAGTGATCGGCCTGGCACCTGCTGCACGACTAATCTCCATCCGTGCGATCGATGAGAGTGGGTCAACAGACGGTTTCAATATCGCGGCTGCGATACTTATGGCCGTGGATGAAGGAGCACAGATCATCAACTTATCCCTCGGATCCGCCTCGCAGACTTCGCTGGAGAAGGACGCGGTCGAGATCGCTTTGGCCAGAGGTGTGGTGATTGTGGCCGGCTCCGGGAACGATGGCCAGGACCGGCTATTGTATCCTGCCGCGTATCCGGGGGTGATCAGCGTGGGAGCATTGGATGCGGGAGGCGAACGAATGGTTTTTTCCAATGCGGGAGAGAACCTGACGATCACTGCTCCAGGTTATGGTATTTTCGCGGCAGCCCCGGGAGAAAAATATCTTCATTTCAGCGGGACATCGGCTTCTGCTCCTATCGTTACCGGTGCCTTGGCAGCCATCATGTCAGACAGCAGCGGCAGAGCGGTCAGCGCCGGGGAAGCGGTGAAGGTTCTTTTGGAAAATGCAGACGATATCGGACTTCCTGGCCAGGACCCGGAATACGGCTACGGGATACTAAATATGAACCGTGTGTTCACGCGGACTATTCCCGGCATTCTTGATGCTGCGATTACCGATGTCCGCCTGCTCAATGGTGGCGGAGGAAGAATTCCCACCGAGATTGGAGTCACAGTCCAGAACCGTGGCACTGCCACCATCATTAATGCAGAGCTTACTGTCGCCACAGCCGGCGGAGTCAGCAAAAAGTATGTGACCCTTGGAACAAGGGAAATCGAAACGTTTACTTCACCGCTGGACGCAAATTCCGGCAACGCAGGCCCATTCCAGGTCGATTCCTCGATCATCCTGCCTGCTTCCGATCATGATATAACTCCGGACAACAATATTTCGCGGAACATCTTCTCTCTCCCCCGATAATTATCGCCGGACCAAGTCATTATGAAAGGCTCTCATAGGCTTATTGAACTTGTTTCTTGAATTATCATACCTGTCTCACCTTCGAGCACGCAACTTGCTACCAGAGCTGGCGAGCTCATGTCATTCTTCTCTTTAAAATCCCATAACGGACCTCTCACTGCGGATCTTGTCCAAGAACCCGGACAATTCGGATTGGGAAAGGTTCCTTCCCGACTTAAACCGGTCTGCACTGCCACCTCGATTTGTGGATATTGTGCGACAGGCTGTCAGCTGAAGCTTCATCTAGATGCTGAGGGAAATGCAATCAATCTATCGCCACAAGCCGGCTATCCGGTAAACTCGGGGATGGCATGCCCCAAGGGATGGCAAGCACTCGACCCGCTCGATTCCCCAGACCGTGCCACCGTTCCCCTACTCCGTAATCACAAAGGAAAGCTGGAACCTACTGACTGGTCGACTGCTCTTCAAACTTTCACCACGAAACTCAAATCCATCAAATCCACCCATGGAAAAGAATCCGTGGCTTTCCTTTCCACAGGCCAAATTCCTCTGGAAGAAATGGCCTTCCTAGGCTGTCTCTATAAATTCGGGATGGGATTTGTTCATGCGGACGCCAACACACGTCAATGCATGGCAACAGCGGCCACCGCCTACAAACAATCGTTTGGGTTCGATTCCCCACCGGGCACCTACGCGGATTTCGAGCAGAGCGATGTGATCGTGCTGATCGGCGCCAATCTTTGCATTGCTCATCCGATATTGTGGCAGCGCGTCATGCGCAATAAGCGCAATCCGAAGATCATCGTCATCGATCCACGCGCAACCGAGACAGCCCAGGTGGCCTCCCAACATATTTCACTTAGGCCCAAGGGCGATCTCCCACTACTTTATGCGCTCGCCCACTGTATCCTCCGCGATGGACGGATAGATTCCACATCGATTGCGAACACAGAAGGAATCGAAGATTTCACAGAGTTCGTGAAATCCTATTCCCCGTCATCCGTTACGGAAACCACCGGTATTCCAACCGAAACGATCGAAGCTCTCGCGCTTGATGTTTCCACCCCCGGCAAACGTGTATCCTGGTGGTGGACCATGGGAGTGAATCAATCACATGAAGGGACCCGCACCGCCCAGGCAATCATCAACTTATGTCTCATCACGGGAAACATAGGGAAACCGGGCACGGGTCCCAACTCGATCACCGGCCAATGCAATGCGATGGGATCCCGGCTTTTTTCCAACACCACCAGTCTCGTGGCCGGTCACGATTATGCCGACGAATCGCACCGCAGAAAAATCTCCGAGCAACTCGGAATTCCCTACGAAAAGATCACCTCCCAGCCATCGATGGCTTATGACGAAATTCTTGAAGCGGTAATCGCCGGAAAAATCAAAGCCCTATGGATTATTGCCACGAACCCTTTTCACTCCTGGATTGATTCAGGAAAATTGGAGAAGCTACGGGAGAATCTGGACTTCCTTGTGGTTCAAGACATGTATCACAACACCGAGTCCGGATTGCTTGCAGACCTTTTGCTGCCCGCTGCCGGCTGGGGAGAAAAAAGCGGGTGCTTCATCAATTCAGAGCGGAGGCTGGGCACGATCAAACCGGTCAGAAGAGCGCCGGGCGAAGCTCTAACGGATTTTAGAATTTTCCGTCTCATCGCGGACGCTTGGGGTTGCGGAGATCTGTTTTCCAAATGGACAGATCCCCAGGCGGTTTTCCAACTGCTCAAAAATCTCACAAAAGATCGGCCATGTGATATTGTCGGTATCGAGAACTATGAGCATATTGATCGGGAAGGCGGGATCCAATGGCCGTTTCCCGAACTTTCCGGAGACCATGGAAATGAGCGCCGACTCTTTGAAGATGGCAAATATTACACAAGCTCTGGAAAAGCCCGTCTCCATTTCTCCCCACCGACCGCAATGCCTGAGCCGGTAGACCCCGAATATCCGTTCCTGCTGATCACCGGTAGAGGAACAAGCAGCCAATGGCACACCCAGTCCAGAACCGGGAAATCAAAGGTATTGAAGAAACTTTACCCTGCGGATCCGTATTTCGAAATTAACCCTGCGGATGCTACCAAATATGGGATTGAAGCGAATGCCGCGATCGAAATCCGATCCCGAAGGGGCAAAATGAGTGCACGTGCCTATCTCGCTCCCACGGTGCAATCGGGACAGCTTTTTCTTCCCATGCACTATGCTGAGGTCAACAGGCTTACTTATCCGGCGTTCGACCCACACTCGCGGCAACCCGGATACAAAGCCTGCGCTGTAAAACTCCTAAAATGATACGCATACGCTATCTTATATAGATCTTAACTTTCATCATTTGTTGATTTTTTAAAAAACTACGTGATTACGTAAAAAATTCGGCTTGCCGGAAGTGTCGATATTGTCAATAAATGGAATGTTCACCCACACCCTATTATGAAAATGCCAGCCACCCCCCGCTCGGCTCTTCTCTTGATCATGTGCAGCTCCCTCCCGGCAGCAGCCCAGATGATAGAAGTCCCGTCAGCGAAAAACACCACCACCGGGCACAAGGTCGAAGGCCTTGATTCTTCCGAGCATGCGTCATTTGCAGCAGATAGATCCCTTAGTGGTGTCTATCAGCTCCCTTCAGTCAGAAAAGCGCAAGCCGATCTATCCGAGACTGCTCCTGTGTATGTGAATCAGGATGCGCTGACATTGAACGACAAACGTTTTGCCGGCCGTAAAACCGAAAACGTTCTCGATCTCTCAGTTTTGAAAGAGCCATCGGTCTACCGCACTGCCTCGAGGGTCAGGATGCAGGTTTCCGACCAGCAGGCCACAGGAATTCATGCGGGATTGGCAGAAATATCCGCCGCATACCAAAAGCCGGGCCAGAAATCGGACAATGCGGACTGCGAGTCCGTCTCCATGTCAGTAGAGCATCGTATCCAGATGGATACCTCAAAGGTGCTGGAAATCGTTGAATCCGAAATAGGTGCCAACGCAAACTGCGCATGTGAGATTGTCAAAATAGCGATCAAAGCGTCCGGCGCGGACGAAGGCCTGGTGGGCGATATTACCGAAGTCGCCATTACTTCGGCTCCTCAATCGATGCGTATGATTTCCCAGTGTGCTATTGCAGCCATGCCGGAGGCTCTTCCAGCCGTTCAGGCAGTTCTCGCCAAACTTGATCCCAACCGTGGTGATACCAGCTACAGTGCCAAGGATGCAAAAAGCGGCAAGGAAGCGGTAGCTGCTGCCGTCTCCCCACCAGAGGAGCCACCCAATCCACTCGATCTCCCGCCGCCACTTTTCCCACCACTTCCACCGCCACCGGTTTATCCGCCGCCTGAAGTGACCGACCCGAATCCTTAAACATGATTCCTCGTTGAAAGTTTTTATACTTCGCGCCTAGATTATCATTCACCCGCATTTCCTTCAGATTTGCGGGTGTTTTCTTAGGAAGATTGATCATGTCTACCGCTCCCAACATCAAAATTGAATGATTTCATCACTTCGCTTGTCCTATCATCAGCAAGAACTACTATAAGCTCATGAAATTCCTTATCGGCCTCGCCGCCTCACTCACCATCTTATCCGCTTCGCTGAAAGCCCAGGATCCCCAGAAAATCCTCGAGGGCGCCAGGCTGGCCGCCACGCTCACTGAAATTCAAGAAGGACTGCAGGGCACCCTGTCCAAAAGCGGACGAAAAACCCCGATCACCCTGTTCCTCCGCGGCAAGAACATTCAGTTTCAGTTTACGGAGAAAGGTCAGCCTCTCCGCATCTTTCACATGCGCCTGAGCGATGATAAATTCGATCTATTCGAGATCATCAATGGTAAGACGGTCAATTTTGATCGTAACAAGCTCGTTGAGCCAATCGCGGGCACAGATTTGACTTACGAAGACCTCTCGCTACGTTTTTTCTATTGGCCCAACCCGAAGCTTGAGGGAATCGAGAAAGTTGCAGGGCAGGATTGCTATAAACTGCGCTTGGACAAACCGAACGGTGCGGCAGGCCGCTATGAGGCGGTATACGTATGGGTTCACACAAAATTCGGCGCTTTCATGCGCATCCGCGGACATGATGCCAAGGGCGTGCTGGTGAAGGAATTCCAGGTCGAGGATGTCATGCAGGTTGCCGATGGAGTGTGGACTCTACGCCAGATGCAGGTCGCCACCCACGATTCGAAAAGCGGTCGTCGTGCGTCAATTACCGATGTTACGCTTAACAAACCCTCCAAAGGTACGTTAAAAGGCCTCCGTTGATCACATATTTTTGATTGCTCAGCTTCCACTCATACTTCATAGGGCGAAGGCACCGCAGAATTCCTGCTTGTCCATTACGTCCCTGTGTTCTTTATTTCCCGCCCTTCAATGATGAATCCTTTCTACCATTCCAGCACACCGCTCGTCCCAGGCTCCCTACACAGCCTCTCAAATGAACACGATAACTGCGGTATGGGTGCCATTGCCCATCTCGAAGGCAAGCGTTCGTTTACGGTGCTGGATCATGCCCTGACTTCCGTTTCCTGCATGACTCACCGTGGTGCTGTCGATGCCGATATGAAAACAGGTGATGGCTCCGGAATTCTCTCGCAGATTCCTTTTCCCCTGTTTTCAAAAGCTGCGGCTGAACTGGGAACCACAGTGGAAAATCCCGAGGATCTTGCGGTTGGTGTTTTCTTTTTCCCACGCGGTAATACCGAGCAGACTGCTTCGATCAAAAAAATCACTGAAGACACCATCGGTAAACGGAATATTACCTCAATCGGCTGGCGGGAGGTTCCGGTTGATGTCGATGCCCTTGGGAAGATCGCCCAAAAATCCCGCCCGAATATCGAACATCTCTTGATGCTCAAGCCTACCGGGATGGACCAGCTGGAGTTTGAGCGTAAGCTCTATCTCTGCCGTCGCGAGATTGAGCACGCCACCAAAGAAATTCCCGGCTTTTACATGCCGTCTTTTTCCAGCCGTCTAATCTCATACAAAGCCCTGGCCATGCCGGCAGCACTCCGGGGCTTCTACGGCGACCTCACCAACCAAGATTTCGAGACGGCGATCTGTCTTTATCACCAGCGTTTCTCAACCAACACCTTCCCTGCCTGGCCGCTCGGCCAACCGTTCCGCATGATGTGCCACAATGGCGAAATCAATACAGTTGAAGGGAACCGCAACTGGATGACATCCCGTGAAGAATTCTTCGAGTCTCCGGTATGGGGTGACGAGATCGACATCGTAAAAAATCTTATCCGCCACGGGGAGTCGGACTCGGCATCCCTCGATCATTGCTTGGAGCTTCTTATCCTTTCCGGCCGCTCTCCTGAGCATGCCATGTGTATGCTGGTTCCTCCCGCCTATCGTAATGATGAGGAAATTTCCGATGAGCTCCGCGCATTCTACCAATACATCCGTTCGTTCTCGGAGCCTTGGGACGGACCAGCTGGTCTTGTCTTTACGGATGGCACCAAGCTCTGCGCATCGCTTGATCGCAACGGCCTCCGCCCGTCACGTTACAAAACGACGGCCGATGGATTCCTCTACATCGGCTCCGAAGCAGGTGCGGTGGTATTCGATGACGCCAATGTCACCCGCAAAGGTCGGCTCGGGCCCGGTCAGATGCTTTCCGCGGATACTTCCACGGGTGTGCTGAAGATGGACATGGAAATCAAAGAGGAGCTAGCACGCCAGAAACCGTATCGCCGCTGGATTGACGAAAACCGCCTTGAGCTCCGTAAGTTCATTTCACCGTCCGCGCACGTGCCGGAAATCGAGATCGAACCGGTGGAACTTTCCCGCCGCCAAATCGCCAACGCCATCTCGGCTGAAGAGCTTGATATGGTTTTCCCTCCCATGATCAAAGGCGCCCAGGAGGCAGTCTTTTCGATGGGAGACGATATCCCCCTGGCTATTCTGTCCACTTATCCGCGTCTGCTTTATACCTATTTCAAACAGCGCTTCGCCCAGGTTACCAACCCTCCGATCGATCCCATCCGCGAATGGGCGGTGATGTCATTGGGCGCAGGGCTTGGCCCGGAACGGAATCTCCTTGAGGAAAGCCCGAACCACTGCAAATCCATTTCCTTGGATTCAGCAATCCTCTTCGAACATCAGCTGGAGAAAATCACCCATTTGGCCGAGCACGGTTATCCTTCGCACGTTCTCGATTGCACTTGGGATCTCTCCCAGGGAAGAGAGGGACTCAAGGCCCGAATTGACGAGCTTTGCGATGAAGTGGAGCGCGCTGTTAACAAGAACATCTCCATTATTATTCTTTCGGATCGTGCAACTTCCGCCCAGCGCGTGCCAATCCCGGCACTGCTTGCCACCGGGAGTATCCATCATCATCTCAACCGTATCCGTAAGCGTATGCGTGCGTCCCTGGTGGTTGAGACGGGAGAGGCGCGTGATGTCCATCAGATCGCATGTCTCTTCGGTTTCGGAGCTACGGCCGTGGTTCCATATCTCGGTTACGCAACGGTTCGCCAACTGGTCGCGGCCGATCAGGGCAAGGACAAGCTCGGTGATGGTATGACACCCCAGAAAGCCATGACCAACTACCGCAAAGCTCTTGAAAAAGGCTTGCTCAAGATCATGTCTAAAATGGGAATCTCCGTTCTCAATTCCTACCAAGGTGCGCAAACTTTCGAAGCCATCGGTATCGGTAGCGAAGTAGTCGATTTCTCATTCACGGGAGTTCCTTCACAAATCGGCGGCATTTCCTTCGGAGAAATTGCCGATGAATCTCTCATTCGTCATAAGGCCGCTTTTGAGACCGAAGCTGCGGATGGCCCTCTGGATCTCGGGGATCCGGGTTACAACCGTTACCGGAAATCCGGAGAGCGCCATGCTTTCACCACCGAGGTGATCAAAAACTTCCACACCTACGTGAAATCAGGCAAGCCCGAGGACTACGAGGACTACGTGAAGGTCTGCCTGGAGACTAACCCGGTCGCCATCAAAGATCTTTTGAACTTTGTTCCTGCCGCTAGCGGCCCTATCCCTATCGATGAGGTCGAGCCGGTGGAAGATATCCGCCGCCGCTTTACCACTGCAGCGATGTCTCTAGGAGCGTTATCTCCGGAGGCTCACGAAACTCTCGCGATCGCGATGAACCGCATCGGCGGCAAGTCGGACTCCGGCGAAGGCGGTGAGGACCCCATCCGCTTCAAACCTTATCCGAATGGAGATTCCGCCCGTTCATATATCAAACAAATCGCTTCGGGACGTTTCGGCGTATCGGCACATTATCTGGTCAATGCGGACGAACTCGAGATCAAGATGGCTCAAGGCGCCAAACCGGGCGAAGGTGGCCAGCTGCCTGGCCACAAAGTTAACGCACTGATTGCGCGTTTGCGGAACACACAACCTGGCGTGCAGCTGATCTCCCCTCCTCCTCACCACGATATCTACTCGATCGAGGACTTGGCACAGCTCATCCATGACCTGAAGGAAATCAACCCCCGGGCACGCATTACCGTAAAACTTGTGGCGGAAGCTGGAGTTGGAACCGTTGCTGCAGGTGTCGCGAAGGCTTCCGCGGATAATATCCTCATCTCAGGCCACGACGGAGGCACCGGTGCATCTCCGCTTTCATCAACGAAACATGCCGGTTCTCCATGGGAACTTGGCCTTTCCGAGGCACAGCAGACTCTTATCATTAACAATCTTCGTGATCGGGTTATCCTTCGCACCGACGGCGGTATCAAAAACGGCCGGGATGTGGTGATTGCCGCAATTTTAGGAGCGGAACAGTTTAACTTCGGCACCACGGCGATGATCGCCATGGGTTGTGTTTACGTTCGCAAATGCCACCTAAATACCTGCCCCGTGGGTGTAGCAACAACGGATCCCAAGTTCCGTGCCAAGTTCAAAGGCACTCCGGAGATGGTGATCAACTATTTCAACGCAGTTGCACACGAAGCCCGCGAAATCATGGCAAAACTCGGCGTCCGCAAGCTTGACGATCTCATCGGCCGCCCCGAACTCCTCACCCAGCGTGAGGTGCCTAGCCATCCCAAGGCAAACACTCTCGATTTTTCCCGTCTATTGAAAGACGTGGTGCCGGCAGTGGCCAAAGCCATTGAAAAGCCTGAAGCCGATGTCGCCAGAATCTGCACCCAGGAGCGCAATGATGGCATTGCCAAATCCGCGCTTGATATCCAGATCATCAAAGACTTGATGCAGCATGCCGGAATCGCGCCTTCGGAAACTCCCGAGTATGGAGACGCTGCTATCACGAAAGAAATGCTGGATGCCATCCAGTCGCTTCCGGATCGCGCTCCTGCCAAGCTCGCCTACGATGTAGTCAATACCGATCGTAACATCGGCACCCGCCTGTCCGGCCGCATCGCCGAGGTTTTTGGAAACCGGGATCTTCCGGCAGGTAGTATTCACATCACTTGCAGCGGCTCCGCAGGTCAGTCATTCGGAACATTCCTAGTAAATGGAATCACCCTGGAGTTGATCGGGGAAGCGAACGATTACGTGGGTAAAGGAATGTCCTCCGGAGAGATTATCCTCCGTGTCGATCCGGCAGCCAAGTTCGAGGCAGCCAAGAACTCCATCGCCGGAAACACCTGTCTGTATGGGGCCACCGGTGGTGCGCTCTACGCAAATGGCAGAGCCGGTGAGCGTTTTGCCGTCCGGAACTCAGGCTCAACAGCCATTGTTGAAGGAGTCGGTGATCACGGCTGCGAATACATGACCAATGGCACAGTCGTCATTCTGGGCAAAACCGGCAAAAACTTTGGTGCAGGTATGTCTGGCGGCACTGCCTTCGTGTATGATGTGGATGGAAAATTCTACTCCCGTGTCAACACGGAGATGGTCGTAGCCATGCCCATCACCCGTCCCCAGGATATTGCCGAAGTGAAGTCTCTCATTGAGCTCCACGAACAGAAAACGGGCTCGAAACAAGCTTCCGATTTACTTGCGGACTGGGAAACGACTGCCCGTAAACTTGTGCGGGTGATTGCCAAGGAACGCGCCGAACTCGAGGCAGCTGAAGAGCAACATGAAGCAGCCTCCACTCCCGTAGGCAAATAATCGCTCAAAAATCAGTTCGCCTGGCTTCATAGCTGGCAGGCATTACCAAGCTTCTTCCGTAATAGCGGAAGAAGCTTTCTTTTTCTAGCTCATCTCCCTCCGGGCACGACAGGATTCTCGGATTTCCTAAAAAGAGTCTTCCGCCTTCCCCTCTGTTTTATCGCCAGATTTACCAAGATCTTCAGGACTCGCTTTGGAAGCATTTTTGACAAGGCTGAACAATAACATGCCGACCACGCTGAAGCTCAGCAAAATCATTCCCAGCATCACTAGCGCGAAACCTCCTCCATCCGTAATTTCCTGATTCATCAATGTATTCGATAACCTCCCACAATAGCTTCTCCGATACAACAAACCTTCTCGATATTTCAGAAAAAACACCATTGCGCCCGCCACCATATAGAACTACCACTTCTGCATGAGCATGCTTGCTGAAAGAACATCCATCATTTCCAAAACAAAAGAACTCTGCGCACAAATCGCCGAGGACGAGCAATTCATCAAGCTTCAGGCGGATGTTGAGCGCTTCCTTTCCGATGACGCTGCCAAGCTTCAATATCAGTCCGTCCATGAAAAGGGCGAAGAGCTGCACCACAAACAACATGCCGGTGTGGAGCTGGGTGACGCTGAAATCAAAGCCTTCGAATCTGCCCGGGACGAGCTTTTTGCAAACAAAGTCGCAGCGGACTTCATGGATGCACAGCGCACTCTTGAAGGATTGCAAAAGCAGATCGGCCAATACATCAGCATGACCCTCGAGCTCGGCCACGTTCCCAGCGACGAGGAGATCGCAGAGGCACAGAACGCTGGTGGCGGCTGCTGCGGTGGTGGTGGTTGCGGTTGTTAATCGCTCCCCTTCCCTCTCAATCGTGTCTACGGATCACGAATATCTTACTTTTCTGGGCACCGGCACTTCTGTCGGTGTTCCTGTTATAGGCTGTAGGTGCATGGTCTGCACTTCTACAGATCCTTGCAATAACCGCACCCGCTCTTCCATTTTGATCAAGAGCGGAGGGACCTCATTACTGGTCGATTCCGGTCCGGATCTTAGAGAGCAGGCACTGCGCGAGAAGATCAGTTCCATCGATGCGGTGATCTACACTCATTCACATTTGGATCATGTGGTAGGATTCGATGAGCTTCGTGCGTTTTGCTGGCACAGACAGGATCCTCTGCCCCTATATGCCACCCAATATTGTCTGGATGTGTTGAAGAACATGTTCGCCTGGGCTTTCGATGCCGGAAACTCCTACCCTGGCTATATCAAGCCCGATCCCCGGATCGTGGCGGAACCTTTTCAATTCGGCTCGCTTGGAATCACTCCGCTACCCGTTATTCATGGCTCGGTGGTCACCGTGGGCTATCTTTTCGAAACCAAAAATGCTTTCCGGTTTGCCTATCTTCCGGATGTAAAAACGATTCCGGAATCCACACTTTCCATGATGGAAGATTTGGATCTGCTCATCATCGACTCATTACGAAATGAGCCCCACGCGACCCACCTTTCCGTTCCGGAATCATTGGAGATAGCGAAAAGGTTATCACCCGCCCGCACGATTTTTACGCATATCAGCCATGATATTGACCACGCCACGCTCAGCGCCGAGTTACCGCCAGGTATATCGTTGGCCCACGATGGATTGCACGTTGCTCTCATAGATTGACGAAAATTCAGCAAACTCCATTGCAAGATTTTCTCCGTCATTCATGATCTCCGCATGTCCTTACTGCGGTCACACCCCACTCTCGCAAAAACATTTTTGCAGTTTTTCATCGCCGCTTTCTTGCTCGCTTTCGCCAATGCCCAGTTTCTAACCCACGAGCAAATTCTCGTCGTTTTCAACGAAGCAGATTCAGAATCAGCCAAGCTTGCCGAAGCTTATCGTGCCGCCCGGAATATCCCGGAGAATCAGGTTCTAGGATTAAACCTTCCTCTGAAAGCCGATATTTCGCGTGACGAATACCAGTCGACCCTGCTTAAGCCCCTTCGAGAGTATTTTGATTCTCAGAATTTTTGGAAACGCGGCAAGGATGCTCAAGGCATTCTTCTGCCTATTGAAAACCGTATTCGCTGCATTGTCCTTATGCGGGGCGTTCCGTTAAGAATAACTGCGATTCCCTCTTCTTCACCGGCCGACGGGGAAGCTCCGCCAAAAGATCCGATTTCTCCGCGCGACGAAGCTTCTGTCGATTCCGAGCTCGCCCTATTCGGCGTAGAAACGCTTCCGGAAAAAGGCATCCTTCAGAATGCTTTCTATGATAGCAAAGTCCCGCTTTCCAAAGTCAATGCACCTTATCTGGTCCTTACCGCGCGTATCGATTCTTCCAGCTATGCGATCTGCAAGCGTATGATAAACGACTCGGTAGCTACCGAGAAAACAGGCCTTTGGGGGAGAGCTTACGTGGATATCGCCAATAAAATTCCTGAGGGCGACCAGTGGTTGAATTCCATCATATCGCGGAACCAGCAATACGGCATCCCTACTGTCACGGATCGCTTCAATGACACACTTCCGAAGAACTACCCCATGACAGAGCCTTCTCTCTACTACGGATGGTATGATTGGAATGTCAGCGGTCCTTTTCTCAATACCGGTTTCAAATTTCGCCGGGGGGCTATCGCGGTGCATCTGCATTCTTTCAGTGGCCAGCAACTGACCGATCCACATCAGAACTGGTGTGCTCCACTACTCGCACGTGGCGCCGCTGCAACAGTGGGAAATGTCTACGAGCCTTATCTTCACCTTACACACCACTTCGATATTCTTCATGACCGTTTGTTGAAAGGCTGGAGCTTTGGAGAGGCTGCCTGGGCGGCGATGCCCGTCGCTTCCTGGCAGGGAATTACCTTGGGCGATCCCTTATATCGTCCTTTCCTGCATATTGATGGCACTGGCGAAAATCGGGGTGAAGACCGGGATTTTCGTGCGTTGCGTGCGGCATCCCGCCAGTGGTCGGACGCGACCGATGAGCGCCGTGCCAAGCTTGCAGCAGCCGCCCAGAAACTCAGTTCCGGAAATATCGCGGAAGGATTGGCACTCGATTACCAAGAATCCAAGGATTCGGAAAATGCCGCAGTCTGGTTCAATAACGCAAAAACATTCTATTCCCGCAAAGAGGATCAATTGCGCCAGGATATGCAGCTAATCGCAATTGATCGCGCAGCGAACAACACGCAAGCAGCTATCTCCGCGCTGCGTGCGGCGCTGAAAAACTATGGAACCATTTCCGAGACTGCGGCGCTCTCCGGATGGTTGGACATTCTCGATCCTCCTCCGCCACCAGTTGCGGATCCGTCGAAAATCCCGGGCAATTAATTCTTCATTGCGTTTCGTCTGTTCTTTACGATTCCATCCAGCTCATGAATTACGGCTTTCTGCTAGAGAGTGTCTGGCATCCGCCTCTTGCCTTCGAGGAAGTCGCAGCACCAAAGTTACCACCTGAGCTGGAGCTCCAGGCCTTATGGTTTGCAGGAAGTTTCGGCAGGGAGTTCAAATTGAAAGACGGCCGAAGCTTACGCATAATTCAGTTTGGCGAATGGAATCACGGACCCGGACCGGATTTCACCCACGCGGCCATTGAGATTGATGGATGCCATTACACCGGTGATCTTGAAATTGATTCGTGCACATCTGACTGGGAATCGCATGGTCATTCCACCAACCCGGCTTTCGCCAATACGATTTTACATGTGGCCTTCCAACCCACGCTGCGTGAGATGTTTGTCCGCACGTCAAACCATCGCCTGGTCCCAGAGCTGATGATCACTCCCAACCAGCTGACCGAGGCGCTTCGCCTGCCGTCCCGGGATACCGCCATCGCCATTCCCGGCCGCTGCGTTCAACCGCTTCGAAAGATGTCCCAGTTGGGTATCGAGCGCCTGCTACGTGAAGCTTCCCTTCATCGCGCTTCGCTCAAGGCAGCTCGCTTCCTCCGCACGGTGGAGGCTCATGACTTTGACTCCGCCTTGTTCCAAGCCACTGCCGAGGTTCTGGGCTATGGAGGAAACTCCTTACCCATGAAACTACTTTCCCAGCGGGCACCAGTAAAAATGCTCCGGGCAAATCCTCTGCACTCTGAAACTATCCTGCTAGGCACGGCAGGTTTTCTCGACGCAGGTCTATACCTTCGGGCACCGGAAGACACCCGCGAATATCTTTCCCGCCTTTGGGAAACCTGGTGGAAAATACGTCCGAAGCATGAACCGCCGACAAATTCCTGTAGTGCATGGAGAACCAGCGGTCAACGGCCAGCGAATCATCCTCACCGCCGGGTGGGAGCGCTCGCGGCACTGGTCGACAAATGGCCGACTTACCGTAAGCTCGCCTTGGCCACACCGTTTTCCGTCAAGCCGATGGTCGATTTCCTGCAGGAATTGACCCACGACTTCTGGACTTTCCGCCATACGCTGACTTCTGCCAAAAGCAATAAACCTATATCCATTTTTGGGAAAAATCTGGCGATGGAATTATGCGCGAATCAGCTCATCCCGCTTGCTCTCCATGAAAAGAGGTTCACCTTTCACAACTACTTCAAACACCGTCATTCCACAATCAATCAAAAGCTGAAACGCTGTGGGATCAGGCTTTTCGGCTCTGAAGAAGCCTCGAGGCCCTACCTCCGCCGCCTTTCCCACCAACAGGGCATGCTTCAGATCTACAGCGATTTCTGCCTTGAAGATTTTTCAGACTGCGAGAACTGTCCGTTTCCCGAGCAGCTGCTCCAATGGCGTTGAGTTTCTCGCGGACACGTTTATAATTTCAATCTTAACAACCAATGGACATCACTCTCAACGGCCAATCTCACCCGCTAGCTGGAACAACCACACTCGAGGAGCTCTTGGAATCCTTGGATCTCAGAGGCAAACCAGTCGTGGTAGAATTGAACCAAACCGCCATATTGCCGAGGAATTTTTCTTCCACGGAAATCAATCCCGGCGACGCGATCGAGATCGTCACCTTGGCTGCAGGAGGATGATCTTCATCCGTGGAAACAAGCGATTTCCATGAGGGATCGGATTGGACATCCGATATGATCCGGCCGAAGCTAGGCGCATATGCCGGACAAGAACCAGCTCGGAAAAACTGCTAGTATCCCCAGCACCGAGAACAGCGATATCAGGCGCCAGCCGGTCGCCAACGTCGGGCTGCGAGAGGCATTTTCAGCATTTTCGCATCGCAATTACCGGATCTTTTTTGGCGGTCAAGTCATCTCACTAATCGGCACATGGCTGCAGACTACCGCAGAGGGTTGGTTGGTCTACGATCTGAGTGGCTCCTCGGTCGCCCTCGGGCTCATCCGGTTTGCCAACATGCTTCCATTCGCGGTGATCGCTCTTTGGGGCGGCATGATCGCGGACAGATACTCAAAGCGAAAAATCCTGATACTCACCCAATCAGCGTCCATGCTGCTGGCATTACTGTTGGCTCTGCTGGTTTATCTTGAAATCATTGCCGTCTGGCACGTCGCGGTGATCGGCTGTTTATTGGGAGTGGTCAATGCCTTCGACGTGCCCGCGCGGCAAGCATTCGTAGTGGAACTTGTCGGACGGAAAGATCTCATCAACGGCATCGCGTTGAACTCCTCCATGTTCAATTTCGCACGGGTCGCAGGACCAGCTCTCGCTGGCGTCCTGATCGGTGTGGTAGGAATGGCTGGCTGTTTTTTACTGAACGGTATTTCCTATATCGCGGTAATTTTCGGCTACAGGATGTTGCAGCTCCCGGAGTTCCGGAAGCGCACAAACCATCCCCCATTCGCAGAGGCCATACGCGAAGCATTTCAATACATCTCCCGGAACGGACCGCTCCGCGCAATCATGATTCTGATTTCAACATTCAGCACATTTGGAGTTAGCTTCGTGGTATTGATGCCCGTTTTCGCCAAGGATGTCTTGAACGGAAATGTGGGCGCGTTTGGCACACTCATGGCGTCCAATGGAGCTGGCGCACTGATCGGTGGTCTGGCCTTGGCTTCCCATGGCAAGCGGTTCGAAAGACGGACCTTGATCTATACAGGCCTCTTCGGATGTTGTGCGTTTCTGGTTATTTTCGCGCTTTCCAGAATTCTTCTGCTATCCGCTTTGATGTTACTTTTTGCAGGCTTCTTCATGATCATTTTCTTAGCCACTGCGAATACGGCCACCCAGCTCAGGTCCCCTGACGAACTACGCGGTAGGATCATGGGCTTCTACTCTCTATGCTTCCTCGGTATGAGCTCGGTGGGCGCCTTGCTCACAGGTTTACTGGCCAAAATATTTGGCGCACCCGGCACGGTCTGCCTTGGAGCTGTTATATGCGCAATCATCGGCCTGATGGTTAAAGGACGGCTCATCCCGATCCCTGCGGAATCTTCCCCGCTCGATTCGTGATCGGTATTTTCCCGCCAGATCCAGGCCACGGTTTCCCGCGGAAAATTCTAGCC
>NZ_JBHUIT010000008.1:8757-9185 GCF_042683045.1 Luteolibacter algae | reverse complement strand
AACCAGACTCGGATACCAACTCCCGCGCGGTGCCAATTTACCGCACCGCTTCATTCGTTTTCAACTCCACGGAGCATGCGGCAAATCTCTTCGCACTGAAGGAACTGGGGAATATCTACTCACGGTTGATGAACCCTACCAATGATGTATTGGAAAAGCGTATCGCTCTCCTCGAAGGAGCACCAGAGATGGGCGGGCTTGCTCATTCCTCCGGAACCGCGGCGATTTTCAACACCATCATCAATCTCGCCGAAGCTGGTGACAACATTGTTTCCGCGCGCAATCTATACGGCGGCACATACACCCAATTCGCAAATATCCTGCCACAGCTGGGGATTGAAGTTCGCTTGGTAGACTCGAACGATCCGGCAAATTTCACTGCGGCGGCCGATGAGAAGACGCGTGCATTCTTCACTGAAACAGTCTCA
>NZ_JBHUIT010000008.1:0-8709 GCF_042683045.1 Luteolibacter algae | reverse complement strand
TGCCCTCGGGCTCCCGCTTGTCGTTGATTCCACTTTTACCACCCCGGCCTTATTACGCCCCCTCGAACACGGTGCGGATATCGTCATTCATTCCCTAACCAAATGGTTAGGCGGCCATGGGACGTCCATCGGCGGTATCGTTATCGACGGAGGAAAGTTCAACTGGGCCGGTGGGAAGCACCCGCTCTTCGATGAGCCGGATAGCTCCTACCACGGCCTACGCTGGGGACATGATCTCCCAGAACCTCTCGCCCCACTGGCTTTCATCCTGCGTATGAGGACAGGTCCCCTCCGGAATCTTGGCGCGTGTCTGGCTCCGGACAATGCATGGGCTATCCTGCAAGGGGTGGAGACTCTTCCACTACGTATGGAGCGCCATTGTGAAAACTCCCTGGCGGTGGCGAAACATCTCGCCGCGCATGAAAAAGTCGAGTGGGTCCGCTACCCAGGCCTGGAGTCCGATCCCCAGTTTGAGAAAAACAGAAAATACCTCGGTGGCAAGGGTGGCCCCATGGTCGTTTTCGGAATCAAAGGTGGTGCAGATGCTGGCAAAAAATTCATTGAGTCACTGGATCTTTTCTCTCATTTGGCCAACGTGGGAGACGCAAAATCCTTGGCCATCCATCCCGCCAGCACCACCCACTCCCAGCTTAGTGAAGAGGCGCAGATTGCCGGAGGTATCCCGCCGGAGCTCATTCGCCTTTCAGTCGGTATCGAACACATCGACGATATCCTGGCCGATATTGACCAGGCGCTCGGCTAAAACTCTAGCGAACTAAATATACAATCCACCAGAAATCCGATTGACCTGGTATTCCACAATGGATGCCCGGTTATTTTTTTCTCTGATTAACGCATGTTCCGCCACTTTTGAACCATCCGCATCATTGATTCCTCAGTGGTATGATTTATCACGCAATCAATATCCACCCACGATAAATCGTGTGACTCCTCGCTTACGATGAACTTTAGAGAACCGGTGGGACGGAGCACATAGCGGACATCGTAATGCAGATGTTCGGGTTCATTTTTTCGTGCCGGAATGGGATGTATATCTATATCAAAGATGCCGGCCCCTACTTTTGAAAAGCCAGCAAGACCCGATTCCTCTTCCGCCTCTTTGATCGCCACAGCCAACACATCTGTCATACCGTCCGCATGGCCTCCCAGCTGAAGCCATCGATTCAATTTCTTGTGGTGGGTCAGCAGCACCTTTGAGCCATCTTCGTTGACAACCCATGCAGATCCGGTGATGTGACCTATCCCTAGACTCCGCTCGAAACATCTTGTTTCATTTTCTATGAAGCTAACAAAACGATCAATCACATCATTCTCATCGGGATGTGTGACAGCGTATTCTGAAAGCTGGTCGAGTAGTAATTTCCGGTGCACGGCGGCATAATGTTCACGAAATGTGAAAATGCAAGCGAGCCTATGAAAGCCAAAATCAATTGAACTCAGCAGGTAGCTCCGGCTTCAGGTATCGATTATAGGCGGAACGAATATCAGCTTCGCGGGTCCGCTGCGGGTCCAACTCGGGCAGACTTTCCAAATCAAAAAAACCGACCTCGCTACTTTCTATACTGGTTCTTGCTTCCCCTCCGACGATCTCACATAGAAAAAAGATTTTGTAGATCGCGTTCACGTTCCGATCATAGCCCGCACGATCCTTATCGATGATTGATAACAAGGCTTTAGCTTTTACCTCATACCCGCTTTCTTCGTGACATTCTTTCTGCGCATTTTCAGCAGGTGTCAAATTCACGTCAGCCCATCCTCCGGGCACTGTCCATAAGCCTGTGGATGTCTCCCGCACCAATAATATCTGGTGATCCCGAAACACGATAGCACGAACATCCACCTTAGGCGTGTCATAGCCGAATTCCTCCGGCCATCTGAAATCCGGTGAATACTGTGGAAGCTGTAAGATTTCCCCGGCCATTTCCCTTAATCTGACGAAACGCTCACGGTCATATGGATCCCGGCTGTAGGTAATACCAGCTTGGCCGATCGCTGCCAGCTCTCTGGCGAATTCCAACAGATCACTCATGACGCGTTCTAACTCCGATCAATGACAAACTGAAGAATTGATTTCTATAAAATGCGAAAGCCGTCCCAGAAATATATCTGGAACGGCTCTCCTAAGCTATCTCAACGGTTAAAGACTGCAGGAAGAATTACTTCTTCTTAGCGGCTTTTCTGGCTGCCTTCTTTGCACCCTTTTTAGCGGCACGCGCTGGCTTTTTGCCAGTTTGTTCCGCAATAGCGGCTTGTGCCGCAGCGAGGCGGGCAACAGGAACGCGGTATGGTGAGCAGGAAACATATGCAAGACCGAGCTTATGGCAGAAAGTCACGGAATCCGGATCGCCACCGTGCTCGCCACAGATACCGAGCTTGATGTCAGGCTTGACGGAACGGCCTTTTTCAACAGCGATTTCCATCAGCTGACCAACGCCGGTCGTATCGAGGGACGCGAACGGGTTCTTCGGGTAGATGTCATTTTCCTGATAGCTGCTGAGGAAAGATCCCATGTCGTCACGGCTAACGCCGAGGGCGGTCTGTGTCAGGTCGTTTGTGCCAAACGAGAAGAACTGAGCGTGCTTGGCGATCTCGTCCGCAGTAATCGCACCGCGAGGAACTTCGATCATTGTGCCAACAAGATAGTCAAATTCAACGCCTTTGGCTGCTTTGACTTCTTCCGCCACGCGATGGATGATTTCCACCTGGAGCTCAAGCTCGCGGGCGTAGCCGACGAGCGGCACCATGACCTCAGGCTGCACTGGAATATCTTTCTTCACACACTGGGCAGCGGCTTCAAAGATTGCACGTGCCTGCATCTCTGCGATCTCCGGATACGAGATGGCAAGTCGGCAACCACGATGTCCGAGCATTGGGTTGAACTCATGAAGATCATGAACGCGATGAGCGATTGCCTCCACTTCTACACCGAGCTTGTCGGCAAGATCTTTTTGGGACTCCGGAGTGTTTGGCAAGAACTCGTGAAGTGGTGGATCCAGAAGGCGGATCGTCGCTGGCTTGCCTTCCAATGCTTTGAAGATGCCAAAGAAATCCTTTCTCTGGTGTGGCAAAAGCTTCTTAAGAGCCTTTTTACGGTCAGCCTCTTCTGTAGCGAGAATCATCTCGCGCATTGCGTCGATACGGTCACCTTCGAAGAACATGTGCTCCGTGCGGGTAAGACCGATGCCTTCGGCACCGAAAGCGACTGCGGTTTTTACCTGATCAGGAGTGTCTGCATTGGTGCGGACACCCATGCGTGTAGCCTTGCCACACCATTCCATCAGCTGAACGAAATTCTGATACTTTTCAGTATTCTGTGAGGATTTCTTGTTGAAGATAAGACCGGTGATGATTTCAGACGGCTCTGTGGCAAGCTCGCCACCGAAGACGGTGCCTGCTGTGCCATCGATGGAAAGGAAGTCACCCTCATTGAAGGTCTCGCCACCGGCAGTGACAGTTTTCTTTTCATAATCCACTTCTACGCCGGATGCACCGCAAACACAGACTTTACCCATTTGACGGGCGACGAGAGCAGCGTGCGAAGACACACCACCGCGGGATGTAAGGATACCTTCTGCCGCGATCATTCCACGGAGATCTTCCGGTGAAGTTTCCACACGAACCAGAAGGACACGCTCACCTTTTTCCGCGGCAATAACCGCGCGATCTGCATTGAGATAGATTCTGCCAGATGCAGCACCCGGACCTGCCGGAAGACCTTTGGCAATGACTGTAGCCTTTGCTGCTTCGTTAACATCAAAAACCGGAGCAAGAAGCTGGTCCAGCTGATCCGCAGGGTTGCGCATTACGGCAGTTTGCCAGTTGATGAGTCTTTCTTTCACCATGTCCGCAGCAAACTTAAGACCGGCAGCGGCAGTGCGTTTTCCGTTGCGGGTTTGAAGCATGTAGAGCTGGCCATCTTGGATGGTGAACTCCACGTCCTGCACGTCCCGGAAATGTTTCTCGAGAATTTTACGAACTTTCATCAGTTCCTTGAATGCGGCTGGAAGCGCTTCTTCCATGCCGGCAACTGGATCCGGTGTGCGGACACCTGCCACCACGTCCTCGCCCTGAGCGTTCACGAGGAACTCGCCATAAAGTTCGTTTTCACCATTTGCCGGGTTACGGGTGAATGCAACGCCGGAACCTGAGTTGGCACCGGTGTTTCCGAAAACCATGGCTTGCACGTTAACAGCTGTTCCCCAAGCAGTCGGGATACCGTATTTACGACGGTAGACGATCGCACGATCGTTCATCCATGAGCCGAAGACAGCACCAGCGGCGCCTTCAAGTTGCTCCCACGGATCTTCCGGGAAGCCATGACCAGTGCGGGATTTCACGAGATCCTTGAAGCGGGTGACCAATTCCTTGTTATCCTCTGCAGTTAGTTCGGAATCGATGATATCCTTCCCGTAGATTTCATGCTTGTAGCTTTCGATGACATGTTCGAAAGGCTCATGATCTTCGTCTGGATTTTTTTGAACACCAAGAACCACATCACCATACATCTGGATGAAACGGCGGTAGCAATCCCATGCGAAACGCTCATTGTCGGTTGCTTTGGCAAGTGCCGCGACTGTCTTGTCGTTGAGACCAAGGTTGAGAACGGTGTCCATCATGCCTGGCATGGAGTCGCGTGCACCAGAGCGGACGGCAACTAGAAGCGGGAATCCTTTGGCATCGCCAAATTTGTAACCCATGATTTTCTCCATATTCGCAATACCCTCTTCCATCTGGGAACGAAGAACCTTCGGGTATGTTCTACCATTATCATAGTAGTATGTACAGACTTCGGTGGTAATTGTGAAGCCGGAAGGAACCGGGAGACCGATGCGGGTCATCTCTGCGAGGTTCGCACCCTTACCGCCCAAGAGCGCTTTCATGGTGCCATCGCCATCGGCCTTGCCTGCGCCCCAGGTGTAAACGTATTTGATTGCTTTCGCGGAGGATTTCTTCGCGGAGGATTTCTTCGCGGCTGACTTAGCTGCCGTCTTCTTCTTGGTTGCCATCGTATTTGTTATTGTCGGGTTGCATGCCGCAACGAGGTAATATTACGCGGAAAATTACTTCCGTTTCCTTGGAGCGGGCGCGGCAGGCTATCAGCAGCGTTGGGCCTGTCAATCGACCAGTTTCAATAAATCAAAGACTTTCCGGCAAAATTTTCGTTCTGAACGGGTTACTGGCTTCTCAGATAAGCTTGAAAAATCAATCCGGGAACCAATAAGCAAACTGCGCTCAATAACTTGACTGTGGTGATCCCGAACCTCGAACGTGTTCTATTGAGAACTTGCAACAAGGCCGCCCCTGTAAGAATGGCATAAAAGAAAGGGCGTGCTGCCATGGTTTCATTCTGGACCGCAGAAATCAGCGCTGCAGCACCAAGCAATGTCAAAGGAAGAGAGATCGTAATCTCATCCAGGACACTGGTCGATTGGCCGGAGGCGTTCGAGCCGTGAGCCCAAATTTCCGTTGCCGTGGATGTGATAATGCAGAGCAGTGAAAAGCAGATAAATTCGCGCGAGAAGAGTAATTCTCTGATACCGAGATTTGGCAGATAGACATGAGCCATCAATGCCGTTCCGTAAGCGAAGGCCACTCCGGCAAGCGAGTGCTTTGCATAAGATATTTCGTTATCTTCCTTGCCCGAGAAAAGCGCTAATGCAAAAAAACCCAACACCAGAATCCCTCCGACGAGCAGATAGGCGTAGACTGACAAAGGAAAATTAAGAACCGTTAAACCAAGAGCCGCCAGCCCGCTAACCAAAGCCGCTCTTTTCAATATTACTTTGTGAGCTGTGACAAAAATCACCTTCTCCGAGCCCATCGCACTTTCCAGAAGCTTCGCGGAAATTCGGATCGTCCAAACCACAAGACCTAGCGCGACGTATGCTTCCCAAGGATGGTAATTAACCCTCCATGTCTTCGCAAAAAGAAACAACCATGTCACCGCTATCAGCGGCGCATCCAAGCCAAGCAAATTCAAATATAGCCACCATGGCCGACCTTGTTTCTCCACACACGAATCCTCCGCGAGGCTATTGGGGAACGCAAGCGCGGACTACATCGACTTCTTCACCAATGGCGGAATTGGAGCGCCGATAGCCTCTGCGGTAGCACGGAGCAACTCCAGTTCCCTATTCTCAATAACGTTGTCATAGGTGGCCACCAAGCCACAAAGTCTCAGGATCTGCTGTTTTACCAGAGGAGTGGAAGCGTCCATTTCCTCCAATGCTTTGGAAACATCTTCCATGCTTGATTGAACGAACCGAAGATCTCTGCCTGTGTGCTCATGATATTCGCTTGCTGCCTGAGCGATCGCTTCCTCACCACCGGCAAGCGATCCAAAAGCTCCCAGCAGCACATTCATCTCTTTGTGAAGTTGTGAAAGATTTCGATACTTCATCGCAGGCACGGGTTTTAGCCCAAGTCCCACCGATACGTGACGCTCGATCACTTTTTGTAACATGAACTCGAAAAGATTCACCTCACCATCCACTTCGATTAGATCCTGACTGGCTTTCACAAACTCCGCTGCTTCGCTCCTGCTCATCTTCCTCAGCCACGATAACGAGAGATCCACCAGAGCCAATTTTTTCGCGGAGGTGTAACTCACAAGTTCTCCGCTCCAACTCATTACCGCCTCTATCTCCCCGGCATCAAAGGAGTGGTCGATAAGAATGCGTCGAGCCAACTTCTTTTCATCCGCATCAGCTGCAACGAGCAAACCTAAAAGCAATGACTTCGCTTCTTTCTTTGAAAAAGATGTCACTTTATCCTGACGTAATTCTTCTCTCAGAAACGCTCCAACATTTGTATTTAGTCGGCCACTTTCTCCGATATTATCGAGCCCTTGAGCGGCGCCCAGTTGCTCCAGAGAACCGGCAAATCCCATGGACCCGGAAAATTCGGAAAGGTGGACAGGATCGGCTTTTCCTTCCAGCATAGTTCCATTCCAGTTCGGTTCGATAGCTCGAATACGTTTCTCCAGCGGCGGGTGTGTCGCCATCATCATGCTAAAGCCACTTCCTGCAAAGAACATATGTCTCGCTTCCATTGCCTTCGGCGAAGAAATATTTCCGTGCTCACTAAAGCCTCCAATCTTCTTCAGAGCACCCGCGATTCCACTTGGATCACGAGTGAACTGCACAGCAGATGCATCTGCCAGATACTCCCGTTGTCTGGAGATCGCGGCTTGAAGCATTCTTGCAAATAAAACCCCCACAGACCCCACAAGCCAAACTGCCAACCCTGCTAATACGATAGCAATGACTACACCGTTTCCTTTGGAATCGCGCGATCCACGCATGAAGCGAAAAGATTCAAGCATGATTCGTCCTAACATGGAGAGCATCACCAACCCGAAAATCCAGCCCATCAGCCGCATATTAAGCTTCATGTCGCCATTTAGTATATGACTGAACTCGTGTGCAATAACCCCCTGCAATTCAGAGCGGGTCAAACGATCCAGTGTGCCCCTGGTGACTCCGATCACCGCGTTTGAGGGATCGGAGCCTGCGGCAAACGCATTAATGCCTTGCTCCTCGTCCATAATCCAAACTTCCGGCACAGGCACTCCGGAAGAAATGGCCATTTCCTCCACGACATTCAACAAACGCCTTTCCTGGAGATCGGTGGTTGTAGGCTCAACAGCCCGTCCCCCCAAGCTTTGTGCAACCACTTTTCCTCCGCCGGATAGCTGAGCTAATTTCACCCAGCTACCCGTCATAATCACTCCTCCTACGACAGCCCCTATGCCAAGGAACATTGACGGATCCCACCAGCTGGATACTCCATCTATCGGGCTTAACCCCTCTTTATAACTATCCGAATAATATAAAAATGTTGCAGTCAGTAAATATATAACTACAACGACGCCGAGAATAGAAAGTATGAACCACCATATCAAATAACGGCTCGACTTCCTTGCTCGTTCTTGGGCCTCGAAAAAATTCATCGGGGTTGCTCAAGTCTCAGAATTGAACTTTTGGAGCCTGGCGCTCCGATTCAACATCGATCTGGAACATAGCCGCCTCGTGAAACCCGAACATACCTGCAATAATATTATTCGGGAACACTTCACGTTTATTATTATACGATAAAACTGAATCGTTATAAGCTTGTCGTGAGAATGCGACCTTATTCTCAGTTGTCGTAAGCTCCTCGCTCAGTTGCATCATATTCTGGTTGGCCTTCAATTCGGGATATGCTTCTGCCACCGCGAACAGACGGCCGACCACTCCACCAAGTCCTGCTTCAGCCTTACCCAGCTTCTCAAGTGCTGCAGGATCACCTGGATGCGCAGCCGCATTTTCACGTGCGTCTGAGGCCATGTTTCGCGCTGAGATAACGGCCTCTAAGGTCTCTCTCTCGTGGCTCATATAAGCCTTCGCCGTTTCCACCAGGTTTGGTATCAAATCGTGCCGTCTCTTCAGTTGGACATCGATCTGAGAGAACGCGTTTTTATACATATTCCTAAGCTTGACGAGTCCATTATAAACTCCCATCGCAAAAATTCCGACTAGAAATATAACTCCTAATATAACCACCAATCCTGTTACTACTGTCATGATGAGTCATACTTAATGCGTCATTTTGCTTGTGACGACAAAAAAGAAATTCATCCGTAGATTTTTTCAATCAAGCATTTGGTTGCGATTGGAGGCTCCCGCCACAAGTCCGGACCAGCCCCGG
>NZ_JBHUIT010000007.1:0-40269 GCF_042683045.1 Luteolibacter algae | reverse complement strand
CCGCCCCTCTCCTTAGACAAACACCAGCCACGTTAGCTCTAGTTTAGAACTGTCCAGAAAATGGGGTCAGGCCAGACTTGCGACTTTGGACAATGCACTGACCCAAAAACCTTGGGCGAAGGGATGTGCCTTCAATCCAATCGCGTGAGACTGCGCGTTCATATCTCTGAAATGGGGAAAATGTTAGCTTGCGGGGACTGATCCGAAATAATTTTCCCATGTATACCTCGCCCCCAGATTCAAATATCTAGGGTGCTTGCTAATTGTTTCTGCAATCGCATAAGGTTTTCAAGTCGATCGATAATTTCATCTCTTTGAATTTCACCATTCGAAATTAGATTAACTATCCGCTGAGTTTTAGAGGAAATCTTAATCAGTAGGCTTTTTTGGAGCTTAAGGAGCAATCGGCGCCTTCGTAAACAATTGCGGGCAGCACGATTCAAACTCAACAGTTCGATAACATAGGAAGCAGGCTCAACTTTAGCCGAGATTTCCCCCAATTCGTTAATCGCAAAATAATCCAACTGATTGGTCGTAAATGGATCTACAAAACCACAGCCTTTGACAAAGGTGTCGGACGTGGTTGTCCCTGCTGGCCAGTGCGCAGATTTAAAGCGGTTGCAAGCAGGACATGCCAATACCAAGTTACTCGGATCCCGCTCTAAGTGAGGGAAATGCTTCTTAGGCCGAAAATGATCTAGCTCAAAGGAATCACCCCCCAAGTTCTCAGATACTCTTGCATCACAATAGACACAACGCATTTTGCAATCCTCGGAAATTTCAACTGCGTAAGCACGATAATCCGCGTAAAAACCACCATGTTTACTGGGGCTTCGATATGTCCCTCTTCGAGAAATTCTAGGATAAAACATCAGAGGTCCCCTTCGAGTTCCTTAAGGATTCCTTCCAGTAATGAAGCTTGTTCATCGAGCTTTGCACGAAGTTCCTCATCCTCGTTGAATTCATGCGAATAAGGTTTAATCCTTTCCGCCTTAAGCTTTAGGAACTCAGCTAATTCGTTGTCAGAAAGCTGCGTTCCAAGATATTTTGGCAGCAATTCAGCAAAGCGATCTTCCCGCTCATCTATAATGTCTTCGAAGACGTCTATATGTCGACGCACTCGTGCAGTTGCTTCCATTTTATAGTCATCATCCGTAATCTTTTCTTTCTCGAACACATATTCTACATGATAGGTATTATCCAATTTGTCGGTCCAGTTTGTTAGAATATAAATTGGCAACTTAGAAAGACTAGCTCGTACCAGTGCCGCCAAATTCAGACCAGTGTAATCAGTATCCCCGCTTTCGTAGAGGCGTTGGTCTAGGACCAAAGAAACTAACTGATTCTGACTGATAATTACGGACAACATCTCCGGAAGTGTTCCTGAAGGAGCAATCGAAATGATTTCTACACTGGGACCGAATATATCTACTAAATCCTCCGAATACGTATTCCGTGAGTCTGGACGATCATCAATAAACAATACAGTCTTCATGTTTACTAAAAATATTAAATCTTAACATCTGATCTGGGAACTGAGATCTCAAACCTGGCCCCTCCAATGTCGCAAGGTGAACTAGCTATAATTGATCCTGACGAATGATCTTCTACGAAGGTTCTCACAATTGATAATCCCATCCCAGTTCCAACTACATTACCCTGAAGATCCCTGCGCGTGCTAAATTTGGGTTCAAAGATTCGCGCCTCAATGCCAGCCTCAAACCCACATCCTGAATCCGAAAAATCGAGCCTAATATGAGTATCCGTCTGCATTAAGGTAACTCTGATCAGGCGGTCGCGCCCTCCCTTCACGTGTGAAAGTGCCTGTATTGAATTAGCGATGAGATTAATTAAGGTACTCTCCCAATCGATTTCAAACCCCCTAATGGGCGCGATTTCACTAGGTACATCAGACAAATCGAAATTGATTTTCTTTTCACCCAATGATTGAGCCATTGCTTCGAATACTTCCTCAATGACCGCGTTGAGGCGCAAGTTTTTGTTCATCCTTCGTTTGTCAGGACGAACGTTACCTAGTGCGAACTTTGAAAAATTCCGGATGAACTTGGTACTGTTGACTATGACTTTTATGTTCTGCAAAAACTTTTCGGATTGATCCGACAACAGTTGGAATAGGCCATCCTCATAATTTTTCTTCAATCTCTTGGCATTCGCTGCCGCTAGATTGCAATGTTCCAAAGCCTCATGGCTAAAAGTAACACTCAAAATTCCAAGTGATGCCAAATTTGAAAGTGTATTCTTTTCATCATCCAAAGCCTTCAGTTCATCCTTGAGCAGGTTCTCATATGCGTTCCCGTCCTCTTCGGATTTTCTTAATGCCTTCTTCGCCGCCTCCATCTTAATCTTCAACTCATTTATGTTTTTATCCCGGTCTTCCGCTCCTGACTTAGTCTCAAGCGTCTTGGTTATTTTGTCGGCCTCAGCAATTGATTGCTTCGCGACATTACGGGAGCTCTCCGCGCTTTTTCGGAGCTCTTCTTTGAGTTGGCCTATGCCTCTCTTTTCGGCAGAGCGATGCGCCTCGTATTCAAAAAAGTCTACAAACTTGAGAACTGCGGCTTGAAGGTCTGAGAAAGCTGTTCCTTCCTGCAATCCTTCTCGGTTTGTTTGATCTTCGAGTAATGAGTTTTCTTTACGGCCAATAAACACCGCGCCAATCAATTGATTTGGGGCAACCTTCCAACCACCTTGTGAGATTCCGCCAGGACTTGAGATCCGTCGGAACGCTAGATTTAACCAATCCCCTTTAGAGTTTGGGTCTCCATACGGCTTTACTCGAAAATGATCGCGATAAATGCGCACTCCTTGGTTTAAAGCCATGAAGCCCCGGAAATTTTTTCTCGTATAATCGATCCGTTCAAGGACCTCAGGAACCTGAGGCAGATAGTAGAGACTAAGTTTTACGGGACCACAATCAGGCAAGCTTCCTCTACCTTTCAACCATTGCGCCCAGGGAACTGGATCCATCTTAATATCTTCGTCGAAAAATTTCGAATAGAGGGAAGCGCTGACATCACCCTTCGCGTCGATTTCGGCGTCAAGCTTCCACAAAGCTCCATCAAGTATCGGCGAAGGGTCCACTGTTTGGATGGTTTTGTTGAAAGCGTGAATTCTTATCTTGAAATCATTCACTCCTCCAAAAGGAGATACAAGCAAAGACAGCTCCTTTGCTAGCTCATCAATTAACTCTTCATTCCACTCGTCCTTAACACCTTGTAAGATTACGCGTGTGCCCGAAACACTACTCTCACAAAATTTAAATGAATTAACATTTTCACTATTCTGGCTTACTCTATAAAGGTCGTGCTCGATATCTGATAGTGAATGGCCATCTTCCTCAAATCTTCCCCAATCGACATGCAACTCCAAAAGGTCCTTCATGTCGGCCGTCTTTGTTTGAAGAATGAGTTTTTCGCAGAGCCGATCAATACCAAGTCGGCCAAGACCCTTAGCGCCTGTCAATGCACGCTTTTTTGAACGGGACAAATCATCACCACGCTTATTATCTGTCCCAATTAGCAGCCAGCGCCTCAAAAGGACGCTCAAGGACATGCCATTTCCATTATCTTCAATGGTGATGATTCCATTCGTAGGCTCTTTGGAAAAAGTGATATTTACATCCTCGGCATCGGCATCATATGAGTTTTTTACTAGCTCCGAGAATGCAATCACAGAACTAGAGATGCTTTCCCGTCCTAGTTGAATAGTAACTCGAGCATTAATGTCGAAAGGGTATTTACCCAGTAGTTCTTTGTCACTCATTGGTCACCCTTCAATTGGAATTTGTTTAATCGCTTTAACCGTCAAGTGTCGGCAGCGAATTCTATCATTTAGAAAATCGTTAGTAGTCGGAAGTTTGAGCTGTTTAATCAACTGGCGACAAGAGCCGACTTTTCTATCTAAAGGGCTACACACAATCAAGTGATTCTCGACAGCGACAGGAACGTCTCCTGCGATAATTGACGCGGCTGCACGATACTGTTGTTCTGGCCTCGAAGTCCGTCGGATGACGACAAAAGGCGGTTGAAATAGGCGTCCAGAATGCAAGCGGCTCTCGCTAAACTCACGAACTGTAGCCCAAGCTGGAACAGAACGAGCATGAATATATGGATATGATTCGCCGATCTCCTCATCACGATGTGGAACAATAGTTCCAACACGTACCTCAAAGAGATCTCCTAATGTAGTGCGATTCTTGGCTATCAATGGTGACCATGAACCTGAATGAGTCAACTTTCTTTGCTTCACCCGAATAGCATGCAAAAGGAAAACATCAATATCTGCACTTGAATCAAAAATACCAAAAGACTGCGTTCGTCGTATTTCTGACAACTGTTCGATATGTTTTTGCCAATTTTCGCTAAACGATCCTGAGCGTAAAACGTCTGGGAGAATGGCGTATAACTCAGCCCCCTCATTTGCATGCTCCATTGCGTTTGCGACAAATTCAGCTGCGAGGGTCATCTTCCCGCTCGCCCATGCACAATTCTTTGGTACCTTCTCAAGCCCAAATGGTGGGTTGAGCAACAGGTGCGTCGCCTGCTTGAGCAAATGAATTTGCCGAAGCCCATTGGCCACTTTAATTTCAGGGAAGAATTGCGCAGGAGTCTTCTTCAGCTTTGAATTAGATCGATGACGCTGGCGAGCCAACAAAACTAAGCGAATTCGGGCGCCGTGAACGAACTCTCGATGTAAATCTGTTCCAATCAACTGCTTACCCCACTGAGTTAACGTGGCGTTTAGGTTTTTCTCTATCGGTAACCTACGAGCCGCTGCGACTAAAAGGTCACCTGCTCCGCAAGTGGGATCGTAAATCACACTATTTCGATCAAATGCGGAGCACAGATCTAACAGTCTAGCTCCCAGATCTGTTCCAGTAAAAAAGGCCCCAAATTCCCTCCTAGTTTTCAGGGGTGAAACTCGACGTAGCTCTGCCCCCGCTTGCCCATTCAGGGCAGCATCGACCTTCGATTCCCATCCTGGTTCAACATGGGAAGTTCTACTGAGCTGAACCAATTTTGTGACATATTCAGCGAATTCGTGAAATGGCCGCAAATCAGAATTCACTGTCGGTTGAATCATAAATAATTTTTGTATTTAAAATGCACTTAAGCTTCACGCTGAATCTTATCTTATCATCCGAAATAGTCTCAGTGTCTGACTGAAATCAATAGACTCTTGGCAATCTCTTAGATTGCTAGATCAGCAGATCCAGGTTCACCAATTGGAAGGCGAATTTCTAGCAGCCACACTCGAAAATTGAAAACTAATTGTTGAGTATTATGGAGGCGGCATGGTGCGGCCCTTGATCTCTGCGAAATCAGTCATCGGCCTTAGTCTGATTCGTTTCACGAAAAAATTGCCGCCTGCGAGCAGGGGCGGTTTCTGAAATTAGGAGCTTTGTCGGGCGTTTCCTAGGAGGCGGCGGCGACCATGGCTTCTGCCGGTGGGGTGAAGGAGGTTAGGTCGATGCCTTGGACGGATGCCTTGTATTCCTCCAGGCTTGGGGTGCGGCCGAGGATGGCGGAGAGGACGACTACGGGGGTGGAGGAGAGTAGGGACTCGCCTTTTTTCCTGTCGGAGTCTTCGACCACGCGGCCTTGGAATAGGCGGGTGGAGGTGGCCATGACGGTGTCGCCTTTTTCGGCTTTTTCCTGGTTGCCCATGCAGAGGTTACAGCCGGGGCGCTCGAGATACATCATGTTCTGATACTCGGTGCGGGCGGTGCCTTTGGGGGCGTTGTCGTCAAATTCGAATCCGGAGTATTTCTGGAGGATGTCCCAGTCGCCTTCGGCTTTGAGTTCATCGATGATGTTGTAGGTCGGCGCGGCGACAACGAGGGGGGCTTGGAATTCGACTTTGCCTTGTTGCTTCTCGAGGTTGGCGAGCATTTTGGAGACGATTTTAAGGTCGTCCTTGTGGACCATGCAGGAGCCGACGAAACCGAGGTCGATTTCCTTTTTGCCCTCGTAGAAGGAGAGGGCGCGGATGACGTCGTGGGTGTAGCGCTTGGACACGTCCTCGTTGTTGACGTCGGGGTCGGCGATCATGGGCTCGTCGATGATGTCGAGATCGACGACGAACTCGGCGGCGTATTTCGCGTTGGCATCCGGGGTGAGGGCGGGCTTTTCGCCGGAACGGATTTCGGCGATGCGCTTGTTGGCGATGTCGATGAGGCCTTGGAGGACTTGGGATTTGTTGTCCATGCCCTTGTCGATCATGATCTGGATGCGGCCTTTGGCGATTTCGAGGGACTGGATGAGGGTTTCGTCCTGTGAAATGCAGATGGAGGCTTTGGCTTTCATCTCGGCGGTCCAGTCGGTGAAGGTGAAGGCCTGGTCGGCGGGGAGGGTGCCGAGGTGGACCTCGATGATGCGGCCCTGGAAGATGTTGTTGCCGAATTTTTTCAGCATCTGCAGCTGGGTGGCGTGCACGACATCGCGGAAGTCCATGTAGGGCTTGAGCTCGCCTTTGAAAGTGACTTTGACGGACTCGGGGATGGGCATGGTGGCCTCGCCAGTGGCGAGGGCGAGGGCGACGGTGCCCGAGTCTGCCCCGAAGGCGACGCCTTTCGACATGCGGGTGTGGGAGTCTCCGCCGATGATGATGGCCCACTCGTCCACGGTGAGGTCGTTGAGGACCTTGTGGATGACGTCGGTCATGGCGTGGTATTTGTCCTCGGGATCGCGGGCTGTGATGAGGCCGAAGTTGTTCATGAAGGACATGAGCTTCGGAATGTTGTTTTTGGATTTCTGGTCCCAAACGGAGGCGGTGTGGCAGCCGGATTGATAGCCCGCATCGACGATGGGGGAGATGGTTTTGGCCGCCATGGCTTCGAGCTCCTGGGAGGTCATGAGGCCGGTGGTGTCCTGGGAGCCGACGATGTTCACCTCAACGCGGACATCGGAACCGGCGTGGAGGACGAGGCCCGGGGTGGTGCCGACGGCGTTTTTGTTGAAAATTTTCTCAACGGCGGTGAGGCCTTGGCCGGGGTGGGAGATTTCCTTGGAAGGGGCGAAGACGGTTGGGGCTGTGATGCCGAGCGTTTTCGCGGCGAATGTCTGGAGTTTTTTGCCGAAGACGATGGCGTAGGAGCCGCCTGCCTTGATGAACTCCAGCTTCTGTGGCGTGAGAGCCTTGGAGATATCGATGAGTTCGGTTTCACCTTGGAAAAGTTTCTTCGCCTTGGTGTTGATGGTGAGGACAGTGCCGGTTTCGACGGAATAGACCTGCTCGAGGACGGGGTCGCCGGCTTCGTTGAGAACGTTGTTACCTTCGGCATCTTTCTTTTTGACCCAGTTCTGGAGATCGAGGCCGATGCCGCCGGTGACGTCGACGGTGGTGAGGAAGATGGGTGAGATGCCGTTCGTGCCCGCGACGATGGGGGCGATGTTGACGAAGGGGACGTAGGGGCTGGCCTGGCGGCCGGTCCAGAGTGCGACGTTGTTGACGCCGGACATGCGGGAGGAGCCGACGCCCATGGTGCCCTTTTCGGCGACCAGCATGACGCTCTTGTCGGGGTGAATTTTCTGAAGGGCTTGGATCGCGCTCTGTGCTTCCGGGGAGATCATGCATTTTCCATGAAGCTCACGATCGGAGCGCGAGTGTGCCTGATTGCCCGGGGAGAGGAGATCGGTGGAGATGTCACCTTCGCCAGCAATGTAGGTGACGACGTTGATTTCCCCGGGAACCTCGGGGAGGCTGGTGAAAAATTCTGCTTTGGCGTAGCTTTCGAGGATGTCTTTGGCGATGGCGTTGCCGGATTCGAAAGCGGTTTTGAGGCGCTCCATGTCCGCCTCGTAGAGGAAGACCTGGGTTTTGAGGACCTTGGCCGCTTGTTGTGCGGTTTCGGCGCTTTCACCGAGAGCGAGGTTGAGGAGCACTTCGATGGATGCTCCGCCCTTCATGTGGGAGAGGAGTTCGAAGGCGAAGGTCGGGGTGATTTCTTCCGCGACGGAGGTGCCGAGGATGATTTCCTCAAGAAAACGTGCCTTTTCTCCTGCAGCGCTGGTGGTGCCGGGGAGGGTGTTGTAGATCAGGAAATTGAGAGAATCCGCGCGGTGCTCGTTGGCCGGATCTTTGATTTGCGAGATGATCTCGGCGACTAGCTCGCCGCTGTCGATGGGTTTCGGGTGCAAACCTTCGGTTTTGCGTTTCTCGATTTCTTTCAGGTAGTCCAGATAAAGGCTCATTGGATGGTGTTTTCTAGGGGAAAATTCTTAGAGCGGGAGGGTTGGGGATAGCGGGGGTTTTGTCAAAAGCGTTCCGTGGGGGAAGAGTGGGCACTTCTTGTGCCAAGATGGAGGTTGTGGGAGCGTTGTATGTATCAGTCATTCTGCTGAAGACGCGGACATGGAATTATATCCCGGTGCTAGCCCAGCCAGACTGTTAACGATCAGGTGGTTGCCACCCAAGCTGTGAGTGGGGGTGTTTGTAGCTTGGTTGGATCCGCAGATAAGCATAGATTTTTGACCATAGTTCATCTCTTGCGCTTATATGTTGTTTTCAAAAATGCTTTTCCTAGGCGTGGCAATGCACGTGATTGCCGGCAGCTGTTTCGCGGCTAGCTGGAAAAACTCCCACGGGCAGATCTTCGAGGCTGACTTTGTCCGCACGGAAGGGACGCGGGTCGTGTTCCGCATGGAAGGCGGGAGATTGTTCACCGTTGCGCTGCTGGATTTGAGTCCGGAATCCCAGTCGATAATTCGCAGTGCGGCAAATGCTCCCATCGAGGACTTGCGGTCGAATTTTGGCAGGCCGTGGCCACGTCAGGCAAGTGCTACAGGCAGCCGTGCCTGCAAGGTCGTCTCCGAGGATGCGGCCAAGAGCCATTATATTTATGAAAGCCCGAGCTATCGTTTCCATAGTGATTCCAGAATCACGCTGGACGCACTGAGAAATTTTACGACGATTTTTGAAAGCACGAGGGCGTATCTTGCGGCGCTTCCGCTTTCCCTGATGAGCTGCGAGACGATTGATTCACGCTCGCGTGTGCTGATTTTCGGCGAATCGGAGGCCTACTATCGATCGGGAGGTCCGCAGGGATCCGCCGGTTGCTTTTTGTCGCAGCACCGGCTGGTGCTGGTGCCGATGGAAAGTCTGGGTCTTATCAAAGGAGGCACCGGATACAGTCGGGATGTGAATCACAAGAATCAGGTGCTAATTCACGAGTTGGTCCATCAGCTGACGCCAGCCGCTTACTACTCACATGGATCAAAAGGCTGGTTTACCGAAGGTCTCGCGGAGTATGTGGCAGTCACTCCCTATAATACCGGATACTTCAGGCCGGATATTCATGGAAATGCGGTGAAGCAGTATGTGACTGCCTTCGGTGAGGAAGGAAAAGGAGGTAGAAATCTCGGGGCCGAGCTGATAGTGCCACGATTGCGGGACTTTATGCTAATGGATTACCGCCGCTTCAGTGGTGCGGGAGCGAATTTGAATTACGGCTTCGGGTTGCTTTTGACCCACTACTTTTTCCACATGGAAGGAGATGGGCGTGCGCGGGCAATCACGGCGTTTCTGAAGGGGCTCCATGAGGGGAAAACCGGAGAAGATGCCTTGGCCGAGCTACTGGGCAATGGAAGATTTGAGAAACTGGAGGCCGAGATTGCCGCAGCATGGGCGAAAAAGGGAATCACGATTCGTTTCGGACAGTGATCGTTTTGTGAAAAGGCGGTGAGGTGCTCTGCGTAAATGCCAGGTGCGAAGCATCGGACTTGCGGAATGTTCCGTGGAATGTATCTTCCCCTTCAGAACCATGCGTTTCTTTTCCTTCATCATTTTTGCCCTCATGACCGTGGTTTTGCCCGTGGCCGGAGTGCAGAGGCATTTCTGCACGATGAGCATGGCGTTCATCGACTATGCGGATCAATGCCCGGCGACTGGAAAAGATTGCTGCGGGAAGAATGAACCGCACCGTCCGGTCGAACCGGATTGTATGATCTCGGCAAAGGTCCTGCCAAATGCCGATAAGGCCAATCCATCGCACCTGCCCACACTGGATCTGGTATGGACACTGGCGCCCGTCTCGCTACCGGACTTATTGCCATCTACCCGGCTCGAGTCATCGGCCGCAGCGATGCATCGCGGGCCGCCATTGATCTCGCGGCTGTATATTTTGCAGCAAAGGCTGCTGATTTGAGAAAAAAGATCTGAAGTGAAGTTCGCCTCGGCCGTTTGTATTTATCGCGCCGAATTCCATCATCTCCGGGCCTTCGTGCCGTCTTTTTTCCAGATTTTTATACACCTATGTCATCCACAGACCCGGACATCGGGCACCTACTTTCCAATCCTTCCGGCGATAAGCCAGCCACTGGCAGGCGTTTCGCGTTCTGGCTACTTCCGCTGGCCATTCTTCTCGGCTTCGCACTGATCTTCGGTTTACTTTTCCGCGATCGTTTACTTCCCGCCAAGGCTGTGCCGGTAGCACATGCCGTAGGTATTGAAGAAGCGTTGGAAAATGAGATCCCGCAGGGAGAAACAACCGCAATTCACGGCGATCTACTCTTTCAGGCATCCGGCTGGGTCGAGCCTGATCCACTTCCGGTAAAGGTTACCGCGCTCACCGATGGGGTGGTGGAAGAGGTCTTCGTCTACGAAGGGGAGCTGGTGGAAAAGGGCGATCTTATCGCAACGCTGATCGGCATAGACACCCGGCTGGAACGCGATGCGAAAGCCGCCGACCTGGCGGATGTGAAAGCTTCATTTGAGGCGCATTGCACGGGCACCCAGACCGCATTGAAACAGATGGATGCGGAAAAAGCGCAGCTGGCGATTGCGGAAGCAAATGCCGCGGAAGCAGCCGATAAGTTGCAGCGCTACGAGCGGCTCACCTCCGGTGCCATTCCTGCGGATGAAATGCAGAAAGTGCGCTACGATCATACGCGGAGCTTGGCGGAAATTGATAATATCAATGCCAGGATCGCCGGGATTGCGGAAAATCTGAACAAGATCGCCTTTGAAGTGCAGGCAATCCAGGCACGCATTCAGAAGGCTGAAATCGATCTGGAGAAAGCGGAACTTGCCCATAGCCGGACAAGGATCACCGCGCCGATCAACGGACGGGTCCTGAAGTTGGTCTCGGCACCGGGCCAGAAGAAAATGCTCGGCATGGATGACATGGACAGCGCCACGATCGCTATCCTTTACGATCCGCGGCATCTTCAGGTCAGAGTGGATGTTCCACTCGCGGATGCGGCTGGGCTGGGAGTGGGACAGACGGCTAAGATTCGCTGCAATCTGCTCCCCGATGAAGTTTTCGAAGGGGAAGTAACCCGGATCGAGGGCTCTGCTGATCTTCAGCGCAATACTCTGCAAGCAAAAGTGAGGATCAAGAATCCGAACGGAAAGCTCCGCCCGGAAATGTTGAGCCGGGTGGAATTTTTCGAGATTCCGCCGAAATCCGAAGGCAGCGGAAAATCCGAAATCTCCTCCGCAATGGGCGTGGCAGTTTATGTGCCCGATAGAGCGCTGAGTGGCGGGAGTGTATGGATATGTGATCCGGAGACTTCTCGCGCGGAATCCCGCTCTGTCACTTTTTCAGAAAAAAAGGGCGGTTTGGTCCGCATCGATTCCGGTTTGCGTCCCGGTGAGTGGGTCGTTCTCGATGCCACCGGCGTGAGAGCCGGACAACGTCTTAAACCAATTTTCAATGACTGATATGATCTCCTGCAAAAACATCACGAAATCTTATAAGAAGGGCCCAAACCTGGTGACTCCCTTGGAAAACCTGAATATGGATGTTCCGCGCGGAGAATTTCTGGCTCTGATGGGACCTTCCGGCTCCGGGAAAACGACCTTGCTGAACCTGGTCTCGGGAATCGATACTCCTACGAGCGGCAGCCTGGTTATCAACGGTCAGGATATCGCGGGATTTTCCCGGAAGCAGCTCACCAAATGGCGGGCGAGCACCGTGGGATATATTTTCCAGCTTTACCATTTGATCCCGGTGCTTACCGCCCTGGAAAATGTCGAACTCCCACTGCTCATCACCGATCTCAGCCGGGCGGAGCGTAGGAAAAAAGCCGAGGCTGCCCTCGAACTTGTCGGGCTGGATGGCCGTTCCCAGCATACGCCCAGCGAGCTTTCCGGCGGGCAGGAACAACGCGTGGCAATTGCCCGGGCATTGGTGGCAGATCCCGCCCTGCTAGTAGCCGATGAGCCGACGGGAGATCTTGATCGGGAGTCCGCGACATTGATTCTCGATCTGCTTCGCTCACTTTCTCGGGACCATGGGAAGACGATCGTAATGGTCACGCACGACGCGCGGGCAGCAATGGCAGCTGACCGGACACTGCATCTGGATAAAGGCCAGCTGCTAACTGAAGATCCCAATAAATTGGCCGTATGACAGCTCTGCTTTTACTTGCTCTGAAACAGCTGACACGCCATCGCCTGCGCACGGCGCTCACCGTGCTGGGCGTGGCCTCGGGGATGTTTCTTTTCACCTCGGTGGAGACCCTTCAGCAATCGCTTTCCGCTGCTACCGAGGAGACTGCCTCGGATACCACACTTGTCGTATATAGGGAAAACCGCTTCTGCCCGATGACCAGCCAGCTGCCGGAATATTACGCGGATGAGATCCGGAGGATACCGAACGTGCGTGAGGTGATTCCGATCAAGATCACCGTGAATAACTGCGGCGCAAGTTTGGACGTGATCACTTTCCGCGGTGTGCCGGAAGCATTGCTGAAGAAGTTTGCCCCGGAGATAGAGATCATCGAAGGCAGTGACGCGGAATGGGTGAAGCGCGGTGATGCGGCACTCGTAGGGGAACAGTTTGCAAAACGCCGCGGGCTCAAACCCGGGGATAAATTCGACGCAGTGGGAATTACTGTGCATGTGGTAGGTATCATCAGGTCTCCTTTTGCCCAGGACAATAATGTGGCCTATGTAAAGCTGGACTTCCTTCAACAAGCTTCCAAAACCGGTCTGGGAATCGTCACGCAATTCAATGTGCGGGTGAACGAATCGAAAAACCTCAAGCAGGTGGCGGATGACATCGATGCCCGTTTCAAATCCGATCAGCAGCCAACAAACACCCGGCCGGAGAAAGCATTTTTCGCGGAGACTGCCGGGCAGCTTATCGAGTTGATCGGCTTTACCCGTTGGCTGGGTCTGGGTGCTGTGATTGCAGTGGTTGCGCTCGTGGCGAATGCGATTTTGCTCATGGTGCGCAGTCGGGTGAAGGAAAACGCGGTGCTTCGCACACTGGGTTATCCCGGTCGCACGATCATGTTCCTGGTCCTCAGCGAAGGGGGAATGCTCGGCCTCATGGGCGGTATTCTGGGAGCCGGATTGGCATGGGGTTTTCTACGCTGGCAGAGTTTTACCATGGGTAGCGAGGGGCATACGCTGGCCATTCTACCAGAGGTTTCCACGGCACTGCTGGCCACCGGCGCGGCGCTGTTACTGGGGGTGATCGCGTCCGTGCATCCGGCTCTGATCGCAATCCGTCAGCCGATTGTCAAATCCCTGCGTTCCTGAATCATTTTAACGCTATTTCCTTTTTATGCTTCCTCTCTCATACGCGCTTAGAAATTTGTTCCGCGATAAATCGCGATTATTGCAAACTGTGGGTGGCTCCGCGCTGGTGGTGCTACTCGTGATGGCGGCCACCGCATTGAATGGCGGAATGAAGCAGGTGCTTTCCGCCTCAGGCTCACCGAGAAATGCGATCCTGCTCGGTGCCGGCAGTGAGGAAAGTATCCAGCGTAGCGAGGTGAGCGAGCTTTTGGGCGGAATCGCGGAAGCCGGCATACGGGGCGTATCCGAGACCTTGGGCAAGCCAGCGGTTTCGACAGAGATCCATTATATGTCGTTTATCGAAATCCCGAACGGAGCGAGAGGGCAGGGGCTCTTTCGTGGCGTTACCCCCAGGGCTTTGTTGGTTCATCCCGAGGTGCGCATACTCAAGGGCACCTTCCCACGGGCAGGTGAGGTGATGCTCGGAAGACTCGCATGGCGCAAACTCGGTCTGCCCGAGGCTGAATTGCAACCGGGAAAAACCGTCCGGATCGAGAATACCGAACTGAAAATTTCCGGCCTGTTCGCAGCACCGGGAACGGTCATGGAGTCCGAAATCTGGGCAGTCATTGGAGACCTGAGAATGATCTCCCAGCGCGATACGGTATCGTGCGTGGTTCTCCGTATGGAGGAGCCCAAGGATTTTTCCGAGGTGGATCTTTTCAGTCAGCAGCGTCTCGATCTGGAGCTAAGCGCACTGCGGGAAAGCGATTACTACGCCGCGCTGGGGGCTTTCTTCAAGCCACTACGGGTGATGACATGGATCACCGCCGGATTGGTTGCCGCCGGAGCTGTATTCGGTGGTTTCAATACATTATACGCGGCATTCGCTTCCCGCATCCGGGAGCTCGCGACTCTTCAGGCGATCGGTTTCGGGCGCGCGGCGGTCTTTTTCAGTCTCATGCAGGAGAGCTTGATCGCATGTCTGGCAGGGACCATGGTTGCATCAATCATCGCGTTGGTTCTGCTGGATGGCGCGACGATTCCATTTTCAATCGGGGCATTCACGATCACCATTTCTCCCCAGGTGGCGGTCGCGGGTTTGTTAACGGGGATTTTGCTCGGTATTCTGGGTTCGGTTCCTCCTGCGATCCGTTGTCTGAAACCTTCTCTTCCAAAGGCTTTGCGTTCATAAAGAAATTAACCTTCAACCAACCAACTACTATGAAAATAATATCCACACTTTCCCTCTCACTGGCAGCGCTGCTCATGACAGCCTGCGAAAAAAAAGAAGTCCCGACATCAGCCCAAGCTGTGGTTCCGGACGTATCCTTTGAAAAGTATTTTACAGATACGCCTCCCGAAGGTGCCCGGGAAATTCATACCGCAGTCACTTCGGTAAAGCCGGGGGATGAAATCACACTCAGTGGTGAGCTGATGGGCCGTGAGAAGGTATTTGTCGACGGGCGTGCTTCATTTATTCTGGGCGATCCCGCGAAGCTGACGACTTGCGATAAAAACCCCGGAGACTCCTGTGCGACACCATGGGATGCCTGCTGTGACTCCAATGAGCTGAAACGTGGAAGCATCGCCGCTGTTCAAATTCTAGGTGAGGACGGGCGCGTGTTATCCGGTAATCTCAAGGGAGTGAACGGATTGAAAGAACTGAGCGTGGTCAAAGTTTCCGGAACGGTGGATAAGAGCTCCACGGCAGATAATCTCGTATTGAACGCATCGAAAATTTTCGTGGAAAAGCCGTAGCCCCGCCAAGTGACTCCTAGTTCGCCGGATTACCCACCTGCTCGGCAAGCTGGCGAACGATTTTCTTATGGTCATCGGTCACAAGCGAAAGCTCTGCCTGCTCCAGTGCCAACCTTGAATGACGTCGTGCCGCACTGGCGAAGATTCCGCCGGACAATCTGCCCAGGACCGCGAGGCTTTTTTGAATGCGTGCGCCGACTTCGAAAATTCCCGCTCCGTCTCGGCTGATGGCGGTGAAGGCATCATCCAATAGATCTTCCGCGCTCAAGGGGGGCACCTCGATGTGCTCGTATTTTATCTTTTCTTCTTTGTTATGATGCTGGCTCCACATTTCCATCAGCCGGACTTGGATCCCAAGCACGACGATGGCGGTTCCCGGATCGTTCACGGCAGGCGAAAGTGCACGGTCTGCGATTTCCGAGAGTAGAATCATGCCGAATCGTGGATCGCTGCTTACCCGGCGGGAATCACCCAGCTGAAAGGTATTCCGTATTCGGGTGATCATTTCCTCCTCCAGATTCGGGTGATTCAACACGGTAACCAATGCGTCGTGGGGATCGACAAAAGCTCCCGGCCGTTCCATCACACGGATGCTTGTTCCCAATTCGCCGGCGATTTCGTTGAGCTCGGCGACATCGATATTCTGCACATAGCCGATGATATCCGCAGTGATGCGTGCGCCGGTCACCGGGCTGTCATCAGCGGTTTTGGCACCCAAGGTCCCCATGGTTTCCGGTGAGGAAAAGGTCTCCCTGCAGGATTCTTCCACGCGCTCCAGGGTATCTCCCATCCGGCCGAGTTTCGATACCCTATCGACCCACCGCACAAATGAGATGAGCACCCAGATCAAAACTCCCGAATATCCCGCGAAAAGCAGGACTCTGCCGCCGGCGCCATATTCCACGATGCTGATGGCCACGAGTGCGATGATCGCATAGATAAATGCTGCCAGAAAGCTGGTGAGCGAGTTCTGCGAGGACCTGTCCTGCATCACGATGCGCGTGGCGCGGGGCGTGGCGGTGGTGGAAACCGCGGAATAGGCACTGACCATTGCCGCGACAGAAAAGGTGGCTACGGTGAGCATCGTGGACGCCATAATGCCTAGAAGGTTGATAAGAATTTCTCTTTTCACCACCACCCGCATGTCCTCGGGAAGGAGAAAAGCTCCAAAATAGGCGAAGCTCACCCATAGCACCGCTGCCAGGCTCATGATGGCGGGTTTCACCCACAGGCGGGATCGCATTTCGCGAAGGAGGTATTCGGTTTTCGTCACTCTATAACTTGAGCCGAGCAAAGGACATGAAGCAAGAAGCATGAATGAAAAGTGAGCCTTGGCTGATTCAACCGCTTCTGATGAAGTTTCCCCACACGATGAATGACGGGAAAACTCCAGCGAGCGATAGCAGTGCCTTTCCCTGGAAAAGGCTGATGGCTCGTATGGCTGTGTGGTTTCTTCTGGCAGTGGTGATTTTCTTCGGAGTCATTGTATGGTGGTGTGCCAACGAAGTGGCCCAGCCGGGTCGGCGCCCGATTCATGCGGGAGCTTCGGCCTTTTTCGATGGAACTGCGAAGGCGGGCTACTCGGTTGAGACATTCACTTCCAGCCAGGGAGTGCCTGCCCTCCTGTGCACTCCGGAGGTCGTTGGCGTGTTTTCGCCCAGAGCGGGGCTGATCCGCCAGCAGCTGGGCGAGAGGGGGGTGGAAATCCCGGCTTCCGGAAAGATTGTTGGGACGATCGTGATTCTGCACGGCCGGGGAGGAATGAAAGAGGATTACCTTGCGGTGGCGGAGAGATTTTGCGCAGTAGGATTCCGCTGCCTGATTCTGGATTTGCCGGGGCATGGGGGTAATCCCGGGAAGTTCACGACCTATGGTGTTCTGGAGGCTCCAATGGTCTTGGAATGCTATCAGGAAGCGGCCGGTGAATACGGATTTTCCGGGGATCCTTGTATGCTTTTCGGGCAATCGATGGGTGGCAGCGTTGCCGTTTATACAGCTGCGCTACCGGAATCTCCGTTTCGGTCGATGGTGGTCGTCTCATCCTTCGATAGCTTGAGGACTGTCATCGGTAAAAAAACAGATTCCCTTCTCGGTCTAGCCCTTGGCGGTCTTGTCGAAGCCACTGCGAATCACGTGTATGGCTGGAGAACGGGGGTGAAATTTTCTGAGATCCGGCCATGTGATGAAGCCGCAAAAATCCATATTCCATCGCTCCTCGTTCACGGTGATGATGATAATTTCGTAACTGCCGAATCCGGTAAATTGCTTTTCGATGCGCTGCCGGACGAGGATAAAAAACAGTGGCTGATCATCCCGGGCGGCAACCACAACAATGTCTTGATCACGGACTATCCGCTATACTCCACCATAGCGGAATGGTTCCTTGAGTCGGCCATGGATGACACTGTCTCCAAAAAAACGCGCTTGCCGGATCTCATGCCTCAGTGAGCTCCCTGGGTCTCGTGGTTTTGCGAGATAAGCGGGCGGAGGAGCCGATGGGCTTGGGTCAGAGTGGGGTCCTCCCGGAAAACATTGTCCGCGAGTGCGCGAGCCTCCCGGATGAGATCGGTATCGGTGATAAAATCCGCGAAGCGCAGATCCGTGAGTCCGGACTGGGCGGTGCCTAGAACATCACCCGGCCCGCGCAGTTGGAGATCCGCCTCGGCAATTTCGAAACCATCATTGGATTTCTCGAGAACGGAAAGCTTCTCGATAGCCTCTGGCAGCTTTGAATCGGTGAGCAAGATACAATAGGACTTGTGCTCTCCACGGCCAATACGTCCGCGCAGCTGATGAATCTGAGCGAGGCCGAAACGCTCCGCATGATGAAGAATCAAAAGATTTGCATTAGGCACATCCACACCGACTTCGATAATACTCGTGCAAACGAGAACCTTGGTATTTCCACTGCGGAAATCTTCCATCACGCTGTCTTTCTCTTCCGGACGGAGCTTTCCATGAAGAAGGCCCACCTTTTCTGCGCCTAGCCGCTTCTGCCATTTCCCGTGGGCAAGTATCGCGGACTCCGCCTTGATTGATTCGCTCTCCTCGACAAGCGGGTAGACCAGATACGCCTGGCGGCCTTCCGCAAGCTGGGCTTTGACGAAGTCGGTGATGTCTTTCTGTTTCGGCTTATTTCTGAGCGCTGTGACGATTTTTCCCCGGCCCGCGGGCTTTTCATCGAGCAACGAAACATCCAGGTCGCCATACACTGTCATCGTCAGTGTGCGCGGAATGGGAGTGGCGGTCATCACCAGGACATCTGGCAGGGTGCCTTGGCGGATGAGCGACGCGCGCTGCACCACGCCGAATTTATGCTGTTCATCAATCACCACGAAACCGAGATCGCTGAATAATTCGGGATCGTAAAGCAGCGCGTGAGTGCCAATAAAGATTGTCGGTCCGTGTGAATCCACAGCCTCTTCCCGCCGCGAGCTGGTGCGCAAGACAAGGTTTACCCCCAATGGGGAAAGCCATTTTTGGAAGGTGAGAAAATGCTGCTCCGCCAGGATCTGGGTCGGAGCCATCAGCGCCGCATCCGCCCCGGAATCAATAGCCAGGAGCATGGACGCCATGGCTACAAAAGTTTTTCCAGCCCCCACGTCTCCTTGCAGCAATCGGTTCATCGGGCGCTCCGAGCGCATATCTGCGAGGATTTCCTTGATTGATCGCTTCTGTGCACCGGTGAGATCGAAAGGGAGCGATTCATAGAATGCCTTCAGCAATGTCGTTTTTTTGCCGAGAACCCGCCCGTTGTGGGAAAGATATCGGGTGCGCTGCCATACCACGTTTAGCTGCAACACGAAAAATGCCTCCAGGGCGAAACGCCGCCGGGCGATTTTCCCGGATTCCTCGGATCCCGGGAAGTGTGTCTCGAAAACATCTTTCGCGCGGTCCGTTCCGCAGACCTCATAGGGGAACGGAAGCGCCGGGGCTTCATCTCCGCCCAAGCAGGCTGTGGCGACCCGGTGAATAATTTCCCGTAACCGACGCCGGTTGATGCCGGAGATGTTCTTATAAATTGGGACGATACGGTTTAGGTGGATCGTTTCGGCCTCTTCTTCATCCTCGCGGATGACTTCGATTTCCGGATGGTCAATAATCAGGCGGCCGCTTGCTTCTTTGACTTTTCCGTAGGCGATAACCTGGTGCCCCGCTGCAATCACCTTCGACATGTAAGGCATGTTGAACCACCGGCAGGTGATCTTTCCGGAGCCGAAAACGCCACCCGAGCCATCCATTACGATCGCCTCGTAAAAGCGCGTTTTTCCAAAACCTTTCGTGCGCGCATCAATGACCCCGCCGATCAGGCAAACGGCCTTCGCAGTAGGTTGATTCGGGAATCGATCGAACTGCCGACGGTCTTCATAGCGCTTGGGGAAATACGAAACAAGATCCGCCACGGTCAGCAGATCCGCGGAATGCAGGGCCTGGACTTCCTTCGCCGATAGGTCGGGCAGGGTGTTGAGTTCGGTTTGCCCGGTAATCACGGATGGAACTTCGATTTTCAAAAACGAAAGTTCAAGAAAGAGTTTTTCCGGCCTCCCACAGACGTAGGTATGTCTGCCATTTCTGAAAAAGTCTAAAGGCTTGCGGGATTTTGCCGGTGGGGTAGCTTCCCTTGCATTCTCTGAATACCCATGACCGCTCTCCCTACCGCTCTTAACATTCTTTTGCTGATCGTCGTCGTCGTGATGCTCTTCAATATCATCATTTTCGTCCACGAGCTGGGGCACTTCCTTGCTGGTAAATGGCGCGGACTGCAGATCGATCGCTTTCAGATCTGGTTTGGAAAGCCGATCTGGAAAAAGACGATCAACGGGGTGCAATACGGGCTGGGGTGGATCCCGGCGGGGGGCTTTGTGGCACTTCCACAGATGGCTCCGATGGAATCAATCGAAGGTGGGAATACGGAGCGTAAATCCCTTCCTCCGATCACCCCGCTGGATAAAATTATTGTGGCTATCGCAGGGCCGCTGTTTTCGATTTTACTAGCGCTGGCGGCCGCTGTTGTGGTGTGGGGTGTCGGGAAGCCGAAGGACTTCCTACCTACGGAAACGATTGGTTATGTCCTGGAAGGAAGCCCTGCGGAGAAGGCGGGATTGCAGGCTGGTGATCAGATTCTGACGATCAATGGCAAGCCGGTTAATGGCTTCATGGGGACCTTGGAGAGTATCACGGAAAGCATCGTTCTCAGCAGTGGGGATAAGATTACTTTTTCGGTAAAACGCCCGGGAGTGGAGGAGCCCCTTGTTTTGACGAGTGGATTCAATACCCCGGAAAGTCGTTGGTTCCAACGTAGCGGGCTCCGCCAGGTCGGTCTTGCACCGGCAGGCACCGCGCTCATCGGCGGGGTGATCGAAAACAGTCCTGCGGACAAAGCCGGCCTCGCCAAGGGCGATATTATCGAGTCTGTCGATGATCAGCGGATATTCAGCGCATCCCAGTTGGCGCAATATCTCGAAACGAATGAAAACAAGGCCGTGAAACTGGGTGTGAAGAAGGCCTCCGGGCAGCATGCCGAAATTTCCATCACCCCGGAAAAACCTCTTAAACCAGAAAGCCGGGGACCAATGATCGGCGTCCTCTGGGATCAGGCAAACGACATCGATGTCCGCATCGTTCATCCGAATCCATTTGCCCAGGTAGCTGATAGTTTGAAGATGATGTGGGTGACGATCACCAGCGTTGCTGATCCAGGTTCCAGCATTGGGGTGGATCATCTGAGCGGTCCGGTGGGAATCGGCCAGATGCTATATTCGCTGTTGCAGACGGATGACGGCTGGAGGCGTATTTTGGGATTCATGGTCCTGTTTAACGTAAATCTGGCGGTTTTGAACATGCTTCCATTCCCGGTCTTGGATGGTGGCCATATCACTCTTGCGATTCTGGAAAAAATCGCTGGCAAGCCTGTGCAGGCAAAAGCTCTGGAGGTTATACAAACCGCATGCGCCTTGGCATTGATTTCCCTCATGCTTTATGTAACCAGCAAGGATATCGGCGATAAGTTCGGGCGTGGTGGTGCACAAGGTGAGGAAGAAATACTCTTTCCCGCCAATTAGTCGCCATGTCTGAAAGCGGGTCCAGCGAGGTCATTGAAGGATCGAAACCGGTATCAGAATCGGATTGCGATCGCTGCGGAGGTGTTGCGATAGGAATAATGGGAGATGAAGCGCTTTGTGAAAATTGCTACCATCAGTCCTCGGCAGGATGCGGCTCGTTCTGTGACGATGAGTAGATTTTCTGCATGTAGGTGAAAAACGGCCAAAACTACGTCATCGCGGGATGGAAGGATGGCCGATTTTCGTGCATGGTTCTTTTGTCAGCACGAAAGGGCTTCCCCCCGGGCCTTGGAAACGCTGGCAACTCCCCCCCCAATTGCATATCACCCAATCAAAAGCGTCGGCAGACACAACCTCCCCCCGGTTGTCCTGCCGATTCGCTTTTTAAGGGGTATGGATCCGCTGAAGTGCCCGGATTGTTAGAAAATAGGAATTAGGGAAAAACGGCCAAAACTACGTCATCGCGGGATGGAAGGATGGCCGATTTTCGTGCATGGTTCTTTTGTCAGCACGAAAGGGCTTCCCCCCGGGCCTTGGAAACGTTGGCAACTCCCCCCCAATTGCATATCACCCAATCAAAAGCGTCGGCAGACACAACCTCCCCCCGGTTGTCCTGCCGATTCGCTTTTTAGAGGGTATGGATCCGCTGAAGTGCCTGGAATGTTAGAAAATAGAAATTAGGGAAAAACGGCCAAAACTACGTCATCGCGGGATGGAAGGATGGCCGATTTTCGTGCATGGTTCTTTTGTCAGCACGAAAGGGCTTTCCCCCCGGGCCTTGGAAACCGTTGGCAACTCCCCCCCAATTGCATATCACCCAATCAAAAGCGTCGGCAGACACAACCTCCCCCCGGTTGTCCTGCCGATTCGCTTTTTAAGGGGTATGGATCCGCTGAAAGATCCGCGAACGCTTAGGAGATGGTAGAGGGGGGGAAAACGGCCTTTTTAACGTGATCGCGTCATAGGATTTAGGCCCGCTGTGACTACGATTCTGCGGCTGACACGAAGTTCCCCCCACTTTGATGTCGGTACCTCCCCCCAAAATTGCACAGAGATCGAATGATCATCCACCCACCCGGTCTGAACGGAGTGGATGTGGATTCACTTCGGTTGGGGGGAGGTAACTCTCCATCATTTTCATGTGTTGCATCCGTGCAGAAGCTGGATAGAAACCGCTCTATGCAATCAAACGCAGCAGCGTTCTTCCTACAAATGGCGGTGATCCTGATCGCTTGTCGTTTTATTGGCTGGCTAGGTAAAAAGATCGGTCAACCACAGGTGGTTGGGGAAATGATCGCCGGAGTTCTCCTGGGGCCTTCGTTACTGGGCCATTTTTTTCCGGAAATGAGTGCAGCGCTCTTCACGCAGAAAACTCGGGAAATCCTATATGTCGGCGGTCAACTGGGGGTTGGTCTCTATATGTTTCTTGTGGGCATGGAATTCCGCACGGATCTTTTCCGGCAAAGGGCGCGAAGCGCTGCCTGGGTCTCCGGTGCGGGCATGATCGTTCCATTTATGTTGGGTGGATTGCTGGCACCGTGGTTGGTGACCGTTCCGGGATTATTTGCGGAAGGGACACAGATCATTCATGCGGGGATGTTTTTGGGCGCGGCCATAGCAATCACCGCATTCCCTATGCTTGCCCGGATTATCCGGGAGCGAGGGCTATCGGGAACCTCGCTGGGAACTCTCGCTCTCGCCGCCGGTGCCATTGACGATGTCGCCGCATGGTGTGTGCTAGCCATCGTTCTGGCGAGTTTTGGAGGGCATACAGGAGGTGCTGTAGTGGCCATTGGTGGCGGTATCGCCTACGCCTCCATTATGCTGGGGCCGGGCCGGTATTTTCTGAGGAAAATATCCCGATGGGCGGAAGAGACGAACGGAGATGCTGCCCTGGCCTGTGTTTTGATGTTATTTTGCCTGGGGGCATGGTTTACGGACGCAATCGGTATCCATGCGGTTTTCGGAGGCTTTGTTCTAGGCATTGCTATGCCAAAAGGGAAGCTGGCAGACAGGATCACAAAGAAGTTGGAGCCATTCACGGTCGTCTTCCTGTTGCCGATGTTTTTCACATTTTCCGGATTGAATACTGAGCTTGGCGTGATGCTTGATCCTTCCGTGCTCTGGGTCGCCATTGCGGTATTGCTCGTCTCAATTCTGGGCAAGGGAGTTGCCTGCTGGGCTGCTGCGAGATTCAATGGCGAAGACAACAGGACGGCTCTGGCGATAGGAGCATTAATGAACTCCAGAGGCTTGATGGAATTGATCATCATCAACATAGGGCTCCAACGCGGGGTCATCGGGCAGAGCCTTTTTGCCGTGCTGGTGGTTATGGCGATTGTGACCACTCTGATCACCGGGCCGGTTTTTGACCGTGTATGCGGACGTCACTTGCCGGTGAAATCAGATCCCGGTCATTGAACAGATCGTGCAGAGCAGCGCCGTGTGGTGCGCCGCCTGAGGGACAAGAAAAGTAATCGGATAGACAAAAAGACGGGCAAAAGGAAGGACAAGGAGAATTATCCGGCCAGTCTTCCTGTCTAATCCACTGTGATGAATTTCCGTCTCACGTTGGCAAAGATCTCGCGATTGGATGCCTCCATCAGCTGACGGGCCCAGATCGAGCAAATCTCATCATTGTCGGTGATGTGCGGGTTGTTTTCGTTCAAATGCAGATCCGGACCACGGCGGTCGGAGGCTGTGGAAATCAACTTTCCGGTTTTCGCGTCTCTGACGCGCGCTTCGAAGCCACAGTAGGGGACTTCCAGCGGTTTAACCGCAGGATCCGGAAAGTGAGCCTCTGTCAGGGCCACTTCAAGAATCAAGGTATGAGGTTTCGAGGTGTCTGTGGTTTTATAAAAAATGCAAATCGGATCTGAGAACGCGATATTCAGTTGTTTTGTGAAGTGTCTGGCCAAGGCGTCGGACCGCTTTTTGAAAGCCTTTTTATCGGGGATTTCAGCTGATTTGCTACGCTCCCAATTTTCATCGTGGAGGTAGGCGGTAGTTACCGGGCGGACGATGATATTCTTATAATCCGTGACGTTGACTTCTGGCGCCCGCCAAGAGTGCTCAAAGGGGAGGCGTGAAAACCTCGCGGTGGTATCTGTTCCCGTGGATGTAAGGAATTTCGTGGGTTTGGCAGGTGCTACAGCATGTTCGATTCCGCAGGAGGAAAGTGCTGCGGAAATTGCCAATAGCAGGAGAGCTGTAGATTGCGCAAAGGTCGTTTTCACAAAGGAAATGCTAAGGCGGATACCTCTGTTTGCCAGTTAAAAGTAGGTCAGAAAGAGTGCTGCGGGCCGGTTGTGCTCCCCACGGCTTCCACGAGCAAAATTCCTGAGCGGGAGATTCTGGTCGATGACGATTAAAAAAACGAGGAGTAGCCTTCCGATACAAAGGCTACTCCTCTGGTTGATCAGGAAACCCGATCACCTGGAGGCTGGCTTGCTAGTGCGTCATGCCGTTCGAAGGGCGATGTGGGCAGCCGGGGCACAGGTGAGTTCCATCAAATTTTTGCAAGGATCTGATTCAGAGTTTCGCTCGGGCGCAGTGCCTTGTTGGCCTTTTCATCATCCGGGAGGTAGTAGCCTCCGATATCGGCTGGTGAACCTTGCACTGCGATCAATTCAGCAACGATCTTTTCTTCGTTTTGAGTGAGCGCTTCGGCAACGGGCGTGAATTTTTCCTTCAGGCTGGCATCTTGATCCTGTTTCGCCAATGCCTGTGCCCAGTATAGTGCCAGGTAGAAATGGGAACCGCGGTTATCGATCGTGCCCAGCTTGCGACCAGGAGAACGATCATTTTCGAGGAACTGGCCGGTCGCCTGATCCAAGGTTTCTGCCAAAACCTTCGCCTGTGGATTGTTCTGTGCATCCGCAAGGTGCTCAAAACTAGCCGCCAACGCGAAAAACTCGCCCAGGGAATCCCAGCGCAGGTAGTTCTCCGTGGTGAACTGCTCGACGTGTTTTGGGGCTGATCCGCCGGCTCCTGTCTCGAAAAGTCCACCACCGTTCATCAGCGGGACGATGGATAGCATTTTCGCCGACGTGCCGACTTCAAGGATCGGGAAGAGATCGGTGAGGTAATCACGCAGAACATTGCCGGTGACGGAAATGGTATCCTCACCTTTGACGATGCGCTGGAGGGATTTCAAACAAGCTTCCGCAGGAGCGAGAATGGAAATATCCAGCCCCGAAGTATCGTGGTCTGCCAGATAGGTGTTCACCTTGGCGATGATCTGGGCATCGTGGGCACGCGCTTCATCCAGCCAGAAAATCGCTGGGGTATTGGAAGAACGTGCGCGATTTACGGCGAGTTTCACCCAATCGCGGATGGATGCGTCCTTTGTTTGGCATGCACGCCAGATATCGCCTTCCTCGACTTCATGCTCGATGATTACTTTGCCTGAGGCGTCGGTGACTTTGACCGTGCCGCGGCCCGGCATTTCAAAGGTTTTATTGTGGGAACCATATTCTTCCGCCGCCTTGGCCATGAGCCCGACGTTTGGCACGGAACCCATTGTCCGGGGATCAAGCGCACCATTTGCACGGCAGAAATCGATGACGGTCTGGTAGACACCGGCGTAGGATGAATCCGGTATTACAGCCAGGGTATCCTGTTGTTTGCCTTGAGCATTCCACATTTGGCCGGATGTGCGGATCATGGCCGGCATGGAGGCGTCCACGATAACGTCGGATGGGACGTGGAGGTTGGTAATTCCTTTGTCACTGTTGACCATGGCGATTGCCGGGCGCTCCGCATAGACGGCTGCGATATCGGCTTCGATCGCTGCTTTTTTGTCGGCAGGAAGCTTATCGAGCTTTGCGACGAGGTCGCCGAAGCCGTTTCTGAAGTCGACCCCGAGTTCTGAGATGGTTTCCGCGTGTTTCGCGATGAGGTCCTGGAAAAACACCTCTACCGCGTGGCCGAAAATGATTGGGTCCGAGACCTTCATCATGGTGGCTTTCATATGAAGCGAGAAGAGGACGTCATCTTTTTTCGCCTTCTCAATCTGAGTGGCAAGGAAATCCAGAAGAGCTGCCTTGCTCATCAATGTGGCATCAAGGATTTCCCCGGCAAGCAATGAAGTGGATTCCTTGAGGACCTTTACCGTCCCATCCGCGCCGATGTATTCGATTTTTACCTCTGTATCTTCCTGCACACAGATGGACTTTTCGTTGGAGAAAAAATCGCCTTTGCCGTTCATGGAGCCGACGGAAGTCTTGGACTCCCCGGACCATGCTCCCATGCTGTGCGGATGCTTGCGGGCGTATTCTTTGACAGCTTTCGGGGCGCGCCGGTCGGAATTGCCTTCGCGCAATACGGGGTTTACAGCGGAGCCCATCACCTTCGCATACCGGGTGCGGATGTCCTGTTCTTCCTCGCTGGCCGGGCTATCGGGGTAATTCGGGATTGGAAAGCCTTTAGCCTGGAGCTCCGCGATCGCGGCTTTGAGCTGTGGAACGGAGGCGGAGATATTGGGGAGCTTGATGATGTTTGCCTCTGGCTGCAGGGTCATTTTACCTAACTCGGCGAGGTGGTCCGCGATTTGTTGGTCAACCGACAAAAGATCCGGGAATTGGGCGAGAATTCGGCCGGCGAGGGAGATATCACGGGTCTCGACATTGATGCCCGCTGGCTTGGAGAATGCCTCAACGATCGGTAATAAAGAATAGGTAGCGAGAGCTGGAGCTTCGTCTGTCTTGGTATAGATAATCGTATTGGACATGATGGTGCTTGTTGCGTTTTGCAATAAGGGAAGGAGACGGGCGGGTCAAGTGATGGTGAGTAAGTTGCCGGGATAAGCCGGTTTTTATGACCTCTGTGGGTCGATAATTGGCGATTGCGGAGGACGCGCAGAGGTGTCATTTTCCGTTTATGAAATTTTGGAAAAATTTGGCGATCGGAAGTCTGATGACCGGGCTGGCTTTCGGGCAGGAGGGCGAGAAGATCTCCAATGTCCCCGAGGATTTGCTTTCCGACGAGCACGTCCGTGCCGAACTGGGGGTGAACGAGTTTACCGCGCCGTCGATTGCCAAACTTTTCGATACGCTGCAGTTTTTGATGCCGCTACCTTTGATGGAGACGGAAAGGGAAGTAGGCGAGCGTATGCCTTTGGACCGTGCCGATCTGGCAATAGAGCTGGGCTTCCTCATTGCGGATGGATTCCTGATCGTGCAGGCGGGGCAGATGGATAAAGTGGAAGGTATGGCCTCGGAATTAAGCCGCTATGGCAAGGCTCTGGGGGCGGGAGATAGGATCAATCGACACGCTGCGAGTCTTTTGGAAAGTGCGAAAAAACAGGATGTGGAGCAGCTGAAAAAAGAGCTCTCTGCTACCCAGAAGGATGTGGAGATCGAGCTTGTGACGCTGCGGGATGCGGATCTCGCGCATCTTATCTCGCTGGGCGGATGGATCAGGGCGTTGGAGGTGGCGACAGTTGCCGTGGACAAGCAGTTTTCTCCCGAGCGTGCCGAGAAAGTGATGCGTGAAGATATCGCGGATTATTATACCGAGTCTGTCGCCGGGCTGGAGCCGCGGATTTCAGAGCGTCCGAACTATCTCGAAATGCGCGATGTGCTGGCCGGTCTGCGCCATGAGATGGTGCTGAAGAAAGGTGAGGAAGCGACACCTGAAAAGGTGAGGGAAATCAAGGAGCAGGCTGCGAAGCTAGTGACTCTCGCCCTACAAAGGCAGGAGTGATCCACAGTCTGGAATTTACATCCAATCAATCTCTTCAAATGAAACAACGAGTAGCCGTATTGGGCTTGGGAATTGTCGGCTCAAGGGTAAGGGAAAATCTCCTCGAAGCCGGGTATGAGGTCACCTGCTGGAGCCGGACTTTCCGAGATCTGGATGGAGAAAAAAGCTCTGCGGGAGAGGCGCTGGCGGATGCGGATCTGGTCTCCATTTACTTGAAGGATGTGCCGATGGTGCGTGAAGTTTTTGCTCAGGCGAAAAATTCTCTCAAGCCGGGGACGCTGGTGATCAACCATTCGACGATCGACCTGCCGACTACGCTCTGGCTCGCAGAGCAATGCGCGGCGAAAGCTTGTGATTTTCTTGATGCACCATTTACCGGTAGCAAGGAGGCCGCTGCCGCAGGACAGTTGCTTTATTACACCGGAGGGGACGAAGAGCTCATCGGGAAGGTATCGGACTTCCTTTCCGTTACCTCGAAGGGGCGGGTGCATTGCGGTGAAATCGGTGCGGCTACGGTCACCAAACTCGCTACAAACCTCATATCCGCTTGCACCGTTCAAGCGATGAGCGAGGCCTTGGTGATCGCGAAAAAACACGGAGTTGATCCGGAGGTTTTTACGAAGGCTGCAATTCAAAATGGCAGCGGTTCACCGCTGATGGCGATGAAATATCCGACCATGCTCAATGGTGATTTCGATCCTCATTTCACCATGGCGAACATGTGGAAGGATAGTTGTTACGCTCTCGCTCTCGGTGAGTCGGCGGGAGTAAAGCTTCCGGCTATTTCTGCGGTATCCACACGAATGGAGCAGATGTGCGGAAATGGAGCTGCGGATTTGGATTTTTCAGCATTGGTAAAAGCATATGAAGATTGATCTAGGAAAAACTGGCTTGCTCGAATTCTGCGGCCCGGATGCAGTGAGGTTCCTCAATGGGCAGATTACCCAAGATGTCCGCAAGGTGCTCGGCACCGGAGAGTCGCTGCCCAGCTGCGTGATCGACGCAAAAGGGAAACTGCAGTTCCGTATTTGGCTGACGGAGGGAGACTCCCCCGGGGCGGTCTGGGTTCTTTGTGAGGAATCCCAGACAGAGGAACTGGAGCTTCGGCTGACCCGCTATCTTATTGCGGACGATGTCGAGGTGAAGGACCGGAGCGGGGAGTTTTTCATTTCCCATCTGGCAGAGAAGCCGGAAACGGGAGGATTGATCCGTGCTTCCAAACGACTGGATTTCAAAGGCTGGGATGTCTTTTCCGGGGAGCCTTTGACAGATGCCATGGATGCCGGGGAGCTGGAAAGATATCGTATCGAAAACGGAATTCCGAGGTGGGGCGTGGAGCTGAAGGAAGGAATGCTCCCGCCGGAGGCAGGGCTGGATATCACCGATATCTCATACAACAAGGGCTGCTATATCGGGCAGGAAGTAATTTCCCGGATAAAATCCGCAGGAAAAGTTAACCGCAGATTGGTCCAATTCGAATTCACGGAAGACGTGGCCGAAGGGGGAGAACTCCTGGATGACGAAGGGAAGGTATGCGGCGAGGTCACCAGTGTTTCCGGGAGCTATGGGCTGGGCTTCATAAAGCGTGGCAAGGAGAATTCTGAAAGCTATTTTCTCCACGGCACCCCTGCCGAAATCCTGTTGTAAAAGTCGATCTATCCCGCGCCGGGGATGCCCGACGGATCAGCTAAACGAAAATTCGGCTTTTCCGTGGGCGGAACCGGTTCATGATCAGCCCACATGAGTTCGGATTTTTTGGTGGTGGGTGCCGGTATTGCCGGCCTGACGTTTGCGCTGCGCGCGGCGAAGCACGGCACAGTAGTTGTTTTAACGAAGGGTAAGGCTGAAGAATCGAATACCGCTTGGGCCCAGGGGGGCATCGCCTCGGTGCTTCCGGAAAATTTACGAGCGGAGGGGGATTCCGTGGAAAGCCACATTGTCGATACATTGGATGCCGGCGCGGGATTATGCGATGAGGAGGTCGTCCGCCGCATCATTGAGGAGGGTGATGATACCATCGATGATCTATTGAGCTACGGAGTGGAGTTTGATAAGGAGGACGGCCGTTTTATGCTTGGAAAGGAAGGCGGGCACACCCATCGCCGCATACTCCATGCGCGGGATACCACTGGAAGGGAGATATCAAGAGCCTTGCTGGCCGCCGCGCGAAAAGAGCCGAACATCACTCTATTGGAAAACCATTTTGTGATCGATCTGATCACTTCCGCCCGCCTCGATGTGGTCTCGAATGATCGGATTCTCGGAGCTTACGTTCTGGCAAAAAACACAGGTGAGGTAACCATCTTCCGCTCGGACCGGGTGCTGCTTGCCGCCGGAGGATGCGGGAAGGTTTATCTCTATACCACGAACCCAGATTCTGCTACCGGAGATGGCGTAGCTCTTGGCTGGCGTGCGGGCGCGAGCGTTGCGAATATGGAGTTTATCCAGTTCCATCCCACCTGTTTTTACAATCCGGCTGCCACTGGTCCTGAGGCGAGATCATTTCTGGTGAGCGAGGCTGTGCGCGGCGAGGGCGGTATCCTGCGCAATGCGAAGGGAGAAGATTTTACCAAAAAGGTTGATCCCCGGGGCTCACTCGCGCCGCGTGATATTGTCGCTCGTGCCATTGACCAGGAAATCAAACGCACAGGTGCTGCGTGTGTATATCTGGATGTTACCCACAAGCCAAAGGGTTTCATGAAGGAGCATTTCCCGTATATCTATGAAACCTTGATGAAGTTCGGTGTCGACTGCGAAACTACTCCTATTCCAGTAGTTCCAGCAGCTCACTATATGTGTGGTGGGCTGAAGACGGATGTTAACGGAAAGACTTCCGTGAGAGGACTATATGCCGTCGGTGAAGTTGGCAGCACAGGGCTCCATGGAGCGAATCGCCTAGCCTCGAATTCGCTGCTGGAAGGCAATGTTCTCGCTAGGCTGGCGCTGGATGAGATGATGAGACTTTATCCGCCTGATAAGCCGGTGATCGATCCACCGCTGATTCCCGAGTGGCATCACGGAGATGTGGCGGAGCCTGATGAGCTGGTGGTGATCTATCACAACTGGGATGAGATCCGCCGCCTGATGTGGGATTACGTTTCGATCGTCCGCACGGACAACCGCCTACGCCGTGCAGCGGCAAGATTACGGAATCTGAAGAAGGAAGTCCGTGAGTTTTATTGGGGACACCGGGTGAATGCGGATATTCTGGAACTGAGAAATCTGGTCACCGTCGCAAGCTTGATTGTCGAGTGTGCGCTGAGACGCCGGGAATCGCGTGGATTGCACTACACGCTCGATTATCCGGAGAGCGATGATCGATTCATTAAGAACACGACTTTGAGGAAATTCTGATCACCGTTCTCCTGATAGCTGGATTTTTGATTTTAATAAGCCAGCGCATGCTCGCGAACCACGTCCGCGTAGAAAATATCAGCGGCTTCATCCAGCTCTATCCGGAAGATCATCGCTTCACCTGATAGGGATGGATACTTGTTTCGGATTTTCTCCGGAATTTGGAAATGCTCACCGAGACCGGCCGGCGGCTTTTCGTCCTGTGTCCAGCTGGCGATTTCCTGGCTGCCATCATTGAGGATAATACGATATTTTTTAGTGTCGGTTTTCATATAGTTGCTTGGTTGGAATGTTGTGGGAGGAGCTTCTGGCCTAGATAGCTGCTGGTTGAGTTACTCCCTGAAGTTGTCTCATGATTGAGATGATCCGCATTTCCCGGATACCTCCGGGAGCTTCCCATTGAATCGTATCGCCTGATTTTCTGCCGAGGGCGGCAAGAGAAACGGGACTAAGAATGGAGATAAGATCCGCATCAATATCGGCTTCCTCAGGCATGACGATGGAGAATGCGAAGCTATCCGTCGGGTTCTGTGAGGACTCGATCACCACGCGGTCATGGAGTCCCACGAAATCTTCAAGATTGGAACTTTCCTTCGGGACCTTTGCCAGTGAGAGAAAATCCAAAAGCGCGGTTCTCTGATCCGCGTTCGGGCGCGGCCTCTGATTTTCGTCTTCTATATATGTTTTTAGGCGTAATTTGTCCGCCCGATTCAATTTAATTGTCGGTTTCATAAATAATATATTGGTTGCGCCACTCAGAAATGGAGAGTGCCGCTGGGTTAGTCGAAAAATATGGAATTTTTTGGAGCGGGAGAATCCGGGCAATGCCCAAATCTTGGGATTCTACCCCCTAATTCCGTAAGGCAGCCAAACGGTGCACACACCATCCCCTGAAGCTACCCGCAAACGTGCGGGTCACTCGATAAATGGTTGTTGGAGGTGCGGGGTGCATTAACCTTCACGCTAGTATAAAGATGGTTTCTGTCAATATGGAAAGTAGCCATGAATGAGACTTTAATTATCATCTCTTTCTCATTCGGAATGGCGTGGCACTCCGTGGGCTCAGCGAGTGGCCAGCAAAGGTTTGCCAGGACAAGGCGGTTTTTGTAAAAACGAAGAAATGAGAGGAATCTAGCCAGTGACAAATCCGGATGATCGATTAGCAGAATACTTGGCGGGTGATTTAACCCGAAAGCACCGGAAGGTTCTTCTTCGGCAGGAATTGAGGCGGAAGATCGATGATCACGGGCCGGGTGATTCGGACAATGTGGTGGCTGAAATCATCGCATATCTACGGGAGCGCACCTATCTTCATGTGGTGGCGATCTTTGCCGCTTTACCCGGTGAAGTGGATCTCCGCAGTCTGCCGAAGGCGATAGGGCGTGTGTTTGTTTTCCCCAAAGTGGTGGAGAATCACCTGGTATTTTTCCGGGTAAACTCCTTTGAAGAGGATCTGGAGCTGGGGGCTTACGGAATTCTGGAGCCGAAGGACGGGCTGGAGGTTGTAGCCGTGGAAAAAATCGATCTCTTTCTCTGTCCGGGCCTAGGGTTCGATCTGAAAGGCGGGCGTGTGGGGCGGGGCAAAGGCTACTACGATCGGGTTTTGGAAAAAGCACGTGCGGGTGCTGTGAAGATCGGCGTCTGTTTCGGATATCAATTGGTCGATGAAATCACAATGGAAGAGCACGACATCAGGATGAACGGGGTAATCGCTGGATAGCGGTATATTCCAATTTTTTCTCCTTTGACCAAGGGCCGGGGATGCCACGACAGTGATGAATGATGATTGGGAAGCGGCCGGTAGGTTTTTTGGGAAAGTTGCGAAAGGGAATTTTCGTTTCACAGGTTTTGTTGATGGTTTCGTGCGCGGGCGAGCCTAAAGCGATCCGGGAAGAAATCGCTCCCGGCGAAACCGATAGGGAAGAATTCATACCTGTGAGTAAGCCGGTGAAAATGCCTCCGACGAACGCGAAGCTGGGCAAAATCTCCGGAATGGATATCGATGAATTGTTCCCGCTTCAGCAATCGGACGAAGTGCTGATTTACGATGTTAGATTGCCCTATTTCTACAAAATCGATCACCTCCCGGGTTCTGTGAACTGGCCGTATACGCATTACGACGAAGAGGTGCAGAAGCGTGATCCAGAGATCCAGCAGGCTCTGGCAGCGGGCAAAAAAGTGGTGCTCTATTGCTTCAATCTCGGCTGCCCGGAGGCGAGGAATGTTGCCAAAAAACTAGCTCGACGGGATTATGAAATCCATGTGCTCAGCAATGGAATCGATTCATGGAGAAATGCGGGTCTGCCTCTGGAAAACAAGGACAGATGACCGCTCGACGCCGCGCTTCTTTTTCAGCGAACCGATTGCTTCTAGTAAGGACGGGAAACAATTATGTAGCCCCGCCTCCCAGGTTTATACCATAATCCACCATGAGTGTAGTAGGTAGTTCCACGGTGGACGATCCTCCGGGCTTCACGTGGCAAAACCACCCTGCCTCCTGGACTTGCCGGACTGGTTGCTTTTCTCTCGATGGGAAGTATTACCCTTCCACCGGGGCTGGCAGGACTTCTGGGATTGAGCGGGCCCGTTTTTACGCAGGAGGTGAGTGATATCAAGAGGAGGATAGTAGACAGTTGGGTAGCAGTTTTCATTTTCATATATAGCGTGGGTTGAGTTCTCGCGCCCTCGTCGCCTATGCGATAATCTCTCGAACCACGGTTCCGTGAACATCGGTAAGACGGAAATCCCGGCCGGCGTGATTGTAGGTGAGCTTCTTGTGATCGAGTCCCATGAGGTGGAGCATAGTCGCGTGGAGGTCGTGGATATGGGTTTTGTTTTCGACGGCTTGGTAGCCGTGCTCGTCGGTGGCCCCGTAGCGGATTCCTCCCTTCACGCCGCCTCCGGCCATCCATGAGGTGAAGCCTTTGTTGTTATGATCGCGTCCGTCGTCGCCTTGGGCATACGGGGTGCGACCGAATTCAACGCTCCAAATGACGAGTGTATCCTTGAGCAGATCGCGCTGCTTGAGGTCGGTAAGCAGGGCGGCAATGGGTTGGTCGGTAGCTGCGGTATTGTTGCGCAACGCTTGTTCGAGGTTCCGGTGCTGATCCCAGCTGCCGTGGGTAATTTCGATAAAGCGCACTCCGGCCTCGGCAAATCGACGGGCAAGCAGGCACTGGCGGCCGAAGTTTGCGGTGATGTCATTGTCGATTCCGTATAGGGCTTTCGTGGCCTGCGATTCCGAATCAATGTCCAGCAATTCGGGAATCTCAGTTTGCATGCGGAAGGCCAGCTCAAACGATTCGATGACACCCTCGACCTCTGGATTGTGCGGCTCCTTTCCGAGTTTTTCCTGATTGAGGGATTTGACGAAATCGAGTTGCAAGCGCTGCTTTGAGGTGCTGAGTTTCGGGTTTTTGATGTTTGGAATGCTAACGTTCGCACAGTTGCCACTTGGCTGGCGCAGGCTGCTGCCGATCGGAGTTCCCTGATAGATCGCGGGTAGGAACGCGGATCCGTAGTTAGAGGCTCCCGTGGGTGGGCTGAGGGTGATGAAACCGGGGAGGTTCTGGTTTTCCGTCCCCAGCCCATACAGCGACCACGCGCCCAAGGACGGGCGGACAAACTGGAAGCTGCCGGTGTGCAATTGCGCGAAGGCTTGGGGGTGATTGGGAACGTCGGTGTGCATGCCGTTGATCAGGCAGAGGTTGTCGGCATGTTTGGCGAGGTGCGGGTAGAGCTCGGAAATCGGCAGACCGCTTTGACCGTGGCGTTTGAATTCGAACGGCGAACCCATCCACTTTGCACTGCCGCCTAGTCCGGCGATATTTCTGGAGTCCTGGTTCAATCGTGGCTTGTAGTCGAAAGTATCCAGGTGGGATGGGCCGCCCTCCATGCAGAGGAAGATCACGCGCTTCGCTGTGGCCGGGAAATGCGACGGTTTTGGTGCCAACGGATTTGCAGCTGCCATAGCTTGTTGAGCCTGCAAAGTGCTGAATCCTGCAAACGCTGAGTAGCCGAATCCGGCCGACAGGCTTTTCAGAAACTGACGACGGGAGGGTGCTAAAAGATGGGAGTGCATGTTCTATGATGGTTGGGTTATTTGAGGTAAAGAAAATCCGCGGAGGCGAATAGAGACTGGCAAAAGGTGCTCAATGCATCGTGGTAATCCGCATCGCGGTCGCGGCGGGGCTCCTGTCTTTTCATTTCGAGAAACATTTTGAAATAGATGTTGGCTTTACGCATTTCCTCCTCGGAAGGAGGGCGACCATAAACGTGGTAGAATGCGGTGGTGACCTCTTCTCCATGATTCAGATTTTCGTGATCAATCAGCCTTTGCGCCATGGCTTCGGATTGTTTGAGGACGAAATCGCTGTTCATGAGGAAAAGCGCTTGCGAGGGGACGGTGGTGGTTTCGCGTTTGCCCACGCTCATGCTTGGATCGGCGAAGTCAAAAATGGAGAGCGAGGCCGGCACCTGGTTGCGAACGATTGGCAAATACACGGAGCGATGCGGGCTCTTGGCTTCGAATCCGAGGATATCGGCGGATCCACCACTGCGCAGGTTGAGACTTTGCTCCGTTATCACCGATCCATAAGGAGGCTCGAGGTCCAGATTGCCGCTGATGGCGAGAATGGAATCACGTAAGGACTCTGCATCAAGTCGGCGTCTGTTGGCTCGCCAGTGCAGTGCATTGTCAGGATCGATATTGAAGGCGGCGTTATCAAAATCCGAGCTCAGTTGATAGGTGCGGGATAGGACGATTTCACGGATCAGATGTTTCACCGACCACCCGCAATTGATGAACTGCAGGGCGAGGTGATCGAGCAATTCCGGGTGGCTGGGTCGATTTCCGGTGGCACCGAAATTATCCACGCTGGTGACGATGCCATTGCCCATCAAGTGCATCCATACGCGGTTGACCATCACGCGGGCGGCGAGCGGATTCTCAGGAGAAGCAATCCATTGCGCAAGTTCGAGACGGCCGGAGACTTCGTCGGAAAGCGGCTTCATGGCCTCCTCACCGGATAACACCTGAAGAAATCCTCGTGGCACCGTGTTCTTGGCTAGCCCCACTTCGCCACGCACCAAGAATTTGGCATCGGAAATGGTTTCGCTATCCGCGACGCCCATTGCGAGGGCAATCGGATTGCCAGCCTTGTCGTAGGTTTTGAGCTCTGTCTCAAGCATGGTGATCAAATGATTCAACTGCAGGAGCTTCCTTCGTTGGGTTGGATCCGGCCCTTCCTTTCCAGATTGCCGCGCCCTGAAAAGCTCGCCTTTGATCTCGTTGATGCTCTCACGAGCTATTCTGAGTTTGTTTTCCTTGGCCTGCATCTCAGCTGGGGAGAGCGGTTTAAAAGCGAACTCGCTCTCTTGGATCGGTAATTGGATCAGCTCCGATGCGTGTCGATTTTGAACGGAAGAATAGGTGCCGAACTTGGTATCGCTACTCTGGAAAATACCCGCCATCGAGTAGTAGTCGGACTGCGGGATGGGATCGAATTTGTGATCGTGGCAGCGGGCGCAGGAAATGGTTGTGCCGAGCATGGCCTTGCCTAGCGTATCGATCTGTTCATCGACGAGGTCCGCGCGGAATTGCTCTTCGCTCTTCGCATTGAGGTTCTTTGGACCGATAGCCAGGAAGCCGGTGCCAATGATCTGTTCTGCGCGTCGCTGATTGTCTGGTGAAGTCATCTGATCGCCCGCGATTTGCTCGCACAGGAAGATGTCGTAGGGTTTGTCGTCATTGAAGCTGTTGATGACATAGTCGCGATAACGCCAGGCTTGCGGATAGAAAACGATGTTCGCATCCCTGCCGTTCGATTCCGCATAGCGGGCGATATCCAGCCAATGGCGGCCCCAACGTTCGCCGAACTGAGGCGAATCTAGTAGTTCATCGACGACGGCGGCCACCGCCGCGGGTTGGTCTTCCGCGCAGGATTTTATGAAGGCCTCGACCTGTGCCGGTTTCGGTGGCAGCCCGATGATATCGAAATAAAGACGACGGAGCAGGGTGGCGGGGTCTGCGTCAGCTACGGGTTCCAGTTTTGCTTCCCGTAGGGCGGAATAGATGAAGCTGTCGATATCGGTGACTGGCCATGACTCAGCGGGAAATTCAGGAACTTTCCGTTGCTCTGGTTTTCGATAGGCCCAGAATTCGCGTCCGGCGGCGATATCGATGGTGGAGGTAATCTTATCGGAGTCCTCCGGCTCGCGTGGGTCGGGGGCGCCCATTTCAATCCACTTACGGAAATCTTCGATCACCGAGTCTTCAAGTTGATACTTGGGAGGCATCTGAAGTGAATCGTCGTGGTAGCTGATGGCGGTGATCAGCAGACTTTTGCCAAGGTCTCCGGGAACCACGGCGGCGCCCGTGTCGCCGCCGCGAAGGCTCGCCTCACGGGTATCAAGCAACAGGCCGCCCTTCACTTTTTCCGAATCCTGCGAGTGGCATTTGTAGCAATGTTCGGCCAGCATGGGGCGGATTTTTGATTCGAAGAATTCAACACCGACCGGATCTAAAATGGCAGATTGAGAGAAAAGGGAAGCCGCAGAAAGTAGCGAAAAAGCAGCGACCATTGGCACGGCAAGAGTAGTTTCGGGGAGGGTGGTTGAGAGTTTCATCGGCAGTAAGGTGACGGAAATATCAACTCCACGGATTTCGGAAAGTTTCTCAAAATCCAGATTACAGATGCCAGTCCACGGCCACATACGTTTCAGGCATGATATAACCGCAGTTGCACCGTATCCCTATTGCGAGCCCGCTAATGATTTCACCCGTAAAAGATGATGCGAGTCCACTTGAACCCCAAAAACATGGAACAGATTCGTAAGACGATTTCCAGCTACTTCGCCAAGTATCTAGGGAAAGACGAAGCGGCGCGCCCTGTCGTCGTTCCCGGAAAGTGGTGGGGAAACTCAATGAAAGTTCGATCCTCATAGTAGATGAAATGCAACTGGTTATTCCTTCCCCCGTTGGGGATAAAGCCAGTCGATGGGCTTCGAAGCTGCAGCAGAAGCGCGTCCAGTATGGCCTTTACCGCTCCGCAATGAGGCAGGCCGGATTCATTTACCCTGATGGCCTGCCCTTCATGTCGCTCCTAGAGTTCAACCTAGCGAAAAATCCTCTTCCACGTAGGCTGTCACAATCGCTCACGGCCTTCCAAATTCGGCAAGATTACTCTCGTCGGTTCTGCAATACCCGCAGTTACAAAGACCATGAATCCGCATGCTGCGGTGCTATGACGCGAAGATTGGGAAAATCAGACTTTCAAAATAATTTAAGTTATTAATTAGTATATGTATCTTAGATTTAATCGAGGTTGACATCTAAATTAATGTTTAATTTATAATGCAATCATAAATTGCTCTCAACCCTCTCAGAGGGTGAGGAATATCACTGTTCGGGAAAAAATAAACAAAACAAAACACAGCAAAAAAGAAAATGACTAAGCAAGTAGCTACGATCACTTTAGGTGCGGCAATGATTCTCACAACGTCCTGCCATACGAAGAACGTTTCAGTAGGCGTAGAGAACGCCCGCTTTCAACACGGATACTTGAATTCCAAGCTTTTGAATCAAGGCTCGTTGCTGTTATGGGATATGGAAGCAACTAGTGGCAAGATGCTCACCAATGTTCCACACCCAGACACATCTAATAACGATAATGTGAGTCATGCAAGTGGTAGCGAACTGATGTCGAAGGCTTCGTCTGGCGTTACTGTATCAGGTGAGATTCCAATTCAGCAGGTTCCAGTTGGCGTGTCTTCGGAGATTAATCGTCAGACCTCGATCGTTGTGAAGAATTTTGAATCACGTCGATACTATGATCCACGCTTTATTCTGAACGAACGGGATTTTGCGTCACAAAGAACAGAGCTAGGCGAAGAATTTGCGGATAATGACAAGATTAGATTTATATTCATCGCAGGATCAACAGTTTCCGATGATACGGACATATCGATCGGGACGCCGACAGGCAAGACCAACGAACACAAGCTTACGATCGCTGGTAAAGAATACAAACTCACGTATTCGGGAACCAAAGAGTATCAATGGAAGGGGTCGAAGCAACCGGTCTTTGTTCAGCCTCGGATCTACAAGCTAATTAAGGATAACAGCGGTGATACTGGATTTCGATTTGTTGAAGATCGTCAAATTGAAGGGGATATTACCAAGATGCTTACGAGTGCGTCATCGTTCTAGCTCAACGAGGAACCCAAACAAGGCGGAGATGGCAATGTCGAGGAAGCCTTCTGATTAAAGTCGGGTCTCCCATCGATGCGCTATTCCTATGACGCTAGGTGACGAGATTTGAAAACATGATGAAGAGCGTTTGAAATTATGAGTGAGTTAAAAAATATTACGGCAATAGAAGCAACAGTGATTCGATCATCCGAGCCAGTAAGACATCATTTTTGGTGTGTATTTCACGATTGGCACACGCCGTATATAATAGTTGATTTGCCAGAAGGAGTGAGTTCTAGCGGTAAGATTACTCGACACGAAGCACGTATTCTTGTCCGGGAAGATTTGAATAATACTCCTCATCCAAACGGAAACCCAAACCATCTGTATCGGGATGTTCCTTTTTTCTGGGCTGAGAATGAATGGGTTCCAGTAGAGGTGTATCGCAACCCATCCGATTGTCAGGAACGCATTTCACCCGAAGACTTCCATCTTGATCCCGAGAAGGCGAAAGTTCTCCATCGCGATACAGTTAATAAAGCGTTCGAGGTATCCAATAAATTTTGATACTAGTAACCATTGTTTCCTGTGAATCGCTCGCCAGTTGACAACGAACCAACCGAACAAGTCGTCGCAGACAAGCCCTGGCCTGACCCCAGAAAATCGGACAGCTCCTTTTTAGAGTTCTTGTGGTAAAACCACTGAAAC
>NZ_JBHUIT010000006.1:0-44915 GCF_042683045.1 Luteolibacter algae | reverse complement strand
CGGGAAGAATCGCTCCAAACCTGGACAATTCTCCTACTTCATTACAAGCAGATATAGTAATGCCCTTCAATGGAAAGGGTGTATCTCTGGAGAGTAATCGCTATATACGACATAGTTGAGGACTTGGGTTAAAGAGTGAAGTGCATCGTTAGGTTTTACTTATGAAAACTTCAGAAGGGGTTTGGTAGCCGAGTCTTTTCCTTGGCCGGTCGTTGAGTTTTTTGGCGATCGTGTCACACCTCTGCTGGGTCAGTGTCCTCAGGTCTTTTCCATACGGCAGGTATTGGCGGATCAAGCCGTTGGTATTCTCGTTTGTGCCCCGCTCCCACGATTGATGGGGGTGGGCGAAGTAGAAGGGGATACCGGTGATACGCTCAATCATGCCATAGCCGTGGAACTCACAACCGTTGTCTGCGGTGATCGATCTGTAGCTGCGGTAGTGCCGGCCGATGAGTCCGAGCATCGAGCGATTCGTCTCAAGCATTAATCTTGCCGATCTCGACATAACCACTCTTCCGCTCCACAAGGGTGACGACCGAGTGCTTTCCCGAGCCGTGCACAGTGTCAATTTCCCAGTGTCCCAACGTCTTCCGGTTTGCCACTTCCTGTGGGCGATCGTCGATCATACGTTTCCCGGCAAGCCGTCCGCGGCTGTCGTAGGCTCCGTATCTCTTCCTGCGTTTCTTTCGCGAACCGCGAAGGTGCTTCCACAGACTCCCCCCGAGGATTTTGTCCTTCAATACCCACTGGTAGATTGTCTCATGGCTGATTTGCAGTTCGCCCATACACCGGAGGTAGCCGGGGACTTGTTCAGGGCTCCAGTTCCTACGCAACAGGCGCTTCACCTCGCGATGTTGCTCGCCCGAAAACCGGGTTCCCGACCTCGATTCCCTCCGCTGTTTGTTCGCACGGTTTTGTGCGTGGGAGGCACGATACATGTTGTCCAAAGGCGACCGATTCCTACTGTGTTCCCGGCTGATCGTCGATCCGGCACGCCCTATCCGGCGGCCGATCTCGGCAAAGCTCTTCTTCTCCATTCTCAACGCCGTGATCTGGTAGCGTTCCTGTTGGCTGAGTTGTGTGTATTTCATCATGGTAAGTTCCCAGGCGGAACTTTCTGGCAAGATCCGATCGGTGCGCTTACTTTATGAATTCAAGGGAGGAAACAGCCGAGTTTCCCCGGGAACTCCTTTATTTCTTCTCCAAAGCGTTTCGGAAAACTGGGAGAAAAGCTCATATAACTGATAATTTTCGGGTAGAACGCTATTAGTGCAGTCGATTGTTGACTGAATCGGACGCGCTGTTGTCCGGAACTTCGAAAGAGGAGGCAGGATGATTTGTTCAATGAACTACGCGGATTTTTGTAGAAATCTCATGACAATCTGCCGGATTTAGCGAAATAGCCGATTGATTGGAAATCGATGTTTCGATACAAGCGAAGCGTAGATATGCATCATCGGGCAGATCTTTGAGTGCAGCTGCTTTATCTTTCCACGGATTCCAGATCACTGTAGAAGGACTGCCAGATTTTTCTACTACGATTGTCCTCTTCAATACCGGGTCGTCTAAATAAGTAATACCAGAGCTTTCGTAGATTCTATCCACTTCATTTTGAAACATGATGGATCCTTCTTGTTTCCTTACGATAGGTGGTCCGACAGTATCGAGATAATTCGAAGCCTCTAAACCGCGAATCCGGATTTGTCCGATATTGCCGACATTCAAATATGTGTGGAGAGCTCCGGAGATTTTTATCTTTTCGTTACTAGGGTTGTACGATTGCAGGGATACCACTAGTTCTTTGCCCATATCGATCGTCAGCGCCGCCTGCCAATTGTCTTTCCTGAAGCTCAACTTGATCGTGACGCCATCTTTACTTTCAGAGGCGCCCTTGAGTTGCCAAAAGACGTTTCTGACCAAGCCATGAGATGGAAGCTCTTTATTATTTGGATGAGCATTAAACCATGGCCAGCAGATGGGGATACCGCCCCGGATCGGGACTCCTCCGGTGTATACTGCTTGCGGACTGAGGTATAAGACCTCTTCTTCATCATTAGGCCTCCATGCCATCACATGAGCTCCGTGCAATGCGACAGTCCCTGAGCATAAAGGGTGCGAGATTTGTAATACTGGATAATCAGGCGCGAGATCTATAATTCTAATAGAAGAGGGAAGTTTCATGAGGATAACAGTTTTGTCTGAACGGTGGGAAATTTGATGCAGATATTTCTGACCGAGTTCTTAGAGCAATTTGACTGTTTCGTCGATAAAAGGAGAGTTGGCCGAAAATGGCATATAGAAAGTAATCGTTACGCGAAGGCGTTATGCACAAATTAGGGGTAGCTGGTATTCTCTTATCACTGACCTTGAGCGTGTCCTTATCTTTTGCGCTTTCAGATTACTACCCCCACACAGCATGAAATATTCCTCCCTACTCTCAGTAACCGTAGCTCTATGCTTCTCGCCCGTCCTCAACGCTCAGACATTTGTGGTTGATTTTGAAACTGACGATACTGGAGCGCCGTTGGTTGCCGGAGCCGTTGATTTGCAAGCAAAGCAGCCTTATGCCAATCTCTTTGGAGGAGATAAGGGCCTGACAATTACAAGCGGAAACAGTGCTACGAATCCACTGAACCTATACAATACCGAGGCCACCGGCGGTGCTGACGATGATCTCGAAAGGAATTCCACGGGCACGGGAGATTGGGCTGGAGGTTCACTCACTCGCGATGTTTTACATAACGTATTGATCATCAATACGAATACGGATCTAACTACTCCCAATGATAGTGGTAGTGGTGGTGAATTCGGCCTCGAATTTGATGTCGATTTGATTTCGTTCGGATTTGATTTCGTCGATTTGGATCGCTCCGAGAGTGGCGCGATTACTTTCCTGGATACAAATACCGGGCGGAGCCAGACGATACAATTTACCGAGTTCGAGAGTGGCTCGGGATCCGTTTTTGAGCGTGAAGGAGTTCTATTTGGTAACCGTCATGCAAATCGTGTAGATGAGATCACCGCAACCAGTCTTGGCCTAAGTAGTTTTGACCAGATTACATTCACAATGAAAAGCAGTGGCGGCATCGGAACACTATACGGCACCACATTGGTAGACAGTGTTCCGGAGCCCTCATCGGCGTTGTTACTTTTGAGTGGATTGACATTTCTTGGTTTCAAACGCCGCCGCTAGGATCGGGCTAAATTCCCCACTCGAAGTCCGCGCGTATCTGATCGATTGCGCGGCGATCTTTTTTTGTAGGGCGACCTTTTGCCGCCTCAGCTTTCACAATCTGCCAAGCCTTCAATGCCTCGTAAATCTCCCCCGGGGTATGATCCTCATAGCAGCTTCTTGCCTCGGGTGCTCCAACACGTTTCTCAATAACGCAAGTGACGGCGATCTGCCGCACTCCGGGACCTTCGGGAAAAGGGATCTCCAGGATATCACCCGCTTGAATGGCGGACGATCGCTTGAGCGAATGGCCATTGCGCTTAATTTTGCCCCCGGCTAAAATCTCGGCTGCCAAAGCCCTGTTTTTGAAAAAACGGGTGGCCCATAACCATTTATCAGCTCTCGCGGTATCAGGCATCTTTGCTCAAAGTGATTTCGATTTCTACGGATTTACTTGTCGGGGTGCCAGAGCCTTCTGCCTGACTCCAGATAGGCACTAGATCATTTGCTTCGGGGAAATAAGCGGCAGCACTGCCCCGTGGCATCTCGTAGGGAATGGCGGTGAAGTTCATCACTTCTCTGACCTCAGTGCCCCAGAAACTACGGATGTCCACCTTTGCTCCCGGTTTGATTCCTCTATCCATGAGATCGTCCGGATTAGCCATGACAATACGCCTGCCGTTGGCAATTCCCCGATAGCGATCATTGTCTCCATATATTGTGGTATTAAATTGATCGTGACTGCGAAGCGTTTGAAGTATCAATCGGCCTTTGGACGGTTCGAAAACGCTCAACGCCTCAAGCCCGAAGTTTGCCTTCAGATTCGCGGTGTTCCAGATGCGTTCTTTGGGAGAGTTTGGCAAATAAAACCCGCCTGGCTCCTGAGCGCGTTCTGAATAGTTTTCAAATCCGGGAACGACTCTTTCGATTCTGGCCCGTAAAGCATCGTAATCTTCGGCAAAGGTCTGCCATGGGACGATATGGTTCTCTCCAAGAACCGCCGAAGCCAGACCGGCAATGATTTCCACCTCGCTTCTGAGCTTCTCGGATGCCGGAGTCAGCACCCCGCGGGACATTTGAACCACGCCCATGGAATTTTCGCAGGTTACAAAACGATTATCTCCATCGCGCTCGCTTCTTCCTAGACAAGGTAGGATCAGCGCTGTTCTCCCTGTAATCAAATGAGAACGGTTCAACTTGGTGGAAATATGGCAGGTTAGCTCACATTTCTCCAAAGCTTTGGCTGTATATTTCGTATCCGGGCTTGCCTGGAGAAAATTTCCGCCAAGAGCGAAGAAAATTTTCGCCCGACCGTCGTGCATCGCGTGGATACTAGCGACAGTGTCGTAGCCATGGGCCCGCGGTGAAGTGATCCCAAACTCCCGGTCCAGCGCGGTGAGGAAGCTTTCCGGCATCTTTTCAAAGATCCCCATGGTTCTGTCTCCCTGGACATTGCTGTGGCCGCGAACGGGGCATAACCCAGCACCTGGTCGGCCAATTGCTCCGAGTAAAAGATGAACGTTCACCACCTCGCGTATGGTGGCTACGGAATTTTTATGTTGGGTGAGACCCATCGCCCAACACGTGATGAGACGGCGGCTTCCGCGAAGTATCGTATCCGTCAGCCTGCTGATCTCCTCCCTTGATATGCCGCTTTTTCCGATGATCTCGGACCATTGCGTGCTCTTCACCAAATCCCGGTATTTCTGGTAATCTGCGGTGTGTCGGTTGATGAAATCTTCATCTTCAAGATTATTTTCAATGAGGCATTTTGCGATGCCGCGGAAAAGCGCGAAGTCACCGTTGATACGCACCCGAAGGAAGTCCGAGGCCAGCGGGGAGGTGACTCCCAACATACCTTTGATTTTCTGAGGATGTGCAAAGCCCACGAGCCCAGCTTCTTTGAGAGGATTGATGGAAACCAGCCTTGCCCCATTTTCCACGGCCTCTTCCAGAGTGCTAAGCATGCGGGGATGATTGGTGCCAGGGTTCTGACCAACACAAAGAATCGTTTCTGCCTCAAGAAAATCATCGAGAGACACTGTGCCTTTTCCGATACCAATGGCCTCATTCATCGCTAAGCCGGAGGATTCGTGGCACATGTTCGAGCAATCGGGGAAATTGTTTGTGCCCAAACTGCGAACGAACAACTGGTAGATGAAGGCGGCCTCATTGCTTGCACGACCGGATGTATAGAAAACCGCTTCGTCTGGAGTGCTAAGGCTATTGATCTTTTCAGATAGGATCGCAAACGCATCTTCCCACGATATCGGGCGGTAATGGGTCGCTCCCGGATGCAACACCATCGGCTCTGTGATCCTGCCTTGGCGGTCATGCCAAAGATCGCTACGGGATATCAAATCTGCGATGGAATGTTTTTCAAAGAATTCAGGATCGGCCCTCTTTTTGGTGGCCTCGGATGCAAGGGCTTTCGCGCCGTTCTCACAAAACTCCGCATGAGCACGCCCATCATCAGGATCCGGCCATGCACAGCTCGGACAGTCGAACCCGCCGTGTTGGTTCATCTCCAAAAGACCATGTGTTCCTCGAATCAACCCGGCTTCCCGAGTGATATGCTTCATCGACGACACGACTGCCGGAAGCCCTGCGGCCCACGTTTTTGGATCGGTTACTTTGAGGTTTTCCGGCTTCGCGTCTGACATTGCCATAAGCTAGCCGATAGCTCACACAATGCCAGAAATGCTTATGGAATATGGTATTAATCTGCAAAATTTTTCTCAAGAGCCTCGATGACACCCCTCCCTGCAGTCGCTTGGGTGATGAGTCCACCTCTGGCGAGTATAATATTGCGGATAACTTCCACGGAATTTGCCGGGCAGGCAGCTTTGCCGGAATGGGTCTCGGAAAGCATCTCGATATCGTTGTGGCTATCGCCCATCGCAAAAACCCGGGAAGTCTCAAGATTATATAATCTCGCAACCTCGCTCAAGGTGCTGCCTTTCTGATAGTTTTTATGACCGAACCTGAGATAAATCGAATTACGCTGCCAGCCCAGACCCGGCACGGAATCCACCAATGGAGTGATGTGATTGACGATCCATTCCATCTCTTCCTCTGTGCGGGAGATTAGGCCTGCTGGCTCGCCATTCATCTCGATATACTGGGCTCCTGTGTGCTCTTCCACCTCATGCCTTATGATGCCGAGGACTTTTGCTGACTTCTTGAACAGTTTTCGGATATCTTTTTCGCAACGGTCATTCCACGGAGTGTGTGGAAGGAATCTACCGAAGCTATTGGGAAAGAAAATTTCACGTTCGCGCGCGATCACCCAGTCGGGGAGGAAGGGGAACTTACTTTCCATAAAACCGTCGATCACCTGCGGCATCGAACGGCCGGTATTGATACCCCAGACGGCAGATTTTCGCTCTCGGAGAGCGCGGATCAACGCAAAAAATCCAGCAGGGACAGATGGTGTCTCTGCTGGATCGTGGAGTGTGCCATCAAAATCAAAAGATAGCAGCAGGGCGGGTCTTGGGCAGGAATCCAGTGTTCTCACATGGCGGACCCTACAGGCATTTCGTTCTGGAGCAAGTGCGGGAGCAACAGCCCCTATTTCTTAGCTTTGGCCCGGTCGGTATTGATAGAGTAATAGAGCCACCACGCGCCGCCATCGGAGAGCTCGTCATTCGGGATTCTTTCCACATGACCGTCTATGAATACGCAGTGGGCTCCATCTTTGTAATTACCATGTGGAGCTCCTTTCGCAGGGCCGTTAGCCGTGGCTACCTTGCCGAGATCTTCATCATCATTGGCCTCGCCCATCATAATCATCACTTCCGGGCTCGAAATCATCGCCATGTTTACTCGTTTGGTCTCTGCCTCAATAGTTTTGGATGGAGTCATCCACTCACCGAGCTGGTTGCTATATACAAAGCTGCCAAGACCAGTCCGCATATCACTATCCTCGATATCCAAAGGGTTTGTCACATCTCCTGCAAGTTTATGCTCGGAAAGGGGATTCTGGAGAATGGTCTCGGACGGATGGGTGGTCCAAACATAATCATTTCCGTCCAGTCTGCAGGCTCCCTGGGTCTCGGCGATCAAAGTTTTGATCGTGTAGGTTGCCCAACCACCGGTTGCCAGAATTTTTCCGCCGTAACTTGGGAAATATCCCGGGGGAGTGCGCCCGTTATTCGGGAGTCCTTCTTCCGCGATCATGTGAACAGCTGCAGCGCATTGCCGTAAATTGCTAACGCAACTTGAAGCCTTTGCCGCCATCAGTCCACGACGTGCCGCGGTGAAGCCAAGTCCGGCGAGCGTGGCGACAATCACGATCACCACCAGTAGTTCCACCAGGGTGAAACCGCTTTGTTTGTTTTGAGTTTTCATAGGTTTTTTGCAGAGTTGGCCCGATAGGACCGAGTTCTTGGATCCGGGCAAAAACGAATAAATTCACTAGTTTGTCCGACCTATGAAACGTTTCCATATATCTTGCGCGGATTATAGATACAATTGCGCAAAAGATATACGAGATCATGTATGAACTCCCTTAGAACTGGGAGTTTCTGGTGCTATAGTTAACAATAAACGATTATTGTTAACTATAGCATGATCTCCGTGAGAGCTAAGAAATAGCAGTTGTATTTCTAACTCCCGAAGAAATCCGAAACCAGCTTAAGGCGAGTTTTTGAAACTTGGTCTAACGGGCACGCCGTGCTTGGCAAAGTGTGCTTTCGCTTCTCCTACCGTGTGCATGCCAAAGTGGAATATTGATGCCGCGAGGACTGCATCTGCTTTGCCTTTTTCAAGAACCTCCACCATGTGGTCGAGATTTCCAGCTCCACCGGAAGCGATCACCGGAATACCAATGGCAGAGGAGATCGCAGCGGTGAGTTCACAATCGTAGCCTGCTTGAGTGCCATCGGCATCCATGGATGTGAGGAGTATCTCACCAGCGCCGCGGCGCCAAACCTCCTTTGCCCATTCCACTGCGTCCAGGCCCACCGGGGTGCGTCCCCCGTGAGTGTAGACTCCCCATTTTCCCGAACTTTCGCGTTTCGCATCGATCGCGACAACAATGCATTGGCTGCCAAAGGCCTTTGCCCCTTCGTCGATCAAGCCCGGATTGGTGACAGCAGAGGTATTGATTCCTACCTTATCCGCGCCGGCTTGAAGCATGGTATGCATATTATCGACCGAACGAATGCCGCCGCCGACGGTAAGCGGGATAAAACACTGCTCTGCGGTGCGGCGAACGACGTCCACCATCGTATCGCGGGCATCGGAAGATGCGGTAATATCGAGAAAGACCAATTCATCGGCTTCCTGCTCGTTGTAAGCGATCGCGCATTCCACGGGATCGCCCGCATCAATGAGATCGACAAAATTGACGCCTTTTACGACTCGGCCGTTGGTGACATCGAGACAGGGGATGATTCGTTTTGCTAGCATGAGATGTGATATCTTTTGGGAAACACCAGAAGGCAGAAACTTGTCCGGAACAAGTTTCTAAGAAAAAAATGAAAATAAAAAAACGGCGACCGTTTCCGGAACGCCGTTTTTTTGAAGGGAACGGAGATAAAAATCCGTTCTGGGGCTTAGCCAATTTTTGGCTTGCCGACGCGGCGAACTGCGCCGAAACGCTTTTGGAACTTGTCGATGCGGCCTTCGGTATCGACGAATTGCTTCTGACCCGTGAAGAATGGGTGGGAATCCGAGGTGATACCGGAAGAAATTACGGAATGTTCAACACCATCGATAACTTCTTTTTTGTCGGAAGACTTGGTGGAACGTGTGACGAAACGTGCGCCCGTGGTCATGTCAACGAAGACGACGGGATTGTATTGTGGATGGATATCCTTTTTCATGTGATGAGGTAGGTTGGTTTCCACACGTGCCAACGCGCGGGGGTAGGAAGGTGCCGGAAATGACCGAAGTGTCAAGAATTTTGAAATTCCGGTTCGTTTTTGAAATCGATTTTCACTCGGCAGCGGCTTTTTGAAAAAGTGCCCGGGTCTCCGAGCCATCGCCATTTCCCAGATCACTCCGTTGGATCATCAACAAAGTGTAGCGCCCTCTGACAGGATCAATCCAAGCCTGGGTTCCGTAGGCTCCTCCGTGTCCGAAGCTTCCTTCCGAAAGCGGGCTGGTGACTCCGAGCGCCTCCTGAACTGCGATCCAACCCAGTCCGTAGGCATTTCCAGCAACGAAGCCTGCTTTGAGACCATCTGTGTGCGAGGTGGTCATTTGCTTGATGGATTCCGGTGATAAATAGTGCTTTCCGTCTATTTCGCCCCCATTCAGGATCATCCGGGCGAATTTGCCGTAATCCACGGCCGTCGAGAAAAGCCCGCCTGCTGCGGTAGGGTAGTGATCTGTGGAAACGGGTGATTTTCCGTGGAGAATAAAGACCGGCACCGGACTGAGACCTTTATCCGTCAGCTTATATGAGGTGGCGATTCTTGGCAGCTGGGCTTCTGTGGGATAGAAAGTCGTGTCCTTCATACCCAGGGGGACGAAGAGATGTTCGCTGAGGTAGTCCGGATAATTTTTGCCGGATACAACCTCAAGGATTCTTGCCGCGATACAGATGCCGGTCTGGCAGTATTTCCATTCGGTTCCCGGCTGGAATATGAGAGGTTTGGCAGCAGTGACTTTGGAAAGTTGCTCAAGATCTTTCATTGCAGCGTCCTCTTCCTTGGTGAGATCCTGTAGGCCGCTGGTATGAGAGAGGCATTGCTCGATCGTGATGCTGGCCAGCTTGCCATCCGGGCCCTTTAGCGTTTCGAACTCCGGTAGATATTTTGCCACAGCATCAGATAGTGCGATCGAGCCGTTTTCGACTTCCATCATCACGGCGGACCCGCAGATCGGCTTCGACATGGAGGCGATCCAGAAAATCGTGTCCTCCTTCATAGGGACTTGCTTATCCAAATCGGCAAAACCAGCGGCGTCGCGGATCAGGACGCGATCTTTATCACCTACTTCAGTGACGATGCCCGCGGCAGTTCCCGCGGCGATCCGTTCTTTTGCAAAAGCCTCAAGCGCGGCGCTAGGATCTGCCTGCGAAATACCAGCGGCGATGAAAAACGCGAGTAGGGTTTTATAGATCATGATTATTGAAGATTAGCTGGTGAACCTAGGTTCGTAGGAAGTTAGAGGGCGCGGTATTCACGGGCGATGCGTTTCGCTGTGACGATCGTGTTGCGATGTAGTTTGGCGGTAAATTCCGGCTGCCGGTTGTAGCCGCCTCCATAGAGAATGGCGACTGGGATCCGGTTGCGGATGAGGGCCCGCAAAAGAACTTCATCACGACGCTGTATCTCCTTCAAAGATAAGTGCATCTGGCCAAAACGGTCATTGCGATGATTGTCCGCGCCGGAAATCCAGATCACCAGATCCGGAGAAAATTTATCGAGCGAGTCTGCGAGGGTTTTGAAGAGCTGCTGGAGATACATTTCACCCTCCACATAACGCACCGTTTCCACATCCAGAGTGCTGGCGATCTTTTTAGTGGGATAGTTTCTGCCGACGTGGATCGAGTAGGTGAAAACCCTTGGGTCATCCCCGAGGATTGAGGCAGTGCCATTGCCCTGATGGGCGTCTGTATCGACAACCATGACTTTGATACCCGGCTGTTTGTCCTGAAGATCACGGATTGCGATGGCGATGTCATTGAAAACGCAGTAGCCCTCCCCGTGCTCGCGAAAAGCATGATGGGTTCCACCCGCCAGGCAAACTCCCACCCCCTCGGTGAGCGCCGCGTGACAGGCAAGCCTGGTGGCTTCTATCTCTGTGGCGGAGCGCAAGAAGAGATCCCGGCTGGCGGGCAGCCCAAGAAGAAGCTGCTCTTTTCTGTCCAGAGAGGCGGATTGAATTTTTTCGATGTATCCCCGGTCGTGCACCCGGAGAATGTGGTGGATATCGGTGGCTTTTACTTCGGTGATCTCTTCGGGACGTAAAATGTTCTCGCCCAAAAGCATATCTTTCGAGACCCGGAATTTATCCATTGGAAAGGGGTGTCCGCTGGGAAGTTCGAGCTCGAGAGCCTGTGAGTAGAAGCAACGCATGGGAAAACTCTAATTTTTAAATGTTAAACATCAAGAAGAGTCGCCGGAAGCCATCCGTGGCTCCGTTGCGGAGATTGTCTTGGGTTGACCGGCGGAAGGTCAGTTATCCTCAAGTAATTTGCTATCTTCCAGCCACTCAAGCAGACGCTGGGGCCAACGTGACGCGGCGGAATTGTTTTTCTGATGACGGTAGCCGAATCCATGGCCGGCATTTGCAAAGACATGGAATTCCGCCGGGATTTCTACTGCCTTGTATTTCAGATACAATGTGGCGAGCCCTTCAGAAATATCCGGTCTGTCATTGTAGCCACAGGCGAGGAAGACAGGCGGCATGCCAGGTTTTGCGGTCATCTGATCGGATTTTCCGGGATAAATCAGCGCTTGGAAATCCGGTCTGGAGCTTACTTTTTCCACGGGATCCACGGCTGCCGCATTTCCCGGAACGGAATCCATCGCGGAAAGCGCGGCGAGCTCTCCTCCTGCGGAAAAACCGATGATGCCGATCCGTTCGGGATCGATCTGCCACTCTGGCGCACGCGAGCGGACGGTGCGTATGGCGCGGCGGGTGTCTGCCATTGCGTCGCCCGCCAAGGTGTAGGGTTTCTCTGCGCAGCCTTCATCTTTTTCCAAGCGGTATTTCAGGACAAATGCGGCGATTCCACGGTCCCGGAACCACTCGGCGAGCTCATAGCCTTCGCTCCCGACGCAGAGCTTCTTATGGCCGCCACCGGGACAAATTATGATCGCCGTGCCTGTCGCTGTCTCGGTGCTTGGCAGGTATGGAGTGAGCGATGGGTTATGGACATTGGTGATGAGGTTTCCATCGTTCTTCTCAGATTCGTTTCTATATTTTTCAGAGCCGGGAGGGCCATCTTGCCATAGCGAAAAGGATGTTGGGAGTTCCGCCCGGCAAAAGGTCGCTGTTAAAAAGAGGAAGCATAAGAGGCGCATAACGTTAAACGATACCTTGATGCGAGGTTCCGCCTGTCATGTTCCGGAGTTAAATTTTCCACGACGATCCCGATCTTCCACGAGCCGGAGGCCAGGCGGCGGGCAATCAGCTCCTATTGGGGATGATACCGATCACCCACGGGCGGGAAAAATAGCCGACACCTCTATCTTTCACGGATCTCCGAGGTGAATGATCTTTGCTCTTCCCGTGGCGGATGGTGCAGCCTACGATGCGGGCGTGTTTCAAATCGTTTTCAATGAAATCAGTGCTGCCGAGTTGTCCGCCTTGGGAACTTTAGAGCAGTTGGAGCTGTTGGAGGAGTTCCATGTCACAGAAGAGGATCTCAATGGTCTGGGCAGTGACAAATTTGGTAAGATCGAACGTGACGGACACGTGATGTATCGCTTTCGTGCACGAGGATATCGGTTCTACTTCGAGGTAAAAGACGGCTCACTGATTGTTCATCGTGTGCTGCATAAGGGCACTTTCTCGGATTTTCTTTTCCGCTCAAGCATGCCGCTTGCGGAGGATGAGGCGCTGGCTGGCTCCAAGCATTTCTGGAAGCTTATCGACGAAGGGCGGAACGCCCGCCAGCTGTAACGCCCGCCAGGTAGGCTTATTCAAGCGGGATTGACCAATGGTTTTCGCTTGGATGGGGTGATGTGGGGAGGCTTCAGATAAATGGGTTGGGCAATCTGTCCCGCCCATAGGGCACGTGTTTTCGGACTGGCGGCCTTCCACGCGGCCCAGATGCCGGCCGCCGATGGCTTGGCAACCGGAAGTGAATGGCCCCGGATGCCTTCCATACAGAATACGGAGATTCCTTGCTGTTCTGCGGAGAGTAACGCTGCTTCAAATCCGAATGAATCTGTCAGATCCGGGCCGGAAATGAGCTGGCCCTCATTGATTTGGGCGGTCCAGTAGCTTCCCCGCCTGGCGTCGCCGACTGCCATACAGGGATTTCCGCTTAGCGCCTCGGGCGTCGCCAGGATTGAAGGAACGGCAACAGCCTTCGCGTCGCCGACAAGTGCCGCCCCCTGTGCTGCGGCGATTCCCACCCGCGTGCCGCTGTAGCTACCTGGTCCGCTGCCGACGAGAACCGCGTCGAACGATCTGGTTCCGTGAGCAGCCAGGATCTCGGCTAGTGGCTCGAAGAGCAGGGCGTTATGTCGTCTGTCGCTGATAAATGATTTCTCGCAAATGATTTCACCTTCGTTAGCCAGGGCGATCGAGGCAGCGTCTGTGGAGGTTTCGATGATGAGAACAGCGGACATGTGGGCAAAACACTAGATTTCCGGGCGGAAACTTCAATCGAAGAGTCCTCGAAACCCCAAACAATGCAATCTTGTCTCTTGCATGTTTTCGCCGGAGTTATGAGTCTGTGCCATGCGCCTTATTGACCGCTACATCGCCAAGCAGATTCTTGTGGGGACTCTGTATGCTATTGTGGTTTTGAGTCTGGTGTTGGTAATGGGGAATCTTTTCAAGGAAGCGCGGCCCTTGCTTGTCGAGCAACATGCGCCATTGGGCCTGGTTCTGCGTTTTGTCATCAATGTCTTGCCCTTTTCACTGATGTTCACCATTCCCTGGGGATTTCTCTCCGCGGTGCTTCTCGTTTTCGGGCGGTTGTCCGGAGATAATGAGATTACGAGCCTGAGAGTGGCCGGCATCAGCCTGTTCCGGTTGTCCTTGCCGGTTTTTGTAATCGGTGCACTGCTTTCCGGTGTTTGTCTGTGGATCAACGTGAATGTGGTGCCGTTGGCAAAAGCCTCGCTCACGGAAATGATTTACGAGCAGGTAAAGCGCGATCCCAGATCATTGCTGGATCCGGGTATCGTTCAGTCACGTTTCAAAAACCAGAAGGTGTTCGTCGAGTCCCGGGATGGTGACTCTCTCAAAGGTTTCCACCTTTATCAGGTGTCCAGCAATGAAAACGGCCTGACTCCCAGAGCTGAGGCCTATGTGCATGCGGGCCAGGTTTCCCTCGTCGTCGATGAGGAGAAGAAACAGCTGCGATTGAAGCTGATCGATGCCTTCATCGAGACGAAAAATGAGAATGGACAGGGGGAGCTTGCGTTTGCCGAGGAGGCGGAGCCATGGCTCTTTGATTTTGGCTCGGATCGTGTGAAAAAGATCAAATCCAGCGCGATGACAAACGGAGAGATTGTGAAGTATCTCCGAGAGACGAAGGATTTGCCCATGGAAAAGCAGGTAAGCTTCCGTGCTGAAATTACCAAGCGTTACTCGTTCTCCCTCGCCTGCCTTTCCTTTGCCTGCGTTGCCGTTCCATTGGGCTTGAAAAGCCGTAGGAAAGATACCTCGGGTGGTTTGGTAATCAGCTTGTTGGTGGGGCTGGCCTATTTCCTTTTCACCGTCGTTGCGGATGAGTTTGATTCCGATTTGGGAGCTACGCTGGCACTGTGGGCACCGAATATTTTTTGTGTTTTACTAGGCTTGTTTCTGTTCAGAAGAGCGCGCTTCCGCTAGCGTTTTGCGATACGCATGAGTTTTGGTCATTTTATCGCAAAAGCTTTCCGTCAGACGCGGACGTTTTTTGCCACGGAGAAAATAGATTTTATCCCGCGGGTTGGGCCGGTTAGCGCTTATTCCAGAGAAAAATTCCACGGCGATCTGCGGGCGGCGATGAATGTGACATTACTGGCATTGCCTCAGGCGATTGCCTATGCCGCGATTGCCGGGCTGGATATCATCTACGGGGTGGTCTGTGCCTCGATCGCTGCAATTACCGCACCTCTATTTGCCAGTTCCCGCTATAATGTCCTGGGGCCTACGAATGCGACGGCGTTCATGTTGTTCAGCTTTTTCTCGGTGAATCCGGAGCTGCAGGCGCGGATTCCAGAGTTGCTTCCGCTGCTGGTGGTTCTGATCGCATTGATATCGATGACGGGAGCTATGTTGAAAGTCGCGGATTTGCTTCAGTATGTTTCCCGCAGCGTGCTTGTCGGATATATGGCCGGAGCGGCGGTATTGATTATCGGAAATCAGATGAAACCATTGCTGGGGTTGAGCAAATTCGTGGACCCCGAGAAGACTGCGACATTTTTCGGACTGGTGGGGGAGCTGGTGAAGGCCTTGGTTTATATCGATTGGGTGCCCGTCGGGATTGGCGTTGCGACCTTGGCGATCTATCTCTCGTTTCGCCGGTGGAAGAAAAATTGGCCTGCTTTTTCGATCTCTCTGCTTTTGGGGTCGGCGATTTTCGGGCCTTTGATCAATTTCGATATCGGTCCATTCGGTGGGCAGTCTACCTTTAGCACCTTTGGCTTTGCCCAGCTTACACCGACGCTGCCGGATTTTTTCCAAAGGGAGGTTTTCAATGATATCTCGGCCTTGATGGGACTTGCGATGGCGATTTCCTTTCTTGCCTCATTGGAAAATACCTTGATGGCCAAATCGATTTCCTCCCAGACGGGAGACCGGGCCGATGTCAACCAAGACATGCTTTCCATAGGTTTCGCCAATCTTGCGTCCGCCATCGCAGGCGGGATGCCCGCTTCCGGCTCTCTCACACGCTCGATGCTGAATTTCCGCTCGGGGGCGATGACCAAAGCTGCTCCGGTGTTCACAGGCGCTTTCACGCTCACCTTGGTTATACTGATCGCCTGGTCCAGAGAGACGGGGCTGAATATCCTGGATTATATCCCCAAAGCTTCATTGGCGATTCTGGTGATCGCGATCTCTTTTTCTCTCTTCAATGTTCACCAGATCCGTATCTGTCTACGCTCTACGAGCGATGATGCGGTGGTGATCATTTTTACGTTTCTGGCCACGCTGCTGGCTCCGCTACACGTGGCTATTTTCATCGGTGTGGCAATATCGATCACGCTGTTCCTGCGTAAGGCCAGCAAGCCGTATCTCACGGAATATGAGTTCAACGAGACCGGTGAGCTGCGTGAAATGGGAGAAAAAAAAGTGCGGCCCATTCCCGCGATCTCGATCGTCCATGTGGAGGGCGATTTATTCTTTGGCGCGGCCGAGCTTTTCCGGACACAGATCCAGCGCACCGTAGCGGATCCAGCGATCAAGGTGATCATTCTACGTTTGAAGAATGCCCGTCATCTCGATGCTACCAGTGTGATGGCTCTGGAGGATCTGGTGCATTTCATGCGTCGACAGAATCTTCACCTGCTAATTTCCGGAGCCACCAAGGATGTCTATAAGGTGCTGAAGCGCTCGGGAATATTGGAGACCTTGCAGATCGGAGCAGACCGGAAGCAGGGAGAAAGCAATATTTTCCTAACGATGCCCTCCAACCCCAATATCTCCACACGGGATGCCCTGAGGCGTGCGCAGCATCTGCTAGGCACCAAGGAGGCAGATATCCGGATTTTCTACGATCCCAACAAGCACGCCAACTGAAATTTCTTATGACAAGACCCCGGATAATTATCGCAGCTGTCCTTCTTCTGATCCTGGTCCCCACCGGAATGTGGTGGTTTTCTCCGGAACAGGTGATCATGCGCCGGACAAAGCATCTCATGGAAGTTCTCACCCTCAGCGAGGGAATCGGCGGTCCATTGCGGCAGGCAAAGGTGTATTCCATGAACGGAATGCTGGCTCCGGAGGTGGAAATGATCACTCCGGATATATCCGAGGCGAACGGGACTTTTGATAAACAGGAGATAGAGAGCGCGTTCTCGTGGATCTGCCAGAATGCGAAGCGGTCAAATTTCCGGATTACCGAATATCGCGATGTGGAAATCGAGGGAGAGCGGGCGCGGGTGCGTGTGTTTGTGGAAGGCTATATAGAGATCGGCGCCACGCGCCCTGCCGATGGATATTTTGAGGTAGTGATCCATTGGGTCAAAGGTGGCGATGGATGGCGCTTTGAAAAGGTCATCTGGCAGAATAGCTAGTCCCCGAGGAAGATATATTCCTCCGCAATGCGGTTGAGCGATCTCCTCGCCTGCGGGAGGCTTTCCGCGAGTTCCCCGAAAAATTTCCGGGGAATACTACCTGTTGCCGCCGAATTATTGGCTGCGGAAGAATAGGAACGCTGGGCGAAAGATTCATAGAAGCGGATATCGGGAGCTCCCCGTCGCTGACAGCGATTTTCTATATAGGATGGAAATAAGCCGGTGAGCACCAGGAATTGATTCCCGGCCGCGACCTGGAGCCGGAATTTCATTCTGCCGTGGGCATGGCTGATGATCGCCAGGAAATCTCCCGCATGGGTATAGCCGTGGGAAATATCGTGCAGAGGATCCGAGTTCATCGGATTCAAGCGCTCCGCCAGCACTGCGGCCACGTAATCGGCGATATCGGGATTTGCAATATCCGCCTGCACGAAAGCGTGGCGGACCAGCACATAAAAGTAAAAATCCGGAGAAACTTGCAGCGTGGACGGAGAGTCAAGCAGGCCGCGAAGGACTTCTTTGAGATCTAGCATTTCCCGCAAAGCGTTGGGATCTTCCCAGAGCTTGGCCAGGCAGGCCCGTTTCTCACCTCCTGAAAAAACTTCCGTGATGAAATCGAAATCCGCGTTCGTGAATCGATCGCGACTCGCTGCTATCCATTCTTCCAACATGTCTACCCAAATAGCAAAAAACCTGCCATCGTGGCTAGAAAATACTAAGGGGATCTTAAGTGTTTATCATTGAGATAAGTTTCGGCGTGCCGGTTTTTCCAAACTTGCCACATCGGGGGATTTGAAGAGGATAAGAGGAAATGAAACCTAACGAAGGATTAAAACTCTCACGTAGAAACTTTATGGAAAAAACAGCTAAATACGCCGCTATCACCGCCACTGCAGCTTCGCTGGGGGCTAGACTTTCCGCAGCCGAAGAGGCCGCCGATAAAGCCGGAGTCAAAGGCTCGATCAATCACTCGGTTTGCAAATGGTGCTACAAGAATGTCACTCTGGAAGAGCTATGCATCGCAGCCAAGGACATCGGCCTCCAGTCCATTGAGCTTCTTGCACCAAGCGACTTCGCACTTCTCAATAAATACGATCTGACTTGCGCGATGGTTTCCTTCCCTACCGGGACAACGAAAGATGGAGAGAAGGTTGGCCGGATTGAGAAAGCGTTCAACCGCCTGGAACATCACGATACTCTCCAGGAAATCTACGAAAAAGAGCTTAAAGCCTGTGCTGAAGTCGGTGCCAAACAACTCATCTGCTTTTCCGGGAACCGCGAGGGGATGGACGATGAGCAAGGCCTTGAAAACTGTGCGATCGGCTTGAAACGAATTCTCCCGCTGGCGGAAAAACTCGGCATCACCTTGAGCATGGAGCTGCTCAACTCCAAGGTGAACCATCCGGATTATATGTGTGATAACACCAAGTGGGGTGTGGCTCTTGCTGATAAAATCGGTAGCCCGAATTTCAAATACCTCTACGACATCTATCACATGCAGATCATGGAAGGGGATGTCATCTCTACTATTCGGGAGAAAAATGAGTATTTCTCCCACTACCACACTGGCGGCGTCCCGGGGCGCCATGAGATCGATGAGTCCCAGGAGCTCTATTACCCGGCAATCATGCGTGCGATCGTGGAGACCGGATACACTGGTTTTGTAGGACAGGAATTTATCCCGGCCCGTCAGGATGCTTTGGGCAGCTTGAAACAAGGTGTGGAAATCTGCACCGTTTAACATCGCTCCTAAGGACGGATTTTTCCTTCTGATCGGGAAGGACAACTGCTCCGCCCAAACGCACTTCCCGAAAAGCCCGGCTTTTTGAGAGGTGCGTTTTTTTTGTGCCACAATGCTAGGGAGCTCGGCGGATTCGGGAAATCGTCACGATTTTGTTCTGGCAGGTTCGAGGGAATTGTGACGATTTCGTCACACATGTTCATTGCATCCATCTCGATCTGGTCCACCGTCGTGGCGTTACTGCAGGTTCTCGGCTCTCTGGGAATCTTTCTCTATGGGATGAAGGTAATGTCCGAAGGGGTGCAGAAAGTCGCCGGCGATAAGATGCGGGCGGCTCTTTCCGGAATGACGAGCACGAGATTCCGCGGCGTTCTCACAGGCTTTTTCACGACAACTCTCGTTCAGTCCTCTTCGGCTTCGACAGTCCTCGTCGTCTCCTTCGTAAATGCCGGGCTGCTCACTCTGATGCAGGCGATCGGCGTGATCATGGGAGCGAACCTCGGGACGACGACGACAGCCTGGATTGTCGCCCTCATCGGGAAATTCTCCGTGGCTACGATCGCGCTGCCGATCATTGGTATCGGATTGCCGCTCTTTTTTGCCGGAAAGAATAAGGGACGGGACTGGGGCGAGGCCTGTATCGGCTTTGGTCTGGTGTTCCTGGGCCTGGGATTGTTGAAGGATTCCGTGCCGGATCTTAGGATGATGATGGAGACCGACCCCGGAACGGCGCAGAATATCCAACATATTATCGAGCTCCTCGGTGGACACGGCTTTGGCTCAGTCGTCCTCTTCATGACTGCTGGGATATTTCTGACGCTTATCGTCCAATCTTCATCAGCAGCGATGGCGATCACAATGACATGTGCGCTGAATGGCTGGTTTGGCGATATCGGCACGAATCCTCTGGGAGTGTTCCAGAGCTCCGCCGCAATCGTTCTCGGCGAAAATATCGGCACCACTGTCACCGCATGGCTTGCATCCACAGGTGCCAATACAATTGCAAAGCGAGCTGCCCGCGCCCACTTCACGTTCAACGTCATCGGAGTGATCTGGTGCCTTCTCCTGTTTTATCCTTTCACCCAATTTGTATGGTCGATCGCCGCGCAGCTTCCGTATGGATTGCGCACCGCAGCCACCGGTATGTCCCAATCGGAAGTCGCCTTCGCCACCGCGATTTTCCACAGCTTGTTCAACTTCTCGAACATCTTTTTGCTGATCTGGTTCGTTCCACAAATCGAGCGGATCGTGACTTGGTGGGTCAAGGATAACGCTCAAGAGAACGAAACCAAACTGCGCTATATCGGGAGCTCGTTGGTGGACATCGGTGAGCTGAGCTTGGCGGAGGCCGATGGGGCGGTGAAAAAAATGGCGCTGCTGACCTCCGATATGTTTGATGGAATGATCGAGGTTTTCAATAACCCCGAGAGTGATCTCTCCGAGCGTGTGGCCGAGCTGAAGAGCATGGAAAATGTTTGTGATGAAATGCTTCACGATATCACCTCTTACCTGATCCAGTGTTCCACGCACGAGATCGGCTCCGGCAATGCGGCGAGCATTACCTCGAAGCTCAGGGTGGTTTCAGAGTTCGAGGAGGCTACGGATCGTATTTACCGCATGGTAAAAATCGTGCAGCGCAAATACGTGAAAGGCCGGGATTTTTCCGAAGTCCAGCATGAAGAACTGATGTCGAGCAGCAATCAGGTGCGGATGCTCATGGATGTTGCCAGGAACTCCCTGGTCAGTATCGATGGCACGACATTGGAACGCGCCTATGAGATAGAAAGCCGTGTGGACCGTTTGAGGAAGCGCAACAATAAGGCTGCTGCGAAACGCATGCAGGACGGGGCGGTGGTTCAAACCGAAATGATTTTCATTGATCTGAACAACCACCTCGAAGCCGTGGCGAACCACCTGCTCAATGTGATCCAGGCCAGCAAGCGTGAAGTCCGTGTAGACTGAGGCTGGATAGCGGTTAGCATCTGTTCCGTGCCAGTGCTGACAAGAATCGCGATCGTAACGAGCCCATTGCACGTCAATGGCAGGTGTTTTATCCGGGGCGCGGCACATTATTTGCAGGAAAGCCGCCTGCCGGCGGAGCTGGGGATTTTGTCCAACCACGAGCCACTTCTTCCCGCACAGCTGGAAGAATATGATGGCTTTGTCGATATGGGGTCTGATCGGCGGCTCGCTCAGGTTGCCGGCAGGAAGCCGATCGTAGTGATTGACGATCCATTCTCTAAAATCGCGGATGTCTCGCTGCCCATGGAAAATCTGGAGATTGGTAGAGCTGCGGCAAGGGCTCTGCATGATCTCTCGCCTGTTAGCTACGGTTATTTTGATGGAACCCGGGGGAAAGGTCGAAAGCTGGACTGGCGTAGTGCGGAGCGGTGGAAAGGCTTTCGCGAAACTCTGTATTCATTGGCAAGCAAACGAATCGTCAGAAAATTTGAGGACGATCCCGCTTTGCCGGATGCTTGCGGAGAATGGCTGGAAGCGATGCCCAAGCCGATCGGGATTTTTTGCTACAACGATCTGGGAAGCCTCAAGATTGCCTCCGTTTGTAGGTCTCTTGGCCTTGATATTCCCAACGATGTGGCAATTGTCGGGGTGGATAATGCGGAACTCATTTGTCAGCTGGGGCTGCCGCCGTTTTCGAGTGTTGATCCGCAGTATGAAAGGCTTGCGGCTCTCGCATTGCATACGGTTTTTTCCTGTATCGAGAACGGAAAATTTTCCGGTGAAGCTCCGCCAATACCTGTGCCCCGCCTGGTTTCGCGGGAATCTACCGGCAACAGCTCCGTTCCGGATGAATTGGTCCGGAGAGCTCAATCGCTCCTGAAAGAGAGAAAGCCCGGCCCACGTGCCCAACCAGCGGAAATAGCAAAAAAACTGGGACTTGGCCTACGGGCTCTGGACGCCAGGTTTAAGACTCATTTGGGACGAAGTATCCATGAAGAGGCGTTCAACGGTCAGCTTTATGAGGTGAAGCGCCTGCTGAGGACGACGGATCTCACCCTGGAGGAAATCAGTGAGAGATTTCACGCGGACCTATCGAGCATGCGTCGCCGCTTTCTCCGGGCTGAGGGAATTCAGCCGGGAGAATATCGGAAATATCATCGGGATGGTTCCTCCAAGGGCGGAGTGAGGAAATTTTTGAAAAGTCCGGGATTCAACTTCTGCCTGATAACGAACTTCCGCGGGCAATCCGCCTACGATATCGCCATGGGTGCTCTCGATTTCGCGAAGGAACGGAAGGACGTGTTTCTCAGTGTGCGCACCGGAGATTCCTACAATGTGGAAGGAGACGCGCTGCCTGCCTACCGGGATGATTTCAGCCATTTCGATGGTTTTGTAGTTATGCCTCGATTGGGGATCCATGGGCTGATCCCGGGGGATAGGCCGGTGGTGTGCCTTGAGCATGAGGTAGCGGGTAACCACGTGCGGTCCATCGCGATCGACAACTTCGGTGCGGGAGTCCTAGCCGCGCGGCATCTGCTGGGCAAAGGGCATCGGCGCTTCCTGTATTGTGATTTCCAGCACCAGGCAGCCGTTTCGGAAGGCGCGGAGATCGATCATCGGAGTAGCGAACGGTATCGGGGATTCCAGGAAGCGCTCAGCGCTGCCGGGATTACGAATGAGGTTGAAATCCGTAGTATCGGCGGAAAAGATGATTCAATTCCCGCGTGGTTGCTCGAACTGGAGCGTCCGGTGGCTATTTTTGCCTTCAACGACGGGGCGGCGCTCCAACTTGCCAATCACTGCAGGCATCTGGGGTATCCGGTGCCCGATGAGGTTTCAATTCTCGGATGCGACAATGATGTGGTTCTCTGTCGCCTGACCGAGGTGGAGCTGAGCAGCATCGACGTGAATTTCCGGAGAATAGGATATGAGGCTGTGAGGCTCCTTGTCGAGGAACCGCTGGATCATGAAAAGAGAGCAAAGATACTTCCTGCGAAGTATGTGGTGGAGTGTGCAAGCAGCCGTGGAATTGCGACAACGGATGCGTCCCTACGGAAAGCGCATGGCATGATTTCCGGAAGCTATTCAAGAGTCTTGGACGTAAATGCTATCGCAGCGGAAAGCGGCGCGAGCCGACTCACTCTGGAAGGCAGATTTCACACTTTTTTCGGGCAAGGGATAGCTGGTTATCTGCAGGAGTTCCGGATGGAAAAGGCAAGGCAACTGCTTTGTGATACAACGTTGACGGTAGGCGAAATTTCGGAGCACGCGGGCTTCAGGGATACGAATTACTTTATAAAAGTTTTCAAAACGATGCACCGAATGACGCCCCGTGATTTCCGGATTTTGAAATCCCGGGTAGCCGATAGATAGCTTGCGGAAGTTTTCCGGAGATTTGCGCAAATTTGCTATTTTTTTGCGATCGATGCTCTTTCGGCGGCACTGCAGATCGGCTAGTTTGATCCGCTTCACTACCCTCTATTCGCAGCCATGCCACTGATGGACGGAATTGAAGATTTGAAAAACCTACGACTTATCCACTCCAATATGAAATCAAAATTTATTTCGACGGTCCTCGTCGTTTCCTCTGTCGGCTTCACCCACGCCAGCACCATCGTCCAGTGGGGAACTGCTGGAGGAAATACCAATATTGTATCCAAGGCTGGTGTTGGAACCGAAACAGGTAACCCGGTCATGCAGAATGTCACCGGGGGCACAGGAGCAACCGCCGTAACTACATACAATGCGGCTATTAACCGGAACCCGGTCATCGGAACAAATCCTGATGATTCCAAAAAAAGTTATTTCCTGGGTAGCACTACCGGTCAGTCGCCAGTTTATCACATGGCACTGAATGTCGGACCGAACACCTACTCCGTGACTGACAATAATGCGGGAGACCGGATCACCCTTTCCAAAAATGCCAGCGCTACAGTGGGTAGCGGCACTTTCCAGGGGATGCTGGCCTGGGACAGCTTTCTCACCACGGACCGTGAGTTGACGACTTTCAGTTCGGAATTTATTAGAGGTGGCACGGGTGGAACAGAGGGATCTTACCGCTATCTTTTCCAGAATGAGAGCGGCTGGTATGCAAGCTCGGCGATCTCTCTGACGGCAGAATTTGTCTCGAATACGAGCGCGGTCACGGCATTGAGCTGGTTTGGTTTCACTCCTTTCAGCGCGGGGGTAGCTACCATAGGTGCTGCTGCGACTCCCGACTTCACTGGCGTTCAGAGCGTTGGCTACTATTTCGATGTTCGCACCGCAGAGGCAACTGGAAATGCTGCGAGTTTCAACGGACGCTATTTCGAGGTGGGGGCAGTGCCCGAGCCATCAGCTCTCGCGCTTCTCGGAATTGGAGGTCTGGGGCTGACGCTCCGTCGGCGCCGGTAACAACGGCAGGAAAGGTTAAATCGCTCACTCTATCAAAAACCCTCTGCCTTTATGGCGGAGGGTTTTTTCGTATGGAAACGGCCAGGCGAGTGGGCGGCTACATTTTAAAGTCTTCGCCCAGATAGTATTTCTTCGCGATGGGATCGTTGACTAATTCCTGTGAGGCACCTTCCAGAATAACTTTTCCGTCATGAATGAGAAAGGCGCGATCCGTGATGGAGAGGGTTTCGCGGACCGAGTGGTCGGTTATGAGGATTGCGAGCCCGTCTTTTTCACGAAGATCGCGAACAATCCGCTGAATATCTTCCACCGCGATGGGATCAATTCCGGCAAAGGGTTCATCTAGCATCAAAACCTTCGGGTTTGAACATAGAGAGCGGGCAATTGCGAGACGGCGCTTTTCTCCTCCTGAGAGTGTCACTGCCTGGGATTTCGCCAATTTTGTGATATTGAAGCGTTCCAGAAGCTCATGGGCGCGCTCCTTTTGGTCGGCGCGGGAAAGGCCCGGGCGTGTTTCGAGGATCGCGAGCAGATTCTCGAACACTGTGAGTTTGCGGAAAATGGATTCTTCCTGGGGGAGGTAACCGAGCCCGAGGCGTGCGCGACGGTGCATCGGAAGTTTGGAGATGTTTTCTCCATTGAGATGGACCGAACCGTCTTCAGCAGGAATCAGCCCCGCGATCATGTAAAAGGAGGTGGTTTTTCCCGCACCATTCGGACCGAGCAGGCCTACGATTTCGCGCGGTTGCACCGTTACGCATACGCCATCGACAACTGCCCGGCCATTATAGGTTTTGCGCAGGCCTTGGGCGGATAGCACAGCGTTTTCGGTGTTTTTGCAAGTGGAGCCGGGATCGTGCACAGATGGTTAGCGGTTGGTTTTGATGAAAAATTTGATTTATTGTCCGTCTAGTTTCAGCTGGCCGCCCATCTCCCAATTTCCGCGAGTGGAAAAGGAGCCGTTATTAAGGAGCCTGAGGCTTAGATTGGCTTCTTTCGCGCGGGCAAAGTAGGTGCCTTGCTTCACCCATGGATAGCCTCCGTGGATAATGATTTCCTCGTCATCGATATTGTAGGTGAGAACGGCGCCGCTGGCCTCCACAGGTTCTTTCCCATTCACGGATTTCTGCAGGATTCGCACCGCACCGGTGGCGATGAGTTTCTTAACATCCCCAAAGTTCGCCGTTGGCGTCGTGTCGTTTTTCTTTTCATTGCCGGGTGCCTTTTTATCGAAGAAAATCTTCAGTTCATTCGCTCCGGAAAGCGTAAACCTCGGATCGGTAACCCGGACATTCCCGAGATAAACAAGCACCCCGTTATCGGCATCGAAATACATGCCATCGTCGCATTTTATCAAGGTATCCTCGGGCTTTGGCTCGATCTTGAGTGGCTCTGTGGCGGGCTGGTCGTTCCCGGACTCTGAGGCGGTGTTTTTGATTTGGCTTTCCTTGATAAAGGCCATTGCATCGGCGCTGGCCTTCCCACCTGCGGCGACATCGGCGGCGAGGGAGGCCTCGGCGGAATCATTTACTTTATCGATCTCGGGCTTGGCTGAGGCTGCCTCCGCCTTGAGGGCGGCGAGCTCGTCCTGCGAGACATATGCTGGAGGTGCTGCGCTTAACGTTTGCGGCAAGAGGCAAGCGGCGATTAATGCGGCTTTCGGCAAAGGATGGATGTGCATGGAGGTGGTTTTCGGTGGCGTTGAGATCCAGGTGGTGGCGGGACCACGGAGAAATCCTTTGCCGGTTTGGAATGCGTAAACCAGACCGCTGCCACGGGCGACCAGGCGGTCGTTGATGATTTCCACCGGTTCATTTGCGTAAATGAGGGATTTTGCCTGATCGAAAAGGGCGTTTTTCATGGCCACTTTGCCCTTGATGCTGTGATCCGGATTATAAAATTTGATGAGAACGTTCTCGCCTTGGATACGGTCCGCATCGATCAATGTCATCACCTCCGCCTTGAGGTCGCCGACGAGCTTTCGTTCCGCGTCATAACGGGGAAGTAAAACACCTTTGAGAACACTCCCGCTTGGCAGCAGTGCAATGGGCGATTTCGAAGTCACATCTGCCTCGCTGGCTTCCTGGGCATGGAGCAGGGAAACGGTTAGCAGGAAGATGGAAAGCCTGGGGATCAAGGAACTTCGGGGAAAAACGATTGATAATGCGGGACTGGATTTCACTGAAGGTAGCCAATCCTGACGCTCAGACAATCGGAATATGCCATGGAGCAAAGCATTTTCCCGCTGACGATGACGGAGGTTGATTTGCCATGATAAGCGGGTGATGCTCCGGCCATGAAACCAAAGGTTGGAGAGATGGCTCCGGATTTCACTGCAACGGTGGTGGACGGGGAGAACGAGTATGAGCTGGCGCTGAGAGATCTGCGCGGGGAAAAAGTGGTTCTCGTGTTTTACCCGAGGGACAACACCCCGGGATGCACCATCCAGGCTTGCTCTTTGCGCGATCATTGGGAGGACATCCGGGACCGTGCGCGGGTTTTTGGCGTGAGTGCGGATAGTGTGGCTAGTCACCGGAAATTCATTTCGAAAAAAGATCTGCCTTACCCATTGATCGCCGATGTGGACAAATCCATCGTGGAAAGCTACGGGGTTTGGGTGGAAAAATCGATGATGGGGAAAAGGTTCATGGGAATCGAAAGAAGCACTTTCGTAATTGATGAAGAGGGGCGTTTGGAGGCAGTTCTTGAAAAGGTCTCGCCGATGAGCCACACCGAAAAGCTTTTGAAGGTCCTCGGATGAGTAAGAAGTGGAAAAACGAAGAGCACCCGCACCTCGGGTTGGCGATATTTGCAACCGGCGTGATGTCGCTGGCTCTGGCCGCCGGGCTTCAATATCTGGGCTTGGTAGCTCGTTTGGATCGTGCCCTGGCTTCTTGGTTTTCTCCCTCGTCCCTAGGAATGATGGAGCGAGGCATCCACCCTCTGCTGCTATGGTGCTCGACAGCTTTTCTCGCCTTCGGCCTGGCTGCCGTGATGCTGAATATACCCGGCTCCTGGCGTAGATTATTGATATGGGCAATGACGGTCGTGCTCACATTCTGCTGGGGACCGGTATTGGTTTTATCCGCATACAAGCCGGAAATCGGAGTGGCGATCATTGCCATCATTTGGTCGGGAATTTGCTCAATGGTCTACGCGGTGAATCACATCCTGCCGGTTGATAAAGCTGATAACCAAGGAAAGGAGATGGCGGATGGCACGCGCTGATTTCCCGGCTCCGGTAAAGGATTTGATCGCGGGGCTCAAAAGGCTACCCGGCATCGGACCGCGCAGCGCCGAGCGTATGGCCGTGTGGCTGTTGCAGAATAAAAAGGCGGAACCCTTGGCTTTGGCCGAGGCGATCGTCGCTGCCCGGAATCAGGTCATTGCGTGTCCGGTCTGTGGCTTCTTCGCGACGCGGGAGCTATGTGAAATCTGTGCGGATACCAGGAGGGACGATTCGCTTTTATGCGTGATTGAGCAGGCGACCGATGTGTTGCCGCTGGAGCGATCGGGCGCGTTCAAAGGACGCTACCATTGTCTTGGCGGCAAGCTCTCTCCGCTGGACCGGGTTTCGCCGGAAGATCTCAATATTGCGGGCCTGATGGAGCGTATCGCCGTTGTGGAAGGGGAAATGGAGATTATTTTGGCTCTCGGGGCTGATGTGGAAGGAGAGGCGACCTCGAATTATCTGGCGGATATGTTGCGGGGAAAGCCTGTCAAGATCACCCGAATCGCGCAGGGACTTCCGGCTGGCGGAGGTTTGGAGCATGCCGATGAGCTGACCTTGCTACGCGCTTTGCAAGGGAGGCGTGATTTCTAGGCTGGGATTTTTGTGCAGGTGTGCAAAATGCGCGTCAGTGGGTGTTGTTTCTCTCAAATTGCATCTACGTGAGAGGGAATTGAATTAATCAGGGTCTCTGTTTATTGTTGTAAGTGTCTGGAGAACAGTAGAGAGCTGGTGTTTTGGCGCGGGTGGCATGGTGCCTGCGGTAGAGGGAATGTCCTAATAAATTATATTTATCCCATGAACGTATCTACCCAAAGCACCAAGCAAGTTTATAACCTCAAGCATCTTCTCGAAGAGCAGGCACGTGACCTCTACAATGCCGAAACCAAGTATTCCGAGTTTCTCACCAGCATGCAGCTGTCTTCCAAAGATGAGGACTTGGCCGATAAATTCGCCCACGTGAAAGAGGGCACTGCCAATAACATCCAGAAGCTCAAAAGCATCTGTGAAAAACTAAATGTCCCGCCGACAGGTGTAAAATGCGAAGCAATGGCAGGCCTGCTGCGCGAAGCACGCGAGACTGAGCACGATTACGCGCACAGCTCCATCAAAGACGCCGCTCTCATCGCAAACGCACAACGCATCGCCCACTACGAGATCGCAGGATTCGGCACGGCTCGTGCGTTCGCCAAGAAACTGGATCTCGATGATATCGCGGACATGTTTGAGGAAATGGCCGAGCAATCTGGCGAGATCGATAAAAAGCTCACCAAGATCGCGTGCGGTTCATGGCTCAGCACTGGCATCAACGATGCCGCAGCCAATTAGTTTTCAGCCTTAGTCTAGTTTCAACTTTGTTTTGTTATGGCATCGGTGCCCGGATGGGTGCCGATGCTTTGTGTTCTGCCTTCACGCAAACCGTGCCACCCATCTCTAGAAAATCGGGCAATCGATGTCTTCTCCGAGGTTTTCCCCAAATTTTTCTTCAACCATTTTCTCTCAAATCAAGATGCAAACCGCAGCAATCGATCCTACACAATATCCGTTAGGCAGTAATATTCTGGAGGAAGGCACTGTCTTCCGTGTCTGGGCTCCGAACGCTGATAAAGTCAGCGTCATCGGGGATTTCAACAAATGGGACGCGAGCGTCCATACTCTTGAGGGAAGTGAGGAAGGTGTATGGAGCATCTTCGTTGCGGAGGCGAAAGAAGGGGATGAATACAAATACCTGATTACCAATGGAGAAAACGAGATGGAGCGTATTGATCCGCGTGCCATTGAAGTAACCAACTCCACAGGAAACGCAATCATCCGCAGCCAGGAATTCGATTGGCATGAAACGGAATTCCAGATGCCTCCGCACAACCAACTGGTCATCTACGAGCTGCATGCAAAGACATTCCCCGAGGAGTCGGGAAAAAGCTGCCTGGATGCGATTATCGACAAGCTTCCCTACCTCGCCGGATTGGGAATCAACGCGATCGAAGTGATGCCTTTGGCGGAGTTTCCAGGAGATAATTCCTGGGGCTACAACCCCTCCCATCCATATGCGGTGGAGAGTAGCTACGGTGGGCCGTTGGCCTTAAAGCGCTTGGTTCAGGCTGCCCACAAGAACGGGATCGGCGTTATTCTGGATGTCGTCTATAATCACTTCGGGCCAGGCGATCTGGATCTCTGGAAATTCGATGGCTGGTCTGAAAACGACGGTGGCGGAATCTATTTCTACAACGACTGGAAGGCGGAAACGCCGTGGGGAGCGACCCGGCCCGACTATGGTCGAGACGAGGTGCGCAGTTATATTTTCGATAATGCGATGATGTGGTTGAAAGACTACCGCGTCGACGGGCTGCGCTACGATGCCACACTGCTGATCCGAAACGTCAATGAGGATGAAGATCCTTCGAATGAGATACCGGAAGGGTGGTCATTGGTTCAGTGGATCAACGGAGAAATAAGAAAGCAATTTCCGGAACGAATTATCATTGCGGAGGATTTGAAGTCGAATGCGGCTCTGACAAAATCCGCTTTGGCCGGCGGCGCCGATTTTCACGCGCAGTGGGATGCGAATTTTGTTTTCCCCATACGCGATCAGCTGACAAAGGCGGAGGATGACTGGCGTTCGCTGGAAGATGTTCGGAAAACCCTTCTATTCCATTACAATGATGATGTCTTCCAACGCATTATTTATACGGAATCACATGATGAGGTAGCCCAGGAAAAAGCCCGGGTGCCGCAGGAGGTCCAGGATGACAATGCCACAGGATATTTTGCCCAAAAGCTATCCTGCCTCGGCGCAGGGTTGCTATTCACCTGTCCGGGTGTCCCGATGATTTTCCAGGGGCAGGAGTTTCTCCAAGGTGGGAGTTTCTCCGATGAATTTCCTCTGGAGTGGACTAGAGCGGAACAATTCTCCGGCTTGATCCAGATGTATCACGATCTTATTCACTTGCGGCAAAACCGTGACATGAAGACGGGAGGCCTGTGTGGCCAGGGAGTCATCGTCCATCATATTAATGAGGAACAGAACGTCATCGCCTTCCAGCGGTTTTCGACCCATGGGGTCGGTGATGATGTGATCGTGGTTTGTAACCTCAGCCACGAGGAACGTGACGGATACCGGATAGGAATGCCATCCGGTGGCGAATGGAAGCTGCGTTTCAATTCCGATGCAAAACTCTACAGTGAGCTTTTCAATGACGTCCCCAGCCACGATATCCAGGCAGATGGAGAAGGGCAGGATGGCATGCCACACTCAGCCCTTATCCGTATAGGACCTTACTCCACCTTGATCTACTCACAGGGCGAGTGATGAATAGGTCTCAGTAAGATCCAGCTCGTCTCCGTTTTCTTTCTGCAGCTTTTGGAGAGCGGAGAAGAGCGCTTTCATCCGGCTCTCTTGCTCCGGGTTTCCCGCCATATCATTCATCTCCAAGGGATCCGATTTGAGATCAAACAGAAGCGCTTTTTTGATGTTTGGATATAAAATGAGCTTCCAGCCATCCTTGGTCACGGAGCGCTGGAAATCGACATAGGCACCATAGACTGCCTCTAGTTTGGTCTCTTTCTCCCCCCTGATGATCGGCATAAGATCCTGAAAGTCCACATGATCGGGCTTCTCTGCGCCAGCAAGAGCCAGCGAGGTAGCCATAAGATCCTGATAATAAATCGGCTGCGAAATTGATTTTCCCGCAGGAATCCCCGGGCCAACCATCATAAACGGCACACGGGTGCTGTTATCAAAGGAGTTCTGTTTTCCCAAAAGACCATGATGCCCGCAGCTCAGGCCATGGTCCGCGGAAAAGAAAATGACTGTGTTGTCCGCTTTTCCGGATGCTTCCAAAGCATCAAGAATGTGCCCGATCTGGGCATCCATGTGGGTGATGAGCGCGTAATATTCCGCCCGATTTACCTTCACAGAGTGTTCCGTGCGCGGCCATGGGGCCAGACGTTCATCGCGCAGTTTCCGGCCGGCTCCGATGTCTTCGCCATACGGATATTCCGCAAGGAAACTCTTTGGAAGCTCAATGCGTTCTTCTGGATACATATCGATGTATTCCTTTGGCGCCTGATGGGGATCGTGCGGCGCGTTGAATGCCAGATACATGAAAAACGGTTTTTCCTGCTTTGCCGCATCATCGATGAAACCCAACGCATCATCACGCAGGACTTCGCTCCAGTGAGTGCCTCCTTCCCAGAAACCGCCGAATTTTTTATCGTAAGGACTCCAGATATCCGGCTCGCCATCTTTCGGGCGGTTGTAACCTTCCGGCGTCTGCTCTGGCATCCCACCGCGAACATGTGCTGCCACATCGAAGACACTCTCCGCATCTACCGCCACGTGCCACTTGCCGGTCATGTAGGTGCGATAGCCCGCCTTGCTCATTAGCTGGGACCACATCACGCCGCGGTCACGTTCCTTTTCGAGGGTCTTCAGCGCGCCTTTCGCACTCCACACATACCGTCCGGTGTTCAGCATCGCCCGGCTGGGCATGCAAACCGCAGGTGACCAAGAGCCCATATTATAAGCGTGGGTAAATGTCGTGCCGCGGGAGACCAGCTTGTCGAGATTCGGCGTATCGATATCGGTATATCCAAAGGCACGGATTCCCTCATAGGTCAGGTCATCGGCGAAGATGAACATAATATTCGGTTTCTCCGGCTCAGCTGCGGTAGCGGCATGCCCGAGGAAAAGACTGATTGAGAGGAACAGAAGCGGTATTTTTTTCATTGGGTTTGGCAAAAGAACAGAAATTACTGGATCGGGACAGAAGTCATTCCTACGTCAGCGGGGGATAGCATCTTTCCAGGGTTTTCAATCCCCATGAGGTCTGATCAGGAAATTGCGGAATCACGGCTCCATACATATGCGTATTTCCCATGCCCGCACCCAGTTGCGATAATCCTGTCACGGATTCGCTTGGCAAGGCTCGCCGCATTGATCTACATCCGCTGAAATGAATTTTCAGGAAGAAATCGAATGGCCGGATGAAGTTGAAGTAATGGTGGATCAGCTTGAGGGCGAGATGGCTGAGCGCGGGCTTAGCCGTGAGGAACGCGCTCTGATGGATGTCTATGAGACGGTGCCGATCCTTGAGAGTGAGGACTGCTTGCACGAGTTTTGGCAGAGCCCGATCGATCATCAAAGAATTATCAAATCCTTCGATCTTATCGGCGCGACAGGAGTTGTCGATGCGCTGAACGCCAGCCGCTGGTGCGGAACCCGCAGCGAAGACCGCAATGACTATACCGAGACCGAATCCGACTACCTCGCCACCATCGAAGAAGAGCTGCCTTCCGCGATGGAAGAACTCGTAGATCTCGTGCTGGAGTTCATTGAAGACGAATTAGGATAAGCGGCACACCAGGAACTGGTGCTCCTTCGGCTTCAAAAATCATAAGTGGTGTTATTTATTGTACTGCCTGCTGTTTTTATAGTGTTTCGCGAGGAGCTAGATACGAATAGCAGACGATACTGATAAAGAAGCGCGTAGCTGGGATGCGTCACACACCTGCGATGGGGAAGACCAAGACGAAACTTACAATAAGATCCCTATGCGCTGGATCGGCTATGGATTTGCTGTAAATCCACACAGAAAATTTGAAGCTACCCAGTCTATCGAACCATTCTGCCAAATAGGATATCGCCATTTGAAATCGGGTTGCAGGATATCTCTTAGCGATTCTTTTACATGAGATACAATTGATGCTCTCATGCTTGCAGATTGATTGATTTCTTTTAAATATCGCCGCATTGTTATGGCGATCTTTATACAATCGATTAACGCTGCATCCGCCACGGTAACACCCGGAGAGCGGCGTCTTGGGCAGAGACTGAACAGCTATTTAGAGGACGATTATTTGGTATGGTTCAATGTGCCTGTCGGGCGCACTCGAAGGTATCCGGATTATGTAGTTCTGCATCCTCGGCGCGGGCTGCTTGTGCTCGAGGTAAAAGATTGGAAAATCAGCGATTTCCTGAAGTTCAGCAACGACCGGTGGGAGGTCCAGCTAGCGGGAAAAAGGCAAACTGTGGCTAGCCCACTGGAGCAGGCTCGTCAGTATATGATCGAGATTGTCAACCAATTGCAGGTCGATCCTCAGCTCCGAGAAACCGAAGGTAACTATTACGGTAAACTCGTGTTTCCTTACGGCTGGGGTGTCGTCTTCCCAAACATCACCCGCAAGCAATGGAACGAACTCCTATCTGAGCACGAGCAGGACCTCATCCTTCCCGCCCGCCGCCTCATCTGCCAAGACGAGATGCAAGAGTCTACCGATCCAATGATATTCCAGGAAAAGCTCTGGGGCATGTTTGAATATGATTTCAAGCGCACCATGACCCTTCCGCAGATTGATCGTGTTCGCTGGCACTTATTCCCAGAGGTTCGTATCGATGAGAGGAAACAGGCGGAGCTTTTCGAGGAAGAGGAAATCGCTCCGGACCTCATCAAGGTGCTTGATATGCAGCAGGAGCAGCTTGCCCGGAATCTCGGCAAAGGCCATCGTGTCATCCATGGCGTCGCAGGCTCTGGAAAAACCCTCATCCTCGGCTACCGCTGCGTGCAGCTCGCCGACACCCTCGCTCTCCCAGTCCTCGTCCTCTGCTACAACGTCTCCCTCGCCGCCCGTCTCAAACATTTCATTGAGGCGAAAGGGCTTTCAGAGAAAGTCCACATTCGCAGCTTCCACGAATGGTGTGGTGAAATGCTCCGCGCTTACCAGGCTCCGCTAAGAGATGGCGATGGGGAGCATTGGGAGCGTCAGGTCGAATCCGTCATCGAAGGCGTGGAAATCGGCCTCATTCCTCGCGCCCAATATGGTGCTGTCATGATCGACGAAGGCCATGACTTCGAACCGCAATGGCTCAAGCTTGTGGTCCAAATGGTCGATCCCGCGACCGATTCGTTTCTTCTCCTTTACGATGATGCGCAGTCGATCTATCGGAAGAAAAAGGGGCTCGGTTTCTCCCTCTCCAGCGTCGGCGTGAAAGCGGCAGGCCGCACCACCATCCTCCGCTTGAACTATCGTAACAGCCGCGAGATCCTTAAATTTGCTTACGATTTCGCCAAAGGTAGTTTCGGCTCCGCCACTGCGGACGAAGATCACATCCCGCTCATTGAGCCAGAGTCGGCTGGCATTTCCAGATCGAAACCCGCTTTCAAAATGCTATCCCGCTTCGCTGACGAATGTGACTACGCCATCCGTTGCGTGAACGCATGGCGGGAAAGAGGGGTGCCGGCCAATGAGATTGCCATCATCTGTTTCCAAGAATGGCAGGGTGAAGCCGTCTCCGCCCAACTCGCAAATCGCCGCATCGCTCACCTATGGACGGGCGCACCCGGCGGCAAAAAATCTTACGATCCCAGCGCCGAGAAGATCACCGTCATCACAGCCCAGAGCAGCAAAGGCCTCGAGTTCCAATCGGTCATCGTGCTTGGCACTGGAGTTTTGAACGATGAAGAAGACGTTACCTCCGACCTAACTCGTCTCCTCTACGTCGCCATGACGCGTGCGAAACGCCAGTTAGCCGTGAGCGCTTCTGCGGAGAATCGTTTCACACGCAGGTTGAAGGAACTTGGAGAGGTGAAGGTGGGGGCGTGATTCGTGATTGGTGGAATGCTCTGCTCTTACACCTCGAAAGGATGCCTTAAAGAAGTGCTGCCATCTGCCGTCGCTTCTTGTCGAAGAGTTCCTAATCTAGTTTTATTTCAAAAATGAAAGAGGCATACAGCGAATTTGTTCATTCGATCAATCTGAGTGGAAGCGGACGCGCTTCGTCCTACGTCCGCGCCTTGGATTTGCTGCAGGAAATGATCAAGACTGTGCCGTTGGGGTTCGCGGACTGCGAAGATATTTGGAACCCTCCGCCGGTGAAGCGTCTCAATGATCTTTATCATTTTGTATGCGAAGAGAAGAAAAAGGGAGATGCCAGTGTCTGGAATCTTCCGGACCTGCCTAAAAGTTATCTACAATCGGGCTACTGTTCCGCTGCGTTGAGGGATTACCAATCGTTCTTGGTTGAATCCCAGCACGAGCGATCGCTTCTATCGGAATTCGAAGAGCATGACGGTTCCGAAGACGAGCTTGTTTCCAAGCTAAGGCGTGAACTTGAGCTTCCCCGTTTCCTCATCGATGACCTTCTCAAATTGGAGGGCAAGGAGATCTTGAGAATGGTGAAAGCACGCTCCAATCAGCGGGTCTTTCAGAAGATGATCATGAAGAATTACTGCGGAGTTTGCTGCATCACAGGAATCGACGTGCCAGAGGTAAATCGCGCCAGCCACATCATCCCATGGTCGCGCCGCCGGGAGACCCGGATGGATCCTCGCAACGGCCTTTACCTATCGGCGACTTACGATGCGGCGTTTGACCGAAATCTTTTAAGCCTTGATGACGATTACAGAATTATTCTTTCACGTGACCTGAAGGAGCATTATTCGAGTCAGAGTGTGAAGACTTACTTTCTCGATCGAGAGGGAGACAAGATCCAATTGCCGATAGCCTATTTACCCAAAAAGGAATTTCTTGAAGAGCATCGCAGATCCGGGAATTTTTGAAATCGCATAGAATAAACCATCTAAGAAATCATACTTATAGCCCGTGGACGCTGCATTTTAAAATAATGAACGTTGCTATCGGCAGGAGTGAGTAGTGGGGACTGGGAGGAAAACGGATCGGGTCTTTAGCCCCCCCCGGAGGATATGAGCGGAGGTAAATGGAGCGGACCGAAGATCCGCGGTCCGTTTTCCGGGACAGAAGTGTCCCGACTCCTTACGCTAGGATTTGGTCCAGCACGTAAGGAAGAATTCCGCCGGCATTGTAGTAGTCGACTTCCGCAGGTGTATCCAGGCGGACTTTCAGAGGGATTTCCACTTTGGTGCCGTCGGGTTTCGTGGCGGTGAGGGTGGCGGACTGCATCGGTTTCAGTTCGCCGGCGATGCCGGTGATGTCAAAGGTGGCGTCGGTAAGGTCTTTGACTTTTTCATAGTCGGCTTTGTCGATGAAGTTGAGCGGCAGCACGCCCATGCCGATGAGGTTGGAGCGGTGGATGCGCTCGAAGGATTTGGTGACGACGGCTTTCACGCCGAGCAGGCGGGTGCCTTTCGCCGCCCAATCGCGGCTACTACCCATGCCGTAGTCTTCGCCGCCGATGGCGATGAGGGGGGTGCCTTCTTCCTGATAGGCCATGCAGGCGTCATAGATGAAAGTGGGTTGCGCGCCGCTGTAGGATTCGATGGCGATATCGGGTGCAGGCACGGGTTTTCCTCCGAAATACTGGGTGTAGCCGCCTTCGATGCCGGGGCACATCAGGTTTTTGATACGGACGTTGGCGAAGGTGCCGCGCGTCATAACGCGGTCATTGCCACGGCGTGCACCGTAGGAATTGAACGAGGCTTTCTCCACGCCGTTGGCGAGCAGGTATTGGCCGGCGGGTGAGGTTTCCTTGATGGCTCCGGCGGGTGAGATGTGATCGGTGGTGACGGAGTCGCCGAAGATGCCAAGAGGACGTGCGCCGACGATATCTTCGCTGCCGCCAATCTTGGTTTCGAAGAAGGGGGGAGACTGGACGTAGGTGGATTTTTCATCCCACTCGTAGGTGTCTCCGGTGGAGCCGTTGATCTCGGCCCACTTCGGGTTTGCGGTATCGACGCTGCCATAAAGTTTGTTGTAAACTTCAGGCTTGAGCGCGGCATCGAGCTGGATGCGGATTTCTTCCTGGGTCGGCCAAAGATCTTTCAGGAAAACAGGATTACCTTCTTTGTCGTTTCCGAGGGGCTCTGTTGTGAGGTCGATATCGACGCGGCCGGCGAGAGCGTAGGCTACGACGAGCGGTGGCGACATGAGGAAGTTCGACTTGATGGAGCCGTGGACGCGGGCCTCGAAATTACGGTTTCCGGAGAGCACGGAAGCGCAGACGAGATTGCCCTCCTTGATTGCGCCTTCGATCGCAGGGTGCAGTGGCCCGGAGTTACCGATACAGGTGGTGCACCCGTAGCCAACTGTCTGAAAGCCGAGCTCATTGAGCTCTTTGGTGAGGCCGGTGGCATCAAGATAATCAGTGACGACGCGGGAGCCGGGGCCGAGCGAAGTCTTCACAAAAGGAGCGATGGTCAGACCCAATTCATTTGCCTTTTTTGCGACGAGACCTGCGGCAAGCATCACGCTCGGGTTGCTGGTGTTTGTGCAGGAGGTGATGGCTGCGATGAGGATGGAGCCGTGACGCAGAGACATTTCCTTAGGGCCGTCGGCAAAAAGGTCGTAATCAATGGCCTCTGGAGCTGGACGGTTGGAAACCATTTCCGTCTCGTTGCGCTCCCCGCCTTCGAACTTCTGGTGGGTGGAATCCGTGGAGAGCAGGGAATCCACGGAAACACCGGGTTTCTCACGCATCGTCAGCGAAATGCTGCGTTCACGTTCCGAGGCGGAGAGGCCGAAGCCGCCAGCCGAGGCCGGCGCACTGAACAGCGTGTTGAAGCTATCGCGGAGCTCCGGAACATCGATGCGATCCTGCGGGCGTTTCGGGCCGGCGACGGCTGGAACAATCGTGGAGAGATCCAGCTCGAGATCATCCGTATAGATGCATTCACCTTTCTCAGGGATGCCGAAGAGGCCTTGGGCTTTGTAGTAATTTTCTACGGTCGCGCAGAGTTCCTCGGAGCGGCCTGTGCCACGGAGGTAATTGATTGTTTCGGCATCGACGGGAAAAAAGCCCATGGTCGCGCCATATTCCGGAGCCATGTTTGCGATGGTTGCACGGTCCGGGAGGGAGAGGGCGGATGCGCCAGGGCCGTAAAATTCGACAAATTTGCCGACAACGCCGTGTTTGCGCAGAATTTCAGTAACGCGGAGCGTGAGATCGGTGGCGGTAACACCTTCTGCGAGCGAGCCATGCAGATAAACCCCAACGACTTCCGGGACCAGAAAGGTGACAGGTTGCCCGAGCATGCCGGCTTCCGCCTCAATGCCGCCTACGCCCCAGCCAACAACGCCGAGGCCGTTGATCATTGTAGTATGCGAGTCGGTGCCGACGAGCGTGTCCGGATAATAAACGCCGTCCTTGGAGAGGACTCCTTTGGCGAGGTATTCCAGGTTCACCTGGTGGACGATGCCGATGCCGGGAGGGACTACAGAGAAGGTATCAAAAGCCTGTTGACCCCATTTCAGGAACTCGTAGCGCTCGCGGTTGCGGATGAACTCGATGGCCATATTGCGGTCTAGCGCGGACTGGGAGCCTGCGAAGTCGACTTGGACGGAATGATCGACAACGAGGTCCACAGGGACAAGTGGCTCTATTTTTGAAGCATCTGCGCCGCGTGCAACCGCAGCATCACGCATGGCGGCGATATCCACAAGAAGAGGAACGCCGGTGAAATCCTGGAGGACAATACGAGCAACGGTGAAGGGGATCTCATATTCTCCGGTGTTTTTCGCATCGTAATTCGCGAGGTTTGCCACATCGGATTCGGTAACTTTCCGTCCATCGACGTTCCGGAGGACAGACTCAAGGACGATACGGATGGAAACGGGGAGCTTGGAAAGATTTGGAAAGCCACTTTCGGCAAGAGCTGGGAGAGAGTGGAATTTTCCTTCGGCTCCGGAGCCGGTTTTGAAAGTTCTTAGCGTGTTCATATATGAAGACCTATACATCAATAGAGGAGGTGCTTCCAGAGGCATGTTGGCGAAAGTGGGGGATGAACGGATCGTGGTTCTTCGGCCCGCTCCGGAGGATATGTGCTGGGGTTTTGGGGCGGGCTGAAGACCCGCGGTCCGCTTTACTTATGTGGCCGTTCGTAGCCTGCAGAGGAGAACGGCCAGTTTTTGGGCTCGGTGACCCGACCTGCCTTACTGGATTTCGGTGGATGTAGGCGATGGCTTTCCAGAAGTGATCTTTATCGCGTATTGCTCGGGCGAAGTAATCTTTTGCCCAAGAGTGGGCCTTGGCGGTTGAGATGAAGGTTGATACAGCGTGCGCTGCTGCCTTTCCAGCTGCGGATGATTTTCCCGAGGCTGGATTCTGTGTTCTGTCGGATAAGGACGTGAACGTGGTTGGGCATGATGCCAGACGATCAGTTGGTATGCTGCCTCATGGCCTTGGATGAGTATATCCTGGATGATTTGTGCGACCGCGGGTTGACGGAGCAGGCATTGACCGTGGCTCACATCTTCATAGTGGGCGATGCGTCGTGTGAGTTCCTTTCGGGTATCTTCGTCGGATGAATGGAGTTCTGTTTTCCAAGCTTCGATGATGTGAGCGGGAAGGGAATCGGCTAGGCGAAATGCTGGAGAGCTCCTCCGTAATCCCGGTGGGGTAGGTAGCCGCGCTGATGGTGGCCCTTGGGCTGCATCAAAAAATGATAATAAATACCTTTCCGGACCGCGAGCCTTTAGCTCGCCCCATTGCAGAGAGCCAATACACTGGGGCGGGCTAAAGACCCGCGGTCCGTGGTGCTTTAAAAAAGTCTAGCACTCATTCGGCCATCCCGTCGCTTTAAGGAACTTACTCGTCGAGCCCTCTTTTTTCCATATCTACGATCAGGCCGATCGGCTTTTGTAGCCCTGCTGTGAGAGTCCACTTCCAGTCAGACCACAGTCTTATCATCATCTCATCCCGGTCCGGGTCCCTGGATGGATTGCCATCGCCGTGGTCAATAATCTGTGCGATCGCGTCGGGTATATTGTCTCTGTTTTTATCGGCTGGAACGCATTCCACTCCTCCATCGCTGGACGGAAACAACGGAAACGAGATCATATTGCTCACCGGCATGAAGCCGGTGGGACCATTGACGCATAAAAAGACACGGTAGCTGCCGATGCCATCGGCCACAGCTATGGATGACTGCCCGGCCGCAGGCCTTGTCGCGACGAGCTTATTGTATTTGTAAATCCGCCAATACAGCTGCTTCTCCAGCTCTGGCTCTGGAAGTAGCTCCCGCCGGATCACACCATCATTGTGCAGTGCCAGCACGACAGACGGGTCGACCAGTTCATTGCGATGCTTCAGGTCATTCGGGTTTCGATGATCTCTCGCTACATGGAAATCCGAAAAGACACATACTCGTCTATCCGGCCAATCCGGAAGGCCTGCTCCTCCCGGACGAATCGTGCGCACGACCAACCCGCTAGTGGACTGCTTTTGTGCGGAGGCATCGCCATGATTCACTTCCAGATAGACGATTGGAAAATGATACTGATAGCCAAGAGTGCCAAAAGACCTGATGAGAGCCACATAAGTCCCCGGGTTTAGTTTAGGCAAATATCTGTTACCATGCTCCGAACTGTTGGTAGACGTCGAGATCGCCCACTCACTGGATCCGCTGCCATATTCAAAAAGGCACAGGGTAAGGTGTTCCGAGGAAGTCGTATTGATACTCAGACTATGATGGATCTCTCCGTCTTCTGAGATCGTCAAATCAGAGGTTGGCCAGTATAGGTCCTTCGCCTTGATGAAAGTATCGAGCCTCTTGTAGGCAAGCACCCATTGCTCTGGCCAGTTGCGATATGGGTTCTCCTCGCCCTGTCCATGGGAAAGGTGGACCGGGTGCAAAAGACAGCAAACCAATGCGATCCATATCCATGAATAAGAGTGACTCTTCATCGTGATCGATCAACGGTAGCCCCGGTGTAAATTGCTCATCTTGATTTGTTTCCCAAGCTCATCGAGTTTCGTGAAAAGGGCACTGTCATCGAAGTTTTTGATCATTTGCGGATGGTCTTTCCGCAGGCGTTTGATCGCGTCGACAGCCAGATCATGGGGGATCATTTCATCTGCAGGAGCCTCGATAACTTCGCGATACCTGACATAGGCGGAGATGGGATCATTCGCTCTTTCGAAGCGTTGGGCGGCGAGTAAGTTATTGAGCGCCTTGATGGTGATATAATCGCTCTGTTGACTCTCTAATTTCAGATCGGTTCTCAACTGAAGTAACTTCACGATATTTGAATAGTCCCCATCGTCCCACAGCCTTTTCAAAACCCCATCCAACTGTGCTGATTGAGACGGGGTGACTGCTGCGTCCGCTTTCAAGTCGACGATGGTGCCAAGCTTTGCCTCGAGGACGCGCTGTCCAAGCATTTCCAGGATACGATCGAAAGCGTTTTTATATTCGGGTCTCGCAGTATAGTTTCTGAGGGATACTGAAATTTTGAGCGCAGTTTCTACATCGCCATTTTCTATGGCGGCAAATCCCTTGCGCAATGATTCAAGCAGGTGAAGCGCTTGGCTGCCGGAGTCTCGACCTCCTGGCATCAGCCGTGGGTTCGTCTCTGCTTTGGCAATTGCCTCAATAGCTCCTTCCAGATCTTCAGGGCCATCCACCTTTTTCAGGATATCCGCGGTGATCTGATAGAGCGATAGCTCCCCGGTTGTTGGGAGCCATTTTTCATCGAGCTGCTCCTGGGTTAGGATCGGGACTCCAGAAAAATTCGATCGAATGGATTCCAGGATCTTATTGGCTCCCTGCGCATTGCCCGCATTCTTCTGGTCCAGGTATTTCATGTAGTTATTTAGAAAACCCACGATCCCCTGCAGTTGTTCTGAGCCTCTGGTCACCAGCACGTTGTGGGACGATTGTGGACGGCTCATTTCCAGTGCCGCGACCTTGAGCAGCAAGTCATTCAGATCGGCGGAGTCTTCAGCGGTCAACGCCTTCTCCTGCGTTTCTTTCATGGTGCTGGTAATCTCCTTATACCAGTCGGTCAGATGCGTGGTTTCCACTTTCTCCAGTTCATCAGCAAGCTCAATGATGATCTCGATAGCGTGATCAGCCGGTAGCAATGGCGTGATCTGGCTTTCCAAGCGCTCGTAAGTCTCCCTGGCCTCCCGAGCATTGCCACGCTTATGGTAATGCTCGGCTTTTTTTAGCTGAACCTTAAGACTTTGCAGTAGGTCGTGGTTACGTTGCTGGGTCTGGGCAATATAGGCCTGTTGGGCATCGTTCTGGTCCGCCTTCTCTATCTCGGTCAGCTCTTTCAACCGCTCATCGATCAGCTGGTATAACTCCTGGAATTTTCCGGTGGCCCTCTGTTGTATATCAGATGCCTCGACTCTCGCGAAGAGAACCAATAAAGCTATGCCTACGATTGAAAACAGTTTCATATCATCGGATTAGAAAAGTATATATCAAAATGGCAAGGAGAAAAGATGGGTTCCGTTCAGCGGATCGGCAATGTCGGACCGCGGGTCTTCAGCCCGCCCCGAAGCACCAAGCCAATGCACCAATCTTGGGCACTGGAGCGGGCTGAAGATTTGAGGAAAAGTTCAGGTAGGTTCTTTCTCCATGTCTGCTGCGCTCCCATTGCGGTCCGTGGGATTTGTTCTGCGACTTGCCCTTTGTGGGAATGAACCCATATTCCGTGAACTTTTCCACGCCATGCTCGTTCTTTTATCGCCCGCCAAGTCCCTTGATTATGATTCCCCGTTGCTCATCAAAAAATCCACCAAGCCGCGCTTCATTGATGATTCCGCGGAGTTAATTGAGGGGCTGCGCGAGCTTTCCGTGGCAGAGGTGGGGAAACTGATGTCCATCAGTGACAAGCTGGCGGAGCTGAATCACGGGCGTTATGCGGATTGGCAGCGCGACTTTACGAAGGGGAACTCGCGCCAAGCGATTCTCGCTTTCACCGGAGATGTCTATCAGGGCATGGAGCTGGATGACTGGAGCACGGAGGATTTTTCGAGAGCGCAGAAACAGGTGCGGATTCTCTCGGGTTTGTATGGGGTATTGCGTCCGCTGGATCTGATGCAGGCCTACCGGCTGGAAATGGGAACGAAGTTCGCGAATGCCCGGGGGAAGAATCTTTATGAGTTTTGGGGGAGTAAGGTGACTGATCTCCTGAATCAGGATCTGAAAGGATCCGGGAGTGAGACCGTGGTGAATCTGGCCTCGAATGAGTATTTCTCTGTGGTGAAGAAAAAGGAGCTGGAGGGGGAATTTGTGACTCCGGTCTTCAAGGATGAGAAAAACGGGAAGTATAAGATCATCTCGTTTTACGCGAAGAAAGCCCGGGGGATGATGGCTGATTTCATCGTTCGGGAGGGAATTCAGGATCCTGAAGATCTTAAAGAATTTACGACTGCGGGTTATAAATATAGCGCGAAGGAGTCGTGTGGGAAATGTCTGGTGTTCCTGCGGAAGGAGCAGGGGTAGATGGACCGCGAGTCTTCAGCTCGCCCCGAAGCACTGAGTTGATGCATTAGTCTTGGGCTTTGGGGCGGGCTAAAGTCCCGCGGTCCGTTTTTTAAAAGGCGGGGAGAGGCCAGTCTTGGCCTTTGGAGGAGAAGGGCCAGTCGGCGGGTTCTTTAACCAGGTTTGCTCGGACCGGATTTTGATGGATGTAGGTGATGGCTCTCCAGAAATGTTCTTGATCGCGGATGGCCCGGTCGAAATAATCTTTTGCCCAAAGTGGGCCTTCGCGGTTTAGGTGGAGATTGATTTCGCGGGCTGTGCTGCCTTTCCAACTACGGACAATTTTTCCCAAGCTGGTCTGCGCCGCTTGCCGGATGAGGACGTGGATGTGGTTCGGCATGATGCACCAAGCGATGAGTTGGTAATGTTCGTCGTGACCTTTGATGAGTGCACCCTGGACGATCTCCGCGACTTCGGGGTTGCGGAGGTAGCAGTTTCCGTGGCCGGCGTCTTCGTAGCGGGCGATGCGGCGGGCAAGTCCCTTCTGGTTTTCTTCGTCAGATGAGTGGAGCTCTGCTTTCCATTTCTCAACAACGTGGACAGGGAGAGAGTCGGCCAAGCGGAAGGTGATGGTCTGGAGTGCTCCCCCATAGTCCCGATGAGGCAAGTAGCCGCGTTGATGGTGACCCTTGGGAATCATGGAGCCACCTTAAGATATTCCAACAAAGGAACGCGAGCCTTCAGCTCGCCCCGAAGCACAGAGCCGATGCATTGGGGCGGGCTGAAGACCCGCGGTCCGTTTAATAGACCCGCGGTGCGTTTAGCTAACGCCCACCTACCGCTCGTTAGGCGACCTACTCAATTGGTCTTCCCATCGTTTTCTACCAGATGATGTCAGCGCCACAGACTCCGCATCGACCAGCTACAAGGACTCGACCGACGCCCACCTTGTGAGCTTGGCTGATAGCCACGGACTTAGGCTCGGGACTTTGGACAAGGCCTGATCCAAAAAGCTTGGGCGAAGCGATGTGCCTTCAATCCGGTAGCGTGAGACTGCGCGTTCATGTCTCTGAAACGAAAAAAATGTGAGATAGCTGGGATTGACCCTATTGACTGATAAGGTATGCCAACGAAGGAACGCGAGCCTTCAGCTCGCCCCGAAGCAAAGAGCCAATGCACTGGGGCGGGCTGAAGTCCCGCGGTCCGTTTCACTAACGCCCCCCCACCGCTCATTGAGCGACCTGCTCGATCGGCCATCCCATCGTTTTCTACCAGAAGATGTCAGCGCCACAGATTCCGTAAAGACCAGCCATGAGGACACGACCGACGCCCACCTTGTGAGCTTGGCTGATAGCCACGGACTTAGACTTGGCCTGACCCCAGAAAATCGGACAGCTCCTTTTTAGAGTTCTTGTGGTAAAACCACTGAAAC
>NZ_JBHUIT010000005.1:0-100146 GCF_042683045.1 Luteolibacter algae | reverse complement strand
TGTTTCAGTGGTTTTACCACAAGAACTCTAAAAAGGAGCTGTCCGATTTTCTGGGGTCAGGCCAAATCCAATCACCAAAGGAATGGAGTTCATAGATAAACTCGATTTCAATACGGTGTTTCTTGAGCAACACCCACTCTATAGGAAGATAAAGAACGAAGAGGAAAAGGGCGAAGTGCTCGTTGAACTAATCTCTGAAATTCAGCAGAAGACGCTCGTTTATGCCGCATCGTATCGCGAAGTTGATAAAGTAGTGGATTTACTGAATTCCGAACTCCCCTACTTAAAACGAGATCGGACTAAAGAATTCTCTGACTGGCTGATTGAATCTTATGGTTCCGATTGGGTTCTAAATCAATCGGTTCTGCATGGTGTAGGCATTCATAATGGCCGAATTCACCGATCTATTACTCAAATACAGCTGCGTTTATTTGATCTGACTGATGATGGATTAGATGTAATTGTTTCAACTTCGTCGTTGATCGAAGGAGTTAATACTGCTGCCGAATCTGTGATATTATGGAAGAATGGAAAAGGTGGGCCAGGGGGCGGTCGTAGAGAAGGAGGCCCGCCTTTGGATTCCTTTATGTTCAAGAATATTATTGGCCGCAGCGGCCGGATGTTCAAGTATTTCGTCGGTAAGATTTACCTTCTGGAAGCTCCTCCAACGGCCCAAGAGCAACAACTGAACATTGATCTGCCCGACAGTATTTTAGGAGGAATTGATGAAGTTGAGCACAAAGAGAGTTTGAGCCCGGAGCAAGTTTCCAAAATTATTTATTATCGGAAAAGAATGACGGAATTGCTCGGGTTGGAAGGTTATTCTTACCTATTTGGTAAATCTGGCACTCTTCAGGTCACTGATTCCGATTTGGTTTTAGAGATAACCGAAAAAATGGTATCTAATCCAGCCGAGTGGAATGGTTTATCGTACTTAAATTCTTCTAATCCTGGGAAATGGGATCGTATTTTATTTCTTCTGATAAAGCTACGGCCAGGTGGTTGGGATATTGGATATCGCGACTTCGTCAAATTTGTCAAGGTTCTTTCCAATAGCTGGAATTTGAGCTTGCCTAGCCTGCTTCAACGTACCCCTGAAGGGGTTGATGTTAATAAATTCTTTCAGCTGGAGCGTAATGTTACCTACAAGCTCGCGACGTTACTTCACGACGTGAACGAAATACAGAAAGTTGTCTTCAAAAATGGAGTCGATGTCGGGCCATTCGTTCACAGCCTTTCGCATGCGTTCCTGCCATCATCGGTTTACCAGTTAGAGGAGTATGGTCTTCCTAGAATGATTTCGCGGAAGATTCAACTTTCTGGCGTATTCGATTTTGAACGGGATTGGGGCGAAGTTTACGAGGTGTTTAACGCCCTAAATCGGACAGGGAGAGATAAAATCCTAAGCATTGAGAGCTTGAATAGGTTCGAGAAAGAAGTTGTGGATTACTTTTTTGATGGGATATCCCATGGTGATTAAGGAGAGATAGATTGATCCCCTATTTATTGTAATTTGACGGAATGCACGAATGAAATTCACCGAAGCCCAACTCGAAACAGCGATCATCGAACTGTTAGCAGCCGAGGGCTACCCGCATGTGTTGGGGGAGGCGATAGCGCGGCGGCTGCAGGAGGTTTTGATCAAGGAAGATCTCCGGCATTCCTAGCGAAGCAGTATGTGGCGGATTTCATCACGCCGCAGGAGATCGAGGCGGTGATCAAGCAGCTCGAAGCCTACTCCGCTGCGAATCTTTACGAGAGCAACAAGAAGATCATGAAACTGGTCTCGGATGGTTTTCTGCTGAAGCGGGAGGATTGATCCTAGAAGGATCTGTATATCCAGTTGATCGATTACTCGGAGCTGGTCGCGTTTCGGGGACCAAATCCCGGCGAGGTGCCCTCTATCGTTGCGGAAAACACAGCGACCTACGGCTCTGGCAACAACCTCTTCAAGATCGTCAATCAGCTGGAGATCATCGGCTACGAGAAGCGCATCCCGGATGGGATTCTCTACATCAACGGGCTGCCCTTGGTGGTGTTTGAGTTTGAGAGCGCGATACGCGGGGATGCTTCCACCCATGATGCCTCCGTGCAACTGACAAGGACGAGGTTTACAAAGAAATCTTCGAGCAGGCGGAGAATTTCAAGAAGTATCAGTCTGTGTGAAGGCGCTGGATTGCGCGGTTCACTTTTTCTGCCAGATGCGGACGTAGTCGATGGCGAAGTCCACGACTCCATCGTCCTTTTTGCCGGCGGGGCTGTTTAGCTCTAGATCGGCTTTGCTTTCGGGGACGCCATGCCAGGGGAAGGTTTCCTGATCGAGCCAGATACTGATCGGCGAGGTGATGACGTAGCCGTTTTCGAAACCTTTGGCTTTCGCCCAGGCATTAATTTTCTCCCTGGAGGCTTCGGTAAAGAGCTTACCATCTACATAGTATTTCACGCCTTCCTCGCTCCAATCGATGCCGTAGGTGTGGAAGTCATCCGCGACGCGGAAGCCGAGATCGTGGTGCTCCGTGTAGGTGGTCTTTCCGCCGAGGTTCGCCCAATCGTGGATGGACCACCAGAGCTCGCGATCTAGCTTGAGCTTGTTCGGCTGGCGGTGATCGCCGAAGTGCTCGAAGAGATCGAACTCGACTCCATCGCCCATGGCCCAGAAAGAGCTGGTGACCTCGGCATCGGCTGCTTTGCTGCGGATTTCCATATAGCCGTATCGGAAGAATTTGCGGCCGATGAAGCAGGCGGTGGTGAGGTTTTCATACTTGCTCCGGGTGCCATCTTTTCCCCAGGGCTTGTCGGGTGTTTCGCTGAAAGGGAAATCTGGTTCCCAGCGGGTCTCGAGCATGAGCATGCCGTCTTCCAACCGGTAGTTTCTGCCGGAAAACTGGGATGGTGCGCGGCCGATCCAGACTTTTTTACCGGGCTTGTCGGGATGCTTGTAGACTGGCTTTCCATCCTTGAATTTTCCGACGATGAACCATCTTTCCTCATCGATGGCTTCCGCATCGAACTCATCGCTGAGCTCGGTATTGAGAACCCAGCCGCCTTGGTTCGCGGGATCGGAAAGCGGTAGAAGATCGCCGCCGAAGAGCTGGCCAGAGGCGGATAAAGTGAGGAGTGGGAGAGTGTAGGAAAAGTTCGGCACGCGCATGGTTTCGGCGCGAGATTAGTGGCAACGGGAAGGGATGCCAATCATGTTGCTCCAGGTCATTCTTGTAAAAATCATGGCGGATCGGATTGTGTGATTGATCGCGAGCGCGGGAGAGGAGCTTGCAATCGGAGCGTGGGTGGAATGCAGATTGCATTTCCAGAGAGATTTTTGCTGTGGGCTGTAGCTGTGGGGATTGCTGATTCTCAGGAGCTTGGGATGGCGGGGGTTGCGATGGGCGAATGGTATGAATGTGGCTGGATCATACTTTTTGAACCCAAGGAAAAACCGAAACGATGAAAGCGAAATCAAAGAAACAACAGATGGCCGCGGGAGCTGCCCTTTCCGCGAAGCGAGGAGAAACGAAGAAGTCCGATCTCAAAGGTGCGTCCAAGCAGATGGAAAAAACGATGAGCGAGAAGGAGCTTGACGAGATGGCATCGACCAAGCGCAAAAGCCTGCCGAAGAAGAAGTCCGGGGATTGAGCGTGCGGGAGCTATTTTTCGAGAACCTCCACGAGGACGGAATCGCTCAAGCCCTCCCGCCGATAGCTCAGGCCCTTCCCATCGGAGCGTGGCGATGCGTCATCCCATGAAAACATCGTCACGCGGGCAGAGCCGGGGGATTTTCCGGTGACAACACCGAATTTGTCGACCGTGGCCACCGAGGAATCGCTCGATTCCCAGATCACATTCCGGCGGGTTGCGTTGCCGGGAGAAATCGTATGCTCGAGCTGGGCCGTTGCGCCTTTCTTCAGCCGGAGTTCCTGTTGGGTGATTTCGATGGAGGAAACGGGCACGATTGCGTGGGCATCAATGACTTCTCCGAGCATTTCGTAAGCGGCTCGCTGGGTCTCATCAAGCTGATCGAGATCCAGCCCGCTGTGCTCGGTATGGAAGTAAGAGATTTTTACGGATTTTTCGCCGCTTTGCTCAAGGCGATCCTTGCGGAGATCGAAGAAACGGCCTTTGGGGAACTTGGGATGAGGGGCATAGCGTTTGAAGTTTTTGTTGAAGGCATAGCGACGGAGGTCCGCTAGATCGTCCGCTTTGTGGTTGCCGTTATACCAGGTGTAGATGACATCGCGGGCTTCGCCCGGAGCACCTGCGGCTTGTTTCCAGAAGCTGATGCCATCCAGCTTTGGCTGGGGAGGAAGAGGAACGCCGACCGCCTCGCTGATGGTGGGGTAGATATCCGTGACATCGACCAAGCCATCGTAGGCGCGGTATTGCCCCGAGGAATCTGTCGGGATTTTCCCGGGCCAGGACATCACCAGCGGCACGTGCAAGCCGTTTTCCTGTGTAGCTCCTTTGCCACCGGGATACCTTGTGCCATCTGGAAGAATGTGGACGAAGTTTTCCTTGGTGCCATTGTCGCCTATGACGATGAGCAGCGTGTTCTCCAGAAGGCCCTCGGCTTCCAATCTGGCGACGACCTTGCCGATGAGCTTGTCCATGTAGGCGATCATGTCCGGGAAAAATTCCTGTTGATCGACTTTCATGCTCTCATCCACGGAATCGAACAGGGAGTGCGGGACGGTATCCGGAGTGGGTTTGTGCTCATCGTGCACCAGGATCATCGGGTAGTAGAGAAAGAAGGGCTCATCCTTGTGAGCGGAGATGAAATCGAGAGCCATGCGATTGCAAATGTCCGGGCCATACCAGCGGCGGCCGGTGGCCGGATCGAGATCTTTCCGCCCTTTGTAATTTTCGATCTCCCCATTGATCACAAGATCTGGATTGATGTAGCGCTGGCCTGCGGTGACGACATCAAAGCAACAATGCTCATCCCAGCCGAACCGGGTGATATAATTTTTTCCGGGGACTTCCGCAGTGCCGCGGCTCTGTTTCCATTTTCCGAAAATTCCTGTCGCGTAACCCGCCTTTTTGAACGTGTCGCCGAAGGTGATCTCGGATTCGTGCTGGGACTTCGGCCGGAGGAAATCGCGGCTATTGTATTGTCCGCTCATGAGCGCGATCCGGGTCGGCTCGCAGAGCGGGTAGGCAAAAGCATTGTCACAGCGCAGCCCGTTGGCCGCGATGCGATCGATGTTCGGCGTGGCGAAGGTGCGGTCCTCGAAGGCGCCTTTGTATTGGCCGATTTGGTTGGCACCGTAGGCGGTAACCCCGTAGTGCCCGAGATCATCGATCAGGATCAACACCACATTCGGCTTTTCATCCGACTGAGCCGCGGAAGCGACCGGCAAGGTCAGGAGGGTGAGCAGGCAGGCGCAAAGCCCGCGGAGCAGGATGGTGGTTTTCATGGGCAGTTTATGATGTGACGGGCAAAACGGAGCGACTTGAGCCGAGAGACGATGAAACTATTTTCTGACAAGAATGTAGGATCTCACCCAATCGTAGTAGGTGCTGTTTTTCGCCGGATCCTTGAGCGTTTCATCATCTGGCAGTCCAGGCTCCCAATCGTAGGTCTCGGTAACGAGGTGCATATACATCGAGCGCGAGAAAGGCTGGGTATTGTATTCGGTGGATGGATTGATCGTGAAGAGGAACTTGCCATCATAGTAGAAGTGGAGCGTCCTCGCATCTACCCACCAGAGACCGTAGGTGTGGAAATCATCGGCTGTTGGCGGAATGCTTTTTTCATCCCCTTTGGGGCCCGGGGTCTGGAGGCTTGGAGTAGCCTCGATGTCATTGGAATGGATCTGGTAATGGGTGTTCGCGTTGAACTGTCTGTTCCAGGTGGGGAAACGGGTGGGGGCTCCCACGGTCTCGATGATATCGAGCTCCTGTCTGTGGCGCTCGGTAATGATTTTGCCGTCTTCACCGACGTAGGTGACCTCCTTCGGTAGATTTTTCAGCCAGAATGTGGAAGACATCGTGCTGAGTGAGGCTTTCATACGGGTTTCGTAGTAGCCGTAGAGTGCTTGATCGCTGCGGGAGGCGACCGCACCACCCGCGTAGGAATAGGTGTCACCGGGTTTGCCTCCTCTGCCTTCGGTAGGATTCAGGCGGGTATTGATAATGCGGAGATTACCATCTTCCACGCTGACGTTTTCCGCCTTGAAGGTAGCAGGCGGACGGCCATCCACCCAATATGGACTTTTCTGAAACCATTTGCCGGTATCCAGTTTCCCGGACTCGAATTCATCGGTGAAATCCGGATTTACCGCCCAGCGGAAGCCTTCCGGAGGTGCCGGGAGTTTTGCAATATGCTCAATGGCGGCCGAGTAATCGTGCTTCCGGGGGGCGGGCTTTTCTGCTGCGGAAAGGATCACCGTGCCGAGGATGCTGAAGGTGCCGGCGAGGGCGACGGTATTGGATAATGGAATTTTCATAGATGGCTGGATAGAGTCCCTCTCCCGGAATTCGGTAAGCAGATATTTGAAAGGCAAATACGCTCGGTGGGGTGGACTCTTGTCAGAGAAATATGTCGCCACGACGGATTATTTGCCGAATTTCTGCGAGGAAACGGGATAAAGGCGAGCGGGAGGCTGGCTAAATCCCGAGCAGGCCGATCACCTCGCGGGCGGACATGCCGCTTTCCCGCAAGCTGCGGATGGAGCGGGCGGCATCGCGTTTCGCAAGGCGTTTCCCGTTTTCATCGAGCACGAGGCGATGGTGGAAATACTCCGGTTCCCGGTAGCCGAGGATTGCCTGGAGCTGGCGGTGAACATGGGTCGCGGATAATAAATCCTCGCCTCTGGTGACGTGGGTGATCGCCTGGAATTCATCATCGACGACGACGGCCAGATGATAGGCGATTCCGATGTCTTTCCTAGCAAGCACCACGTCTCCATTGAGCGAGGGATCGACTTTTATTTGCCCGAAACGGAGATCGTGAAAATGTAGCTCTCCGTGGATCTCACGCGCCGCTGCGGAATCCAAACGCCAGCAATGCGGCGAGCCATTTGCGATGAGTTCCGCTGTCTGTTGCGGATCCAAATGGCGACAGATCCCGGGGTAGGGGGTATTCTCTCCGCTGTGGGGAGCGCCATGAATGCGGGTGAGTTCTTCCTGGATCTCGCGCCGGGTGCAAAAGCACGGGTAGACGAGTCCGAGTTTTCTGAGGGTTTCCAGAGCCGCTTCGTAGGCCGTTGAGCGTTGGCTCTGAAGCAGGATTTCCCCATCCCAGTCCAGCCCGAGCCACAAGAGATCCGCCTCGATTTTCTGATAGTATTCCGGCCTGACGCGTGAGGAATCGATATCTTCCTGACGCAGGAGAAACTGCCCGCCATTTTCGCGTTGCGCCATATCCCTGGCGACCTTTGCCGCATACACGTGGCCGAGATGAAGCTCACCGGTCGGGCTGGGGGCGAAGCGTGTGATTCTGCTCATCGTGCGGAACTGTAGCGGAGTCGGGGGCACAAAAAAAGCCGCGCGATAGTGCGCGGCTTTCATTTTGATAATGATTTTTACTGGCCGTAGAAGACCGTGAAGTAGATCAGAAGCAATACACCGAGGCCGAGTGTGAAGGCATAAGCCTGGAGGTTCCCCGATTGGGTTTTGCGGAAAAGGCTGCCGAAGGTTTCCGCGAGGCGGGTGAGACCACCGACGATGAGTCCATTGATCACAAATTCATCAATGAAATGGATGATCGCCGCAAAGCCATCCTGGAGGTATTTGACGACACCTTTTTCATAGAACGCATCAATGTAGAAGCGGTTGCGGAAAAGTGGGATTGAGAGCGGATCCTTTTCTTTCCCATTGTAGAGGATGAAGCCGCCGATGACACCAACGAGCAGCGCACCGAGTGAAAGGAAGGTAATGAAGCCGATGTGGATCAAATGCTCCGGCTGATGATAGGCGGGAGCAAGCTTGGCAGCGATGAACGGGAAGCCTGCGATCAGCCCCATAATGGCAAGAGCGACCAGTGGGACAGACATCAGCGGGCCGACTTCGTGGGCGTGCTCGGCATCTTTCGTGCGGTTCTTACCGAGGAACGTGATGACAAACGCACGGGTCATGTAGAATGGAGTGAGCACCGCAACGGCCGCCGCAATCCAGAACAAGGCCATGTTATGCTCGTGGGCGGCTTCGAGAATCTGCTCTTTGGAGAAGAAACCGGAGGTGAAGGGGACTGCCATAAGGGCTGCCGTGCCGATGGCGAAAGTGATCGCAGTGATCGGCATTTTCTTGAGAAGTCCGCCCATTTTCCAGATGTTTTGCTCGTGGTGGCAGGCGTAGATAATCGCGCCGGAGCCGAGGAAGAGCAGAGCCTTGAACCAGGCATGGGTGAAGAGGTGGAACATCGCCGCCTCACCAGCCATGAGACCGACAGCCATGATCATGTAGCCGAGCTGGGAAAGGGTGGAGTAAGCGAGGACTTTTTTGATGTCGTCCTGCTGGGTCGCCATCAGAGCGGCGACCAACGAGGTGATGCCGCCGATCCATGCGATTGTCGTTCCGGAAAAATTATCGAAAGCCTCCGGTCCGATGGAGATTTGCACGCGGAAAAGCATGTAGACACCGGCCGCGACCATGGTAGCCGCGTGGATGAGGGCGGAGACAGGAGTCGGGCCTTCCATCGCGTCCGGCAGCCAGACGTGGAGAGGAAGCTGTGCGGATTTGCCCATGGCTCCCGCAAAAATGCAGAGCAGAGCCGCGCCGAGAACCCCTGTGGTGATGCCTGCGGGGATGTCCATGTCCGCGAAGGACAAAGTGCCGGTGATCTGCCACAGCATAAGAATACCGATCATGAAGCCGAAATCTCCGATGCGGTTGGTGATGAAAGCCTTTTTGGCCGCATCCGCAGCGGAATCCTTCTGATACCAGTGACCGATGAGAAGGTAGGAGCTAAGACCGACAAGCTCCCAGAAGATGAAGGTCATGATAAAGTTCGATGAAAGAACGATGCCTGTCATCGAGAACATGAAGAGAGCCAGGCCCGTGAAGTAGCGTGCCTTCGCGGAATCCTCTTTCATGTAGGCGAGGGAAAAGACATGCACCAGCAGGCCGACGCCGGTAACGACGATCATCATTCCTGTGGAAAGCTGATCCAGCGTCAGGCCGATATTGATATTAAAATCACCAACGGTAGCCCACGGGAATGAATGGGACTCGTCCTTCCCCAGGCAAAGAATCGCGATGACAAACGTGGCCAGTGCGGAAGCTGTGGAGACCCAGTGGGCAATTCCGAGTTTGCGAAGAAACAGCTGGTTTGAAGCAGCGGCAAGAAGCGGGAGAATGAGGAGGAGCCAGGGCATGGTCGTGTGCGGGGAAGATGGGGGAAAATAGCTGGATATTCCAAGCATGAAATTCCTCAAGAACTGAAGATATGGCAGGTAATTGTGTTATTTCGAGACGCGGACTTCCTTGAGGAGGACATCGTTACCGGCTCCGGCGGCATCAAGACGGAAGTGCCAACCGAGTTTTCCGACGAATTTGGCATCCTTGATTTTCCAGGTATGAGAGTGCCATTTGTTGTCTCCCGGGACGGACCACCACTCGCCGGCGGTGCGGATTTCGTAGATGGACTCATATTTCAGGCCGATGCCTGTGGGATTGGACTGCCCGGAATCCGAAGGGATTCTTTTGGCTAGCACGGTGATCTCCAATTCGCGGGTATCCGGAGAGAGAAACGATGAATCACAGAAAAAATCCGCGTGTAGAACCGGTGGCGTGGCGCTGACCGGAAGCCGCAGAGCCTGCTGTTTTTCATCCCACGGCGTCACCGATGGCTGGATTTGAAAAAGGCCGTGGGCCGTGTTTTTCTTTCCGAAGACAAGGCTCACCGTGTTTGAATCCCCATGGGAGGGTTGTGCCGGGAGCTGCGAGGCGGTTTTTTCAGGGATTTCAGAAAGCTGTGAGGGATCGATATCGAGAAAAATCTCGTCGAATCCCGCCTCAGCAGCCAGCGGGGCGGCGATCGCGAGCTCGTCCTTGCTGCCGGAAAGGGTGATATGGATGGGGATGGCGGAGTCGTGATCATGACTCTCGAGCAAGTTGCGGACGGTTGTGAGGACCGTGGGAAAATCCTCTCCGGACGCGATTGTGAAATGATATGGGCTAAGGGAGAGGTAATCGAAGTTTCCCGCAGCTCCATCCCTCAGGGTGGAATCCAGAAATGCCAGATCGTAATTTGCCAGCACCAGGCCGATGCGGGCTTCCGGGTTGGCTTTCCGTGCTGCTTTGCGAGCCGATTGCAATAACTGCGCGTAATGGAAGGGGGTATTCGTTTGCAACGAGCCGAGGTTGAATGAATCCAGCACGTCCCAGTCGAGGATGTCCTTATTGTAGCGCCCAACCACGGAGGATGTGTAGTTTTCCCACGCAGTCAGGTCCGGTAGCGGGAAACCTTGCGGATGATTCTTCGGGGTCGACCAAGGTGCCAACTGGTGGAGTCTGCCGACGATCCGCGTGCCCCGTTGATTGGCATCCGCGACCAACCGGTCAGCTGGAGCGTGGTTCCATGTCTTTTCCGTCGGCTGGAGAACTTCCCAGGTGGGGAAACCGCGCACTACCGGAATATTCTCCGGTAGCGGAGAAACTGGCTCATCCATGGAAACGCCGTAGGGCGTGGCGTGAATCAGAGCGGAGGAGAGCAGGAAAATGGTTGAAAGGCGAAGCATGGTGAGGTTCGTTCGTTTTTTTCGCTCGGAATAAGCCGGATCTATTCTCCGGCAGGATAGTTGGTGGTGATGTCATCGATCGATTTCCGGTAATGGCGTAAGGCGATGATGATGAGTATCAGAAAAAGCGTGGCATCCACGATGATCGAGGCGAACAGGACCGCGGTATCGTTGATGCTGCTGGCGAGCATGGCGAAAATAACCGGAGGGATCCATACAAAGACCCAGAGGAAATCGCGGTTGGACATCGATTCGGATACGCCGAGCAGAACCATTGCAACGATGCAGGAGCCAGCGGCGAAAAGGATGTAGTTGGAGATTCGCTGAGGGCCTTTCATCTTGAACAGATTGATGATCACGGCCGGGAAAAGCAGGGTTCCCAATGTGGCGAAGGTTACCGTCAGCTGTTCCTCGCTCCGGTAGGGAGTTCCATTTGCCAAGAAGGGGATGATGGCGATCAGGGTGATCAGCAGGCAGAAGAAAACGCCCGATGGCCAGCCAGGGAAAAGAAAAGGCCCGGAAAGTTTTCCCAGAAGACCGAATTTTCTGAATTTCTGGTAGGTCGGCGGCACAAGCGGAGCAAACTCGGTGAGAGAAATCGTGAAAATCGGAGCAAAGATCAGGGCGAATATAAACGGCAGAGCATCGGAATGGGTGAAGCTGGTGGAGCTGGTGATTGCAGCCAGAATGGTGATCAGGAGCGTGAGTAACCTGCGCAGGGTGGAATGATTTTCCGCATACGGCGCGATCAGGGAAGTGCCGATGGAAAGGAAGAAAAAGCCCATGTAGGCGCAGGTGAGGACATAGAGCGAAATCGCGATGCGGGATTCCGGGCTCTCCAGAGAGCAAAATTCCGCGAGGTTTCCGCCGGGACTGCCGCCTAACAACACGCCAAAAAGGGAGAAGGCCGCAACCGGAAGAAACACCACGGGAATGATGGAGCGCAAAAGCACTGAGCCCGTGGCGGATAGCCCCACCGTGATGGCCGTCAAGGCAGCGGAGCTCAGGAAAATCAGTGCGATCATGATGATTTCCCCTAATAGATTCATCCCGCCGAAGAAGTAGCGGAGAATGAGATAGGGAATGATGGTAATGAGAATCAGGCCTGACTGGCTCACGATCGCGGACCATTTGCCGATGACAATCCGCCATGCGGAGAGACGGGTCAGCACGATCATGTCTATCGTGTTATCCTTGATCTCCGCCGATAGCGAAGCGACTCCACGCATCGGCTGGATGACCATCACCGCGATGGAGAAGATGATGAAAATGATGTTGGAGATAGTGCTCCCGGCGTGATCCGAGCTGGCCGCCACCCCAGCCGTTAGCAGGATGACCCCGAGCAGAATCTGCAGAGTCAGGAAGACGGCGATGAATGATTTGGTGCGGAGCCCCTGGCGTAGCTCTTTGACGAGCATGGGTGAGAGGCGGTCTGAAAAATCGTTTAAATACACAGGAATAAGTTCGGGAAAAGGGCTGTCAGCAGTCAGGCGGGGGCTATCCTTCGGTTGCGGCGGGTGGCAGAGGCGGTGGGGAAGCTTGTGTGGCCGGGACCGGAGAATCCTGGGCTTGCTGCTTATCGAGATTCGAGAGCATGTCGATGAAGGCGTCTTCTAGGTTGCGTTGCTCGCGGTGGAAATCGATCACACGGAGATTGTCCCGGATCATGCGGGAGAGGGTATCCGCCGCTTTATTCGGGTCCTCCGTGTCGATACGGATGCGGCCTCCGTTTTTGCGGGATTCCAGCAGCTCAAGGTTTGGTTGCAGGATGGCCCAATCCGCCAGCGCCTGGGGATCGCCATCCAACTGGACGTCATAGAGGACACCGCCGAGCGAGTCTGAAGATTGTTTGAGAGTCTCGGAGTCCCCGTGATGGACGATTCTGCCGTTGTTAATGAAAAGCAGGGAATCACACATCTCGCCGAGTTCGGAAAGAATGTGGGAGGAGATGAAGATGGTTTTTCCTTCCTTGGCCAGGACGCGGATGAGGTGCTTGAGTTCCACCCGTGCTTTGGGATCCAACCCGGCGGCGGGCTCGTCCATGATGAGGACCTGCGGATCATGGAGAAGTGAGCGCCCGAGGCACAGCCGCTGTGTCATTCCTTTGGAAAGTTTGTTCGAAAACCGGTCCGCAAGCGGCACCAGATCCGTGAACTCCATCACCTCCTCAATCCGCTGGCGGCGCTCCGCCCCTTTGTATCCCAGGGCTCGTGCGTAGAAATCCATATATTCAAGCACGGTCATGTTATCATAGTTGCCGAAATGATCCGGCATCCAGCCGATCAACCGGCGCACCTCGGCCGGATGGTGGGTGACATTGATCCCGCATATCTCCGCATGCCCCATGGTCGGGTAATCGAGACTTGCCAGGATCCGCATCGTCGTGGTTTTTCCGGCTCCATTGGCACCGACAAAACCGCAGACCGAGCCGTGCGGGACTTCAAATGATATGCCGTTCACCGCCTGGAGCGGGCCGAAAAAGCGGTAGAGATTGTGGACTGTGATGGCGGAATCGCTCATGTGATGAAATTTTTTTAAACTCAGCGGGCGATCGGGCCTGTGATGATGGTGCTTGTTTTCCAATCGATCCCCGGATGGGTTTCGATCGCGGGCGCGGATGATGAAAGGGCGATGAAATGATCGCTGCGATCCTGAATTTTCGTGAAATAGCTGCGGTTCCGCTTCGTGAATCTGGCCGAGTATTCGTTCAGCGTGGGTAGAATCATCGTTGGATCTACAGGGCTAAGCTTGATTTCGTGGCCTTTGGTCACATTTTCCGCACGATGCCATTGCCCGGAGGAATCCCGGTAAAGCAATGTCTCAAGCGGAAAATCGAAGGTCGAGACCAGCACGCCGGGGCGGGCGGTGGCTTCGATTCTGCCCCGGGTGGGAACGACGGCGGTGATGAGTTGCCCTTGCTCCGAGCGGCTTTGGAACCAGCTGCCGGAGGCAAAAAGTTTTCCACCGTCCGGCTGGAGGTCGAAGTTCCCGCGGGTGGAATAATTATCCGTGAAGCGTGCCCAGCGCGAACTATCGATTGGAACGGGCACAATCAGCACCGGAGTATCAATGGTGAAGCCGGAGGAGGCCATCACGCCCGTCCGGGAAAATTGTTCCTGATGAATGAAAGCCGCGTTCTGGTTTTCATCCGGTCTGACTTCCATAAGAACGATCCGGGTGCCCTCGCCGCCGAAGCCATCCTGGAAAATGATCAAGACGATGAGAAGGATGGAGGTGATGATGGAGATCAGAGGAGTCGTGAAAAACAACCGATGGCGCCGGCCGGATTTTGCGAAAACAAAGAGATTCACCGGTCCGACAATGATCCCGAAGGCAATCAGGATCAGGATGAACAAAACATAGTTGAAGGACTTTTCGCCGAAGGCGTCCTGGATGGGCCACGAGCGCTTGAAATCCTTTGAGACACTATCGATTCGTGAGTTGGACTCACGTTTGTCGAAGACTAGGGCAACGGTTTTTTTTGCTTTGAGCCGGAGGTCCTGGGAGATCGGCTGGATATCCACTTGGCCGAAGCTTAGGTCCTCCGGGATGCCGATGGCGGGGCGGGTCACAGAGGTGGTGGTATAAAGCACAAGATGGCCGCCCAATCTCAGCCAGGAAATGATCGCATTGCGTGGCCCCGGCGGGATGAGCGCCCAGTCGGTGTCTGTGAGAATGAGTGTGTCGAAACCGGAGAAAGCCCTCCAATCGTCGGGCAGTTGCTTGGGATCGAAACGCGATGAGAATTCATCGCTCGAGCCGTATGAGGTGCTGCCGGTATGGGCGCTTACCGCAGTATCGAGAGCGGACGCGTTCGGCGTGTAGAGTGTGTTACTGAGAAGAACCTGTGGCTGTTCCGCAGTGAAGACAGAGGAAGAGTTGTTCTGGGTTTCTCCCATCGAGCCCTTCAGCTTCACCACGAAGCTATTGTAATTCATCACGCCATTCTGGGCGCACAATGGAACTAGGATATCGTGGGTGACGGTTGTGCCCGGTTCCGCAGTGAACCGGAAGCTCGAAGAGGAGGACAGGCTGTCGTCGTAGCTGGTTGCGTCCGTGAAATCGAGCGCCACACTGTGTGGGCGGGCCTGATTGTTAGAGATCACGACCCGGACCGGGTGATATCCGCCCAGGCTGGGGCTGGAAAAAAGCCCGATGGCTTCGACGTGGGTATCGGTTTTCGTATCGGCAACCTGCCGGAAAAGGGTTTCCTGCGCGTGAATTGAATGGAGGCCGGTCAACAAGCCGGCGGCGAGCAAAAGAGAGAGTTTTTTAAACATTCCGGAGAGGGTGGTTTGCCAGATGTCCCGGGGGACGGTGCTGAGGTTACGCGGGAACTAGATTTTTAGGTGTCGGGCTATCCTGGAAGGGCACCGTAGCCAGCAATTTAGCAATCACAGAGTTCGGCGTATGGCCATCGACCCTGGCATTGTAATCAAGAACGATCCGATGGCGTAGAACGGCGGGAGCGATCGCTTTCACATCTTCGAAGGAAGCATTTGTCCTGCCATGGATGAGAGCGCGGGCCTTCGCCGCCGAGGCCATGGCCAGTGCTGCCCGCGGGCTAGCGCCGAAACGAATCTGGGCACTCTCCTCCGATGGCTGCGGGTGGGTGGAATCGACCAGACGTGCGATGTAATTTGCGACGACCTCAGGCAGATGAATGCGGCGGACCAGTGCCAGAAGTTCTGAAAATGTCTCCGCGGTCATGATCTGTTCCACCTGTGGCTCGGTGCCCAGCTCTCGATGGGAAACGATGCGCTGCAGCGTTGCCACGTCGTTTTTCATGATCTCCAGCTTGAAAAGAAAGCGATCCAGCTGCGCTTCCGGGAGGGGATACGTGCCCTCCAGCTCAATGGGGTTCTGGGTGGCCAGCACGAAGAAGGGGAGGGGGAGCTCGTGGCTCTCGCCCAGCACGGTGACGCGGCGCTCCTGCATGGCTTCCAGAAGAGCGGATTGCGTTTTAGGTGAGGCGCGGTTGATTTCATCCGCCAGCACGATATTCGCGAAAAGCGGCCCCGGCTGAAAGACGAACTCACGGCGGCCCGCAACTTCCTGCAACACAGGATTTCCCGTGATGTCTCCGGGCAGTAGGTCGGGAGTGAACTGGACCCGCTTGTTCTCGAGGTGGAGCAACTTGGAGAGACCTTTCACAAGCTCGGTCTTGCCCAGCCCCGGCAGGCCTTCCAGAAGAATATGGCCGCGTGCCAGAACGCCGGTCAGCACCAGTTCGATAATCTCTTCCTGGCCGAAGAGGACTTCGTTCAGCCCCTGGTTGAGTGAGCGCAAATGCTTGGCCGCTTCCGCGACTTCGGTCTCTGTGGCGTGATCCATGGAAAGAGATTTTAGGAAACTCTCGGAAAGCGCAAGGTCAGAGCTGACTCGTGAAAAGAATCTTCGCTCCTGGAATGGACAAGCCGCGCCATCACGTTACCTTCCCCGCGAAAGATGCAAGCGCCTGACCTCCAACCCGTAACTCCGGATCCAAAAAAACTGCTCCGCACCGCATTGATTCTCGTGCTCATCATGGTGCTCGGCGGAATTTTCATTCTCAAAGCCTATCAGAAACGCACGAAAGAAACGTCCAGGGAAAATGTCCCGAGCTTCCTGTTCCAGATCTCGGAGACCAAAGACCTGAATTTTGTTCGGCAGGATGGGAAAATCAGCGAGCTCCTCGCGCTGAAAGGTAAGGTTTTGGTCATCCAATGCCTGCCGCAATCGCAACCCGATGAAACGACCATCGGCGTGATGAAGCGTCTGGCGGAGAAATACAAGAGCCGCGATGATGTCGCGCTCGTGACCTTGGTGCTGGATCCCGGTGAGCCGGAACAACTTGTCCCGCAGCTTAGCGAGGTGGCTGATACTCTGGGTGCGGAGCTTCCCCAATGGACTGTGGCTTCCAATGAGCGGCCGACTCTCCATCGCTTTATCAAAAATGAATTCAAAGCCTCCATGCTTCCCCACGAGAAGGATGGAAAATGGATTTATGACCAGTCTATCGTTCTGGTGGACAGGGAAAGGCATATCCGCCGTGCCGTGGTTCCCCAAAAACGGGGAGGCGCCCCGTTTGTCGCTGCCTTCGATTTCGAGAAATCCAAGCAGTGGGACGAGGAGGGGATCAAGACCGGAACCGATCTCAACAACGTCGAGCAGCTTGAGGTTCTGCTGGGCGAAACCATCGAAATTCTTCTCAACGAGAAATCAACATCATGAACAAAAAGACAACTCTCATCGTTTTTTATACCGCCGTCGCGGCGATCTGCGTGGGCATTCTCGCAATTGTGAACCTCTTCATCGTGCCGCGAATGAAGGCAAAGGGAGCGGAGACGGAGGCATTTATCCATGTCGGGCAGGAGCAGCATCAGGAATGGTTTCCCATCGAAAAGGATCTCAACGCGACAAACCAGGCGGGAGAAGCAGTCAAGCTTTCCGATTTGCGGGGCAAAGTCTGGGTTGTGGCGGAATTTTTCGCCATCTGTCCGCATTGTGCGGTCCGGAACGGAGCCGAACTCCGTGTGATCTATGATGAATTCAAGGATAACCCGGATTTCCAGATGGTATGCATCAGCGTGGACCCGGAGACCGATAACACAGAAAGGCTGGCGGAATATGCCAATGCCCTCGGCGCGGAGGTCGATGACTGGTGGTTTCTAACCTCCGGAGACGAAAAAGCGACCCACGATTACCTCGAAAATACCTTGAAGTTTTTCGGGATCCGCGAGCGCTCGGATCCGGCTGATATCGAGGCAAATGGTCGTTTCCAACACGACATGGGGCTCCTCGTCGTGGACAGAAATTTCAACGTGATCGGCAAGTGGCCACTGGCGGACGCGCGCTCCGAAGAGGGACGTGCGCAGAATCCTGATCTTTACGAAAAGCTAAAAGCAGACATGTTTGCGCGCATCAAAGCGGAGCTGGAGAAGCCCGTAGCAGCGGATAACTGAAAAACAAACAAACGATATGACAGCGGGGGGTGAACGTCAGGAGTGGTTGCGGAAGAAACCGAATTATCGGCTTTCCGGAAAACTGAAAATCGGCGCGTGGATTGTCACCGCCCTGGTCTTTGTTCTGGTGGGGCTGATGCGGCGTCCGGATCTGAAGATTCCATTGCCGGAAGGGGTCGATCTTGGTTTTCTACCGCCGATCCACGCCCTGCTCAATTCCGCTGTCGCTGTTTGCTTGATCGTAGCGCTCTCCGCGATTCGCGGCGGAAATGTGCGGAGGCACCGGGCATTTATGCTCTCCGCGATCGCTTTGTCCGTGGTTTTTCTGCTGGGTTACGTGGCCTACCATTTTACCACGGTGGAGACGCTTTTTGGCGATGCTGACGGGAATGGAAACCTCGAAATCGGCGAGCTGCAATCGGTTGGCTTGAGCCGCCCGATCTATATGCTGCTGCTGGTGACACATATTCTTGCCGCTGCCGTCAGTCTGCCGCTCATTTTGCTAACCTTTATTTCCGCGCTGACAAATCGCTTCCGGGATCATCGGAGCATGGCCCACTGGGTATTCCCTATTTGGCTTTACGTCGCAATTACCGGGCCGATCTGCTACTTCATGCTCCGGCCCTACTATTGAGGATTCGCCGGAAATGCCTTGAGGGAAGGATTGACCCCCTGCGGCCTGGGTGGGAAATTCCCTCCATATGAGCCACTCATCCCAAAGCACCAGCGGGCAAGTCCCGGGCAAGGAACTGTATGAATCCCTCACCGCCTTGCTAGGTGAAGGGAAAGTCTCGCTGGCAGGGGATGTTCTCGATACCCATTCCATCGACAAGTGGTTTGCCAGCCATCGGCCGGATATCGTGGTCTTTGCCGAGTCCACGGCAGATGTCTCGAAGGTGTTAGGCTTTGCCAATGAGCGGAAAATTCCCGTCACGACCCGTGGAGCTGGGGTGGGCTACGTGGGTGGCTGCGTGCCGATGCGGGGCGGGATTGTGCTTTCGACGGCACGGATGAATCGTATTCTAGAAATCCGCACCGAAGACGGCGTGGCCATTGTTCAGCCCGGTGTTATCACTGGGGATCTGCAAGCCGCCGTTCGTCAGCTTGGCTGGGACTATCCGCCCGATCCGGCATCGCTCAAGGAATGCTCCATCGGCGGAAACATCGCAACAAATGCCGGCGGACCACGGTGCCTGAAATATGGAGTCACGCGGAGCTATGTGTTGGGGCTCGAAGTGGTGCTTGCCGATGGGCGGGTGATGCGCTGCGGCGGGAGTTTGCACAAAAATAAAACCGGTTTCGATCTTATCGGGCTCTTTGTGGGATCTGAAGGGATGCTGGGAATTGTGACGGAAATCACCGCCCGTCTCATCCCAAAACCGAAAAGTCGCGGTATGCTCGCTGCCGTTTTTCCCGATTTTCCCACTGCTGCAAAAACAGTGCAAGCAATCCTGCAGGCAGGCCATCTTCCTTCCGCATTGGAAGTGACGGATGCGTTCACACTTGCCGCGGCCCGCAAAAAGCTTGGCGCGGAGGTTTTTCCACCGGGCGACGGGCATTTGATCATGGAGATCGATGGCCGCCCGGCGGCAGTGGCCTCCGAGCTTGAGGAGCTTCAGGACCTACTGAAATCATGTGGAGCCGGGGAAATACGCATTGCCCGAGAGGATGCCGAGTGCGAGAAAATCTGGCAGCTCCGGAGGGAGTTTTCCTATTCTCTCCGGGATACGGGATTGACCAAGCTGAACGAGGATATCGTCGTCCCCCGCGGCAAATTGGTGGAATTGGTCAATTTCGCCCGTGATCTGGAAAAGGAAACGGGAATAGCGGTGGCATGCTTCGGCCATGCCGGCGATGGCAATATCCATACAAACCTGATGGTCGAAGACTATTTGGACCCGGTGATCCGTGAGCGTGCGGATGCGGCATTGGACAAGCTTTTCACCTGGGTCTTATCCCACGGTGGGGCGATCACTGGAGAACATGGAGTAGGATTGGCAAAGAAGCCCTGGATCCGCCAGGCGCTTGGGGAAGTCTCCTTTGGAGTGCATCGTGAAATCAAAACCACGCTTGATCCCAACGGGATTCTGAACCCGGGGAAATTTCTGGATGAGTGATGCTTCCCGCCCCATGTTTTCTCAATGAAAGAGCTTTTCCGCGAACGTGACCTGGCACGTATCAGCTACTACCAGTCTTTGCTCGAATACGCTGGAATCGCGACGTTTATCAAAAACGAGAATCTTTCCACGACAGAGGGGTTCTCCATACCGGATTATTTTCCGGCTCTATGTGTGGTTCACGATGAGGATTTTGATGCCGCTCAATCATGTATCCGGCAGAATCTGATGGAGAACCAAAAGGCCTCGGAGACCGAGATCCTCTGCCCGAGCTGCGGGGAGAAATCTCCAGGAAATTTTGCCTGCTGCTGGAACTGTGAGGCAGCACTTGCGCCGCCAGATTCCCAACGGGGGTGAAAGAGGCTTTTTCAAACTTTTGAAGAGAGAAAAGTTAATTAGGAATAGCTTATTTTCCAGTCAGTAAAACAATCTTGCTCTTGCTGGGGCGGCGGGGGATGCTGTGGGCGTTGAAATAATGGCCAATCGAGTAAACAGAAAACGTGGTGATGTTGAAGAACCCAAGAAGTGGAGCAGCGAGATAGCTGGAATCTGCTGGATGGCTGGTGGCCTGATTCTGTTATTATCCTTACTCTCCTATTCGCCCGCTGACTTGCCGAACGTCGGGATATTCGAGACCTTTGCGGGTGATCCCGATGAACATGGCGAGAATCTTCTGGGACCTGTCGGAGGGGTGCTCGCATTTGTTCAGATCCTGTTGCTGGGAGCTGCCGGATGGATGCTTGCGCTAGGCTTTGTGTGGTTCGGTATCCTGAAGATGGCCTTCCGGGGAAGACTTTGGCCGAGGATCGCAACCGGCTTGGCGGTGGTTCTTCTCACTGCGGCGATTTGGCTCCACGCGGCGGAGATATTTTTTGGAGAATGGGTCGCCCGCTGTGAGATGAGCGGGCGTCCGGGCGGGGTGTTGGGACATGCTTTGGGAGGCTCCATCCTCATGCCTATCATAGGCAAAGGCGGCACTCTGGTGATCAGCGCGATTGGTTATTTTATCGGTCTCATTTGGCTGACGGGGCAGACACCACTTGAATTTTTGCGCGATTGCCACGCTTTGGTAAAAGCGAAGATCGCGGCATGGAAGGCGAGCCGCACCGAGGCCGGCCGTGCGGAATCGCGTGAGAGAGAGCTTCTTGCGGAAAGGGAACGGCAGCGGGAACAGCTCAAGCTGGAGCGTGAAATTGCCCGCTTGAAAGCGGCGGAGACCGATGAGCCAGGCCAGAAGGAGCTGCCGATCCGCGAAACCCCGATGCCCCAAATCATCGATTCATCCCAGCGCCGCACGGCTGAGCCCATGGAAGCAGGGGCCAAGCCTTTCGAGCGCCGGAAACCCTCACATCAATCATTGTCGGTTGCGGATTATGCCGATTACGAGCTGCCGGGCTTTGACCTGCTTGACGAAGTGGAAGAAGAGCCGGAATCCGCGAACCACGAAGAGCTTCTTGAAATACAAACGACGATTGTCGATACACTGAAAGCCTTCGGCATCGATGTGACCCCCGGAGACATCACCAGGGGACCCACAATCACGCGCTATGAGATCTATCCATCCACGGGATTGCGCGTTTCCAGAATCTCCCAGCTGGAGGCGGATCTTGCCCGCGCGACCCGTGCGGAACGGATCAATATTCTCGCTCCTATTCCGGGCAAAGACACAGTCGGCATCGAGATCGCGAACTCTACAAAAGTCGCGGTGCCACTTCACGAGCTACTGCACGACCCGGATTTCCGCTCCGCAAAGAAAAAGATCCCGCTCGCTCTCGGGAAAGACGTATACGGGAAAACCGTGATCGGGGATCTCGCAGCAATGCCGCACTTGCTCGTCGCAGGTGCCACCGGTTCGGGGAAATCGGTCTGTATTAACTCGATCATTGCCTCGATTCTTTTCAAGTTCGGGCCCGATGAACTGCGGTTTATCATGGTCGATCCGAAAGTGGTGGAGATGCAGATGTATAACAAACTGCCACACATGGTTGTGCCGGTTGTGACGGATCCCAAGAAAACAGTGGCCGCTCTCAAGTGGGTGGTGAACGAGATGGAGAAGCGCTACAAGATTTTCGCGAAGATGGGCGTGCGCAATTTCGATGGATTCAACAATCGTCCGCGGGAGGAGAAGGAGTCCGAGCCGGAAGTGCCGGAGGAAGAAGAACCTGAGGTGGATTTGGATGAGATCGAAGCAATCGCCACGGCCCTCGGTGAAGGGGATTTAGGGCCTGAGGCTGATTTCGACGAATTGGAAGTGGAGGAGGATGAGATCCCGGATCGCTTCCCGTATATCGTGGTGTTGATCGACGAGCTTGCCGACTTGATGCAAACCGCACCGGCGGATGTGGAAATGTGTATCGCCCGGATTGCTCAGAAAGCCCGGGCTGCGGGAATCCACCTGATCATTGCAACACAGACACCGCGTGCGGACGTGGTAACAGGTATCATCAAGGCAAACATCCCCAGCCGTATCGCATTCCAGGTTTCTTCGGCGCTGGATTCCCGGGTCATTCTGGATACGAAGGGCGCGGACAAGTTGGTCGGCAAGGGAGATATGCTGTATCTGCCACCGGGTTCCGCCAAACTTGAGCGCGCGCAAGGGGCGTTCGTTTCCGACGAAGAGGTTGAGCGGATTGTTGAACATTGCGCGAATCAGGCGAAGCCTCGCTACGAAAAGGATATCAGCATGAGCATCGAGGCAGCGGGCAATGATGAGCAGGACGAGGTTTCGGACGCCGATGAGGAAATGATTATCCGCTGCATCGAAGTGGTGCGGCAGGAGCAGAAAGCAAGCACATCGCTACTTCAGAGAAGGCTGCGGCTCGGTTACACCCGGGCGGCTAGAATGGTCGATATCCTGGAACAGCGTGGGATTGTCGGCCCGGGGGATGGCGCCAAGGCACGGGAGGTTTTTCTGAAATAGTCTGCTGTCACGAGCATTGAAGAATAGATATTTTGAACAACGACGTCGCATACTTTTTGGCTTTTCAGGAGACTGAGAAGAATGCCTCGCCATTGACTGTCCGCAACTATGCCGCGGCGCTGAAGGATTATGAATTGTGGCGCGGAGAGGAATTCGAATGCTGGAGGAAAGAGAAACCGGATAATTTCCGCAATTTTCTTTACGAGCTGATGAAACGGGAGATGAAGCGCTCGACGATTCGCCTGCGCTTTGCCGCCTTGCGTTCCTTTTACAAATATCTCGTGCTTCGAAGGGGATTGGAGAAAAGCCCTGTGGCAGAAGTGCAAATGCCGAAACTGGAGCGCGGATTACCCGTTGTCCTAAGCCGCAAACAAATGGACGAACTGCTCGATATTCCATTGAAATGCGAGGCTCCGGCAAAGGGCCCGGGCTGGCTGAGGTATAGGGATGCGGCGATTCTGGAACTCTTTTACTCCTCCGGTCTACGGATCTCCGAATTGTTGAGCCTTGATGTGAAGGATATCGATTTTTCCAGTGAGATTGTTCGAGTAAGAGGCAAGGGAGGAAAGGAGCGGATGGTCCCCGTAGGAGGGGCGGCAATCCGGGCGATACAGAAATACCGGGAAGAGGCAGCTGTGACAAACTCGGCTCTTTTCCGCAGTATCCGCGGAACACGGATTACCCAGCAGGCGATTGATCAGATGTTGAAAAAGTATTTGAAGCTCAGTGGGATTTCCTTCGGAGTGAGTCCACACAAGCTGCGGCATAGTTTCGCGACCCATCTTTTGGATGCTGGCGCGGATCTACGTAGTGTGCAGGAGTTGCTCGGGCACTCCTCACTATCCACGACGCAGATCTATACGCATGTTACAAAGGAACGAATGAAAAAGGTGTATGACGAAGCCCACCCGAGAGCGTGATATTTTCTTCTGTAGATTGATGATGTTTGCCAGGTTGCTGAGTTTTTTGGGGCTTTCGTCCTGTGCCACACTGCCTCCCGTGACCGGTGAGTCAGGGAGGCTCCGCGAGAAGGCAGCCGGGAAAGATCTGGAGATTCTCTTTATTGGCAACAGCTATAGTTTTGGCATTCCGGCGGCATTTTCAAAACTAGCTCGTGATAACGGTAAAAAGGTCCGTATCGGTCACTCGACGTATGGTGGATGGAGCCTTGCCCGGCACATGGGAAATGCTCCCACCTTGAAGAAACTGCGGAGTCGTGACTGGGATATCGTAGTCATACAGGACTACAGTTTGAACCCATCGCGGAAGGAGCGTGAGAGGAGAAAACTGATGGATCCGGGAGTTCGTTTTTTTGCTGGCGAAGCAAGATCCCGGGGTGCGATTCCGCTGCTTTATCAAACCTGGGGACGGCGTGACGGGAACCCCGAATTGCCCGGAGACGATTTTTATCAAATGACCCAACGGGTCCGGGATGGTTACCGGGCGGCTTCGCGTAACGGTGGCGGTATTATCATCGTGCCGGCAGGCGATGCGTGGGAAAGGCAGTTCAAGGCGGGGCGTGGGCAAGAACTTTTTGTGGAGGATGGGAGTCATCCTAGCGCTTTCGGTAACGAAATCACTGCCAGAGAGTTTTACAAAGTCATCTACGGAAACGAGCCCGAGTAAACCGACCCGTTCCGGCTCATAACGGCCGTAATATTCTGAAAAGAAAAGACCCACGCATCCACCAATGAACAGGCGGATACGTGGGTCAGGCAGTTAAGGATGTTGTGAAGTGCCGGGACTCGAAGTCCTATTTAGTCAAAGTCAATTTGCAAGGGTAACGGCGTTGGGCCGCCCATTCTCCAAGGTAGATGGAGCCTTCAGCATCGACGTAGAGATCGTGCCCATGGAAAAAAGGCTTGGAAGGATCCTGCATGAGTGGCTGGAGGACTCCGTCTTTGTAGACAGGTTCCGTGCCGCCCGGTGCGCTAAGCACTTTCTTCGTCTTTCTGTCCATTACCAGCAAGAAGCCGGATCCCTGCAAGCGCTTGCCGGTTCCGTTTTCCTTGGACCAGCACACGGCGGTGTAGACCTTGTCGTCGCGGAAGAACAATTGTCCGGCATAGGCTCCGGGTAGCTCGATGGTCTCAATATATTCTCCGTCGAGCGTGAACGCTTTCAGTGCGGTTTCATTACGCGATGGAACCCAGACGAGAGGCTTTTCAGGATTGGAAAGATCAAGAGAGACACCGTGGGCGTTGCTTAAATTCGCCGGATCATCCTTCTTTGGACCGCCCCAGCGCCGCACAAGCTCGCCGGTAAGAGTCACCTCATAGATGTAGTCGGAGGCGTAACCATCTGCGATCAAGAGAGTTCCCTGCGGAGTATAGGCAACATCGCACGGCATGAACTTCTTCAGACCCGGCTCACAAATTCCCATATCCTGAGGGGTGGGCAGCGAGCGCACGATCGTGCCATCCGTCTTGAGAATCGTGATTTTTCCGTTCGTAGGCACAGCATCTCCTTCGGCAGGGAAATGCCAGCCGCAATCGACGTGGACCAGATATTCGATACCGTCTTTCTCAAAGATTTCCAGACTATGGCCGCCTAGCAGGCCCTTGCCGAAGGCGCGCACAAAAGTTCCATCCTTCTTGAAGACAAGAAACGCGTTTTCCGGATGATCGGTGACTAGATAGATCAGCCCATTCTTGTCCTCCGCCAGGGCGTGGGAATTGATCACGGGAGCTGTATCAGGGCTGACTTTCGCCCAATGGAAATCCGCGGAATATTTAAGATCACCGTGGCCGAGAATGACATTTTTGCCGATGTGTTCTGCTGAGTTTGGGCCAGCGTGGTTGTCCGGTCCATGCGCGTGGGCGAGGAGGGGAAATAATAGGGTCAGTAATATTGGTTTCATAAATAGGTTTGCTGATCAGAGTGTCATCGCGTGCTCTAGAATAAAACTCTGTAGCGCGCAGTAGAACTGGCTGCGCATGAGAGCCTCGCGGCGGACGAGTGAGGTGCTTTCCGGAGAGTCTTCCGGCTCCGGTCCGAACTGGTATTTTTCTTCCAGAGAAAGCCGGGCCTGGTTGAGAGCACTATACCACGAGGTAGCGTCTTCTCGTGTGATCCAGAGTGGCGAATCCCCGCCTCCGGAAAACGCGGCTGCCGCTTCGATCGAAGCATAGACATAATGAATAGCGTCGCCGAATGATTCGCGTAGATCCGGGACAACGAGATCCTGCCAGTCTTCGCGCAATTTTTCATCGGAAACCAGACCTCCCATGCGCTCCGCCAGATCCTTCTCACAGTTATTTGCATCCATAATGATGGCCCGCAAAGCGTGCCAATCCTGCGGACTCTCCGGATCAATACGAAGTCCGCCTTCCATAGTAGGTGAAACTTTCATCAGGATTTTTCCAAAGAGGTTTTGAGTTGATGTAGCTGAAGCTGTTGGGTGTAGAACTCTGCCTTCTCCAGCTCTCCGCTCCACACCGCGGATCTGCCCTCCTGGTGGACTTGAAGCATCAGGGTGTTGGCGTGGCTTTCATTGTATCCGAAGATTTTCATGAGTACAAAAGTCACGTAGCCCATGAGGTTCACGGGATCATCATGGACAATGACATTCCATGGGTTTTCCGGTGAGACGGTGGTTTCCGTTTCAGTGATCGTGGTGGTATCAGACATGTCTAAACTGGTGCGGAGATCGGCTGTGGGGCTTCGATCCATTTATCGTGTTCCTTGATCAAATCGATCAGGCGCTGGACGGCTTCTGCTTCCGGAATGTTGAATTTTACAGCGGTTTTTCCCACGTAGAGATTGATTTTTCCGGGAGCTCCACCCACGTAGCCGAAGTCCGCATCCGCCATTTCGCCGGGGCCGTTTACGATGCAACCCATTACCGCGATGCGGACGCCCTTCAGGTGACCGGTGGCAGCACGGATCTTCTGGGTGGTGGCCTGGAGATTAAAGAGTGTGCGGCCGCAGGAAGGGCAGGCGACGTAGTCTGTCTTAAAGATTCTGGTGCCCGCGGCTTGGAGAATATTGTAAGCGAGTCTGAGCGATTGGCCCGGAGCCGTTTCTCCGCGCACCAGAATGGCGTCTCCAATCCCATCACAGAGAAGCGAGCCGATGTTTTGTGCCGCGGGAAGCAAGGCTTTGAGAAAATCTGTCTCACCAGTAAGAGGTTGGAGGGTGTCTTTCAGTAGGATGGGGTGGCGGGGATCCACCTTGAAGGCAAGCATGCGGAATGCGTGCAGAGGTGAAAGGTCAATGCCGTCTGCCACGGAGATGAGGCGCGGCTCCGTCTGGCCATTGAGCACGGATACCGCGGATTCATCGCGCGGATCGATTTCAATCACGCCGGACTTTTCATGAACGATCTCGGGCTTGAAATCGCCCATATTGGCGATTTTATGAGCCAATGCGTTCCAGCGTTCCTGTGTGGTGAATACCCGCACAGGCTTTTCCGCACCAAGTTCATAGCCCTGGATGGTGAGGGACTGGCTACTGCGCTTTTCGTAATTGAACGGATTGTAGGAAGGTGACAGCGCCGGAGTGGGTAGCTGGCTGTCTGGATCTGATGGTTTGCTATGTAGCTGGACCATTGCCTGAGCCACCGGGATCTCATGGATCGCATCCTCCGTCAGAGATACGCGGATTGTATCCCCGATGCCGTCTGCCAACAGAGAACCGATGCCAATGGCGGATTTTATCCGGCCATCCTCGCCGTCACCAGCTTCCGTCACGCCCAGATGGATCGGGTAATTCCAATCCGGACCTTCCGCATTGAGTCTGGCTACGAGTAGGCGGTAGGCCTCGATCATCACCTTCGGGTTTGAGGCCTTCATGGAGAAAACGAAATTGTGATAATCGTTTTCCCGGGCAATTCGCGCGAATTCCAAGGCACTCTCACACATCCCCAACGGGGTATCGCCGTAGCGGTTCATAATACGGTCGGAGAGCGATCCGTGATTGGTGCCGATGCGCATCGCGCGGCCAAGATTTTTGGACAAATGGACAAGCGGCGTGAATTGCGCACGAATCCGCTCCAGCTCTTCCTCGTATTGCAGATCCGAGTATTCCCGAATCTCAAATTTTTTCTTATCGGCATAGTTGCCGGGATTGACGCGGACTTTCTCCACCCATTTCACCGCTTCCATGGCAGCATCCGGCTTGAAATGAATATCCGCAACAAGCGGGACATTGCAGCCGGCGGCACGGACCTCCCTGGCAATATTCTCCAAATTTGCGGCATAGACCTTTGTCTGCGCGGTGATACGGACAATTTCACATCCGGCATCCGCCAAAGCCAAAACCTCAGCCACACAGGCAGGCGTATCACGGGTGTCCGAAGTGATCATCGACTGGACGCGGATGGGATTGCTACCTCCAACGCCAATGTCCCCAACCATCACTTCGCGAGTTTTCCTGCGGGAGTAGCTAAGGAGATCGGGGCAATATGATAGATCGGTGTGAGGAGTCATGGACGGGTGCAAGATAGACAGGAAATTTTCCATGGGCAATGACGGGATATGATGCAAAATTGCCTCATGAAGATCAAAATGTCGTGGGCCCGCACTGCAGCGATGATTGCGGGACTATTGGTCGCTTCCGGTGACGATAGCTTGGGTGGAGATTTTATCAGGATCAAGGAGACCGAAGAGGCGGCGAAGCTTCAAACAGCTGTTTTCGGCTACGAAAGGGAAGGGGTCCGCGTGGATCTGATCGGTGCCATCCATTTGGCGGACCGCCGGTATTATGAGTTTTTGAACAAATATTTTGAGAATTATCCTGTGTTACTCTTCGAAATGGTGGGCGGCGAAAACCTCGGTGGAGGTGCTGGAAATCCGCCCCAAGCCAAACCGAAGCCGGAGGGCGATGCTGTCGCGGGAAACGAAGAGGAAAAAGATGGCGATAATCTTGCGGGTCTGAGGACGCTTTATGAATCAATGGAGAAGGCGCTTGGCCTGACGGGGCAGGGAAACCTGATCGATTATACTGCGCAGAATTTCGTTCACGCGGATCTGACAATGGCGGAGTTCGAAGCCTTGCAGAAAGAGAAGGGTGAATCGATGCTGGGCTTTATGATTCAGGCTGGCATAGCCGGTGATAAGCCCCAGCGGGATCCGGATACCATCCGGCTGATGCGTGGGATTCTTACGGGAAGATCTGACCTTGTTAAACTGGAGGTCATGCACACGATGGCGGAAGGTGACACCCAGATCGACTCTGTGAATGGCGAAAATGTCATCATATCGGATCGGAACGACCGGTGCCTGGACGTAATGGAAAAGCAGATTGCGGCAGGTCGGAAAAACATCGGGATATTTTATGGAGCCGCCCATTTTCCCGATATGGAGCGCAAGTTGCTGGCCGACGGGTTCGTCAAGGTTTCCGCAAAATGGCTGACTGCCTGGAAGGTCGCAAAAGTGAGATAAAGCTTTGTCTTCTAGGCGTAGGGCAGTTGTTTTTTCGAAAGATGGATGGTGAAAAATAGCATCAATCCCGCCGCGATCGTTGTGGAAATCAACGGCATCACCCCAATAGCGATAAAGGAGTAGGCAATGATGGAAAAGCACGCCGCAATCCCCACAAATGGCAACTGTGAGTGAACGTGGGAGGTCGGCTCGCAGCCGGAAGCAATTGCGCTGACAATAGTTGTGTCGGAAAACGGACTGCAGTGGTCTCCGAAAACAGCTCCACCAAACACAGCTCCGATTACGGCGGGAACCAGAGCGGTCAATTCCTCGATGGGCAGGGCAACAGCTGTCCCGGCTTGAATGATCGCGGGTAAAGCCAGTGGCATCAACAGACCCATGGTTCCCCACGAAGAGCCGGTGGCGAATGACATGATGGCACCGGCGAGGAAAACCACGAGTGGAAGCCAGCTAACAGGAAAACCTGAGGCAAGCAGGCCTGCTAGCTGCCCGCCAGCGCCCAAAGCGGAGAAAACATTACCCAGAGACCACGCGAGAATCAGAATGATCAGTGCGGGAAGTAGGTTTGCCGCGCCATGGTATGCTGCTTCCGCCGCATTTACCTCACTGTTTTTGGGATACATCAGCCAAGCGACTGCCATGCCGAACAGACTCCCGGCTACCAGAGCATATGGTCCGGCATCTCCGCTGAATGCGGCCCGCCAACCGGCAATCGAGAGCGGATCAATCAGCGGATCCGAAAAAAGCGGAAATGCGGCAAAGATTCCGACTAATAAGGCAATCAGTGGGACAATTGCCCGGCTGGGGGAGGTCTCCCTTTTGTCATTGATCCCTCCGGGTTCGGTGATCGGAAGTGCTTGGTAGCGTTGCATCGCTTTTGGCTGATAATCCAGATAAATGGCCAATGGGACGAGCAACAGCGTGAGGAGACAGTATGGGTTGGCTGGGATGGAGCGAAAAAAGAGTGAGTAGGGCTCTACTGGAAAAGGCGCGTCATCGAGCCCTTGTTGAATGAGAGAAAGCTGGGTCGCGATCCAGGTCGAAACAAAGGCAACACATGCAACGGGCGACGATGTGGAATCCACGACCCACGCGAGTCGTTCCCGCGATATCCCTATTCGATCGGCAAGGGGACGGGCGATCCTTCCCATGAGTAACGAGTTTGCGAGGCCATCAAAAAAACACAGTAATCCGATACAATAGACGCTTCCTAGCAGGCGCCTTTTGGGTCGGGTGCTATTTGCAGTCAGGCGCCGGAGTATGGTGTCGAAGCCACCCGATTTTTCCAGGATGCCGGCGAAAGCCCCGAGCATGAGGGTGAATAGAATTGCCCCTACATGCCAAGACCCCGCAAGGGAGGGGAAAATGTAATTCGCAAAGATGGCGCGCGGGATACCAACCGGCGTTTCGTGATGGATCAGAATCACTCCGGCCACAATGCCACACGCCAGACCCAGAGCCGCATGATGTGTGATGATGATGACTGCCAGTGCGCAAATGGCCGGCCACAGGGCAATAGCCAGATCGCTGGGCTGAAGCATTGGCAGGAAATAGCTTGCGGATAGGATCAGGAGAAGAATCGCGGCTTTTTTCATTCGTCTTACCGCTTTTATCGTAGATACGGTTAGTTTGAGAAAGGATAGCTTCGCAGAAAAAGCGAATTACGGGAGGATCATGAAAAATTGCCCCAGTGATGCCCAGTCCGCGACTTCCACCGGAACCCATCGCCGCTCATATTCTCTTCCCCAGGAGTCGGATACGGCGATTTCCCGGGTGAGTTCGTTATAACCGATAATCATGCAGAGATGGTAATCATCATCTGGTTTCGGTAGCTCGGAAATATCGGAGATTTTCTTATCCAGTTTGGCCTGCGTTGCTTCTTTTTTCACCGGGTCGTCCACGATGGTGCGATTCACCGTATTGAGATTTGCGATATCGTTATATTTGTCGGTGGAGCACAATTGCCACAGGATCGGAATTCCCTGATCGATGTAGTGCTTGATATCCCGGATCTTCACGGAATCGTGTTCCTCGATCTTTGTTCTGCGGCCTTTGCGTGAAACATCGGACTTCAGATTTTCCAACAGGAGTTCCGTTGAAGTTCCGCCATTGCTTTTGCTCTCACCGATCATTGCAAGAAGATACATATCAGCGCTCATCCCCATGGTGCGGAGGGCCCGCTCAATGGTAGCGGGAACGCAATAGCCTTTCGGTCCCTGGTCGACCATTGGGATTTCATAAATCAAGACATCTCCGTTCTCTTCCCGCTCCATGCCTTCGAGCAAAGACTGCTTCAGCTCGGCGTCCGAAATTTTCGTGGATTTTCCACCATTATCCGCCATTTCTTTCGAGACGATGAACAACGACACGTATTCCAGATCTTCTTTGGAAAGCAAAAAGGCATAACCGTTCCAGTCCCAGCGGCTAACGCTGCGGCGGGCGTCGCCTTCGCCATACTTCTGAACGACTGGCTCTCCAAGCACCGAGCTCAGAGCATCCGTGATTGTTTTTTCGTCCTGATCCATCGCCTCTTGCAGGGAGGCTTCGGGAACAGGTTCGTCACCATTGTTGAAATGTTCTTCTGCGAAGCCGGCCGTCGAGCCGAAATCACCCTTGTTGGCATAGACGATGGAAATGTTGTCCAGGTTCCGGTCGCTATCGGAATACAATGCAACGGAATATGGCATTGCGCCAAATAGCTTGTAGTCCTTCGCATAAGCGGCATAGAGCCTCCAACTCCTGCCGTGGACCGAGTTCGACTCCGCCGGGAGTCCAAGTGCCTTGGCAAGAGATAAGGCTTTGATCTTGGTGAATTCCTCGCCAGTGACGATCTCCCGTCCGGCTGCTTCGTTGAGTGCTTTTGCTTCGATGATAAAGCGCTGATCCATCTCCCTGACATAGTTCTGATCTTCTTCCGAAAGCTTATCCATCGGGACGTCGAAAGATTTACCATCCGCCCTTAGCAAAGTGACGGTTTCATCCGCCAAACCAAGGAATGTCGCACGAATCTCCTGGCCGGTATTGCTTCTGAAAGTGCGCTCAGATTCCGCCCCCTGCGCGAAAAGACAGGCTAGGAGAAGAAAGAAAATAACCAAACGATTCCTGCTCATATTGAATAGATATTTTCTATATCATCGGACAGGTCAATTCAGTAAAAATTCGAGCGCTGGATTGTAAATTATTCCCGCTTCGCTTTTGCAATGATTTCCTTGAAGAGAGCTGCCTCCGGAGTGGGTTTGCGGGAGAGTAGCGGATCGTTATCCAACTCGACGAAATGCAGCCCGAAATCGGTATTCGGATCAAAAGGATGCCCCCACTCACGATTGGAAGTGATGGACCACCAATTGTAGGCCCGGACGGGGACACCGTGTGCGATCGCTTTCTCCACCTCGCGGAGGTGGGACTTCATATATTCCGCGCGGGAAACTCCCCCTGCGCTAGGGGTGCAGCCGTTTTCCACGATAAATAGTTCCTGACCCGGGAACCAGCGTTTGAAGCGTCGCAGTGCATGATACAGCCCCCGCGGCCAGACCGGAGCACGTAGAAATCTACCGTGCGCGGCATCCTCGAGTAGCCGGAACTGGTGTAGCCTGGTCGTCGGCAATCCCCAGTAATAGTCGAGCCCGATGAAATCCTGCGCACCTATCGCCTCTGCGGGACAAAGCTCTTCAGGCAGTTTTCCGGAAGTGCCCAGATACCACCAGTTTGCGTTGGCGATCAGACTGGTGGTCCCCCAGAAACGCCATGCCCAGTTCAGCCAGCTGGTTTTTGATTCCAGAACTTCCAGCCGCTCTCCCGGGCTGATCGGGACGATTTCCAGCTTGGTCTCGCTGCCGAGCACTTCTGCGGCGATCAATCTCGCCAATCGGATTTCGAGCCCTTCTCCCACGCATCCACTTGATAGGCCCGGTGAGTCCGAACGGATACCTATTCTGATTTTTCCGCGTCTTTTCACCCGTCTCAGACCCCGGCCGGTGGATAGATGTTCCGGCAAACTATCGCCTCCTTTGAAAACTTCGTGGAGAGAGACCGGGCGGGGTGATTGGGCGATAATCCGTTTTGGCTCAGACAGCCAGGAGACGTCACAAAATCCGGCAAGCTCCCTGCGGAAAAGAGTGATCGCGCGATCGACATCATCCAAAAGCCTCGTGTGTCCATGAGGTGCGACGGCTACATAGTGCTCATCACTCAGTCCCGTTTTCAAAAAGCGGAAGCGCTCACGGTTTTCCAGCTCAAAAGGGAGCAGGAAAAATGCATCCCCGTATAAGGCTTCAATGTTCCCCTGGTCTAGAGCGGCCCGCGCCTCGTCATAGTTTTTGAAAAGCTGTTTGCGGGTGGCGGGCGGTAGATCACGCTTCCAGCCCTGGGGCTGATTTCCAATGGCGATCACGCCGACTCTCTTGCCTGCCAGCGATTCCATGTCGCCGTCGGGATAATCGGACTTCACCAACACCGCTTTGCCGGTCCGCAGATAGGGATCACTTGTTTCAAACGCTGTCTGATCGTCGATGCTCACACCCCCGATGACTAAATCCACATCCCCGCGCTCGCTGACGAGAGCCCCCTTGGTGGTAAATTTGAAGAGAGCTTCGCCCAGACCACGGTGGCAGGCACCCGAATCCATGAGCATCTGCAGCCATGTCGGGAAGCCGGTTACCAGCGGATTTACGCCGACCATTGCCGCTGAATTGTGGATTTTAATGGCTGAGCGGGCCCGGGTATGGGCGCGAAAGAGATTCGGGACGAGCTTGCCTACGGCTTCTGCCTCGGCATCGACAGGGGATCCCCGCGGAAGCCCGGGCGGCATGTAGTAGCGATTCTGCCACCAGGGTTTGATATAACCGAAGGTGAGCTGGCTGGGCTCATTGAATGTGATCCACCAATCGACCTCGGACCCGAAGGTTTCCGCGATCTTATCCGCATATCTGGCAAATAAATCCGGAAAATCCTCGCCGATCATTCCACCGTGGTCCCGTTCCAGCCAGACCGGCCATACGAAGTGGTGGAGGGTCAGCATCAGCTTCATTCCATGACGTTTCACGCATTTTGCCAGTTCATGATAATGGTCCAGCGCGGACTGATCGAAGCTCCCGCATTCTGGTTCCACCCGCACCCATGAGATGGAAAAGCGGAATAATTCACAACCCAGAGCGGCAGCGGAAGCGATGTCTTCCTCATAGCGATTCCAGAAGTCCGTGGCTTTGGCACGTGGAGTCAGCCCCTGGCTGCGCTCCCATAGATCCCACACATCCTCGCGCTGGGGATCATAGGACTCCGTCTGATGATCGGCATTTGCAGTGCCGAAGAGGAAATTCTTAGGAAAGCCCATGAAACTTGCGATGCTTGAGACTCAAATTTCAGGGAGAAAAGCTCGAGAGCTTTTTCAGATCATTTGGGGATGGTAAGTGTCTGCCCCAAACGAATGACGGTTCCTGAAATTCTGTTGGCACTTTTGATCTTGGAGATTGAAGTTCCGTAGCGTCTGGCCAGCCCTGATAGCGTATCGCCCTTTCTGACAGTATGGCGGACGACAACGGGTTTGGGTTTCGGCTTCGGAGTGGGCTTGGGAGTTGGTTTCGGAGCGGACACCGTTGCCGGTGGTCTTTCAACTTCACGTGTGGCCAGGACAACTGGTGGCGGAGTTGTCTCCTTTTTGGCTATCGCCGTGGGTTTGCTCTTCTGGTTGCTGCCAGGCGTCGGCGGTTTATACCATTTTTCGGGCTGATCCACCCAGTCTTCGATATAGTTTCCACGGCTATCAAAAGGGCCTGTGACGGCACTTGCCGAGGGTGCGGACTTCGACCCGCATTGTGTGAAAAGCGGGATGAGCAATAAAGGTGCCAGTTTCCGGACGGCGCAAAACATTTCCCAGAGCATGAAGGAATGTTTCAGATATGCAAAGCATAGTTGGAGATTGTGCAAATTTTTTCCCGATTTGCGGGGCTGGGAGGAAAAGGAAAGCGAAGGAGGGAATCATTTGCAAAGAATGAAGTGACATTGATGGTGGGGTGGGGCTATCAGAAGCCCACACAGTCATGTCTGCCCTCGCCGAATCCCGGATTACTCTGAAACTAGCTTTTCCACTGATTATCGGACAGGTTAGCCAGATGCTTCTTGGTGTGGCCGATACGATGATGATCGGGAAACTGGGAGTGACCGAGCTGGCGGTGCTGACTTTTGCAAATTCCCTGTTCTACGTTCCATTCGTCTTTGGCATTGGGGTCCTGACATCCATTTCCGTTTTTACTTCGAACGCGCATGGCTCGAAAAACCAGGCTGCGGGGCGCGCTAGCTGCCGACACGGAATGTATGTGGGGACCATCCTCGGCTTGATACTTTTTGCGGTGATGTCCGTAGTTTCATGGAATTTGGGGATCTTCGGCCAGCCGGAGGCGGTTCAGGAGAGAACGGGGCTTTTCTTCCGGATCATCATGGCCTCCATGGTGCCGGCGTTGATGTCCATCGTGCTGAAAAACCACGCCGATGCCTTGGATCGGCCATGGCCGCCATTTTGGATCTTCCTCTGGGGAGTGGTGCTGAATGTTTTTCTAAACTGGGTGATGATCTACGGAAAACTAGGCTGTCCCCGGCTTGGCTTGGAAGGTGCGGCGTGGGCTACGCTGATCTCCAGATTCGCGATCCTGATTGCGATGTTTATTTGGTTATACAAGGCAAAGGGAATGCGGGAGTGGGTGCCGTATCATTGGTTCAAAACCCCTGTGATGTCTGATATCAAACGGTTTCTGGCGATAGGTGTCCCGGCCAGCATCCAGATGATTGCCGAAGTATCGGCATTTTCCGGAGCCGGCCTGATGATGGGGAAATTCGGCGAAACCGCCATGGCGGCTCATCAAGTGGCCCTGATGTGTGCCGCCACCGCATTTATGATTCCGCTTGGTCTTTCAATGGCGCTGAGTGTGCGCGTGGGATCTGCGGTGGGAGCGGGTGAAATGCTGAGGTTGAGACCAATCGCGATCTCGGGCTGGGTAATCGGTGCGGGCTACTCGCTCTGTGCTGCTGTCTTTTTCCTCTTTTTCGGTGCCTGGTTGGCATCGTTATACACGGATGTGAGCCCGGTCATTGACCTCGCCGCCAGGATCATGATCGTGGTGGGTGTTTTCCAGTTGGTCGATAGCTTGCAGGTCTGTTCCGTATCGATGCTACGCGGACTGCAGGATGCCAGGATTCCGGCGATGATAGATTTTGTCGCCTACTGGATTCTTGGTATTCCGATGGGGATATGGCTTTCCGTTCACATGGGATACGGGGCTATCGGTGTCTGGTGTGGTCTGGCCATCGGGCTTTTCTTTGCCTGCATCATGCTGGTTCCCCGCCTTTGGAAAATGACGGGGCGACTAGCCGCCACCGGGAATCCCGTGTGAGCAAAATGGATAGCCGATGACCCTTTTCCAGAATCTCCACCTGGGTTTCGACGTGGTCTCCCTTTTGATTGATCGAAAGAATCTTGAAGTAGGGCTGCTTGCCGATGCGGAAAAAACAATGAAGTGGCACATCGGGATGACTGGCGTTCCATAAATATTTTGCCATCGGGAAGTCATCCGCTTCCGACAGAGCAATCAAAACCTCCCGCACTTGAAAGGCCGTGTTTTTCTTCAGGAGCTTTTTGACCGCCGCTGTCGCCCTGCGGGTCTCCAGCCAGGCTGCCAGGGGATTTTGATGGTCTTCTTCAATTTCAGCGATGAGCTCCCGAGCATGGATCGCCATCATGGTCTGAAACTCTGTTCTATCGATTTCACCTTGCTCGAAGCGCAAGGCCAGTTGCCGTGGTGTTTCCAACATTAATGCGAATATGGCGTTTTTTTCTGAAAACGAAAGAGCGGGAATCCGGGCTACAGCTCCTTAATAGCCGGATAGATTGAAGTAGGTCCGCTGAGCTTGAATGCGATCAGAGTGCAGACAGCCAAGGGTGCGTAAATGTGCCAGCCAAGGAGCTCAATCCCCATGATGATCGAGGCGTATGGCGTCTTGGTGGCCGCAGCAAAGAATGCGATCATGCCCAATCCTGCAAAAAGATCGACGGGGGCGTTCAGAAACCACGCGAGCGTATTTCCCATGGCCGCCCCGATGAAGAAGAGCGGGGTTACCTCGCCGCCCTTGAATCCGACACTGAGTGTGACGACCGTGAAAACCAGTTTCCAAAGCCAAACTGTTCCAGAGGCGTGGACATCGGATGAGAAAAACCTTGGCAGCGTGAGCGATGTATCGTTTTCCGGGAGAACTCCAAGTCCCAGGTAGTCAGTAGTCCCCAAGACCAGGAACAGGATTACGATAATCAGACCGCCAATACCGGCTCGCACGGCCTCATGTGGAAACCACTCGCGCAATTTTCGTGCGGAATGAAATGAAGCGAAGATAAAGAACCTGCTACCCAACGCGAAAAATGCGGCGGCGAAGGCCAGCTTCCAAACGATCGGCAGATACGTGGAAATTTCCCGTGTGAACTCAATATGGGGGTAGAGAGTATGATGGATACCCCACGCATGACAAATCTGGTCAGCGGCAAGCGCGGTTATCAAGCAGGGTATGATTTTCCGGCTGATGATACGGTGGCGGACAAACTCCAAAGCAAAAACCGCACCGGCAAACGGGGTGCCAAAGACAGCTCCAAAACCGGCGGCGATTCCGCAGAACAGTAACAAATGTATACCTTCACGAGATTTTGCGAAATATTTGCCGAAGGCTCCGGCAATACCCGCGCCCATCTGCACTGCAGTTCCTTCCCGGCCAGCGGAGCCGCCGAAGAGGTGTGTAGCTACCGTGGCTATTAGGATGCTGGGTGCGAGGGAGAAGGGAACCGTATGATCGCTCTTGTGGACCGTGCATAGAATGGATGAATTTCCAGAGCCTACATGCTTGCCCAGAGAGCGATAGTAAAAGCCCATCGCCACTCCCGCGAGGGGCAGGAAGTAGATCAGCCAAGGAGTGGCAAATCGTTGGCGGGTGACAGTATCCAGAGACCATAGGAAGAACGCGGCAGCGGTGCCAATGCAGCTGGCCAAGGCTGCCAGGACAGCGCACCATTTCAATAATTTCACAGAAAACATGTCGTGCGCCGGCAGTCTGGCAGCTGGTTTTGTTATGTGAATATGATTTTTCTCCACGCCGCCAGGAACGTGGAAATAAGAAGAATTCTCCTATTCCGCTGGAATTCTGGAGCTTAGATGATGTCTTTAATTTGTGCCTACAAAAATAATGAGTCCACACTTGCCTGCAGCGGGATCAAGGATAATGCTAAAATTTAAATTTCAGGTATTTTATATGAAACAAATTTTTCTTTTTTATCTTCTAATGGGATTGCTCTTTGCTGTGGCGATTGGCCCGAGAGCTTCGGCGGAAGTGAGATTACTTTCCGGCAGTCCATTCAATCAGATTCATAGTGGCGGAGGTGATATTATGGATATATCGCCGGATGGCAATCTGGTGTTGTTCTATACAAGATCCAGCACCAGCACCACCTCGCCGGGGTTCGCTGTTACCGGTTTATACCTGCGGAATCTTGCGACCGGATCCGTCGATTATGTGGGTGACTCTACAGTTACCCATACAGGGGTCGATGAAGCGGTAATGAGCGATGACGGTCGGTTCATCGCTTGGTCATCTCTCGAGGATAGGCATATCTATTTACGTGATCGCCAGACTGGCGTGACCACATGGGTTACTGCCAATCAACAGGGTGGGGTCGTTGCATACACGGTGAGGAGTGCCCACCCTGTGATCAGTGGTGATGGCCGCTACCTGGCTTTTGCCAGTGACAGCCGGACCTTGATTACCAATCAAAACCAGCTTCCCCGTGCCGGAAATCCGGGAGTGTATCTCTACGATCGTCAGAATAACTCGATCAAAATTATCTCGCTTACCTACAATGGTGCCCAGATTTCGGGCTTGGGGGAGATTGATGACTTTAACATCAGCAACTTTTGGAATTTCGATATGTCACCTGACGCGAAATATGTCGTTTTTGCTACGACGTATAACAGTTCGCATCCGGATCGGGCAAATAAGATGTTTGCAAATTATGCGGCTGTTCTGCGGAGGGATATTACAAACGGAAATACTCTTTTGTTGAATAAAAATGAATCGGATCAAGTTTCCAATGCCCATTTTACTTATCCCCGAATCAGTGCCGATGGCAATCGGGTTGCGTTTCTGGGGAAGAACGTTGGGCAGTTGAATTCTCCTACGACGACGTGGCCGAAGATGGTGTCGTCACATCCGTCGAACCCCAATGAAGACTTATATGTAAAAGACATTCCTTCCAAAAAAGTCTGGGTGCTGACAAAAACAATCACCAACGTCCCGAATGTTTCCAGCATTGGCATTTCGACAGTGCTAAACCTCAACGGGAGCATCGTTGCCTTCAGCTCAAAATCTCCGCTTTTGACAAATGACGATGAGGGGACAAATAGCGACGATATTTTCAAAGCCGTCCTAAACAGTAACGGAACGCAGACACTTGAGATTGTCACCGATGCTCCTGATAAATCGAGCAGCGTGACGTTCACCCGCGGCCCGGTGATGCCGGATAATGGCTCCTACATCGCTTTTAGCACCAGCCAGTTCGCAGCTATGGGATTTCCAGGGTCATCTTCCGCTCATGCGATCGGGGTAGGAACATTTTCTACTCCAGTTGTAAACGGCCTGACTTTCGAGCAATGGGCCTCCGTGCTGCCAGCGGACAAGCGTGGGGCCAATGACAACCCAAGTGGGGATGGGGTCCCGAACCTTCTCAAATATTTCATCGGTTCAAATGCTCTGACGTCTGATCTCAGTCACCTCCCGGAAGAACAGTTTGTCACGGGGGATTCACTGGGAATCTCCGGAGATATGAACAAATATATGGTTTTCAAGGTCCGGATCAGGAAAGTCATGCCTGCCGGTTATACCTGGCAGGTGCAAAGTGCCTCCACTCTTGAAAAATTGATTAGTATCCCCGGTCCTACGCTACAAGTGGGAGCGCCGGAATCAGACGGCGATTTCAACATCTACCGATACAGATCGTTTTCACCGCTGGGTTCCACCGGATTCATGCGCTTGAAGGTGAACATTGATCCGTAAGAGCGGGACCGCAGTCTCGGTCTGAAAGCGTTCGAGTCCCCGATCAAGGGGACTCGATTCATTAGCAAAACCCTTCTTCGGTAAGTTTTTCCCGGCGTTCGCGGACCAAGCGGACGACTAGTGCGGTCCATCCGGTTTGGTGCGAAGCTCCGAGGCCTTCTCCGGTCTCGCCATGGAAATACTCGTGGAAAAGGAGTAGATCTTTCCAGTGCTCATCATCCGAATAGCGTTTTGAGGTTTCACTATCGCCAAAGCAAGGTCGGTAACCTTCTTCATTCTTTGTGAAGAGCGAGATCAGCCTGTCGCAGATATCAATGGCGATATCCCGAAGCGTGCACTCAACGCCGGAACCTGTGGGATACTCGATTTTGAAAGTATCACCATAGAAGTAGTAATAGCGTTCGAGCGCTTCGATAAGAATGAAATTTGTGGGGAACCATATAGGGCCCCGCCAGTTGGAATTCCCGCCGAACATATCCGTGGTTGCCTCTCCGGGGGTGTATTGGACCTGGTGGGTGGCTCCCGCATACTGGAAGATAAAGGGGTGATCATCATGTGCCTTGGAAAGAGAGCGAATGCCGAAGTTTGAGAGGAATTCCTTCGGATCGAGCATATAGGTAAGGCTTTGGCGAAGCCGCTCCTGGGAAGGAATAGCCAGCAGAACCCGGCCTGAAGATTTTTTGCCGGGAACGCGGTTCGCCGTCACATACTTCAATAGATCCGGCTTGTTTGTGAGGAACCAATCCATGCGTTTCCTGAAGCCGGGTAGCGCATCAATGGTTTTCTGCTTGAGCACAGTAACAGCGGAAAGGGGAAGAAGGCCGACAAGAGAGCGGATGCGAAGCGGGATGGGTGCTTCATCATCAATGATCAGCTGATCGTAGTAAAACTGATCCTGAACGTCCCACAAGCCGTTGCCTCCGAGAGTATTGATCGCATCGCAAATGTTCACAAAATGCTCGAAAAACTTGGAGGCAATATCTTCGTAGGCAGGTTTTGTCAGAGCCAGTTCCAAGGCCATCGATAGCATTGTCAGACAGTAGAAGCCCATCCAAGCGGTGCCATCGGCCTGCTGAAGATAACCACCTCCGGGGAGCGCATGAGAGCGATCGAAAACTCCGATGTTATCCAGACCAAGGAAGCCGCCGCCGAACACGTGACGCCCATCCAAGTCCTTGCGATTGACCCACCAGGTGAAATTCATCAGGAGCTTCTGGAATGCTTTTTCGAGGAAAAGCAGGTCCCTCTCGCCCTTGCGATCCGCGATTTTGTAGACCCGCCATACCGCCCATGCGTGGACGGGAGGATTCACATCGGAGAAATTCCATTCGTAGGCCGGCAGCTGGCCATTGGGGTGCATATACCACTCCCGCAGCAATAGTAAAAGCTGGTGTTTGCTGAAGGCAGAATCCACTGCGCAGAAGGGCAGCATATGGAAGGCGGTGTCCCAGGCGGCAAACCACGGATACTCCCACTTGTCGGGCATCGAGAGAATATTTTTAGCGTAAAAATGTTTCCAATCGTGGTTACGTCCCAGGAGCCGGTTTGCCGGAGGCTCGGGCATCTCTTTGTCCCCCTTGAGCCAGTCCTCGACAGAATAAAAGAAGAACTGTTTGGTCCATAAAAGCCCGGCATATCCCTGGCGGCAGATCAATTTTTCATCCTCGGAAATTCCCGGCGGTATGACTTCATTGTAGAATTCATCCGCCTCTTTCAGGCGTTGGTCCACGGTCTCGTTGAATTGGTCCAGTCCGTTGATCCGGTTACTTTCATTGATGTGATGAAGGCGGCAATAGATGGTGACTGACTCGCCGGCCGGAACTTGAAATAGGTAATAAAGTGCTGATTTGGTTCCTGCCTTTTTTGGGGATACCGCCTTCTTCTCTCCTTGGATGATATACCGATGGAAGGCATCCTTGGTGTAAGGAGTGCCGTTTTTCATGCCGCCCAGAGCCTCATGGTTGGTATCGTTTTCGGTGAAAAGCCATTCCGCTTTTTTGGGTCTTGCCTGATCCGTGCCGGCGTGGAACCGGAATTTTCCCAGGGATTCGTGGTCGATGAAGAGCCCGTCTCCTTCTTGGATTATCGAGGGCTTGACGGCAGGCGCATCCAGATCTGTGCCCCAGCTCCAGGTATTGCGTAGCCAGAGGGTCGGCAGAATATGCAGGGGAGCGGATGTTGCTGCTCGGTTGGTTACCGTAATTCGCCACAGAATATCCTGCGGGCTTCTTTTTGCCACTTCCTGAACCACATCAAAGTAGAGGTTGTCATCGAAAATCCCGGTATCGGCCAACTCCATTTCCGGGCCCAATCTGCCAAGCCGTTCATTTTCAATGCGGATCTGTGTGTAGGGATATTTTTGCTGCGGATACTTATAGAGAGCTTTGGTGTATGAGTGGGTAGGCGTGGAATCCAGGTAGTAGTAGCATTCCTTCACGTCTTCGCCGTGGTTTCCTTCATTTCCTCCCAAACCAAAAAGACGCTCTTTAAGGATCGAATCCTTGCCGTTCCACAATGCGGGTGCGAAGCATAAGCGGCAGCCCCGGTCGCACCAGCCCTGGAGTCCATCCTCACCCCAGCGATAAGCTCTCCGGCGGGCCTGATCATGGGGGAAAGCGGCCCACGAGTTACCATGGTCGGAGTAGTCTTCGCGGACAGTTCCCCACTGGCGCTCGGAGAGGTAGGGACCCCAGCGTTTCCAGTTTTTTGCGCGGTTTTCTTCCTGTGAAAGTCTAATGTTTTCTTCAGTCATGGAGGCTTGGGGAGGTTTCTAGCACGGTTTCCACGAAAAGCGAACATGGAACTCGATTTCCGGAAGCATCGTGCATGCAAATTTTGCGAAATCCTCCATCGCCTTTTGTGGGAAAACCACACTGATCGGAATGAAAACAAAAAAGACGCCGGAAATAAATCCGGCGTCTTTGGCTTTATTCGAAAGCTGGCCCTTTCGTCAGGAGCTTTCGCAATGCATCATGGTTTAGCGGGGCAGTTGCTTCGCTTCGAAAGGTAAGGAATTCGGAACCGGAACCTTCTGCTGCAACCTTTTGTCCGCAGAAAATTATTCCCAGGTTTCTTCGCGGACTTTCATCAGCTCCGGATATTTTTCATCGGTATCGCCGATCTCCTCTTTCAAATCCAGAAGATCACTTTTGAGCTTTTTGATGGTTTCCGCATATTCCGGATCCGCATATGCGTTGTTGAGCTCCTGGGGATCTTTGCTGAGATCATAAAATTCCCAGTAGGCGGGAGTTGGCGCCTTTTTTTCGCCTTTCGTGTCCAGCTGAAGTCCGTAGAAATAGATCAATTTGTATTTCTTCGTGCGAATGCCGTAGTGAGCCGGGTTGTCATGGTGAGCCATGTGCATCCAGTAGCGGTAGTAGGTTGCTTCCGGCCAATCGCTGATGGTCTTACCTTCCAGAAGCGGCAGGAAGCTACGTCCTTCAAAGCTTTCCGGCATTTCCTTCACTCCGGCGAAATCCAGAAGAGTAGGTGCGAAATCGACATTGTTGGCGAGCTGGTCCACCTTTGTGCCGCCCTTGATCGCGGCAGGATAGCGTGCTACGAATGGCATGCGCAGTGATTCCTCATACATCCAGCGTTTGTCGATCATATCGTGTTCTCCGGTCATGAAACCTTGATCGGAGGTGTAGATAATAAGCGTGTTGTCCAGTTCGCCCTCTTTTTCCAAAAAGTCCAGAACGCGGCCGATATTGTCATCCACTCCGCGGATGGTGCGTAGGTATTTTTTCAAATAGCGCTGATAGGATACGTGGGTGTATTCGCGCGGTTCCAAATTGGGATCGACAAACATGTGATGACCCATGTTCCGACGGCTATTCCGGCCGGAGACGGATGTGCCATAGGGCTCATGGTCGAGAGGGCCGTTCTTGCTGCGCTCATAGAGATCTGAAGGTTCAGGGATCTCGATATCATCATAGAGAAAATCGTAACGCTCGGCGTTCTCAAAGTTGTCATGCGGTCCTTTGAAATGATGCATGAGAAAGAAGGGTTTGCCGGATTTTAGCTGTTGTTTCATCCAGTCGATCGAGAGATCGGTGATGACATCATCCGTATGGAGTGAGTCGTATGAACCTTTTCCGGTAGGATAATGGACGATGTTGTCCGGCCATTTGCCCGCCTTTTTGTCATTCATGACAGGATTGAAGTAATTCCCCTGGCCATTGAGAACGGAGTAGTAGTCAAAGGAGGCTGGCTCTACCTCCAGGTGCCATTTCCCGATCATTCCGGTGACATAACCGGCCTTTTTCATTTCCAGCGGGAGTGTCTGGTTTTCCGGCAGCACGGGCTCGCCCAGGATGCGGACGCCGTTTGTATGGGAATATTGTCCGGTGATCACTGTCGCGCGACTCGGAGAACAAATCGAATTCGTGCAAAACGTGTTTTCCATCAGCGCACCTTCTTTGGCCAAGCGATCAATCGATGGGGTCGGGTTGAGCTTGGAGAGTCGTCCGCCATACGCGCCGATTGCATGGGCTGCATGGTCATCCGACATGATATAGAGAATATTGGGCTGCTTCTCGGCAAACGCCGGTAGAGCCGTGAGCAGGGCTGCTAGGGTGGTTAATAACTTCATTATTGGATATTTCTAATTGAGAGCGCTGAACGGAAACTTATTTACGGGAAAAGGAGTTTTTTCCGAAACCGGGATGCGGTTGGCGTGTTTACGGTGTATTGTAGATAATCGCCAAATACGGCCTGCCGTGCAATTTTTTTTCACAAACGCCGATGATAAGAACATTTACCCTAGTTGAATACCGTTATGAAAAACTCAAAAAAATCCAAAGGCTTCACTCTCGTGGAGCTACTTGTCGTAATCGTCATTGTTGCCGTTCTGGCTTCGCTGGGCTTCATGGGAGCCAGTAGGGCTCTACAGGCATCCAAAGCCGCGACCTGTATTAGCAATCTCAAACAGGTGGGCACAGCGGTGCATGTTATCCGTGAGGAGGGTTTGTCCAATAATCTCACAAATCCCGGCACGTTCCCTGGATACGCCGGACAGCTTCTGAATCCATGGAGAAAATTTGTGATCCATGAACTCATCGGAGAAGTTCAAGGCTATTGTGTGCTTGAGGCACCGAAATATGTTTGGAAAGTGATGCCGTCCGATACCATTTTGCAAAACCCGCTTTCTGAAAGAACTCTCGGTGGAGATGCACGGGAGCTTGCGGATGTGGATCTAGCCTCGAGTGCCGATCAAACGTTCGGAAGTTACTGCTACAATGCCTGGATTGAGGGCTGGATTTCTTCAACAACACCTAACCCGAATTTGACCCGAATCGACGGGACAAATGCCAAGAGCCGTGAAATTGTCAACCCGGCGCTCACCATTTTGATGGGGGAGTCCGATGACGATGGCTCGAACGGAGTTTTCACTGGGTGGGCGAATAATGCTCCGCAAGGGAACTACAAAAATGGCGCGCATTGTGTTTTCGTGGACAACCATGTCGAACGCATTGATAACGATTACATAAAAAGCGCGGAAGGTTTGCGGAAGCATATGCAGCTTACCTGGAGATAAGCGGGATTTCCCTCCGGTTCCGGAGAGACTCTATTCTCGAATAAAAGAAGGTAGGTCGGTATGACCTCCCTTCTTTTTTGTTGGAGCCCTCAAGGTTTACCCATTTCGTACATCCTTTGAAAATCGCGGGTCTCAAATGGACGTTTCGCAATCAGGAAGTCCGCCATGGCGCCACTGAGGTTTCGCACCTCAAATTCCGTGCCCTTGGCCCATTCCTTGTATGGCCAGTTGCCCAAATCGGCGATCCCGATGATCAGCTGATGATCGGCCTTTGCGGGATTTGTATAAACGAGATCCCCATTGGCATAGTGCCTGACCTCTTTTTTCCCAGCGTCATAGACGAGGCCCAATAGAACCCACTGACCGACTTTGAAATATTTTGCAAGATTCGTGGGCGAGTGGTGATGGCTTCTGTCTTCCATCGCGCCGAATTTACGGTTGGTTTCGGTGAAATGAGTGACATAAGAGACGTTCTTCTCCGTCGTGATAAGGCTCCAGTCGATGAGGAATTTCTGATTGGCCTCTTGATCACAGCTCAGGAGGGAAATGTGTTTTGAGCTCCGTTTGTCCAGTTTCACCCATGTGGCCAAGGTCAGGGAATCGTATTGCCCCGGCAAATTCAAGCGGACTCGATCGGAAGAAGAACTGAAACCCATTGCCTGGGAACCTGGCCAGCGGCCGGGAACCGGTTGGCAGCCAACGATCGCGCCGGCCGTGTCCGCTGTGGCTCCCATGGCTTCGTTGGCAATCGTGCGACCCCATTTCGGGATATCGGAAAAGGAGTAATAAAGAAGAACATCCGGATCCGAGAGGATATCGCGCTTCCAATCGTTCCAAAGTGTTTGTTTGGAGCGCAATTCCGCATCCAGCGATGTGGAGCGGACAAATTCTCCAGGCTGTGCGGGGAAATCTGTGATTTTTCCCTGTTTGATGGATATGCCGTTTCCGCTTCTGATAAATTTAGGCTCCATGGCTGCGATGGAGACATTTAGATTGCCGCTGAAAACATGGATTTCACAGGAACCGTCCTTCCCGGCATTGATGCCGAATTCGGTAGCCTGGTCCACCAACTCAAGATCGGGAGCGATGAGCTTGAACCCCACGGCCACCGAGGGGATATCGACACTGATTTTTCCATAGGAAAGTCTGCCACAGCTCGCATCAATAATCTCAAAGCGAGCCGGAGCCTCGATCAACACGCTGGCGCCACTATAGAAATCAATCTGAAGCGTGCCTTTGCTTATTTCCAAAAATCCCGGCTCCAAAAGCATGCGATCTCCGGTATCCCCATTTTTCGGTGGAGGCTCTCCCACCCAGGAGACATCCAGTTGACGGCTCAGCACGGCGACTCCCTTTTGGTGGGCAGCGAGAGCCTGGTCATTATTATTGTGGTTGGAAAACTGATATACCGTGTAGCCGATTCCCGAGGCGAGGACTGCGGCAGCAACGATTCCGTGCCAGGGGCGGAACGGAAATGTTTTACGGTCGCTATCATTTCCCAGTAACTCGTGTGTGAGGGAATCGCTGTGAAACTCCGCGGAGAGATAAAGATTGCTGGCCAACCGGCGCCGTGCCCGGGGATGATTGCGGATGGCATCCCGCAACGCATCCGCTTCCGTGGAGGAAAGATCATTCTGCCGGAGACGCTCCGCCAGCCGATCGATCTCTTTGTCCGAATAAGAATCCTTCATGGTTGCTGAGGGGGTTTTCCAAGTTTTTGCGAAACGCAATCCAGCAGGAGTCCGTGGGACTTCTCCAAAAGCAGATAGACCGCCCGCACGCTCTGTTGGTTTCGTTTTGCGATTTCCTTCACATCCAGATCACGATGATATCTTGCCCGGAGAACCTTTTTCAGCTTTTCGGGAAGCAAGCGCATACATTCCTTCAGGCTACCGCGCATATCATCCTCGCAGGCAACGGAGACCGCCTCGTCCGCCAGACGGATGAGATCATCATCATCCAGTGAGAGCGGTAGCCGTGCCTGTTTTCTCCGCCAATTCAAAACGCAGAAGCGCCCGACGCTCATCGCCCAGACGGCGAAATCGGTTCCGATTTCAAACTGATCGAATTTTCTCCATAAAATCATCGAGACCTCCTGCATCAGATCTTCCGCTGCCTGGTGTTGATGGACCAATGAATACAAAAATCCGTAAATCCGATGTCTGTTGGCCATCAATAGGCTCGAAAACTGTTCTCCTTGGTCTGGGTTACTCAAAATGCAATTAGGTGGTCAGTTTATTATCGGCTTGGTCGCGAGCTTGGAAGATGGAAAATCTTATTTCAAAATAAGTTTTTTCTTCTGCACATCGTCCCTGTCGTGAAACATATCCAAAGTCCGGGGTGTCTTTACGGACATCCCACCTCTTTCCACAATTAAATCCAACTGTAAAGAACGTGAGCAAAAATAACGCCTCAATAAGCACCATTCCAAAAGAATTTCTCCTGCCGTTTATTCTAACTACCTGCTGTTTTTCACTGTGGGGATTTGCGAATGATTTCACCAATCCGCTGGTAAAGGTCTTTGAGCAGGTTTTCATCATTACCACCTCGCAAGCCTCATGGCTGCAATTCGCTTTCTATACCGGTTACTTCTGTATGGCGATTCCTGCGGTATTCTTCATCCGGAAATTCTCCTACAAGGCGGCGATCATGCTCGGTCTGCTCCTTTATGCGCTGGGCGCGTTGATCGCTGTGCCTGCGAGCTTGATGGCAAACTTCGCCCTATTTGCTCTCACATCCTACATCATCACCTATGGCCTGGCGTTCCTCGAAACCGCTTGTAATCCCTATATTCTGGCAATGGGCCCGGCGGAGACCTCGACGCAACGTCTCAATCTGGCCCAGTCGTTCAACCCGATCGGCTCGCTGATCGGAATGGCCGTCGCCTCCCAGTTGCTCGCTCCGAACCTCGCTGTCACCAAGTTCCGCGATGAAATGAAAGAGCAGAGCCCGGCTGCGATCCAATATCTCATTACCGATGCGAACGCTCTTCCGGAAGGAGCAAAACTCGGCCAGGACGGTGAGACGGTCATCCTCAAGGATGGAGCGGAAGTCTCCCTCTACAAGGATGGCATTCCCGACTTCAGAACGGTCTCGGGCGCATTGGACCAAGCGGTGCCCAATGCTCTCAAGGCACAACGTGCGAACGATCCCGAGATATTCAACGAGCTGCAACAGACCGATCTCGGAAATGTCCGCACTCCATACGTGACCATCGCCATCATCGTATTCGTCTTCTTCCTGATCTTTACCTTCAGCAAGATGCCGAACTTCAAAGAAGAAGGTGGAACGGAAGCTCCCTTCATGGAGATCGTCGGGCGTTTGGTAAAAATCCCGCATTTCCGCGAAGGGGTTATCGCGCAGCTTTTCTACGTTGGTGCGCAAATCATGTGCTGGACCTTCATCATCCATTACGGGATGGAACAGGTGGGCCTGAGCCTCGGTGAAGCCCAGAACTACAATATTGTAGCGATGATCATCTTCCTCTCCTCACGCTTCATTTGCACTTATCTGATGAAGTTTATCGGGGCAGGGAAAATGCTGCTCATCTTCGCGGTGGCCGGTTTCGTATTTACAGTGGGAGCCATTTACCTTGAGGGAAAACTTGGGCTCTACTCTCTGGTTATGATTTCCGCCGCCATGTCGCTGATGTTCCCTACGATCTATGGCATCGCCCTGAAAGGCATGAAAATCGAGGAAGCAAAACTCGGCTCGGCTTTCCTTATCATGTCTATCGTAGGCGGAGCCGTGCTGACCAAGCTGCAGGGTGGATTCATCACCGACTTTGGAGTGAGAGCTTCTTTCTGGTTGCCTGCGGCATGTTTTGTCGTGATCGCGCTCTTCGGCTTCCGCTCCATGCTGCGTGATCGGAAGCTCACGGAGCGTCCGCACCCGGACTACGTTTAATACCATTTTCCCTAACTATAGAACTTATCGAATGAAATACACACTCCCACTACTGCTATTGGCTGCCCCTGCGGTCCTTCATGCGGAAAATGTTTTTCCTCCTGCCGTGCCGGCGGAAAAGCACGACTCGCTCGTTGCTGCGAAGCTTGAAGAAGTTGAAAAAACCAATGCCGCCGGCCCATTCAAACCCGAGACCGAGTCACTTCGGAAGATTGGTATCCCGGAATGGTATAAGGATGCGAAATTTGGCATCTTCATCCACTGGGGCGTTTACTCGGTGCCCGCATTCGGCAGCGAGTGGTATCCCCGTAAGATGTATGATCCGAGCACCCCGGAGTTCAAGCATCACGAGGAGACCTTCGGGCCAGTTTCAAAATTCGGTTACAAGGATTTTGTCCCAATGTTCAAAGCGGAGAATTTCGATGCGAAGGCATGGGCAAAGCTCTTCAAGGAATCCGGTGCGAAATATGTCATGCCAGTTGCCGAACACCATGACGGGTTTTCCATGTATGACAACCCGTTCACCCGGTGGAACTCCGTGAACATGGGGCCGAAGCGCGACATCATCAAAGAGCTTTCGGATGCGGTTCACGCAGAGGATCTCAAATTCGCGGTATCCAGCCACCGGGCTTTCAACTGGGCCTACTTCTTCCGTGTGGAAGGTGCGGATAATACCAATCCGGAGTTCTTCGATCTCTACAGCCCTGATCAGCCATATCTTTACCCGGGGAAAGGCGCGGACGTCTTCAGAAAGGACCACAGACATGCGTGGGTTTCCAGTGAGGAATTCCGTAAGGACTGGCTTGCCCGCACCGCGGATCTGGTCGATCGCTACAAGCCGGATATCATCTGGTTCGATTTCGGAATCGGTCGCAATAAAAACGGCACACCGGAAACAAACGATCACTATGAACTGAACAAGAAATTTGCAGCCTATTACTACAACAAGGCTGCGGAAAATGGCCAGGAGGTCGCTCTCAACTACAAATGGGATGCTTTCAAGGATGGCGAAGCCATGCTCGATATCGAGCGGGGCAAGCTCAATGGAATTCGTCCGGAGCTCTGGCAGACGGATACCTCCGTCAGCTACACAAGCTGGGGCTATGTGACCAACCATGAATATAAGCCTGTGAACGTTATGGTGGATGATCTCATCGACATCGTTTCGAAAAACGGTGTGATGCTTCTGAACATTGGTCCGAAGTCCGATGGCACAATCCCGGACGAAGAGCAGGCGATGTTGCGCGAGATCGGCAAATGGCTTGAGACCAATGGTGAAGGCATCTACTCGACACGTCCTTGGAAAATCTTTGGCGAAGGTCCTACCGGCAATGCGGAAGGTGCCCACCAAGAGCATAAACAGAAAGGTTATACAGAAGAAGATATCCGCTTCACCCAGCAGGATGGCACTCTCTATACATTTCTGATGGAATGGCCTAAGGGCGAAACCGTGACGATCAAATCCCTCGCTGTGGGAAATGAAAACGAAGGCCGCAAGGTCGATTCCGTAGAGCTCCTTGGCGGTGGTAAGGTCACCTTTGAGCAAACCGACAAAGGGCTTGTGGTCGCACTTCCGGCGGAAGCTCCCACAGATTTTGCAAGCTGCCTCAAAGTGAGCTTCGCTAAATAATTCAAACTCCGGGTCATCCGCTGTTGATCCGGTAAAATTCATAAAGGCCACCTTTCGCTGGGAAAGGTGGCCTTTTTTCGTTTTACCGCAGAGCTTTGCCGTCCGTGGGAACTTCGCTGCTTATTGATTCTTCGTAAACTGGAGACGATAGCTACGAGGCGTCATTCCCGTTTGCCGTTTGAACACTTCGCAGAAATATCGAAAGTGGCGGAAGCCGCATTGTTCCGAAATTTCGGAGATACGCAGTGGGCTTTTCGCTAGCAGCGATTTTGCAGCGCTCAAGCGGGTTTCCAGAATTACGGCAGCGACTGTTTTTCGCAAATGCTTGAGACATTTTTGCTCCAGACTGCGCCGGCTGGTTCCGCAATTTTCCGCGATATCGCTAACGCCTATTTTCCGCGAATAATTTTCCGTTATAAATTCAACTGCAGCGGAGATGACAGGATCTCCTCCGGCAATACCGGCGGTGCTTTCCCGTTCGATAACCTGATAGGGCGGAACGGAGATGGCCATGACTCTCTCTGGAGAGGGATCGCGAATCATATCGCAGAGTAGTCTGACGGCCTGATATCCAGCCCGGCGGAAACCCATATCGATGCTGCTAAGGGGTGGATTGTTTAGCTCACAGGTTAGTTCATCGTTGTCGATTCCCAGGATGGCGATGTCCTGTGGAATCTTTAGGTCGGCTCTTCTGCAAAGTTCAACCAGATGCCTTGCGATCAGATCGTTGAAGGCAAAAATCGCTGTTGGTGTGGGTAAATTTTCCAGCCACTGAGGCGGGGTGGTTAAGTCTTTGGGGATGCTATGTTTTATCGCTCCTTCGGAGAAACCATGGCTACGGATGGTTTCATGGAATGCGGAATACCGGTTCCAGTTTCGCTGGTCGGTAACCCACTCGGTCGCAATCGGTTCCATTCCCAGGTAATCGCAGTAAACAAAGGACCTATGACCTTTTGTAATAAAGTGCTCAGCTGCCATTTTTCCGCATTCCCGGCTGTCCACACAAACAGAAGATGACATTGGATAATGTCGCTGGTGATCAAGATACAGAACCGGTCGTTTTCCCAGAATCGACTTGGAAAGAAGAGCGTGGGGAGGGGAGATAAATCCATCAAAACGGGCCAATGAACCGACAAATGTGGAATCTTCGATGTTCTGGGGTGGATCCTGGGGAAACAGCTTTACCTGGACTTCGGGAAATTCACGAATGTAGTCCTGAACCCCGCGTATATAGTCAAACGCGGATTTACCCTGGAGTTTATTGAAAAAGCACAGCCTCAACCGATTTGGGCGGAGCCTGAGTACTGCCGGGGTGCCTGATGAGAACTTTTCCTGATGGAACAAGCGATATTTTCCGGGTGAAATGCCTTCGATGCGCTGGAAGCTTTTGCGAAAGTTGGAGGGCTCCTGGGAAAGGCGGAAACAAATCTGTTCTATGGGAAGGTCCGTGGTTCGTAGTAAAAATCTGAACTGGCTGAGCTGACGGTCCAGAATTTCATCGCGGATGGTTTTTCCAAGATGTTCTTTGAAAAGAATCTCAAGTTTTCTCAGGCTGTGACCGGTGCGTTTAGCCAACTCCCGGGTGGAAAGATGCTCGTTTTTGATTGAGCTCTGGATGATTTTTATCGCCTTGCGGACGCTTTCATCCGCGACTGAGGTATCTCCTGTCGATTCACGGGCAATGAGACGGGGCTTTGGAACCGGCAATGCAGCACTTGTCTTCTTGCCGAGCATATCGATGAGAAGCCGCATGGCGTTGAAAGCTATTTCATCGATTCTCGGGTCTATGCTAGACAGGGGAGGAGCGCTGAGTGGACCGAGCAATCTATCATTATCCACGCCGACAATCGAAACTTCTTCAGGCACGAGCAGACCCAGTGCCTCGCAAGCATAGCTTATCTCAAGCGCTCCCAGATCGTTGAAGGTGAAAATCCCGGTTGGCTTCCGCAAGCTGGCAATCCAATCCTCAAGTTGGTCTGCATGACAGGAAGAGTAAACTTTCAGGTTTTTCGCAATGTTTTTGATTCCCAGCTCGATCAATCTTGCGCGGAACCCCTTCAGACGGGCATCTCTTCTGGCCCGCGAGGCCGGATTTTCCGTCCTCACGCCATCATAGAACGCGAAGCTTACGGATCCTTGCTCGTAAAGCGCGTTCGCAGCAGTTTCACCAATCCCGAAATTATCCAATTGAACGAAAATTGAATGCCGGTTCCTACTGGTGAAATCGACGGAGATTATAGGCTTGGAGGGGGGGAGGTTACTGAGCCAATCCGTGTTCAAAGTCTCAATAAAGCCATCATAGGTGTTGAGTTGTTTTTGCGAGAAAGGCCAGTCTCGCTCCAAAATATCGACGTGGACAGAGATATCGTTTTCCCAAAGGTAGCGGGTTGCTCCGCGCATCATGTTCCTGCCGTATGCCTGAGTGGGATCCGCTAAAATTGCGATGCGGAACAAGTTTGATTCACTCTGTGCGGACATGGGGTTGTGACCAGAATTATCCGTAGTTTCTATGAAGCGCAGATCATTTTTGCCAGAAATGATTAGTAGATACGTTCAAATCACGAAAAACCAAACAAAAGTGCATCTTTATGTGATCTTGAGATATTGTCTGAATGAACACCTTCCCGAAGCCTCGTCATGAATCGAAAGGCTGGTTGTTCTTTGGAAAAACTCCCATCTAAAAAATATGAAAAAGAAATCCGCAACACTTCTTACCGCCGTTCTCTTCGGCGGTGCCGTAAGCTTTTCATCTGCTGCGAATACGGTGATTTTCACCAGTAATTTCGACCCGGTGAACGATATCAATCCAGGAAACGACACTGGTGTTTCCCGTGGCACGATCGTGGCTGCATCAGCTGGCTTCACGAGTGCGAGTGGAAACGTTCTCCGTTTTGAGGCCACTACCAATAACCAGTATATGGGGCTGGAGATTCTTTCCGATTCCAACTTCAATCTTCCGGACAATCTCGATCCTAACGGCACTTGGTCGGTTACCTTCGACATGTATATTCCTGCGGCGATCTTGCAGTAGGAAATGCCGTAGGCGGGATCACAAACCGTTGGAACGCTGATCCCAATAACAATAACATCGCCAACAATGGCGCGACCGATACCACTGAATTCGGTCCCGGGGGACGAAACAATTTCACCACGGATTTCTTGGGCGGTAGTCAGCAGGTAAGATTGGCTGGCGTTTATTCCAATTCTTATACTGGAAATATTCCAACAGGATTGGATCCAAACCGTCCGGCGACTCCTACCGCGAACAAACTGCTGTTCAATATCAATTTCCAAAATGGAACGCCGACTGACAACGTGGTCTACTTCGATAACTTTGTTTTTTCCGTCGATACTGTGCCAGAGCCTTCCGCGGCACTGCTTGCCGCTCTCGGAGCTATCGGATTCGGCATGATTCGCCGCCGTCGCTAAGGCGGAGCTTTCCCACTCGGGAACAGTTTCAAAAGATCGGGTTCCGCTTTATGGCAGAGCCCGTTTTTTATGCAGCCCTACTATGCCAAGGCGTCTCCAAAAGCTTGGATGATGGTCTCTACCGGCTCCATGCCTACGGAGATCCGGATCAGGTTTGAAGGGACGCCACAATCCTCGGTCCATTGTAGTTCATCATAGTGAGCCAGCAATGTGTATGGACAGACGAGGGTGAATGCGGTTCCGAAGGAAGGACCCTTCGACAAACGCAGCGAATCGTAAAACTTTGGCGCTTTTTTGGGATTGGCAAGAGTGATGGAAAGCAAGCCCCCGTAGCCGCCGTTTTTTCTTTTCACGGCATCGTAGTTTTCCGTGTGGGTAGTCGATGGGTGCCAGACTTGTGCTACCGATGGATGATTGGAAAGAAACTCCACGAGTGCCATCGCATTCTCGTTGATGATCGTATTGCGTTTCGCGTAGCCTTTGATGTTGGAGAGGAGAACCTCGGCATCTGCAATGTATAGTGGCGCACATTCCTCAGCGTCCGCGGCGATGGATTCCCGTAATTCATCGGCGAGGGGAGAGTCGGCCCGCAGCGTGGCGGAGCCGGCGAGAACATCTCCGGCTCCGGACACCCATTTGGTAAGCGAGGAAGTAAGGACATCCGCATAGCCGAGGATATCGACATTCAATGGACCGCTTGCGGAATCATCCAGGATCAAAGGGGTTCTTGAAAACTGGCAAGCCTCCGAGACGCGTTTTAAATTGATCGTTCGGAGCAAAGGGTTGGATGGAATCTCGGTAAAGACACCTGCGAACTCGCCTGCCCGGATCCGCTGCAGAGCTTCGTCAAAGGATTCGCCGGAGGCTTCGTTCAGATAGACAACGCCATTGCCGAAGCGTTCCTGGATCTTCAGTGAATCGACATAAGGAAACTCGATCTGGAGTGTTTTCTTCCCCTCGCGCAATCCCGGGAGAGCCCGCAGTGCTGCCAGTCCAGCGGATATTCCACTGGCGAAGATAAACGTGTTTTCGGGTTCTCCGCCGTTTAGCTTCGCGATTGCGCGGGAAAGAAGATGGGACTTGCGTCCTTCACGAAGGTTTCCGTCCAGGTAATCTTGTGCTTCCCGGGATGAAATACCCTCCCCGGTGAAACGCCAGTATGATTTTGCCAGAGCTTTGACTTTTTCAGGGAAAACAAGGGCCTGGAAACCGTTGTAGGATGTTATACGAATGGCTGTTTCCGCCTGCCGTTCCAGCCAACGATGTGCGCGTTGAACGGAAGCTTTTGTAGGCAATAGAAGCACATCTTCTCCTTCGGCTGCGATTTCCGCCCGGGCGTTCTCAAAGAGACGCTCGACAGTCGGGTGAGTAAAGAACCGCGGATAACCGGTTCGTAAACGGCGGATGATCTTTTCCCGGTTTTCCTCATAGCCGATGACTGCATCCCATGTCGGGAGGCAGACTGAGCAGGCGTGTGAAGAATCCGGCAAGGGGACGCCGAGATCTTCCTCTTGCCAAGCAGGATTTGCTGTGAGGTCGCGCACACGGGCTAGATGACTTGGGAAGCTCTTTTGGGCAAGTCTGTTTATATCGATTTTCCCTGAAATTATGCGCTTTCGGGGATTAATTGTGCTCATGCCGAATGCTGGCGGAGTCGATCCTTGAAGGCGAATGACAGGAATATCCTGAATTTCGGAGGGATTGAAGGATGTTTCCCCGCTGCTGCTTTGTCCTTGCTTCGCAGAGGTAGCTGGGGAGAATCCGCGCCCCGTAGCCGGGATGCTGATCATGAAAAAGTCCGAAGAAAAAATACTGAAAGACCAGTTTGCAGAACTGGGGGAAGTGATCGCAAAAAACGAGAGCTTCATCATCATGAGCCACGTCCGTCCGGATGGGGATGCGATCGGCTCTCAGATAGCATTGGGCTTTTCTCTCATGGCGATGGGAAAGACGGTTTATCTGGTCAATGAGGATGGGGTTCCGGAGAGCCTGATGTTTTTGCGGGGTTCGCAATCAATCACGACTCCCGGAGAGCCAGTGGACGTGGATGTTGCTATTGCTCTGGACACTGCTACCAAGCCCCGTCTGGGCGAACGCTCCCTCCACGCGGCAGGTAGGGCGAAATTTTGGATCAATATTGACCACCATATTTCAAATCCAGCCTATGGGGATCTGAATGTGATCGATGCGGGCAAGCCGGCCACTGGACAAATCATCTATGAGCTGATCCAGCAGCTCGGCTATCCGTTGCCGGAGGAGACGAGGGATGCGATTTATGTGGCGGTTTCCACCGATACCGGCTCCTTCCAATATGGATCGACCACTGCGGAAACCTATGAAATGGGAGCCGATCTGATCCGCCGGGGGCTGGATGTCGGGATGATCAATGCGGAAACCTATGATAATCACCCATATCGCCGTCTGGAGCTGATGCGGGCCCTCCTGAATACGCTGGCAATCTCTGAGAATGGAAAGCTGGCACACTGGGAGCTGCGGGAGGAAACGAGAAAGAAACTTGTCCTCCAGCCGGATGATAGTGAAGGACTGATCGATTTGATCCGGGGTGTAAAAGGCGTGCTCGTTGCGGCATTTTTCGAGGAACTGCAGGATGGAAAGATCCGCGTCTCAATGAGATCGAAGAACAAAGGCGTGAATGTCTGTGAAGTTGCCTCCCAATTCGGCGGAGGAGGGCACTCCCTTGCCGCAGGTATCCGCATGGCAGGGCCGCTCGAAGATGCTAAAGCCAAAGTCCTTGCTGCCCTGGAGACCGCACTGGAAAGCCCGGTCCATTAAAAGAATTTCAAAACACGATGAGAAAGAAACAAGAAGAATATACCGGGCCAAGTGGTGTGCTACTGGTGGACAAGGCTCCGGACATGACCTCACACGATGTTGTGGCAATTGCGCGCAGAGCTCTGAATACGAAGAAAATCGGGCACTGTGGGACATTGGATCCGATGGCCACCGGCTTGCTCATGCTGGTGATCGGGAAAGCGACAAAAATTCAGGATCTTCTGATGAGTGAAGACAAGGTTTACGAAGGAACAATGACTCTTGGCACCCGGACCAGCACCCAAGATAGGGAGGGAGAGGTGGTGGAAACACGTGAAGTTGGTGATTATTCCGAGGCTGAGATCGCTGCTGCATTCGAAAGCTTCACAGGAGAGTTCGAGCAGCTTCCGCCAATGGTTTCTGCGATCAAGCAGGGTGGCGTGCCACTTTATAAACTTGCAAGGAAGGGGCAGGAAGTTGAGCGGAAAATGCGTCCCGTGTGCGTGACCCGCTACGAGATCGATAAAATCGATCTGCCCGAAATTACCTTCAAGGTATTCTGCTCAAAGGGTTTTTACGTCCGCACCTATGCGAACGATATTGGGGAGAAGCTTGGTTGTGGTGCTCATCTCAGCGCATTGCGGCGCTCAAATTCCGGGAAGTTCAATCTGGAGCGGGCGGTAACGGTGGATCAGCTGAAAGACGCCAATCCGGAGGTGCTCCTTCCGGCGCTTATCTCTCTAGCGGAAATCTCGCTAATGCGTGGTGCGTAACTATTGAAAACGATGCCCATACGACTGGACAAAGTAGAGGACTTAGCAGCTCAGAATGGGCCATTGCACTTGGCGCTGGGGGTTTTCGATGGAGTCCACGTAGGGCATCAGGCGGTTATTTCGCGGGCGGTGGAAGCTGCCCGCGTGCAGGGCGGGAAAGCATTTGTCGTAACTTTTTCGCCGCATCCCATCACGGTTATGGCGCCGGCCAAGGCTCCCTCATCCTTGTTGGCGACGTTGGAAGAGAAGGCGGCGGTAGTCCGCTCATTGGGATGTGACGGGCTTTTGGTAATTCATTTCAACGAGGAGTTCGCAAGAATGGAGGCGGCAGATTTTGTCGCAAAAATCGCCACCGGCAATGTGAAGTCCATTTCCGTCGGAGAGGACTGGCGTTTTGGGAATAAACGCGGCGGAGATACGGAGATGCTTAGGGAAATGGGAGCAAAGTTCGGTTTTGCTCTTGAGGCAGTGGCACCGGTGATGTGGGACGGAGAGAGAATCAGCAGCACTCGCATCCGTCAGGCAATCCGGGACGGAAATTTCGATGCGGTGGAGAAAATGCTCGGCCGACCTTACGAGGTATCCGGCATCGTGATCGAAGGGCGAAAACTAGCCAGGCAGCTCGGGTTTCCCACTGCAAATCTGGATCTGGGGGATTTGCAAATCCCAAAGCACGGGGTATGGGCGGTAGAGATCAACGGGAAATTCAAAGGTGTGGCAAATCTGGGAACAAGACCGACCGTGGATGGTGGAAAATGCCTGCTGGAAGTTCACATTTTTGATTTTTCGGAAAATCTTTATGGAAAGAAATTGAGCGTAAGGTTTCTCCGCTTTCTTCGTGAGGAAAGGAAGTTCCCGACCGTTGACGCATTGCGCGGTCAAATCGAGGAAGATGTTAGCAAGGCGCGTGAAATTTGATTGAAAAGATGGAGTTCTTATGAACAGTGCCTCGCATGAGGTGGCCAGAATACATTCGTTTCCGCATCAAGCTTGCGAGGATTCAGTTGCAACACTCGCTTAAAGCTAAAATACGACCCTCCCACCGGAGCCCTGTGGCGGGGCGGGAGGAGCAGCTCGAACTTTGTATGGATATCGAGCGTTTTCGCCGCTGACGACGACTTAGAAAGATGAAATTTTGCTGATTTTACGCTTACTCTTTCGGTTTCTAAGGACTATACGTTTTCAAAACCTCCGCATGGCATTCTTAATCCGCAATGAACTTTCGTGTCGCTGCTTCGTCTATACGTTGCCGCTAATCCTGATGGGCGCTTCCATCGCCCAAAATTCGCAATCAAGCTCGGCTCTTGTAAATCAAGAGTTACAGCGCAGACAGATGGCCGTGCAAGAGGGCCAGATGCTTTTGGAAAAAGGCGACAAAGCTTATACGGAAGGAGATTACGAAGCTGCCTCCGCTGCATATGCCGGCGCACGGCAAGCATTTCCCGATGCCCCCGCGACTGCGGAATTGAGAGCTGCCGCGACTCAGCGCTATGCCCAGGCATCCGTGGAGCTTTCGAAAATGCTTTCTCGCAAAGGGGATGTGGAGGGGGCGAAAGCGGCAATGGACAAGGTGCTGCTGGATGACGTCGCGCCGGACAATATTGAGGCAAAAGGAATGCTTGCAGATCTTCAGGATCCGATCCGCACGAATCCGGCGCTGACCAAGGAACACGGGGCAGATGTCGATGAAGTGCGCCGCCTGATCTACACGGCACAAGGGGCCTATGATTTGGGCAAATATGATCAGGCCAATGAGATCTACAAAGATGTTTTAAGAATAGATCCATACAATAAGGCGGCTCGCAGGGGGATGGAGCGGATTTCCTCCCAGAAGGCAAATTATCTCAATACGGCAAAGGATCATACCCGTGCCGAAGCTCTCGCCCAAGTCGGCAGCGCCTGGGAGTTGCCTCTTGAGCCAGAGCTCGTCATTCCAGATCTGGTTGATAGCGATGTAAGAGATGCCTCCGGAGATCTTATCCCGCTGGAAAATAAACTCAGCCGTATTGTAATCCCGGAATTCCGTGTTGAGGAATCGACATTGATGGAGGCGATTGATCTGCTTCGTTTGCGCATTGCAGAAAATGACCAGTTTGCGACTGATTCATCCAATAAAGGTATCAATATCACGATAAATCTAGGTGATCCGGCAAGCTCGCCGGCAAAAGAGATTTTGGCGAAAACTTTCGATCTACAGGTCAGCAATGTTCCGGTCGAGAAGATCTTGAACTATATCGCCGATATCACCGGAACGACGTTCAAAACGGATGATTTTGCAGTGATTATCAGTCCCGCAGGTAGTGGATCTGACGAGCTGATCACACGAACCTATCGGGTTTCTCCGGACTTCATGAGCAATCTGGCTTCAGGTAGCTCCAATGAATCCGATACCGGAGATATTTTTAACACGGAGATAGGAAAAGGCGGGCTGCTACCGAAACGAGTGAGCCCCCAGGAAGCACTCAGCCAGCAAGGGGTTTCGTTTCCCGATGGCGCCCTCGCATCTTTCAATGGAGCAACGAATACTCTGCGGGTGGTCAACACGCCCGACAATCAGGATATCATTCAGCAGATCGTAGAGACGATTTCCCAGACGGAGCCTGTATCAGTAGCGGTGCGGGTCACCATGATCAAGGTGGAGAGAAATATTCTGGAAGAATTAAGCTTCGATTGGATGCTTGATACTTTCGAATTCGGGGGGGATAGCTGGATCCCCGGGGCGAGCCAACTGAACTTGAGTGGCGGAACCGTTGGAAGCGGTAGTCCGATTACAGATATTGCCCAAGCACCGGGAACATTTTTGCCGGGCAACCCGATCACCGCCGGAAACCGCAGTGGGGATGGAGCCTTCTCCAGTAGCTCGATCGATTCTATCATCGCAGCCGGCAGCAGCCGCGGAACCCAGACAAACAACCGCGCACCGGGAGTTCTCGGTGTGAATGGCACCATCAGTAACGCAACCGTCCAAATGCTCATGAGGGGGCTGGATCAGAAAAAGGGCGTGGACTTGATGGCCCAGCCTTCAGTGACGACCCGAAGTGGCCAGGCTGCATCCATAAAGGTAATCCGGGAATTTATTTATCCCACCGAATACGAACCGCCTGAATTGCCCAATACGATTAGTGGGACTACTACGATTAGGATTGAGGACGGTGAGGTTACCGATATCAGCTCGTCTACCCCGCAATCTCCGGTCACACCTGCCACTCCAACAGCATTTGAAACAAGGGACGTGGGTGTTACGCTGGAGGTGCTACCTGTGGCGGATGCAAACCGGCAATTTGTCGACGTGACATTGAACCCTTCCATCACGGACTTCGATGGCTTCGTAAACTATGGAAGTCCCATCACAACCACGAGAAACGGTCTCCTCGGGCCGGAGCAGCGCGTGCTCACAGAAAATGCGATACTGATGCCTGTCTTCAGCGTCCGGAAAACCAATTCAAATCTGGTAGTAGCGGACGGAGCGACGATCGTCATCGGTGGTTTGATGAAAGACGAAATCAGCACAGTGAATGATAAAACGCCTGTGCTGGGGGATATTCCTGTCGTCGGCAGATTATTCCAATCCGATGCCAAGCGTCATACTTCCACTGCGATTCTGTTCCTCGTGAATGTGGAGCTGCTTGATCCAACAGGCCGTCGCTATAGCGATCGCTAAGCAAGAACCTCCTATTCACTTTTATGTCAGACTCTACGACTGAGCCGGAGAAATATTCCATTGATGAGATGATGGAGCGGCTAAAGCCGCGCGATCCCTCGGAAGGGAAAGGTGAGCTTGTCACTCGCGCCGATGGCAGCCAGGCCATGCGTGTCAAAAAACGTAAACGGCGGACCAAGCAGGGCGATAGCAAAGAGTCCAAGCGGAATCAGAGGCTCCAGCTGATTCAGATTTCCGGGTTTGTCGTTTTGCTGGTATTGGCGGGACTCCTGGCTGGCATCGCGATCCTTTATGCAAATAGCTCTGCATACCGGGATGGTTTGTTATCCAAAGCGGAAGCGAACAGCGGAGCGAAGGTCTCGTTCAACCAATTCCGGATGAACCCCGCCACTGCAAATTCCAATCAGGTGATGCTGGATTGGCCTGCTGGCAATGCTCTCTCAACACTGGATGTTAGAGGAGTGGTCGCCAAGATTGCTCCTGCGAGCTTCCTGGGGAAAGTCTTCAAAGGAGAAGAAATTGTCGCTGCTAATGGCGAGTTGATCTTGCAGGCACCGTCAGCTGAAGAACCTACGGCTATTTCAGTATCGGCAGAGGGAATCCGTTCGGTCGATTTTTCCCGGTATTCGATTCCTCTGCTCAATGTCTTCTTCGGGAAGGCCAAATTACCCGACAGCATGTTGGAGGCTACCGAGGCATCCTTGTATCCGGGGACTCATCCTGGCAGAGCCGAGGTGCGCCTCAGTGGTGGCATGTTGAAATTAAAGGGATGGCCGGAACTCGCACTGGACCGCTCATATATCAAAATCAGAGCCGGGCAGCTCGATTTTCAGAGTTTACGGCTCATGAAACCGCAGCAAGGCAACAATCGTCGCGGCGGAAGAGGTCATATCGATTTTTCCGGGGGAGTAAAACCCCTGGATGCGGGAGCAAAACACACCTTGTCCGCAAGTGTGGAGGACTTCAGTCTAGCTTATATACTGGGTGGAGATTTGGGACGCTTCTTCATGGGAGATGTGGTGACAAACGATTCTCCGGATTCAAACTTTTTGACATTCGATCCCAATTCACCGGACACAATGCTTCTCGAGCTGAATATCAGTAATTCGGTGGACTCACGAATAGATATCAGCCAATTCAAGTTTCTCTCGTATCTTGCTCTCGCTCTAGAGGATCGCTGGTATGAGCTTCCAGGTTTCGAATCGGAGGCTACGGCGATGATCCGCCGGGAAGGAAATTCACTCATGATGAGTGATATCAGATTCGAGCAACGCGGCCGGATGGCTCTTCGGGGTTCCATCAAGAATAAAACCGGTGGCGGAATCGAGGGACAGCTGGATATCGGTATTCCTGAGACAACGATAGGAGCGGCGTCCAACAAGCGGCTGGACCAGCTCTTTGGTGAAGTCCGGGAGGGTTACCGATGGGTATCTTTGGATATCAGCGGGACCAGCGCCGTTCCGGCTGATAACTTCAGAGAGCTTTACGAGTCTGCCGAGAACAAACGTGCAAGCGATAAACCGGCTATCTCGGACCCTGCTGCTCCCGATTCATTCGAAAGTCTGATTGATCAGTGAGATAACCAAGATGCTCCGAGCCTGAACGTATAAGAGGCTATAGCGATGCCCGAATTCCGCAGGCTCGAAAATTTCTTAGGCCGGAGATTTGATCTCCACACCAAGCAGACAGACATCGTCATCGAAATGGTGATCTCCTGAAAAATTCAGAACCGTCTCAATAATGTCATCGAGCCACTGATCGGTGGTGTCATGGAGTTTTTCTCCCGCAATCTGGAGAAGTCGTTTTTCCATAAACTGTTCTCCATCATTGTTTTCTGCTTCCAGAACACCATCGGTAAACAAGAGCAATCTATCCACCCGCTTCAAATCCTGATGGTGCTCCGAGTAGGATGCGGTCTTTAGTATGCCAAGAGCCGGCCCTTTCTGACTGCGCTCCGTGCATAGCTGTTTGCTGCAATTATTACCGGAAATCACCGGGCCGGGATGGCCGGCGCAGGAATAATTCATGGTTCTCTCTTCCAGATCGATAATCCCGTAGAAGGCGGTGGCAAACATGGTCACATTTGCACGTTTCAGAATTGAGGTCAGTCCCAGGTTAAGTTTATTCAAAAATTGAGAGGAATCATTGCTGTGCTCGTTCTGGGTCACAAGCAGCCCACGAAGCATGGAAACTACCAAGGCAGCGCGAATGCCATGGCCCATCACATCACAAATAAAAATTCCAAATCGATTATTCTTGAGTGGAATGATTTCGAAAAAATCTCCCGCCAATCCAGAAATAGGGAGATAGCGTGAGGCGAACTCGATTCGATTTCCATTTTCGGAAACCGCGGGAGGATAGCTGCTGGTGGAGAGCGCTTGCTGGATCTCATGGGCGAGCTTGAGTTCCTCCTCATAGGATGCGTTTTTGTGCTGAAGTTCGTTCGCCAGCTCGGTTGCCTGCCGCTGGGCCAGCACCAGAGAAGTGACATCGCTGGACACGCCGAAGGTCCCCTTGATATTACCGCTTTTATCCCGCCAGGGAAATTTTGATGTCACGACAAAGGTCTCATTGCCTTCACGCCATGTTTCACATTCGAGCTGGCCTGTCATCGGGATACCTGTGTCGATAATCCGCTTTTCATCCGCAGCAGCCTTCTCCCAGTGCTCATTGGAAAAAAGATCGCTGTCATGCTTTCCTATCAGCTGATCTCCGGAGCTCACGCCATGCCACTCGGCCATACCACGGTTGATCATCACCAGCCGGGAGCTCAGGTCTTTGAAGTAAATTTGCAGCGGGACATGATCGATGAGGTTGCGCAGTAGGTGACGTTCTTCCTCGATCTGTGCTTCAGCTGCTTTCCGCATACTGATATCAATCATTGATCCGGCGATTCTGACTGCGTGCCCTTTTCGGTCCCGTACGACAGTTCCCCGTATTCTCAACCACCGCCATTCGTTTCCACCAGTCTGGACACGCGCGTCCACCGCCAGGGTCTCAGGACCATTTTGCTCCAATGCCTGGGCTACGGCGCCTGCGAATTCGGCTCGGTTCAAATGATGAACCGGAAGAAATGGTGCTAAAAAAAGATTCGGTGCGCCTGAGGCTGTGCATTCTAGAAATTCCAGGATACGGCGCGAATAATAGATTTCCTTTTCATTTGTCATCCAGTCCCAGATTCCTTCGTTGGATGCTCTGAGGGCTAGCTCCAGACGATCGTTCTCGTTACATGCCTTGGTGGATGGGTCTGACATAAATATAGGATTGTCGTATTTGACGGATTTGCAAACCATGAAGAGCTTTTTGAGCGCTTGCATCAAGCAAGATCGAAGGCAGGGAAAAATGAAACCGAATGGTTCCGTTGATCTTGGGTTGCCTTTCGCAACGGAGTGTTTATGAGAGGCGGTGATGAAACGCTTCGCTCTTCTTTCAGTTCTTATTGGTTTTGGTCTTGGTGCGTGTGAGAGACACGAATTCGATGGTCCCAATGGCACCCGACAGCTCCACGAGCACCATGGTGCCCATGACGATCATGCAGACGCCGGACATGCAGAACATGCGCATGGCGAGGAAAAGGAAAGCCACTAAGTGGCTGGAGGAAATTGATTTTCCCCGGAAAGAAACGGAAACCGGATTAACTGCCGCGGTCCCGGCATTGTTTTTTGACTGAAAACTCCTGCAAGGCATCACCTTGTGGGAATTTTGCGTTAGCGTCGTAAGGTTCTAGGCGGGTCCCACTCGGAGAGACCTAGCGTCATGGCCCTCGTGCATGGCTTTGCAGTGTTGAGAAATACGATCGCCCCTGGATTCAGGACCACTGGGTGCGCCGGGCTAAAACTACAATTTTTCCGAGCCGATCCCAATTGGGCAATACTCTTGCAAAATTCACGGGAGAAGTCCAAGGAGTCTCCGCCGTTCGGCGCAAAAATGAGTCAGGAAATTGTATTAACGTTGTTGGTGGTGATCCTCACCCTGGTGGCATTTGTCCGCGAGTGGTCATCTCCCGATGTATTGGCGCTTTCGATTCTTTGTCTGCTCGTCGCGCTGGGTCTCATAGATATGGCGGATATGCCGCTCGTTTTTAGAAATGAAGCCCCGCTGACAATTGCATCGCTGTTTATTATAGGTGGAGCCCTTGAAAAATCCGGAGCAGTGGATCAGATCGGACGGTTACTGCAACGCAGGGTTACAGGTGGCGTGCGATCATCGATTTTGGCATTCACCATAGTCGCCTCGTTTTTTAGCGCATGGATGAACAACACTGCGATCGTAGCGATTCTGATGCCGGTGGTTCTGGGATTTGCTCGTTCGAAAGACATACCCGCTTCGAAGTTACTGATTCCGCTTTCCTATTCATCGATCCTAGGGGGGTGTTGCACTCTGATCGGCACATCGACCAATCTTTTGGTAAACGGCAGCCTCAAGGATCTGGGATTGGAGCCGATGTCCATGTTCACGCTTGCTCCAATAGGTGTTCCATTGGCAATCGCTGGTATCGGCTACCTTACGATTTTCGGGCCGAAGCTGTTACCCTCCCGGTCGTCTATTACCGGGAGCTTGGAAATTGATTTCCGGGCGGTTCCGCTGCATCACCTTTTGATTGGAGATGGAGCTTCGATTATTGGCGAGAAGCTTTTCGATACGCCATTGGGAAGTCGGGAAGCGGGAATCCATGTGCTGGAGATCCGTCGTCGTGGGGCTCGGCTCATGGTTCCTCTCAGTGAGGTGATCGTGGAAAAGAACGATCGGTTCCTGGTGGCTCTTCATCGCAGAAGAGGTGGTGCGGCCAGAGCAGAGGAGCTTTTTGCAAAAATAGGGGCTGAGGAGCTCTCTTCGATCGATGGAATCGTTTCGGAACTTGTCATCCCGGCGGAGTCCTCACTTGCAGGGCGCACCCTGGCCGCATCGGATTTCCGGCAGAGATATAACTGTGTGGTTCTGGCGGTTCATAGAAATGGTGTCAATATCACCAGCCGGATGGCTGAGCTTTCGCTGGAGCGGGGTGATACGCTACTGGTGATCACTGCAGTCAATAACCTCTCGTCACTCAAGCTAACACGCGACTTCGTGCTGACGGACGCGCCGGAAGAGAAGCAAGACAGCAAACCAGCGGCTCCTGTCAGAAAATGGCCTATTATCTTCTCGTGGTCCATCCTGGGAGCGGTAGTGCTGATCGTTTCGCTGACGGATATTTTCAGCCGGATAAATCCCTCTGTTCCGTCGATACCGATCCACTATGCTGCCATGGTCGGAGCATTGGTTTTGTTATGGGGCGGGATCCTGACGCCACGTGAAGCCTACGCGAGCATTGATTGGCAGGTCTTGTTGATGCTTTACGGATTGCTCGGCCTAGGTATGGCAATGCAGAGCACCGGCACGGCCGAGTGGTTGGCGAAGCATCTGGTGGAAATCACACGGAGTTTTGTCGCCCCGAATTTATTGCCATTTGTGATTCTGTGGTTGGTATTTCTGTTCACTTCCATGCTCACGGAAGTACTTTCCAATAATGCCACGGCGGTAATGTTGGTGCCTATTGTGGTGAAGCTTGCAAGCGAGATCGGCGTGGAGCCACGGCCGTTTATCATGGCTGTGACCGTGGCGGCATCATGCGCGTTTACATTGCCGATGGGTTACCAGACCCACATGATGGTCTACGGGCCGGGTGGCTACAAATTCTCGGACTATATACGGACCGGAATTCCACTGAATCTCCTCGCCTGGGTGATCACCTGCACCATCGTGCCGATCATCTGGCCGTTCAATCCAGCCTAGACCGTTTTTAAAACTCTGCCCGCTGATCGAGTCCGATGATTTTCCGGGAGGAACTGACATCAGTGTCATTGCTAAGTCTTTCGATTCTCTCGTTCTGATGTTTCATTTCATCCCGATATTCCGGGGTGTTTGGAACGTTTCTTGAAACCGCCGCAGCAAGATCGCTGCCATCAAGTGGATCCGCTCCATTCAACGGACTACAGGACGAAAAAAGCCCAACAGCGGGAAATACGATACTCAGATGGACGAATTTCATGGATGGATCGTTTCGAATGAGAGTGGAATCGTCAAGTGAGCTGTAAGATCGGGGATTTCATCGGAGAGCGCTTTGATACGCCTTTTGCAGTTTGGTATTCGTGGCCTTTGAGGTGGCCAAACTTGTTGCCACCAAATCGGCCGTGTGGCGGATTTCCGTCAGCTGGTTCTCTTGCTCGAAAAGCTCATCCCGGAGATTTTCGATAGTTGCTTCGATGGCGCGCAAGGTGGCCTCTGCCTCTTCGAGTTGACTGCCGACAAGGTTGGATCTGATCAAAGAGCTTGCGAATTCCGTGCGCTCGGCCCGTTTTTCATTAAGTGCGGATGCAGGAACTGAAAGCTCCGTGAGCGCCTTTTGGAACTCATCAATCCGCACGGAATGCTGATGGGTCAACTCCCTACATGCTTCGCGGCTCTCGATCAGGCGCGTATTGATGGAAGCTGCGGTCCATTTTTTTTCGGCAAGTTCTAGTTTCCGTAACTCTTGTTTGGCTTCCGCCATGGATTTAGTGGTTTCCACTGGTTTTTGGAGCCCCGCCAGAGCCTTCCGGGCGGCTTCCACCTCTGCTTCCGCCGGACGGATTCTCGCTTGGGCTAAGTCCTTCGTCTGCATCGCAGCACGATGCGCAGTTCTTGCCTTTTCGATTTCTTCCGGTTTTGTTGAAGGCTCTTTCACGAGAGACTCTAAATATTTGCGAGCTTCCTCGGCGCCTTTTTGAGAAGCTTGAAGTATCTGATTTGCTTGGCTGAGAGCTTTCTCTGCAGCTGCGAGTTTGATCTGCTCCTCTTGGATTGATCGATCGTGTATTTTTGTAGATTCCGTCAATGAACGGATCTTGTCCCGCGTTTTAGAGATCTGCTTGGAGATAGTAGAAAGGCGGGTTTTGATCGAAGGCGGATTGCTGGCGAAAGACCTCAAAGCCGTTTCTGTGTCCTGTTTTAACGGAAAAACGTGCACGGCACCCCTCGCATCGGCCACAAAGGCTCTCTGGCCTTTCCAATCAATCGCCGCCGCGCTTGGAAGGGCGGGGAGTTTGATTTCGCGCAGCGGTTTGAAGTCGGCCGTCCAGATTTTTGCCTTGTGGTCGCGACCTGCGGAAACAAATGATCCATCCTTTGCGAAGGCGAAAGTGGTGACACCACCGGGATGGGCATCAAGTTTCTTCACCTCTGTCCCATGATTCATTTCCCAAAACCTTAGAGTACCATCTTCAGATGCTGAGGCCAGGAGATTGGAGTCCGACCGGAAAGCCAGGGCTGATATACCTGCTTGGTGAGCACGCAAAGTGTGAAATTCATTTGCGGATTCCGCTTCCCAGACATGCAGGCCGCCATCGCGTCCGCCGGATGCCAGTAGAATGCCATCCGGCGAGATATCGAGAGCGGTAATCCAGTCGGTGTGCTTCTTGATTGATTGGATCTGCTCGCCGCTTTGAGTGTCCCAGAGCTTGAGAAGCTTTGATGGGCCGCCGGTGGCAATGATATCGAAGGCCGGCCGGATGTCGGAAGCGAGAATGGAATCGAACTCCTTGCCTGCCGTCAGGACTCGCGCTCCGCTTGTCACATCGAAGGTGACGGTTAGACCGTTCTTACCGGGAATGCCGCCTCCGGCAATGAGGTAACGGCCATCTGGAGTAAAGCCCAACGAGATAGGCTCTCCTTCGGGAAACGGCAGGATACCTACCAGTTCCAAGCTTTCCGTGTCATGGAGAAGGATCTGCTGCTGGCCGGTGATAGCGATGAGTGGTGCCCAGGGCGAAGCCGCCAGGGCTCGCACCGCAGCAGCGTTTCGGGTGACAACGGGCGGCTCGAGCAGAAGATGTTCCGGCATGGGCGGAGGGCCATCGGGGGCCTTCGCCGGATCTGAACGAAGCGCGATCTCAAACTTCGGCTTGGATGGTTTTTTGGCCGTTGAAGATTTTGTTTCGAGTAGGCCTCCCTCGATCCATTTTTCGATAAGTGTAATTTGCGTGGCGGAAAGTTTTTCGCCCTCGGGCGGCATTACCGGCTCTGCGGTATGCTTTACGAGATTGACCAGTGTGGAGGATGTATCGCCGGGCTCGACGATCTTTCCCGAGGATCCTCCTTTCATCACTCCCGCGTAGTTGGAAAGGTCCAAGCCTCCTTTCGTTTTGTCCGGATTATGGCAATTCAAGCAGGCTTGTTCAAAAACCGGGAGGACATGATCCTCGTAGGAAACCATTTCCGCAGCCGGAAGAAGCTTGGTCAGGGCCAATGATAGAATAGCGAGCCGCATCAAACGTTTAGATACGGACTGGGTGGTCTCCGCTTTTCAGCAAAATGCTTGGACGAAAGCGTCCTTTATTCGCTCACATCCGGGTAGGACCCGAGGACTTTCACCATCGAGCAATGATTTGCCAATTCCGCTAGAGCCTTCGAAACGTTCTCGTCCTCGCAGTGGCCCGATAGATCCACATGGAAGATATACTCCCAGTCCTTCCGTTTCGAGGGCCGGGATTCGATCTTCGAGAGATTGATATGCAGGTGCTCGAAAGCTTGCAGGGCATTCACCAGGGAGCCCGGACGGTCGTTGATCGCAAACAAGATGGAAGTGCGGTCCTTGCCCGTCGGCGGACAGGTTTTTTCTCCGATAACGAGGAAGCGGGTGGTATTGGTGGCGCGATCCTGGATAGCGCTTTCCAGCAGTGTGAGGCCATGGATTTCAGCCGCCAATGAGCCGCCCAAGGCTGCCGCCCCTTCGTGGGCTTTCTCCTTGGCCAGTTGAGCCGCCTTGGTAGTGGAGGATACTTCTACCAGATCCGCGGATGGAAAGTTTTTTAGAATCCAGTTCCTGCACTGGCCGAAAACCTGCGGATGAGAATACAAGGTTTTAATGTCTTCCCGCGCGATGGAAGCCATCAGGCAGTTCTCAATACGGAGTAAAATCTGCGCACAGATATGCAGGGTGGAATCCACGAACAAATCGAGTGTGTGGGAGACGGCCCCTTCGGTGGAATTTTCGATTGGAACCACGCCGTAATCCGCTTGGCGGCGCGCAACCTGATCAAATACATCGGAGAAGTTTGGCTGGGGTGAATAGCCGACCGAATGCCCGAATTTTTTGATGGCTGCTTGATGAGTCCAAGTGCCTTCCGGTCCCAGATAGGCGATCTTCAGGTCATCTTCCAACGCCAGGGCGGCAGACATAATTTCGCGATAGATCGCTTTGATTGATTTTTCGGGAAGGCGGCCCTGATTCATTGCTACCAGGCGATCCAGCAATGCCTGCTCCCGTTCCGGAGCATAAATCTGAAGGTTGTCGCGTTTTTTTACCACTCCTACCTCGTGAACCAGGTCCGCACGTTGCGAGAGGAGATTGAGTAGGTCTTGATCAATCAGATCGATTTGTTTGCGAATGTCGTCCAGGTTCATAAATTTTCAGTTGAAGGGGATTTTACCTGCCCGTCGGGCGAGGGTGTAGGGGAGAGTGGTAATTGTTTTTCCGCAGTGGATTGCTCGGGATTTTGTTCGGCTGCATCGGGAAGTTTTACCCGGCGTAGCTCTGAAGCATTGGGCAGGTCATCAATGGAATTAATCCCGAAGTGCTCGAAGAAAAGATCAGTGGTCAGGTAGAGCAGAGGACGGCCCGGAAGCTCTGCCCGCCCCCCGATACGGATCAGATCCCGATCGAGAAGCTTCTGGATCATTCCATCACAGGAGACACCGCGGACTGCCTCTATGGCTGCTTTGGTAATTGGCTGGCGATAGGCAATGATCGCCAGTGTTTCCATTGCGGGCCCGCTGAGCCTCTCTGGCTTTCGGCCAGGGAAAAGGTGACGGACAAAATCCCCGTATTCATTGCGGGTATAGATTTTCCAGCCTTTTGGACGCTCCAGGATGGTGAAGGCTCTGCCGGTTTCCAGATAGTGCCGGTTTAGCGCCGCCACTGCCGTATCCACCGTTTCGGGAGCCGTTTTTGAGAGCGCGATGAGCCACTCGGGAAGCGGTTCCGGCTTGCCTCCTTCCTCGCACTCGCGGGCATGGACATCTTCGGCTTCCGCAACACGCGCACGGACCAGACGCGCCATTTCCGCAGAGGGAAGGGCGTCTTGCGAGGCGATGAGAAGTGATTCCAGAATGGCGCTGAGTTGCATGACGGGGTCGGCAGATTAGTGAAGCTTCCGAGCATTTCAAGCACGGGGGTGGGCTGAGTTTCGAAAGATATTTTAGGAAATATGAAATTTCCCCTTGAAGTGACGTGTTACAAGGGCTAATCCACCGCGCCCTATCTGTGAATATATTGCAGACTAAAGCAAATTTTCCCAAAACTTAGATTTCCACGTAATCCTAACATAATGGCTGCAAAAAAGATCACGAAGAAGTCCGCTTCCAGCGAGACGGTAAAAAAAGAAACTCCTGCAAAAAAAACGGGTAAAGCCACTGAAGGCGATGAAGTGCCGAAGGTGACGAAAAAAGCTTCTTCGAAGAAAGTTGCTCCAAGAAAATCTTCGCTGGTGGATACTCCTCCGCCAGCTCCCGTGAAGCCTCCTTTTGTCCCGCCCAAGGCGGAGCCGGTAAAGCCTGTCTCCGGCGGAAGCGGCACCCACAGTGCTTCCTTCGTGGAGAAACAGCGTCAGCGTCTACTCGATTTGCGGGACTCTCTCGTGGATTCTGTATCCGGAATGTCGCGCGATACCATCCGCAATGCTCCGGAAGGCAGCGAGGCCTCCGGTAGCGGCCAACATCAGGGCGATGCCGGTAGCGATGCCTATGACAGGGATTTCGCTCTCTCCGTCCTTGCAAAGGAGCAGGATGCTCTCTATGAAATCGAGCAAGCACTGCAACGTATCAAGGGCGGAACATACGGTGTGTGCGAAATTTCCCAAAAGAAAATCCCGACAGCCCGTCTGGAAGCTATACCTTTTGCCCGCTTGACAGTAGAATGTCAGGCGCAATGGGAGAAAGAATACGGTGCCAGAAGGTTCAGACCTTCCGACGAAGTAGGCTTCAGCGGAGGAAAACCACAAGAAGATGAAGATTCTGTTACGGTTTCGCTTGACGGAGACGACGATTAAACCAATATCCGCCCCCCACTAACTGAACCATGCCACGCGAGATCATTATTCTTGAATGCACCGAAGCAAAAGCTGAGGGCAAACCAACATCACGTTACGTAACTACACGTAACAAAAAAAGCTTACGCACTCCAGGTCGTCTGGAAAAAGTGAAGTTCAATCACTTCCTTAAGCGTAGAACTCTTCACCGCGAACTCCGCTAATTATCATGTCCGAGCCTAAGACTATCCAACGCCGCATTAATTTCCGCAAGGCGAACCGCCAGATGACCCGCCGCAGGCAGGACATCCCTGTGGAGCAATTGATTCCTACAAACCCAGAAGTTCTCGGCAAATTTTGCTCAGAAACTGGTAAAATCCTGCCACGTCGTGTCACCGGCGTATCCGCAAAACTGCATCGCAAAATCAACAACGCGATCAAGCAGTCCCGCGCGATCAACCTGATGCCATAATTGGCAACCGGGTAAAAGTGCGATCAAGCATGGAAATTTAAATTTCGAGCCCGCCCGATCAATTGGGCGGGCTTTTTCGCCTTCATTCATAGAGGAAATATGGACAAGATGCAGGTTTTGCCCGATACGCAAAACGAACAGGATCATCGTGAAATCATGATTGATCGGGTAGGAGTCAAAGAGCTCCGCTACCCAGCACGGTATCTCGGAGCGAATGGCACCGAGCAACCGACGATTGCAAAATACGAAATGACTGTGGAGCTACCCGCGCATCTGAAAGGGACCCACATGAGTCGCTTTGTAGAAGCTCTACATGCTTTCCCGGAACCGCTATGCGGGGAGAGTCTGGCAAAGCTTACCGAGGCTTTGGCAGGACGTCTTCAGGCGCAGCGAGCTTACATTGGCTGTGAATTCTCCATTTTCCGGGAGAAGGAAGCTCCGGTTTCAAAGATGAAGAGTCTTTTGGACTATGAGTTGGGGATGGAATACCGGTATTGTGCGGAAGGTGGGAGCGAGCTTTTCCTCAGCGCACAGATTCCGGTCGCCACGCTTTGCCCTTGTTCAAAAGCAATCAGTGAGCGCGGAGCGCACAACCAACGTGGAGTGGTTACCATTTCCGTGGCTGCAGATCAGAAACTAACTTTTGAAGAGCTGATTGATCTGGCCGAAAGCTCGGCAAGCTGTGAGCTGTATGCTGGCTTGAAGCGCACCGATGAAAAGGCTGTGACGGAGCGGGCCTACGATCAACCGGTTTTTGTCGAGGACCTGGCGCGGAATGTCGCAGCCGGCCTTCGTAAACATGACCTGATTAGCTGGTATCGGGTGGAAGCCGAAAATTTTGAATCGATCCACAATCACAACGCTTATGCGATGATTGAGTCTTGAAATATCACTCAAGGGGTCGACCTTGAATCACCAAACGGTTGTCCGTAACGGGCAGCCGTTTTTTGTGTAACTTGAAGTAGTAATGACAGGAATTCTCGCAAGATTGATCTCATGGCTGGCTGGAAAGCTGGTCATTTATGCGGTTATCCTGGGCCTGTTATTGGCGGTTTTTGTCGTCAAAGTGGTGCCTCCGATGGTTGTGAAATATCACGAAAAGGAGCTGGAGAAGGCGATCACGGGGCTCAGCGAGAGCCGGGCATTGGTGGGTGAGCTCGCGGAACGTGTCAAAATTCTCGACACCGATATTCAGCAGCGGATGAGTGAGCTGAAGGAGCTGGAGCAGAAGCGCCGTGGAATGGAGGAAATCATGGAAAGAATCATGAACCTCTTCCGCAAAAAGGAGGTTGCTGCCGAAAAAGCAAAGCTTGAGAAGCAAGAGCGTGAATTGCGAGCGGAGATCAGGAGTTTTTCCAAGGAGAAGCAGCAACTTCAGATCGAAGGTGGAGAGAGTGAAGAGGAGCTGAAGCAGCGGGAAGTGCTGCGGGATGAAAAGGAAAGGCAGCTCCGTGAAATACAGGAAATGCGGGAAACCTTCGATGACTTGATGCGCAATCAGCTACGGGTAATGGCGGTAAATGCGCTAATGATTTTGGCGGCGATCATCGTGATTCCATTTCTCTGGAAGCTAGCGGCATACTATGTGATAGCACCGATTGCACAGACCTCGAAACCCATTTTACTGGGAGTGGATCATCCGGCGGCGGACGCGATTATCACCACGGAAAGCCATCCTGCCCAGCGCATCGAACTGGGAACGGATGAAGTGATGCTAACAAAGGTGGACTATTTACAGGGCTCCATGGGCACTTTCGAAAAGGGCACCAAATGGATCATGGATTGGAAATATCCATTCTCCAGCATGGCTGCGGGCCTCTATATTCTCACCCGAATCAAAAACGTCGCGGAAGCGCCCGGGATGATCACGCTATCGACCCAGGTAGATGCGACGGAGGAACTCTCGGTGGTGGAAATTCCTGCCGGCAGATCCCTGGTGTTTCGCCCGCATTTTCTCGTAGCGGTGGCTCATCCCATCGGGCAAGCGCCTCGAATTCGCTCGAAATGGATATTCCGGAAACTTCACGCATGGGTGAATTTGCAATTTCGTTACATGACGATCGAAGGACCCGTGAAATTGGTTTTTTCCGCCCAGAGAGGAATCCAGGTGGAGAGTGTGTTACCGATTCATCCGGGACGGCGGGTGAATAGCAAACTCACCGTGGCATTTAGCCCGCATCTGAATTTCTCACCCAAAAGGGCGGAAACATTTGTTGCCTACCTAAGAAGTAAAAACGCGTTGTTTGACGATTTTTTCCAAGGCTCCGGTCTGGTGATCCAGCAGCAAGTGACAGGGGGAAAGAAGAATCCGGTGGCGCGGCTATGGGAAGGCATTTTTGGAGCAATCGGGAGGGTGCTGGGAATCTAAAACCCGAAGTGATGCAGAAATAGAGCCGGCGTAAGCAACACGCCATCTGCCAGCACTCTGAGGCTAACCAGTGACAGCTGTTTTTCCATGTGTAGCAGCATCCGAAGTGCAAACGCGCTTAGAGCAAGGCTGAGAAATATTTCCCACGAGGTGAATATAGCTAGAACCGCGCACGCAGCGCTGAGAAAAGTGATTGATGCCGCGATGTGCGGCACGATCCGGGAAGCAGAAGTAGCGATCGAACGATCGTTGGTAGCAATATCGGCGTCCCGCTCCCAGAGTGAGATGAGGATGCAGCTCATCGAACAAAGAACACCGAAGAATACCGCAGCCAAGTCGAAGTGGGGGAGATCGTTCATCGTTGAGGTCGCAAAATAAAAAGGTGCGATTACACAGCCCAGTGCAAAGAGCATACCGCAGATGATTTCACGGGGCACAATCGAGGCAAAACCCAGATTTCTTCCCAAACGGATCGTATAATAGACCCCCACCAAAAAGGCCGTGGTGAGACCGGTCAAAATGAAATCCCGAGGCACATATACAAGGATCAACCATGCATTGATACAACCCGCGATGATCATGACGGCGGTTAGCGGAATGAAGAATTGCTTGGTAAAACGAAGCCGATCGGTGGCGTGTGACACATCGTGGGTGCGCCAAGAGTCGTACAAGCGATCGGCCAGATAAATACACCAAGCGCTCAATCCCAGTATCAGATGGAAAACATCGGGAAGAGTAATTCCAAAGCTTTTGGCAAACAACCACTGCCATGCGACGGCGACAAGCGGGGAATCCAGCCCGAGTAAATTCGGCCACAACCACAGGGGAATAAGAGAATGACGGGGATGGGGAGCGCGTGTCATGAGCGGTTGGAAAGCGGTGTAAGAATTTGCAGGTAAGCTCCGTTATTGCTATTCAACGGCATTCACGGGTGCGATGGAATCGCTCTCATGCGGGCCCGCCTTTTATCGTTTCCCGGAACGAGCTGCAGATTTTTTATGAAACCTATACGATATTTTCTAGCCTTGGGTGCTTTGCCGTGGATTTTCCAAGGAGTTTTGTCCGCTGCGGAACCCACGGGCGAGGAATTGTTTACGCTGAATTGTTCCGCGTGTCACTTGCTGGATGAGACTTTGGTAGGTCCTTCCCTTGTGGAGATCAGGACATTGTATGCGGGGCGGGCGGATGAGTTTGTGAAATGGGCTGTGGCTCCGTATCAGAAACGCCCCAACGGAATAGAAATGCCCTCCATGGTCCATCTGGGAGAAGCGAACTTACATAAGATTTATGAGCACGTGATGAACGTCTCCAAGGGCGTGCGGCGTAAGAAACAATTTAAAGGCGACCCCTACGCAGCCTCGCCGACCCAGGCCAAGCGGCCGATGGTGCAACGCCTGTTCATGCCCGACGCTGGTCCGGCGGCGATCGCAGTCGCACTGGATGAGAAGAATTCTCTCTGCTGGGATGCGGGAACATGCCGCCTTCGCTATGCTTGGAGTGGAGGTTTTATCAATGGTTTCCCATACTGGAGTGGTAACGGAAGCGGGATGACGCGTATCAATGGCGATATCCGATATACGGAGAACGAATCTCCGCTCCCGCTGGAGGGGGAAGTGAAATTCTCAGGTTATCAGGTCAAGGATGGACTGCCGGTCTTTCGGTATTCGATAGGCACCACTGAAATCACGGAAAGCTTTTCGCCCGTCAGTGAGGGTGAAGGATTCCAGCGTAGCTTCACGATTCACCCGGCTCCGGCAAAGCCCGTGACTCTTCACTTTCCGGAGACAGCCAAAACCAGTTACAGCAGTAACAAGGGGAGCTGGGATGGCTCGAATCTTACCCTGACCGCTACTGAGGCAGCTGAATTCACCCTTACTTTTTCGTTCAAATGAAATCCCTTATCTCTCTTTTCGGCATCTGCCTGAGCCTCTCCGCCGCAGCGTGGACAGAAAATTTCGACTACACATATATCGCCCCGCCCGAGGGAATCGATCCCCAGGTGGGGGGCATGTCCGCTCTTCCCGACGGCCGTATAGCGATTGCTTTCCACAGAGGCGAAGTGATGATCTACGATCCGTCCACAGGCTCATGGGTGCAGTTTGCGGGAGGTCTTCAGGAGCCTTTGGGACTTCTGGCGGAAAGCAAAGACAGCATGCTCGTGATGCAGCGCTCCGAGCTTACCCGCCTCAAGGACAACGATGGGGATGGCGAGGCCGATAGCTATGAGACGGTCTGCGACGACTTTGGGATGAGCGGCAATTATCACGAGTTTGCCTATGGTCCCGCAAAGGACAAAGAGGGGAATTTGTTTATCGTTCTCGGTGTGGCATCGAACGGAGCGTCCATGCGAGAGGAAATCCGCGGGGAATTTTCAGAGATCGGAGAGCTCGGCCGGGAGCAGATGATGAACGCCGCGGATTGGAAGAAAAATAAGGATAAAGCCGGCCGGATGTATTCCCGGGTGAAATGGCGGGGGTGGGTTCTGAAAATAACGCCGGACGGCTCTGTCCAGCCTTATGCGAGCGGTTTCCGTTCTCCAAATGGAATTGGCTTTGATGCAAAAGGGCGCTTGCTGATCGCCGACAATCAGGGCGATTGGCGGCCGACAAGTCCGCTCTACCATATCAAAGAAGGTGGGTTCTACGGGCACCCGGCCTCCTTGGTGTGGAAAAAGGATTGGAATGGCCGCAATCCGCTGGATATCGATGCAAGCGAGTTCGACGCGATGCAGGAGCCTGCCGCAGGTTATTTTCCGCAAGGCGAATTGGCCAACTCTCCGACCTGGCCTGTCGTAATTCCGGAAGGGGCTTTCCCCGGGGGAATGGCCAGGCAGACCTTGATCGGCGAAATGAATCAGCCGACGTTGGTGCGCGTTCTTGACGATGAGGTAGATGGGGTTTTTCAGACAGGATTGGTGCCGATGTTTGATGGGCCTGATCTCGGAATCGGGAATAATCGTCTGCTCTTCGGCAACGATGGTGCACTCTACGTGGGGAAAACCGCATTGTCCTGGGCTGGCAGCAAAGGGCTTCTCCGGATCAAATGGAATGGGAAACCTTTTCTGGCGCTGGATGCGATGAAAGCGACAAGAAGCGGCTTTGATATGACCTTCAGTGAAGCGATTGATCCGGCCTCGCTGGCAGGGCTTTCCGTCAAAAGGCACACCTACAAGTATCATGCGAACTACGGTTCCGCTAAAATTGATGAACAGAAGGTTGCAGTGAAAGCAGCAAACCTTTCCAGGGACGGGCGCACGCTCCACCTGGATATCGGTGGATTGAAAGAGAAGTATCTTCACCTCGTGGATATGACTTCCCTACGCTCAAAATCCGGAGGCGAGATACAGGGGCATAAAGTCTGGTATAATGTCATAAAGGCGCCGAAGTAAATTCACTTGTCGAATGGATTCAGCCGGAGATTGCCACAATCCACGCAGGTCTTTTTTCCTTGGAGAAACATTCCGTGGCAGCGCGGGCACCAGGCCGAGGCTTCCCGATCCTCGGAACGATCAGGAGCGGAAAGAAACGAAGATGACTCGAACCCGTATTTGCTAAGATGATTTTCCAACAACGGTAGAATGTTTCTGGCGATGACTGCATCCCCCGGATGAGTGGGACGCGGGAAAATTTTCTCCCGATAAAACCGGGCTAGCCAGGGATGGTTTGCCTGATTCGCCTGGATCAGAACAGCAGTCGGGTGAGTCGTGCCAAAGGCATGAACCGATGCCAGCTCAAGAGACCGCATTGCGTGAAAAGGAATGAGCAGCGACAGCAGTGCGTCTTGCCTCAGTTCGCCGCGTGCGCCCGGATAAGCACGTTTCGCGAGCCAGAACAGGTTTCCAGCGCAACCGAGCATCAGACACCACAACCAGATGCTGAACCAGAAGGTCGCAACGGATCCGAAGGTGAAATACACAAAGGGCAAAGCCAGGAAAAAACCGAATGTGAGCGCCGGCGGGTAAAGCCGCAGCGAGGAGCTTACGAGTGACCATTTCCGCAATTCCCACTTGGCCCGGGAAGGCGAGAGGGTGAGCTTCCATGCCCGTCGGATGGCTTCTGCAGGAGTCAGGCCTTGCAATTTTCCATCGCGCAACAGCTGTGCTACCGCAGGTGACTGGCATCTGATTCTGTGTTGGCCAACATGGAGATATGGTTTCGAGAATCGGATGTCCTCCCAGGCTCTTGCCGTGGAATGGGTGAAAATACCGTCTGAAGATGAGACATGGATTTCTCCATTCTCAGCAACTGCGAGAGGAAATGAGGCACACGGCGCCAGCCCGATATCCGGAGGAACCGGCGACATGGGGACAAGTCCCAGATCCCGCATCGAAAGAAGAGCGGATGCCTGGATGACGCGCCATTTTTTCCCAAGCCAGCTGCGCCTCAAAGCCACACCCTGTTTGGGCAGCCAAAGTGTCGATTCCCAAATGTACAGAGCCAGAGCGACTAGCAGAAACTCGAAAAAGGCTGGCATGCGGGGGACGATTAAATGGCGTCGTGGTTTTTTCCCTTCAGGATGCGCTTGAGAAAGCTGCCAACCGCAATGGCGCCGATGGCGATGGGCTTCCACAGTTTTGCGAGGAGGCCGGATTTCGCTGCAACCAGCAGGCCGCCACCTGCGATCAGACCGATGAGTCCGTATTCCGCGACTTTGTCACCTTCGGTATAAGCGGCGTAGGATTCTTCCTGATTGTAGCTGAATCCCTCGAGTAGATTCTGGTATTCCGGAACGACGGATCCCAGTTGTTCTTCATCACATACCAGCACCACGTCCATTACGCCCCGGCGGCCGAGAAGCTTGGTTTTATAGTTGATAATCTCACTGCCATCCTCGGAGGAAAGACGGATGGCCCACTCAAGATTCTTGGTATCGTTGTTATAAAACGGCGGGGTGTGCCAGCCGAGAACATTTAGTGTGGGTCTACCCATCTCGCGAAGCTGCTCATTGGCCACTTTCTGCCCTTCCTGCAATTGATTTAGAATTTCATCGGCATCAAGCTTATCCTTCTCGTCCTCTTTGACATAGCCGACATCATCAAACTCGAATACGGCAAACCAATCCATATTCTCCGGCGAAATGTAGCCGAGTTCTGATCCATTGGTAAGGTTGCCGTAGTAATCCATTAGCTTCGTGCTGCCTTCAGCGCCGGTGAAACGATAGCCTTCGGGAATGACAATAGTTGCCCGGTCACCGATTTGCGCCGTGCCGGATCGGACCCACGAAAGGCTGTCGATGAAGTCATAGTGGGCCTTCATCGCTGCCGCATCCTCTGCAGTCATTTCCGCTTCCGGGAGAGCGGATTGGTCATCGTTCTGTGCGTTTGCTAGAGGTGTGAGAGCTAGCAATAAACCTAAAGACCGTGATAGAATGCGGGATGTGATTTTCATAATAAACAGCCCGCCATTCAGATGGGCACGGAAGTTGGTAGAGATTGGAAAACTGTTATGCAAGAAACATGATGTGATAATCGGCGTGCCTTATCTTCCGAGAAATGCGGATACGGCCATATATGTCTCTTCGTGGCTCTTTACAAAGCGGTGCCCGATCTCAGGTTGCGGGAAAATGGCCTCAAGGTTGGGATTCTTCATCGGATCGCTCCCGAGAAACGCTCGTGCGGAAATCCTGATCTCCCCTTCGTTGAAGCTACCTCCCCAAGGATCGACGTATCTTACCGCAAAGCTGTTCACTCCGGAGCCCAAACTGCTAGGCACCGAGGTGATCGTGACAAAGTGCCCTTGGATAGCGTGCCACTCGCCGTTTCTCTTCACCAATCGACGGATGCTGAGAATCGGCGGGAAGCCTTCTTTCAGCGAAGTTGCAAACCTTGAGTGAACTCTCTTTAGGAACGATCGCTGGCTTTCTCCGGATTTCAGAAAAAGTGTTTCATTGGACAGTTGCGGCAAGAGATGGGGCCTGCCGATCTCGTTTGCGATATCGCACAAGTCCGGGAGATTCACACCATTTCTGGACCACCTGGCCCGACCGGGCAAAGAGGATGACTCACGCATGGCCGGCCCGCGGGTGATTGCCCGGATACGTTCGCGATCGCTTAATCCGGCCGGATCTTCGGAGAGTTTTCTCCAGGCAGGCTTTCCGAAGCGGTAAGAGTTAAGAAGAGCGGCGGGCCCGCAGGCATTCCCTGCGAGGACCAGTTGATTGAAAGGTTTCGCATCTAGATTCTCGGCCTCGCGGAAAGGGGAGGTGGGTGCGCAAGCGCAGAAGAATGCACATAGGCTAGGGAATAGGAGCAATTTTCTGGCTGAATGTATCATGGGTCACCTTTGGCGGTCTTGCCGGTTGAGAGTCGCATGGGGCCATTCAGGTTCAAGGACGCATTGCGAGGCGAATTGTCGGAGAGTTTCCGGGCTGTTTTTTTGCGGGGGGGAATCTCGGCTGGATGTTTTCTGATCCTGCTCCATCTTGACGGCGGCATGCCATTCCGTCTTTCCAGCGATTATTCACCCCAGGGCGATCAACACCAAGCGATCGAAAAATTGGTAAAATCCCTTGATGCGGGCAATAAGCATCAGACCCTTCTGGGAGTCACCGGTTCAGGGAAAACCTTTACGATGGCAAATCTGATCGCCCGCCAAGGCAGGCCAACCCTGATCATGAGTCATAACAAGACGTTGGCGGCTCAGCTTTACTCGGAATTCAAAAACTTCTTCCCGCATAATGCGGTCGAGTATTTCGTATCTTACTTCGATTACTATCAGCCGGAGGCGTATATCCCGCGCTCCGATACCTATATTGAGAAAGATTCCTCGGTGAACGAGGAAATCGAGCGACTCCGGCTCTCCACTATGGGATCGCTGTTGACGCGTCGTGATACCATTGTCATCGCCTCGGTCTCGTGTATTTACGGTTTGGGATCACCGGAGGACTATAAGGATATGATGTTCCCTGTGTGGACCGGGCAGAGGATTTCCCGCGAGGATCTGCTCAATGCTCTCGTCAGCTTGCTTTTCGAAAGAAACGATATCGCTTTTGGCCGGGGAAAATACCGGGTGCGTGGAGATGTGGTGGAGGTCCATCCGGCATATCTTGATGAAACGGCAATCCGTATCGAGTTCTTCGGCGACGAGGTGGAGAGAATTTCTTCGATCCACACGGTCAGCGGGAAAATCATCGAAGTCCTCGAGGCCCATACGCTCTATCCGGCCAAGCAGTTCGTCACTGCCGGGGATAAAATGAAAGTGGCGATAAAAAAGATCCGTGAAGAGCTGGATCAGCGGATTCCCGAGCTGGAAAAGGAGGGCAAGCTGATCGAGGCGCAGCGGCTGCGGATGCGCACGGAATACGACTTGGAAATGATGAGCGAGATGGGATTCTGCCAGGGAATCGAGAACTACTCCCGGCACCTGACGGGAAGGGCCCCGGGTTCCCGACCGCATACCCTGCTGGACTTCTTCCCGCGGGATTTTCTTCTGATGATCGATGAATCCCATGCCTCTATCCCTCAGATCGGTGGAATGTTTGAAGGTGACAAGAGCCGTAAGACGACTCTCGTGGAGCACGGCTTCCGCCTGCCTTCCGCGATGGATAACAGGCCGCTGCGGTTTGACGAATTTATGCAGATGACAGATCAGCGAGTCTATGTGACGGCCACTCCCGGCCCGTTCGAAGTCGCGAATTCCCGGCCGGAAAATAAGAAATTCATTGCAGTGAAAGGTCGGCCCGGTGATGAAGGTTTTACGAATTTTGATCTCAAGAAGATGCGGGTCAAGGCATCCGGGAATGAGGAACCGATCGCTGATTTCGATCCGTCAAAACGGGGGACTCCACTGATTGTAGAGCAAATCATCCGCCCTACGGGCTTGCTCGATCCGATTCTCACATTGCGCCCGCTAAAAGGCCAGATTGACGAAACGATAGAACTCTGCCGCCAGAGGGTGGAAAAAAACCAGAGGGTCCTGGTGACGACACTCACCAAAAAAACCGCCGAGGATTTGGCCGAGTATCTGGGATCCACAGGGCTCAAGTGCCGGTATCTTCATTCGGATATCGATGCGATTGAGCGGGTGGAAATCCTGCGCCAGCTCCGGGCGGCGAATTTTGATATCCTCATCGGGATCAATTTGCTGCGGGAGGGGCTGGATCTACCTGAAGTTTCTCTGGTCTGTATTCTGGATGCGGACAAAGAAGGTTTCCTGAGAAATGAAACCTCCCTGATTCAGACCGCAGGGCGGGCTGCCCGCCACGTAAACGGCGAATGCGTGCTTTTCGCCGATGTGGTCACGGATTCCATCCAAACGTTGATCAACGTCACGGAATATCGCCGCGCCCGCCAGATCGCGCACAACGAAGAGCATGGAATCACTCCGCAATCAGTGGTGCGGGCTGTTCAGCAAAGTCTGCATACCCACGAGAAAGGCAGGCAGCATGCGGAAAAACTCAATGCGTCCCTGGTCGCGGAAAATGAGGAAAGCTATGACAAACTCCGTGTGATTGCAGAGCTGGAACAGGAGATGCGGGATGCGTCTTCGAAACTGGAATTCGAGCGGGCAGCGCACCTTCGTGATCAGATTGCCACTTTGAAAAACGACACTCCGGTCATGCCACCGCAAAAAAAAGTGAGCTATGCGAAAAAACGGTCGAAGCGGAAAAAAACCGATTGAGTCAAGCTTGTCTGAAGAAGCGTTTGTAAAAGCTCCAAATCAATCCGGCGGACAGGTAGCTGGCTGCCGTGTAGAGAATCCAGTCTGCCTGATAGCGGAACACCAGAAAGCTGCTGACCGCTGCCCCGGCGAAAAATGAGACTGAGATATAAATGGGAATAGTGATTTTCCATCCCTCAATGCTATGTCCACGTAGCTTCATTCCCAAATGAATCCCAAGATCGGTGAATAGGCCGGTGACATGGGTCGTCCTCAGAACCGATCCCCGATAGCGGCTTGCAAGAGCATTTTGCATCCCGCAGGCGAAGCCACTGACACAGATTGCGCTGATCAAGTGATGACTCATCAAAGCATCCGCGCCGAATAATATGAGACCGATCAATGACAGCATCCTACCATAGGGCATCCTGACATGAAGGGTGGGATGGTGCAGGAAAAAGCCGGATGCTGTTGCCCCGGCGATAAAGCCCAGGGTCGCCATCAGAACCCTCAATAAGCTGGTGACATTGGTTTCGCTGAAAGAGGCGAGACCGGAAGCAATCCGCGAAAGGTCTCCGGTAAGATGACTTACCGAAGTGCCGGCCGTGATAATGAAGCCTGTGTTCAAAAACGCTGCCCCGAAAGCCAGCATACAACCGCCGAAGATGATTTGCCGCGGTGTGAGTTGTTTCATAGGGCTGCGTTACCGCTAGGCGGGTTGCTGCTGGGAGATACAATGAAGCGTGCCTCCTTCCTGGACCAGATCCAGACAATCGATCGCAATGACTTCCCGTTGGGGGAAAAGCTCACGGATCAATCCCAACGCATGATCGTCGTTTTTCCGCTGTCGGAATACAGGAACCAGCACGGCATGGTTGAGGATCAGGAAATTCACGTAGGATGCGGGGAGAACCGGCAATCTCCAGCCGGGAATTTCACAGGCTTGTGGAAGATGAATCGGCACGATTTCATAAGGTTTTCCGCTGGGATTGAGGAAATTTTTCAATCGCGACATGTTATCCGCCAGCGGGGAATAATTCGGGGAGCTGCGATCTGGTTCCTCGCAGGCAAGGATCGTTGATGATTCCACAAATCGAGCAAGGTCATCAATATGGCCGTCTGTATCGTCACCCTCGATCCCGGATTTCAGCCAGAGAATTTCGGTAACGCCGAGCGTATCTTTGAGTCTTTGTTCGGTCTCCGCCTTTGAAAGACTGGCGTTGCGGTTTTTATTGAGCAATACGGCTTCCGTGGTAAGAAGCTGGCCTTCTCCATTGATCTCGATAGCGCCTCCTTCAAGGATCATGCCACCGGGGAATACTCTAAGACCCAGAGATTCAGCGATCTTCCGGGGAATGGCATTATCGAGATCCCAGGGAGCGAATTTTCCTCCCCAGGCATTGAACTCCCAATCGGTGATCGCGATTTCACCGGATGTTTGGTTTTTGACAAATATCGGGCCGTGATCCCTACACCAGACATCATTATTCGGATGGTCGAAAAGCTGAACATTGGCGGGGTTTGCCTTGGCTCGATTGCAAGCCTCGCCAATCGCCTGATGTGCGGAGCCCGGGGCATTGATCCGCACGATCTGGTAACGAGAAATGGCTGCCGCGATCTCTGCGAATTTCTTCCAGATGATGTCCTGCTTCGCACCGCCCCAATGCCTCGGATCATCGACAGGCCAGGAGAGCCATGTGGCGACTTGGGGGGTCCATTCGGCTGGCATGGAAAAACCTGATTTGGCTGGAGTCATGATGCGGGGAATCTCTTTCCTCGCATTGCAAACATCAAGCAGAAGCTAGGTTATGAGCTAATAATTCCATTGCTATTTTGTGATATGGCAGGTGATAGTCGCCGCCGCATCATGCATTTTAAAACCTTTTCCAACCTCCGGTTCCAGTTGTCACTGCTTCTCATGCTACTGACATGTTCTCTCGTGAGCGCTGCAGAAACGGCCAAAAAAGCTGAAGCAGGTAAAGATCAGCCCCCTGCGGCTGAAGAGACTGCCGCCGGGGAAAAGTCGGAGCCAGCAAGTAAGGAAGACAAGGATGTCGAGTCCGGCACCCCTGCGGAAGAAAACGCCGCGGATAAGGCAGAATCGGACAAAGACTCCGATAAGGCGGAGATCGATCCAGACGATGAGGCCGCTGTGGAGGAGGCTGAAACTGCGGTCGCCGCTGTGGCCCGGCCGGTTTCTCCAGACCCCATCCAAGTCTACGGCTGGAAGGAAAAAATTCTCATCGACGGTCTCGAATCGGACATGACCGCGAAGCTCGATACGGGCGCGTATACCAGTTCCATCCATGCGGAGGAAACCGAGCTATTCGAGCGTGATGGCAAAAAGTGGGTGCGCTTTATTGTGACAGAGCCACGCAAAAAAGGCTCCCCGCGGGTTCGCATGGAAGCTCCGCTAGTTCGAATCGCCAGAATCAAAGAGCCGGGTGGTGAATCTGAAACTCGTGAGGTGGTGCGCCTGGCTTTCAAGATCGGCGGGCGGAAACTGCGCGGTGATTTCACTCTGAACAATCGGGCAAATATGCTCTCTGCCGTGCTCATCGGACGCACGACCATCAAGGAACTCGGATGGATTGATCCATCACGCGTTTATCTTGCGGACGACAAGATCATGCGCTGAGCATCGTTTCTGAAAGAACCAACATGAGTGCCCAAGCGAAATTATTAGCAGCGGTGGCCGCATTGATCGTGCTCGGAGGTGGCCTTGCCGCTTACAAAACACGCAATCTGGGTGTTCCCTTCTGGGAAGGTAAAAAAGTCAGCGAATGGTTGGTGGAAGCCAAGGTTTCGTTTTTGGCGACAGGCCGGGATGTCAAGGTGCGGCTCTCTCTGCCATCGGATGAGGTGAAAATGAATGCGGGCCAGGAATCGGGCTCGCTGGACTATGATTACAACGAGGAAAACGAACATGGCGAATATACGGCCGTGTGGTCCTCGAAGAACCGCGAAGACGCACAGGGACTTTACTATCGGGTGCGTTTCAAAGAGCGTCTGGCCAGTGGTGGTGAGCCGAAGCCGGCGATCGAAGTTCCGAAAGCGCCGGAAGTGCCGAACCTGCCCGGCGCTCTGGATGTGGCAGCGAAGAACATTCTGAACAAGGCGGCCTCCCGTGATGCGGACTCTCTTTTCGTATCTCTTTTCACCCGCATCAACGATCCTTCGGCATCGCAGGAATATGCTCTTGTCAGGCGTCATTACGAAAAACTGGGATTGCCGAATCCCAATCTTTCGATGGGCATCGATCTTCTCGGAATGGCGGGCATTCCTGCGCGGCTGGCCTACGGGGTGAATCTGGATGACCAGAACGGCGGGCAACCGCCTTTGCCAATGATCGAGTATTTCGACGGAGCTTTCTGGAAAGTGCGTGACCCTATGCAGCCATCCACCGTGCCCGACGGCCGTCACGTTTTTGTATGGCATCGTGGTGGTGGGCCGCTTCTTGACTTAACAGGCGGCGAAAATTCCCAGGTCGGGTTTACCGTCGTAAAGGATCACATCCCTCTCGAAACATTGACGGATCTTCGGGATTCGACACTCCTGGTCTCCACGATTCTGGCACTTCCTGCCTCCGAGAGGGCTGTCTTCCGTTACATCGTGCTCATTCCCTTGGGCGCGTTTGTGGTGGTGCTGATGCGAAATATCATCGGTATACCGACGTTAGGCACATTCATGCCGGTGCTTCTGGCATTGGCTTTGCTGGAGTTACCGCTATTGCAGGGATTGGTGATGTTCACTCTACTCGTTGGTGCGGGCTTGTGGTTCAGATTCCTCCTCTCTCGAATGAACTTGCTCGTCGTGCCCCGGGTCGCCGCATGTGTGGTGATAGTCACATTGCTGATGATGCTGATGGGGGTTTTCAGCTACCAGCTGGGGATGAGCGTCGGCATCAAAATCACACTTTTCCCGATGATCATCATCGCCTGGACATTGGAGCGCATGTCGTTGATCTGGGAAGAAGAGGGGAAACGGAGCGCGATTACCCAGGTTGCCGGCTCTGTTTTCGTGGCTGTCTGCGCCTACCGGTTCATGAAGGTATCCCAGCTCCAATATTGGGCGTCCTATTTCCCCGAACTTCTGCTCATCCTACTGGCAGGGATTTTGTTGATCGGTCGCTATACCGGCTACCGCTTGTCTGAGCTGATCCGCTTCAAAACCTTTTCCAACGCCTGATCTTATGGGGGAGTCCGAAGTCATTGAGCCACTCTCTGAAAAGCCAGACGCTGGCAAGCCGGTATTCCAGGATGTCCCGAAATGGTATCATCGCTGGTTTCGCACTCCAAAGGAACTGAGGGAACTCGGGGTGGTTGGCATCAATATGCGCAATGCCCGTTTCCTTCTGCCGAACAATCCGCGTAGGCTGTATGATCTGGTCGATAACAAGCTCCGGACCAAAGCACTGGCAGAAGCGGAAGGAATGACCGTGGCAGAGACCTACGGGGTGCTGAGAACTCCACACGATGCAAATATCGTGGAGAAGATTCTCAAAGGCAAAGAAGCTTTCGTCATCAAGCCTACGCGCGGATCCGGTGGGAAGGGGATCATGGTGATCGATAAGAAAGTAGGGAAAAACTACATCAAGCCAAGCGGCACCGAAGTCACTCCAGGTGACTTGAAGAATCACGTTTCCAATATTTTGGCAGGCCTTTTCAGCCTCGGCGGAAAGCGGGATTACGCGCTGATCGAATACCGCGTGCAGCCGGCAACCTTGTTGACGGATATGAGCTTTCAAGGAGCGCCGGATATCCGGGTGGTCATGCTCCACGGCTATCCGGTGATGGCGATGCTCCGGGCATCCACCAAAGAATCAGACGGACGCTCAAATCTTCACCAGGGCGCTGTGGGAGTGGGAATCGATATTGCCACAGGGATGTCGGTGCGCGCGATCCACCATGGGAAGCCTATTACATATCATCCTGATCTGGGAATCAGCCTCATCGGAGTGCAGATGCCTGATTGGGAGACAATTTTGGAAATGGCGGTCACCTGCCAGGAAATGACAGGTCTGGGCTACTTGGGTGTGGATATCATGATTGATGAGAACAAGGGGCCGCTCATGATTGAGGTGAATGCGCGTCCGGGTCTAGCCATTCAGATGGCAAATGGGATCGGCCTGTTGAAACGTCTCGAGCCAATTGTCATCGAGCACAAACGCAATCCGGGAGCGGATCGGGCGGCAAAAATTGCCTATTCCAAAAAGCATTTCCGCGCCAAGCTGCCTGCACCAAGAGGTGAAGGATGATTGCGGAGAGCTTTGCTTGATATCATTGGTTTTGCGGGGGGCAGCGGAATTTTTCCCACATGGCGGTTCATGTGCTTGCAGCATAGATGCGGTAGGAGGAAATTCGCGCTTGTTTGGATTGGCTAACAATCTAAACCTTTCGCCACATGAGTGGGTCGGCTACGAATTATCAGGTATGTATTGCAGGAACGGGAAGCTATGTTCCTAAGACAGTTTTAACCAACGAAGATCTGGCCCAACGGGTCGATACCAGCGACGAATGGATTTTCAGCCGCACGGGTATTCGGGAGCGACGGATTGCGGCCGAAGGTGAGAACACCTCTCACATGGCCAGCGAAGCTGCCCGGAAGGCCCTGGAACAAGCGGGACTTGATGCCGCGGAAGTCCAGCTGATCATCGTCGCCACAATTACTCCGGACACTCTTACCCCTGCGACTGCATGCTACGTGCAGCAGCAGATCGGGGCAAAGAAGGCGGTAGCGTTCGATATATCGGCTGCCTGCTCCGGCTTCCTTTACGCAATGAAGCTTTGCAAGCGGATGATTGCGGACGGAGCTTTTGAGAATGCATTGATCATCGGCGCTGAAAAGCTTTCTGCTTTCGTGAACTGGGAAGATAGAACGACATGTGTTCTCTTCGGGGATGGTGCGGGCGCCGCTGTCTTGCGCCGATCGAAGGAAGGAGAGGGCGCGATCCTTGCCACAGAAATGGGAACCGATGGTAATCTAACACACATTCTGAACATCCCGGGTGGTGGCTCTGCATGTCCGATCAATGAATCAAATGCCGGCGAGCATCTCGCGGCACTCTCGATGCAGGGCAAGGAAGTTTTCAAACACGCGGTAAACCGGATGAAGGAGGCTGCTGAAACGGTGATCAAGCGTGCTGATCTTCAAGCGGAAGACATTGCCTGCGTCATCCCCCATCAGGCAAATCTCCGGATTATCGATGCAATTGCAGATCGTTTAACAGTTCCTAATGAAAAGGTCTTCGTAAATCTAGATAAATACGGAAACACGTCGGCCGCAGCGGTGGCAATCGCTCTGGATGAAGCCAATCGCTCCGGAGCCTTTAAACGCGGGGAAAATATCGTGCTGGTGGTCTTCGGTGCAGGACTCACTTGGGCAGCTGCAGCGATTCGCTGGTAGACCGGATACACTTCTAAAAAATCTTTTTTCATTTTTTTGATGAAATTGGCTTGACCCGGAAGCGGCGATGTGGTTCTTTCTCCCCGTCGCAAGACAAGGCGGCCCGACTGAACATCCCTTTGGGTTTTTGGGTTTTTCCCGGGGATAATCGGTCGGGCCGCTTCCTTTTTACTTCCTGTGGTTCTGTTTATTGAGGTGGGAGTTTTTAGGAGAAAGTTTTCCTTTCCAGTAAGTTCTGGTGACCTGGCTCACGTATAACGATGACTTTGAATTCTCAGCTCTTGATAAGTTGATTTCAAATTATCTAATGACGATATGGGAATAGTCTGGTGCGATGGAAGCTTTATCGGAGAAAGAGATTTTCGGATATCTCCGCAGGATCGTGGACTTTGTCACGGTCTGAGCCTGTTTGAGACCATTCTCGCCGTAAACGGAGTGCCATGCCTATTGAAAGAGCATTTGCAACGTCTCCGCCTAGGGCTCGAACGATTAGGTGTCACCAGTGTAGAGCTCTCGGATACGGGTTTGCACTCCGTGATAATGGCTTTGTTGAAGAAGAATGCTCTGGAGCAAGGGTTGGCAAGAATCCGCCTGACGATCAGTATGGGCCGGGGTCCATTGAACCGGACGGATAGTGGGGATGCCTGGGCGTGGATGACGGCGGCCTCTGTCACTGAGCCAAATGCTCCGGTGAAAATGACGGCAGCCCCTTGGAAAAAAGATACCCAAAGCGTGCTGCGCGGGCTGAAGGTGGGGAATTACGCGGAACATGTTATGGCCTTGGATCTAGCGCGGCGTGAGGGGTTCGATGAATTGCTTTTTTATAATACCTCCAACGAACTCTGCGAGGCGGCGATGGCGAATGTATTTCTGATTCGCGGTGGGGTGCTCTTTACCCCGGGACTCGATAGCGGATGCCTTGCAGGGATCACCAGGCAGCTGATTATCTCACTTGCCGCCGCGCATCATATCAAATGCCGGGAAAAACCACTAAGCCGATCCGATGTGGATAAAGCGGAAGGAATCTTCCTAACTTCCTCGATAAAAGGTCCTGTCTGGGTCTCGTCCTTTCAATCGAAGAGCTACGAAATTCACCCGCTTTTCGATGTCATTCGGACAATGTGGTGTGAGCAAATGTTCTCTGCAAACCCGTGATCCTCCGGTATCCGCGCTTTTTCCGATTTTTACTTTCCTCCCAATGAAAGCTTTGGGCAACATGCCCGCGTTAATCTAACCCATAAGAAAAATATTATGTCACGACCTGTTACACTTTTCACCGGCCAGTGGGCCGATATGCCTATTGAGAAACTCGCACCATTGGCTGCGGAAATGGGCTATGATGGCCTGGAACTTGCCTGCTGGGGAGATCACTTCGACGTCGATAAGGCATTATCGAGTGATACCTACGTGAAGGAGAAATGGGAACTACTTGCCGAGCATGGTTTGACTTGCTTTGCGATCTCCAATCACCTCGTGGGTCAGGCGGTTTGCGACAATATCGACGATCGCCACAAAGCGATGCTTACTCCGGAAGTATGGGGTGACGGGGATCCGGAAGGTGTTCGTCAACGTGCTGCCCAGCAAATGATTGCTACAGGCCAAGCGTGCCGGAAATTCCTGGATGCAAAACCCAAAGGGGATGGCTCGGAAGATTTTCCTGCGGTGGTAAATGGCTTCACAGGCTCTTCCACCTGGCATGCTCTATATGCCTTTCCTCCGACAAATCAGGCTTATTACGAGAAAGGTTTCGAAGACTTTGCCAAACGCTTCACTCCTATTCTTGATGCTTATGACAAGGTGGATGTGAATTTTGCATTGGAAGTCCATCCTACGGAAATTGCCTTTGATATCGCTACCGCCCAGCGCGCACTCAAGGCGGTAAACCATCACAAAAGATTCGGTTTCAACTATGATCCATCACACTTGGGCTACCAGGGAGTGGATTATGTAAAATTTATCCGTGATCTGGGTTCTCGCATTTATCACGTCCATATGAAGGATGCTTGGTGGGGACATGGAGATGGCTCTGTAGGCGTCTTCGGTGGTAGCACGGACTTCGGTGATCCCCGCCGCTTCTGGGATTTCCGCTCGCTGGGACACGGCGACATCGAATTTGAGGATATCATCGTGGCATTGAACGATCTCAAGTATTCCGGACCTCTTTCCGTGGAATGGGAAGATATCCGAATGGATCGGGTTCATGGCGCGACTGAAGCAGCAGCCTTTGTTAGAAATGTAGATTTCCCGGGCTCCAACGTCGCCTTCGATGCGGCTTTTGATAAATCAAATCAATAACCACCTCTTCGGTAACACAATATGTCTATTAAAGTAGGAGTTATAGGAGCAGGCTGGATGGTGAAATACCATGCCGAAGGCTTTCGTGCTGCGGGAGCTGAAATCGTGGCTGTGGCGGATCCCGCTCCGGGTGCCGCAGACAAGGCCGCCGCTGAATGGGGAATCGCCAAAACTTTCGACTCCGTCGAAAAAATGCTGGCAGAAGCACCTGAGCTGGATGCGGTGAGTATCATCGTGCCGAACAAATTTCACGCCCCGCTCGCCCTTCAATGCTTGAAAGCTGGTAAACATGTTTTCTGTGAAAAGCCACCAGGCCTGAGCGCTGCGGAAGTCGAGGAAATGGTGAAATTGGCGGAGGAGACAGGCAAAAAGCTGATGTTCAATTTCAACAATCGTGCCCGGCCGGAGTCCCAGGCGATGAAAGCTTATGTGGATGATGGCACAGTCGGCCGGATCAATTCCGCACAAGCAAAATGGATCCGACGAACAGGTATTCCAGGCTTTGGAGGCTGGTTTACCACCAAGGCGATGTCCGGTGGTGGCGCTACGATCGATCTTCTACATATGATTGATCTCTCGCTCTACCTCATGGGTTATCCGGAGCCTGCATATGTGTTGGCCAATACTTTTGATGACCACATCACCGATCCCGGCTTCAAGGGACCCTGGGGAATTCCGGACCGTGAAGGTGGCACCACAGATGTGGAGTGCGCTGCGCACGGGTTCGTCACATTCAAGAGCGGACAAGTGCTGAGTCTGCAGGTTTCATGGGCGGAAATGGTAAAACGCGAAGAGGTTTCCGTGGTTTTCCAGGGAACCAAAGCCGGCGGCAAGGTGGAGCGTCTCTTCGGACGTGACGGCCTGGATGAGACGGCGATCGATACTTGCGAGCTGTATGTTCAGGAAAACGGCAATAGTGTGGATCGCACGATCACCACGGAAGCCTGTGAAGATATGGGGCGGATCCATTCCGCTGCGAATTTCATCCACACCATCAATGGCACTGCCGAGCCACTGAATACTCCTGATCAGGCGCACAAGCTGATGTTGATCATCGACGCTCTATACGAATCCGCTGCGACTGGTAAGCCGGTGGCAGTGTGATACGCTATGCGGATCATGACTAATGATTCCATTACAGCAGGCGGGCGGGATTCTTCCTGCTCGCCTGTTTCATGTTCTATCACAATCGTCCTCTGCACCTTTCCCGATCTGGAACGAGCCCGGAAGATCAGCCGCGAAATAGTTTCCAGGAAGCTCGCTGCATGCGCGAATATCGTTCCGTCTATCGAATCCATCTACAGCTGGAAAGGGGAGCTGCAATCTGAGGCCGAGGTTTTGGTCATCTTCAAGATTCTATCGGAAAAATTTCCGGATTTTGAGAAGACCATGATTTCACTCCATCCCTATGATGTTCCGGAAATTGTGGGCATATCTGCTGCGGATATCGAAGCTCGTTACGCTCAATGGGTGCGTAATAGCTGCACCTGAGATATGCTGCCGGGAGTGGGCGCACCTCACCCCCGGCAGAGGAGGCCAGACAGAGTCTACTCGACAATCACCGGAGTGCCGATCTGCACATTCTGGAAAAATTTCGTGGACATGTGATGAGGCATACGGACGCAACCGTGGGAGGCGGCATAACCCGGAAGATAGCCGGTGTGCATGCCGATCCCTCCATTGAAACGCATGAAATTGGGCATCGGCGCGTTATAGAAAACCTGTCCTGGTTTGACCTTGTCGATGCGGTTGTCGGCATTGTCATTGATCATTTGACCGGTGGCTTTGTCTTTGATCACACCGTAGGCGGATGATTTATGATCTTCGTCTTTTTCCGTGATTTTGTAAGTGCCAGCTGGTGTGCCGGTATCTTCTTTGCCGGAAGAGATTTTTGAAACTCCGACAAGCGTTCCACCCTTGTAAAAGTATGCCTTCTGTTCGCGGCGGTTGATTCTGATCAATGGAGAACCTTGCACGCCATCTCCATCCCAATAGGAAACATCATCCGGGATCGCCGGGGCAGGATGATGCGGTCCCCCGGAAGCCTGTTGGTGAATCGGTCCACCGATCCCCGCAAGGTAGTCCGAGCCCGGAGGGCTGCTGTTAAAACATGAGACCAGCAGTGCGCAACTGCTCAAGGTGAGTAGATATTTCATAAACGTGAGGGATATTTAGTGGGATTCCCGAAAGAATCAAGATTGAAGAGTGTAGGTTGGAGAGAGTTGCGGAATGGATTTTTATTCTCTAAAAAATTCAGAAATGTTGAACGAGAAAGTCAAACTGCCGGATCATTACGAGATCGAAGCCGAGCTACGGGAGCAACTCAGCGGCCGTCCCGGGCACCAGCGCTGTGTCGTCGGACATGACGAGCTTTTATTGATTCTGCATGAGGTTCCAAAGGCCGGCGTGCCGGAGCGGGAAGCGATTTTTTTCTGGCGTAGGGGAGATGGTCGTTGGCTCCAGCCGGGAGGTCCGGGGCTTGATGAGCTATGCTTGCTATTGGAAAGATATGCGAAGGCAATTGATGCCAATGAGGAGATTCTGGAAGTAACGGAATCTACCGAACAGGTGTTTGAAATTCTGCGTCATGCAGGGCCGCTTGCAAGAAGCACGCGGAATATTGTCCAAGCGCTGGAGCAAGCTTTGGCACAGGAGCCGGATGACAAGGAAGTTCGGGCAAGTAGAGACAGAGCCAGAGAACTGGAACGCGCTGCGGAATTACTCCAGTCCGATGCCAGAGAGACATTGATGTTTTGGCAGGCGGAAGCAGCGGAAGCCCATACAAAATCTTCCGAAAGGCTTGGAAATATTCTCTTTAAATTGAATCTGGTCACCGGTTTTTTCCTCCCTTTGGTAGCCCTCGGCGGCCTTTTTGGCATGAATGTGGATTTGCCGGAATTTGTTCAGGATAAGTTTTGGTGGATTTTCTTCGGCGGATTGATTGTCGGCGGTTTGCTTCTCCGATATGTTTCCAAGGGCAATAAGTGATCCGGGTTGCAAACCCGTCGCACCCCATTATCATTCCATTCATCATGAGTGACGCACAGCCGAAGATTACCGCCTATTTGAAGACATTTTGCGGATGGAGTGAAGGAGTCCGCGCGATCATGCGGAAATACGAGCTTCCGTATGAGGAAAAAGACATCATCAAGAATCCTGCGTTTCGATGGGAAATGGAGCAACGCAGTGGCCAGCCACTTTCGCCGTGTGTGGAAATCAACGGACAGATGCTCGCCGATGTGAGCGGTGAGGAAGTGGAAAAATGGATGCTTGAGAATGGGATCGTCTCAGAGAATGAAATTCAGCCAGATGCGCCGATTGATTCCGCCTGCACCGATGAACAACACGCTGCCATGGCGGCCGGAAAACTTCCTGTTCCCGGTAAAATTCGTTTCCTCGATTAAGGACGAAGAAGTCAATTTGGGAGAGTGATGGAAAAAGTCGCTTTCCCTCCTTGCCGGCAATAATGGCAGGGGACAGCAGATTGGCTTCATTGGATGAAACAAAAATTTTCAGAGAGCAGAGACAAGTGCCGCGCTCTGAGGCATTCTCTTTTTGAATAATGCAGAGCTTATCAAAAATTTGGAAGCAATGGCTTGCGGAAAATGGCTCGCGATTGCTCCTTTTTGCCCGTAGCTGGGGGAAAACCCGCGAAGATGCGGAAGACTTGGTGCAGGAAGCTGTCCTGAAGATGTGGCATTATCAGCAAGCTGAAAACCGTGGCGGAGGTCCTCCGGATCTGCCTCTCATGTTTTCGACGATCCGTTTTGCCGGTCTCATGCTGCATCGCACGGAATCGCGGCGGAGAAAGCGGGAAGAATCCATCGTTTTTCTCAATGATTTCGAGGACGTATGGCTTGATCCCGTATTGGAAGAAGATGAGGAGGCAGTGTTGATGCGGGAGGCTGTCCAAAATTTAAGCGATAAGCTGCGTGAAGTTGTCGTCATGAAAACCTGGGGCGGACTCACCTTTGCCCAGATTTCGGAAGCCCTTGGCATTTCGCCCAACACTGCTGCCTCAAGGTATCGTTACGCCTTGGAGCAATTATCCCAGAGTATGCAAAAAGTGAAGGAGGTTCGTTTTGGATAAAACATACACACCGACTGAAATCGAAAAAGCATTGCGGAATCTGATGCCGGTTGCCCTGAGTGAAAGCATTTCCTCCGAGACCGAAGAGATGTTGGATCAACTCGGCAGCGATATCCTTGTTCCTATCCCGCGAAAAAGAGCTCTGAGCGCATGGATGGTCCCTGCGGGAATTGCAGCCTTGGTGGCGTTTCTACTCACATTTTTCCTAAGTCAAAGTCGCCAGCTTGAGCGAGCAACGGTCGGGGATGCTCTCTCGTCAGAGAACATCGGCCCCCTGGTAAGTTTTCTTACCGAGTCGGATCGTGTGGAAAATTTCAGTGACGATGGTCTGATTGTCGATGACAGCGGTTCCGCGGTTCACAAAGTTCGCGTTCGGGTGGTCGAGGAAAGTAAAGTCCGTGATGAGGAGACGGGTATCATTGTTCAACTGACTGAACCGCGTGAAGAAATGTATCTCGTGCCGGTAAGCACATTTTGAAAATGCATGCTTCCATCCATTTCGCGGCTCTTGTTCTCGTGGCAGGCAGTCTCTGCCATGCGCGGGAACCGGAAGGGCCGAAGGATCTTACTTCAGGGGTGGAGGAGCGGAGTGAAAAACCGCCGATGCCATGGCTGGGACTTTCCGTGGCGAAGCCGGATGACACCACCGCCACCCAGCTGCCGGCGTTACCTCCGGGAATCGGCTTTATTGTGACCGATCTGGATAAGGACGGCCCCGCACAAAAAGCCGGTGTGAAGAAGATGGATTTGCTCTGGAAGATGAACGAGCAAATGCTCGTCAATGAGGGTCAATTGGCGACTCTTCTGCGTTTGTCGAAACCGGAGGATGTGGTGACGATTTCTGTGTTCCGTGAAGGGAAGTCTTTGGATTTGAAACTGACTCTGGGAGAGGGTAAGGCGGACACCGATGAGGTAATTCGCCGCGTGCTCAATGATTCAGTCATGCGGGGCCGGGATGGCGCGGTAAGGATTGTTAATTTGGAGCAAAAGAAAGCCAGCTACACCAACGAGAATGGCACGGCGGAAGTGTATCGGGTGGAGTCTGGCGATGCGGTGAAAATTGTCTCGCCCGACGGCAAAATTATCTACGAGGGAGTAATCCGCGGTTGGGCGGAGTATTCCGACGTTCCACATTCATGGCGCCGTCAGATTTGCGCACTCAGACGGGGATTGGACCATGCGCTGGACCCAAGCGTTGCACCCATGAGACATCCCAGACCAAGAATTGTTCCGCCCCCGATGCCGGAACAATGAAGGAGAAGGACTGCTTCAACTCAAATTGTCACGCCTGCGAGGTCGAGAACGTGGTTAAAATGCTTGTCCTCCACGGGGGTGATCGATAGCCGGGTGCCTTTTTGGCATACCAGCATCTCCGAAAGCACGTCATCCGCTTTCATTACAGTGAGAGGCAGCAGCTCATCGAAGGTAGCCACATGCTCAAAATCTACCAGATACCAGCGTGGTTTTTCCTCCGTCGCCTTCGGATCATAATATTCTCCGTTTTTTTCGAACTGGGTGGGATCAGGATAGGCTGCTGATGCGACTCTTGCCACGCCTGCTATTCCCGGAGGGTTGGCATTTGAATGGTAGAAGAGGGCTAGCTCGCCCACTTTCATGTCACGCCACATGAAGTTTCTCGCCTGATAATTGCGCACTCCGGACCAAGGCTCCTGCTCGACCTTTTCCAGGTCCCGGATGGAGAAAACATCGGGTTCGGATTTGATCAGCCAATTCAAAATTCAGAGGGAAAGCTGGTTCAGGAGAGTAGACTCGGCTTGATTTCCGGAAGAGCCAAATGCTCTGGACCAAGCTCCAGACCGGAGCTGGCACGGAGATCGCTTTCGATGGATTGCAATACGTCCAGCTCGGGACGGAAATCTGCCGCATGGTAGGAAGAGCGAACCAACGGCCCGGAAGCGACGTGGCGGAAACCTTTCTCCAATGCGATCTGTTTATATTCCTCGAATTGATCCGGGTGGATATATTCCACGACGGGAAGATGCTTCGGAGTGGGGCGGAGGTATTGGCCGAGTGTGAGAACTGTTACATCGTGAGCTAGCAGATCATCCATTGCGGTAAGGATTTCCTCTCTGCGTTCACCAAGGCCAAGCATCATCCCCGATTTCGTGGCGACATGACCATCCACCATCTCCTTTGCCTTTTTTAGAACTGTCAAGGAACGCTGGTATTTCGCCCGGGAGCGGACAAGCGGGGTAAGCCGCTCCACCGTTTCCAGGTTATGGTTGAAAATGTGTGGACGTGCATCCATCACGAGCTGGAGTGCCCAATCTCGATCGTTGAAATCCGGCACGAGCACCTCGATGATGATGCCAGGATTGACTTGGCGGACAGCGGTAATGGTTTCCCGGAAATGCTCGGCACCACCGTCCTTAAGATCATCACGCGCTACGGCGGTAATTACGATGTGTTTGAGATTCATGCGGCTTGTTGCTTCAGCAATCCGGGCCGGTTCGTCGGATTCCAGCGCGTCCGGCTTAGCAGTTTTTACCGCACAGAAGCCGCATGCCCGTGTGCATTTGTCTCCCGCGATCATAAATGTCGCAGTGCCTTGCCCCCAGCACTCCCAACGATTCGGGCATTGAGCCTCTTCACAAACGGTGACCAGCTTTAGGTCGGTAATGAGCGACTTTGTGGACCAAAAGGCAGGATTGTTCGGGAGACGGACCTTGATCCAAGAGGGCTTTTGCTCTCTGTGGAGGGTGGGATCCATTTTCATTTTCGGGCCGCAGGCTGACATGCCGGAACTCTAATTTTTAACGACCAAACATCAAGGAAGATGCTCATTTCCTCCCAATTAGGCCGTGAATTCCCTCTCTCTGGAACGACAATCGGCCACTGGGGTGACAATTTTCCGGGCACTTTGCCTTCGGAATCATCGGGGCTTACCGCGTTTCGTTATCGTGCAGAATTTTTGCCGATTGAAAGCTGTCATAAGCTTTCCGAATCAAGGGTAGTATAAGAACTAGTTGGCCTGACCCCAGAAAATCGGACAGCTCCTTTTTAGAGTTCTTGTGGTAAAACCACTGAAAC
>NZ_JBHUIT010000004.1:0-7137 GCF_042683045.1 Luteolibacter algae | reverse complement strand
ATACGGGGTCGAATACCCGATCGGCACATCCTGGATGATCAAACCTGCTTTGAAAAAATCAAAAATCCTCTTCCTCTTATCCTTTGTGCTTGGAGTTGCCGGACAGGTTGGCAAGGACAAGGCCGTCACTTTTGATCTTCTCCAGCTGCCCGCGTGTCGGCCTGGCCGGGATGTCCGACATGATGGAGCGGGGTTTTTCCGAACGAGCCGCACGCCGGTTCACATCGCCCGCTTCCGGCGTGCGGACTTTCGCTGGCAATTCCGCTGCTTCCTCCGCTGCCACCAACGATGGCAGCACGCCGACTTGGATAAACGCGAAGACTGCTAATAGAGGAAATTTCCTAGGGTGTGGGAGTTTCATTTGGGGTGAGGAAGTGTGGCTGGGAGTTTTGTATATGGGCGTGGCGTGACTGGAGCGGGGTTTGCTCTGGCGGTTGGGTTCTCTTGCCCGATACACCGACAAGCGAATGAGGGAAAGATATGCATTCATCCCATACCCCATAGAGCATCAAGGACATTCTTGATCCATTTTCTAATACTGACCTTCTTACCTGTGACGAGGCGTGATACAAATTTCACGGTAAAAGCCAGAGCTAGTAACAAACCTATTGGTATCAAAATGTATTCCATACTACTAAAATCCAAATGTTCCCACCTCTTGCAGTAATTTCCACCAGTCGGTCTTCGACGCTACATCTTTTGTAAATCCAATCGGATCACTTGCTAAATTCCTGGCAACCCCTCCAGCGAGGTGCCCTACATAGGGCTCGCAATCGTCATCTATCTTATCACCAAACGGTGCAAGACCCCAGAAGTTTTTCTTATCCCAATGCCTATCGTCATTCCATGATTCATCCCATTGTTTGAACGATCGCTGCATAGCCGCTTTCGATCCCATGATATTCCAAACTCCCATTCCTGTAACAGCAGCTCCCGGCGCTGCCCCAACTCCAGTCAGTTCCCCTCCAGTTCCTACTACTATCTTCGTCATCCCGGCAGCAGCGAGTCGGGCAGCATTTAGAGCGTTGCCAGTCGCAACAATAGCCTTACTGTAATTAAATTTTCCGCCTGATCCCGGACATAGCCCTAACGCGTCCCACATGTTAATTGGATCGTTCCCCACATACCCATACAGGTTGATCCCCCCCGCTTCGCCGAGCGGATCAGGAGATAGCCATCTCCCACGACCCGATACGGTTTTTGTAGGTGAAGGCGTGTGGGACCATTGCAACTCTGGGGCTTCGAGCTGGATTTGCTGGGTGCGTTCTGTGGGGTGCTCAAAAAATTCCCCAGACGCGATTTTTTCGAGTGAGGGGGTGATGGCTCCTGATGCGGTTTGGGCCAGACACAGGAGCACCGCCAAGACGGATGTCAGGGCGGTGAGTGCGAGGGTCTGAGCGCGCTTTTGCACGCTTTTGTCTTTAGCGGCTCAGGCGGCTAAAGGGAAGAACCGAGTGACTCGGCGACTAGATGCCACCAAGGCCGGGAAGCTCTGGTTGAGTGTCGTCCTGAGCGGCTTTGCGTCCTGTGTTGGCAGGATGACAGCGGGCGTGAACGTCGTGGAGCTGTTGGATGCTCACTTCAGTGTAGATGGCAGTGGTTTCGAGTTTTTGGTGGCCGAGGAGTTGCTGGATGAAGCGGATGTCGGCCCCGCCTTCGAGCATGTGGGTGGCGCAGCTGTGGCGAAGAAGATGACAGCCGCCGCTGCGGCTGACGTCTGCTTTGCTGATGTATCGACTGACGGTTCGGCCGAGGGCATCGGGGTTGAACGGGCCACCGTAGCCGCTGAGGAAGAGAGCTTTTTCATCGGGATCGACTTCGAGGCGCGGGCGCACGTCTTCGAGGTAGCGCTCGAGCCATTGCATGGCGCGCGTTCCAACGGGCACGATGCGATCGTGGCGGCCCTTGGTATGGCGCAGATGGAGGGTGCGACGCTCGCGGTGGAGGTCAGGCAGTTCAAGGCGGACGAGTTCGCTGCGACGGATACCAGTGGAGTAAAAGAGTTCGAGTATTGCGCGGTCGCGGATGCCGAGTGGATCGGCGATGTCGGGCACGGCGAGGATCTTTTCTATTTCGTGATGGCAGAGGCCTTGGTCTGGCAGTTGTTTTTCAGGGCGTGGGAGGTCAAGTTCACTGGCGGGGTTAGCTTCGAGGTGACCTTGTTTGGTCGTCCAGGCGAAGAGGCTTTTCACTGCTCCGAGGCGCGCGCGCTGACTGGTGACGCTGAGCGGTTTGTCGTTCTTCTTTTTGAGTCGTGAGAGGTGGCGACGGTAGCTTTCGAGGATGCTGCGGGTGATTTGATCGGGGCGGCTGAGGCTGCGCTCGTGTGCCCACTGGAGGAAGTGGCGGAGGTCTTTCTTGCGTCCGTCTATAGTGCTTTCGCGGTAGTTGAGGCTCTCAAGGTCGGCAAGGTAAAGGTCACGGCAAGCGGTGAGGTTGCCGTCAGCGGCGGGTTCGATGTTTTCACTGCGAACGTCATTTCCGCCACGCTTTTGCTCGGCGCGGATGCGGAGGTGTTTTGTGGCGTCGTAGCCTTTGGGTCTGGCCATGACTACGATGGGTCTAAAAGTTGAGCCTCCACATGTGCGTTTTGACAAGGTGACAAGGTGGCGTCTAAAGCGGTGCTTTTTGTTGCAGTGGCGGGCCTTTGTGGCCTTGTCACCCTGCCCTGACATGGTGGGGACAAGGTTGTGATCGTAGCGGTAAAACTCATGAGGCTTTCTTTGTGGTTTGAGCTTTGAGTTTCGCGGTGTCGATGAGGCCGACGCGGTAGCTTTCGGCCTTTTCCTGCGCATCTACGAGGAGTTCGTATTTCATGGTGACGCCGTTGCGACCGCCGCGCACGGCGACGTATTCAAGTTCGATGAGTCGCTCGAGATGGCGGCGGATTTGCATGGCACTCCAACCGGTGGCCTCCCGCAACTCTCGGCGACTAAACAAGGCTGAGCCTTGACCCATTTGGCCTGCGGCCATCATACGCACGACTAACACTTTCGCGCTGTCGAGCAGGCGGCGGGTTTGTGGTGGCAGTTCGTCGAGGCTGCGGCCCAAGACTTCGGGGGCGATGCGGTTGGCGGCTTCGATATCAGCCAAGGTGACGGGGAGCATTTTGACTTCGCGGCCGCCGACTGTGTGCGTGATGGGTTCGCGCTGGTGTTGGTGCAGGAGCGCGATGGAGTCGATGAGTGTGAGGTATTTTTCATGGTCTCGGCGCGTGCGCGTGCGGCCACTTGTGAAGGTCAGTTCGCGGGCGTAGGGGTTGGCGATTTTCCAGGGTTTGAGCAGGCGTTGGGCGTTCTGCATGAGCCGTAAAATGTCCTTTCTCTCTTCGGCGGCGAGGATGCCTTCGATGGTGCGTGCTTCGCGCTGCAAGGCGTGGATGCGCTCGGTTTGGGCGGTGGATTCATCGACGGTGAGGACCAGACAGCGGTTCATGAGTTCCTCATCGATGTCGATCGAGGTGGTGGTCAGCACGATCGCGACGGGACCTTCGACATGGTATTCTTGGGTTTCCATGCGGCCGCTGTTCGGGTCTTTGCCAGTGCTCGCGATGGTGAGTTCACCTTCGGATTGCAGGAGCTTCAAAGCGTAGCTGGCTTTCTCAGCGCCCTCTTCTTCGACGATGGCGAGGATCTTGTGTTTCAAATTACTTTCGCCTAAGTAGTAAAGGCTTTGGCCGGTCATGGCGGAGTATTTCACTTGGTCTTCGCCTGGGAAGAAGCTGAGCACGGCTTCCATGAGAGTCGACTTCCCTGCTGCACTGGTGCTTTGAATGATGATGGCCAAAGGCTTGGCGAGCTTGCGCGAGGCGCAGGCGAGGTAAGCGGCAAGGAGGTTGGTTTGTTCTCCCACAACTCCGGCTGCATCGTAGTTCGCAATGATTTGATCGAGCAAGTCGGGCGCACGCAGGAGCTGGAGCGCTTCGCGCTCTTCCTCTGCAGTGAGTTCAACGATTTCAGACTCAGTTTCGAGTGGCGCGTTCAGACGGTCTTCTTGAGCCGTTTCAAGGAGCAGGAGAAGCTTGCCGAGGTCGCGCTTGATGAGGTCTTTTTCAAGGAGAGTTTCTTCTGCTGCGCGCTCGATGAAGCGGCGACGTTCGCTGTCGCGGTAAAGGTCGAGTGAGTCCACATGGAAGGCTGAGCCTTCACCCATATTGTCTTTAAAGAGATAAGAGAGACGCAATGTCACTTTCAGGACTTCGAGGCTATTGTTTTTGTCGAGTCCACCGATGCGGTAAGTGCGCGGGCCGAGCGCGAGCTCGTGGCAGTCACCTTTGCGTATGAGTGTGGGCTCGGAAGTGGGCTTTCTTTCTTTAGCCACCTCTGCAGAGCCATTGGAAGCAGCTAAATCAGCAGCTAAAGAAGATGCGGGCGCGGGCTTTGGATTTAACCGCGGAGCCGCAGAGGTCGCAGAGGGATCGCGGAGGTTTTCTTGAGAGCTTGGGCTTTGGGGCTCGGCTTGTGTGACTTTTGAGGGTGTTGTTTTAGGAGCGACCCACTCAGCTGTTCTGACGAGGTGGCGGAGAGCTTCGCCTCCTTGGTCAAGGGCGTAGCTGTTGGCATCGCTGCCCCAGGGTAAGGCAAGGCGATGGCAGTCGATGCCAATGGCCTGCAGCCGCTCGGCGGCCTTAGCGGAGGCCTTTTCTCCGGCTTCGTCGCCATCGAAGGCGAGTTTCACACTTTCGATTTTGGCAGCTCGCAAGGCATCGAAGAGCTCGTCACTGAAGTTCGCCGTGCCGAAGGTGCAGGTCACTGCTTCCATGCCGTGGCGGTAAAAGGTCAATGCATCGAGGATGCTTTCAGTGAGGATGATTTCGCGGTTTTTGAGTGCTTCGGCGTTAATCATACCGGCCAATGGCCGGGCCAGATAGAGGTGGCGATTGTCCTTTGGCACGTCGCTATTGCTAGCGATTCGACGACCGTAAAGCTGACGGATGTTTCCTTTTTCATCCCGCACCGGCACCACGACACAGCCATTGAGATGCTCGCGGCCAGTCTTGCGATACACGCCGAGTTGCTGAAGCTGGCCACGCAGCTCAGCTCCCGCTTTACGGTTTTTGTGAGGCAGTCTGAGGCCGAGCGTGCGGTCGGATAGGCCAATGCCAAAGTGCTCGATGAGTCCCTCGCCATCGAGTCCACGGCTGGCGAGGTAATCTCGCGCCACCTGACCGGCAGGCAGCATGATACGTTCTTGATAGTAGCTAGCTACTTGCTCGAGCACCTTTGCGTCATCTGCCTCGCGTTCGAGCGGGCATTCCAGACGCGGCACAGTTTCGCGTTTCGCTTTTCCAGGATGTTTGCTGGCGCTGGCGGTGAAGGCGGCTTTGCCGCCCTGAGTCAGCAGTTCAAAGGCATGGCGGAAGCTCACGCCATCATGCCACTGCACGAACTGGATCGCGTTGCCCGATTTTTCACAGCCTGCCGCCATACAGCGGAACAGCCCCTTGCCCGGAGTCACGATGAGGTTGGGCGTTTTCGTGTCGTCGTGGAAGGGACACAGTCCGGTCCAGTTTGCTCCCTTCTGTTTGAGCGCGATGCCGCGCGATTGGATCAGGGCGATAAGGTCCGTGCTCGCTTTGACCTGGGCGATTTCTTCTTCGGTGAGTCTCGGCATAGCTTCCTAGAAGTTGAGGAGTTCGATGATGCCGGAGCCGTTTTCTTCGAAGGCGAACTGGAAGCCATCGGTGGCGAGCATCGCTTCATAGAACTGGCGGGCGGTTTGCGGGGACTTCGTGAGGAAGTGCGTGAGCATCGGATCCATGCAGACCCACTGCAGACGGCCCGGCCACGCGTGGTTGATCGCCTCGCGGTAAACTTCCCGGCCGAGAGTGGCGAGGTCTTCATCAAGGCCCTTTGCGAGAGCCTTGCCTTTCCAGTCATCCCACTCGAAGCGGGGCGGTTCGTAGTCGGTAAAATCAGTGGTCATGGCCAAGGTGGTGCAAAAAGCTGTCAAATCAAAATCACTTGCTCGTTTTTGGTTCACATCTTGAACCACTTCAAGCATTATTTGACCACCATGGTTTATGTTTCACACCAAATGCCAGAAGACGGTTCTCATCTCAAAGAGCTTCGCCAGCGTGCCGACCTTGGTTTGCGCGAAGCTGCCCGCCAGCTTGGAGTGACTCACACCAAAATTGCTCATTGGGAGAAGACCGGGAAGATTCCCGATCCTGACGTCATCATTCAGCTCGCGGAACTTTACAGTGTTTCTGTCGAGGAAGTGCTCGGGCACCCCAAGTCCAAGCCTGCGATTTCACCGAACAGCAAGATGGCGAAGCTCTTCACCGAAGCGGCTTCCTTGCCGCGGCCGCAACAACGTCGAGTGGCTGAGTTTCTCGAAGACATGCTGGCAGCGCAGAAGGCCAAAGCCTGAGCCTTTTTTCTTTGAGCCGCTTCTACTGCAGGCGACCTTTTTTGGTGAGGCGTGATTGGATCGCTCCGAGCGTGCGGCCGTGGATTTCGGAAAGTTCCTTTGGGCTGGTTCCTCCATCGAAGGCTTCAAGGAGGCGCGTGTCCTCTTCGTCGTCCCAAGGCTTCCCGGCCTTGGCTGGGAGTTTTTCGCGTTGGGACGCTTTCTCATGCTGCTTTTTGAGAGCGGCAATCGCTGATTGCAGGGCTCGGAGCACCTTGGCGTGTTGATAAATGCTTTCGTGTGGCAGCTCCTCGGTGGTAAAGGGATCGACGCCATCGGCGAGTGCTTCGAGGATGGCGAGTTGATGCTCGCGAGGATCATGCTGGCTCGGCGTCTCCGGGGATTCATTCGCAGAGCCCTGCTTGTTTAAAATGTATTGCCGAGCCATTGCGGAGAGTTTCGGGTTTTGTTGGTTTGGCCTCAATACTGTTTTTCGTGGGTGGGGCGATGAGGGGCGGCGAGGCGATAGCCGAAGCCGACCCGAAGGAGCCAGGGAGGGGGATGGCCTGGGACGATACGCGGGCGAGCGTTGAACCACAGCGCCCCGCCGCCGAAGCCCACCACGTTCGAGCCAGACTTGCAGGCCGACTACGACCGACACCCACGGCTCGCTCCTGCTACGGGGATTCTCGTTTTTAGCTGCATGACGCCGCGATTACTCCTTTTGACCAAGCAAGTTTCCAACTTGTTTCGGCACCAGCCGGAACATAGTGACCCAAAGCCGCC
>NZ_JBHUIT010000003.1:0-409307 GCF_042683045.1 Luteolibacter algae | reverse complement strand
GTTTCAGTGGTTTTACCACAAGAACTCTAAAAAGGAGCTGTCCGATTTTCTGGGGTCAGGCCAGGTAGATTTACGAGAGTGGTATAAAAGCCGATCCTATGAGCCGTTAATTCAAAGCTGATATTTAATAGGTAGGCAGCAATCATGACCAATACCCCATAAACTACCTCGTTCCAAAGATAGGTCTGAACTGTGTTCAAATAGATACAGAATAGCCCTGCGTATAACAAATTCAACAATCGTCCGGAGATCCTGCGCAACAAGCTTCCGTCTTTGCTGGCAATGGCTTCTCTCTTACGGGCAGCTTGTGCAAGCTGGATCAGAAGTTTTTCGGATTGGTGGTTTTGGAAGTTCATCGGAAATTCCTGTCAGCAAGCAAGATATGTTTCGCAGCTTCCGGATCCATATCAATGCGGGATCTCAGTTCGCTGCTGGGAGACCAAAGAGTTTTATCTCCCTCCCGGATCACGCAGACATGATCCGAGAAATCAACCGCCATTTCCACCATTTGAGTTGTGTAGATTATAGTGCTGCCCTGTTTGGAAAGATGGGTGGCAAGCTGCCTGAATGCGGCCATTCCTATCGCATCCATACCGGAGGCGAATGGCTCGTCCACTAACCAGAGTTCTGGTTCGATCGCGGCGACACATCCTAGATTTACTTTCCATACCTGGCCCCGCGAGAGAAGGCCCACTGTCCGATTAATCAGCGCCGCACAGCCGGTTTCTTCCAGCCAGTAAGTAAGGTGCTCTTCTCTCCCCTGAATGCTTTTTCCATAGAGTTTTGTCAAAGTGGAGATGTTCCACGCACTGGTGTGGTCCGGAAAAAGCAGCGGAATATCCGGGGTAAAGTATAGTCTCTTTCTCAGGTCCAAATTTTCACGAGAAAAGTTCTGTCCATCATATCTAATGGTTCCTTTGTCGGGCACCAGAAGGCCTGCAAGTATCTTTAACAAAGTGGATTTTCCTGCGCCATTCTTGCCAAGCAAAGCGATGATTGAGGAGTCCGGAATCGTGATATCGAACTCTTTTAGCGCGCTAACTGGTCCAAAAGCTTTGGATAGGCCTTCCAATTCGATATGCATATATTTATATGAAACATGCTTGAATAGCGGAGTCTGACAAGTCTGGGTATTCCGGAGGCCGTTCTTTTTTGCGGGAACTGCTGGATTGTGAGCTTTACATCTGATTTCTGATGGATCACTTTTCGCGTCCGCGACCTACAGGAGAGATGGCTGAGTGGTCTAAGGCACCCGATTCGAAATCGGACGTGGGGTAATACTCACCGTGGGTTCAAATCCCACTCTCTCCGCCAGCGCCCCCTTGGTGCTGGAAACTTCTATATAATCGGTAATATGTTTACAGGACTTGTCGAAGCATTGGGAAGAGTCGTTTCGAAGGAAACCCTTGGGGAACAGGCTAAACTTTGCGTGGAGATCCCGTTTGCCGGAGAGCTCGCGCTTGGAGACTCCGTCGCAATAAACGGCTGCTGCCTGACAGTAGCGGAGCTGAAGTCCCGGGAAGTCGTCTTCGACGTTCTCGCCCAAACCCTGCGGATCACTTCCCTCGGGGCATTGCAGGCAGGCTCGGTGGTAAATCTCGAACGTGCGTTGCGTGTCGGTGATCGCTTGGGAGGTCATTTCGTCCAAGGCCATGTCGATGCTGTGGGAAGAATTCTTGCCCTGGAGAAAAATGGCCAGGATCTCATCGTCGAGGTAAGTCTAACACCAGAAATCCACGGATTATGTGTAGATAAGGGCTCGATTGCCATCAGTGGAATCTCTCTTACGATTGCCGAGCTCCGCTCCACATCGGCGGTTTTCTGGATCACTCCGCATACCTTTACACATACTTGTCTCGCGACAGCAAAGGTAGGCGATCCGGTCAACTTGGAAGGCGACATGCTTGCCAAACATGTCGCCCGTCTGATGGCCCGTTGAGAACGGCTGGAACAGCCCGGGCAACGGACTTACTGCGGGAGTTTTTGATCCCGCAGTAAGAGTTATATGGCTGATCTATTTCGCATCACGGGCGCAGCGAAAGCCCGTATGGCAAGAGGGTGAATCATTTTCCAATGAATGACGTGCACCAGGTCGGTATCTCATACAGTAGGAAACATGGCAGAGAAAGGAGCCACCTTTTGTCACATAATTTGGTGCTCCATCGTTTTTACGGCCCGAAGTGCGGTTGATCCATGTTTCAGGTCCATCAGGATCGCACATTTCACACTTTGAGCGATACTCCGGATCGTAGAAATCAGAGCAAATCTCCCAGGCATTTCCTGCCATATCATAGAGTCCGTAGCCATTCGGTTCATAGGACTTTACCGGAGCGGAACCAGCAAATCCGTCCTCCGCCGTATCGTTGGTGGGGAAGGTTCCATGGAAGGTGTTCGCCATCCACTTGTCGCCGGGTTTGAGCTCGTCTCCCCAGACATAAACTTTCCCTTTCAATCCGCCGCGGGCGGCAAACTCCCACTCGGCTTCGGTCGGCAATCTTTTGCCAGCCCACTCGGCATAAGCTTTTGCATCATCATAGTTCACGCATACCACCGGGTGATCTTCCTTTCCGACAATGTCCGAGCCTTCGCCCAACGGATGGCGCCAATTGGCATTGGGATCCCATTTCCACCATTGCATATAGGAATTCGGGTCTTCGATCTTTCCGTGAAATTCTTTCGGAGATGTGAAAACGATCGCTCCCTGATTGAAGGGGGGCTGGGGCAGGTATTGATGCGCTTCAGGGGGGAATTCATTGATGTCAGCTTCCTGCTCGGCGTAAGTGACGTAATTGGTAGCCTTCACAAATTTTGCAAACTCCCGGTTGGTAACTTCTGTCTCGTCGATCCAGAAACTGCTGACTTCCAGCTCACGCATGGGAGATTCTTCAGGAAAAACTTTCTTTCCGTAAGGCGTCTCAAACTCTCCGGTGGAGCCCATGATCGTTTTACCTCCTTCAATTTTTACCATGCCGTCCTTGGTTTCCGGGCCGTAGGAGTTTTTAACTTCCTGTTTTTTGCACGATGCCAGAGCGACAGCGGCGAGTCCTATGGCAATGAACTGATGTTTAATTCTCACGAGGAAATCTACGTTCCCCGGGTCCCAAATCCATCACAAATATCGGGATTGCTTTCGTTATTGGCAAAAAGTGAGGTAAGAGTTTTTCCAGCACATGAAAGCAAGACTCACCAAAGAATTCCGTTTTGAGGCAGCGCACACCCTGCCAACCCTGCCTGAAGATCATAAATGCAGGCAGATGCACGGGCATAGCTTCAAGGTGGAGATTTCGATCGAAGGCAAGGTCGATGAGAAAATCGGGTGGGTTTACGATCATAAACTCATCTCCAATGCGATGAACCCTCTTCTGGAGCAGCTCGATCACGGTTACCTGAATGATATCGAAGGCTTGGAAAGTCCCACCATCGAGATTTTAGCCGGGTGGTTTTGGAAGAAACTCGCCCCGCAATTGCCCGGTTTGGCAGAGATCGTCATCTTTGAAACACCCACCGCACGCTGTTCCTTCAAAGGCGAATTTTGAGCTGAAATTTTTTTCAAAAATGATGACAAATAAACTTGCGTTATTGGTCGTCTCAGATCACCTTCGCCGCCCCGGCACGGGACGTAGCTCAGCCTGGTAGAGCGCCTGCTTTGGGAGCAGGATGTCGTCAGTTCGAATCTGGCCGTCCCGACCATTTCCCCGCAATTTAGATTGCGGGGATTTTTTTTGCCGAAGTGCTGGGATATTTCAATGTCTGGCCTGTCTGTCAGACGGCTGCCGATAGCTTCAGCACACCCACGTATGGGAGATTCCGGTATTTTCCTTTATAATCGAGACCGTAACCGACGACGAATTCGTCACCGATCTCAAATCCTATATAATCTGCTTCCACTTCCTCGGCCCGCGTCTTGTCTTTGGATAATAGCACGGCGGTATGCACTGCTGTGGCTCCTTCTTCCAGGAGACGTTTCTTAACTGCGGCCAAGGTGCGGCCGGTATCGAGAATATCATCCAGGAGTAGGACGTGGGCTCCTTCCACCTCGGGGAAATGGAGATCGAGAAAATCGACATTTCCGGAGCTCTCCACGCCGCCGTGATAGCTGGCAACATTCAAGCACTCGATGGATAGCTCGCGTGGGATTCGCCTCAGAAGATCTGCAGCAAAAACCAGCGCACCTTTGAGTAGAATGATGACGATGACCGGACCTTGCGGAAAATCGGTTTCGATTTCCTTGGCGATGGTGTCCAAGCGTTTGCGAATCAGTTCTTCGTCCACGAGAACTCGCTCGATATTATTTTGCATGACTGAAACTGGCGCATGATCGGCGCTCGCCAAGTGGTAAATGTTTGCGGCGGATATCAGGCAGAGGTTGACCGCAGATGTCTTGAGAGTTAGCGCAGGGGGGTGGATGCATGGTCTGGAGCGATAGGTTTACCATTGATAGGGGCTGCATTGCATCCCTTGTTGGGAGCGATGGTTCAACGAGCCACCCGGCAGGGGATAAGGTTGCCGGTGGTTTTGGGAGTGGCAAATCTCATCACGCTGGCGGTGTTTGGAATCTATCTGAAGCCGGATTTTTCCGAAGGATTTCATCCGGTGGATGCGTTAGCTGTCTTCAACGGAATCCTCTATTTTTGGGGACAGTGGTTCTCGGTGCAGTCGGTGCGAAAGGGAGATCTTGTGGTTCATTCGTCTGCTTTGGGCTTCAAGGTCTTGATCGTGGCGATTCTCTCGGCTGGAGTGGGATTGGAGAAAGCCGGGGCCGGGCTGATTGGTGGGGCGGTGCTTGCAGCCATTGCGGTCTATCTCGTCGCGGGGGCGACTGCGGAACGATGGAAGGAGAATCGACTGACAGTCTGGCTCACCCTTGTGGCGTGTCTGATTTTTGGCACAAATGATTTTCTGACCGGATGGAAAAGCAACGAAATCGGCGCCGCACGCTGGCTGATTTTGATGATGGCTACGGCGGGGGTGCTCTCGATCGGGATGTTGCACCCGAGATGGAAAGATGTGCGGGATGTTTTCGGAAATTCCGTCAGCGCCTGGCCTGTCGCTGGGGCAGGCATTGCAATGGGTCTGCAGGCATTGGTGGTGAATATTGCCTTCAGCAAGTTCGGCGAGCCAGCGCTTAGCAATATCGCTTACAGCACGCGCGGGGTAATGGCGGTATTTTTCGTATGGGGAATATGGGTCCTCAAAGGGCAGGGAAAGGGTGGGCTGAGCGGCAGGCAACTATTGGGAGCTGCGATGATGGTGGCTGCTCTGGCAATGGTGCTCATTTAAAAGGGCGCCCCGGAAAGATTTGCGGATAAAAAAACGGGTTCCACCACATGGCGGAACCCGTCGGAAATATCCTATAATCACACAAAAAATTAGCGACGGCGGCGAAGCAAGCCGAGCACCCCAAGGCAGCTGAGAAGAGCCGTGGAGGGCTCCGGAACGATGTAGAGATCAAAACTCATTGTGTATGCCGTCGTATTTGGAACGCTGCTGAAGTCTATCGGGTTGTCTGATGAACGAATAGCTGCGAATTCATTCGCTGCGTTAAGACTCAGAAGTGCGACATTGCCGGATCCACTCGTGAAGGCCGCAGGTGCTGCTACGACTTCAGAGCTCAGGGCATTTGCTGTTTGAATGGTTGTTCCTGTCAGATTCTGATTGTTTCCGGAAGTCGCGCCAAGTGTGGCTCCTGAGAAATCTTCCGTCCAAATGGCGGCACCGCCGACTGTCAGCGAAATGTTGTCAATATAGACAAAATTGGCGGCTGTTCCCGTGGCACCTTGGCCGAAAAAGATAAATGGACGCGCTTCGTCGGCGTTGGTCGTGAGGCCGAAATCGGCAATTGTTCCAGTGTAGGTGATATTGAAAACGCCCTCAGCAGACTGGGCCATTGTGAAGGTGCTGGATCCGTTGCCGCCTGCACCGTCGAGCTTGAAGCGGGGTTGAAAACCACCGACGGGAACAGATAACGCCGCGAAGGATGGAAGAATCATACCGCAGAAGGCAGCGGTGATCATGAGTTTGGTTTTTGACATATTTTTTGGATGTTTCGGTTGGTGAGAAAGGCTGGGAGCCTGAGGATCGAACCGATATCGTAAACAAAAACTCCAAAAATATAAGGTTCTTACGCGAAAAAAAATGCAGATTTTGCGCAATTTTTGAGGGGATCTACGGAAATGGGGAAAGATGTTGTTGATCCACGAACGTTCTATATAAATTCGCGTCGCTTCCTGGAAATGAAGTCTGATTACCTGAGCTGAAGGGTGAGATCGGATTCCTCGCGTATACTACGGTATAAATCAGGCTCTGCGGAAAGGCTGTGCCCATAGGAAGGAATCATTTTTTTGAGCGAAGGTTTCCAGTCCTCAAGACGCTCGGGGAAACATTTTTCGATGATCTCCACCATCACGTCCACGGCTGTGGAAGCACCTGGCGAGGCGCCCAGCAAAGCCGCGAGCGAACCATCCGCCGCAGCCACAATCTCGGTGCCGAATTGGAGCTTCCCACCTGCCTTTTCATCTTGCTTGATGATCTGGACGCGCTGTCCCGCAGTGGAAAGATGCCAATCCTCCAACTTCGCATCGGGGAAGAATTCGCGCAGTGCATCCAGCCTGTCCTGAGGGGATTGGATGACCTGCTCAATCAGATAACGCGTAAGATCCATATTATCTTTTCCCACCGCCAGCAGTGGAACCAGATTGTTGAGCCGGACAGAGCCTGGAAGATCGAAGAGTGATCCCGATTTCAGGAATTTAGGAGAAAAGCCTGCAAAAGGGCCGAAGAGGAGGGAGCGCTTCCCATCAATCACGCGTGTATCAAGGTGCGGAACCGACATCGGTGGTGCACCCACTGCAGCTTTTCCGTAGACCTTTGCCTGATGTTTCTCTGCTAGCTCAGGATTGTCGCAAACGAGAAATTGGCCGCTAACGGGAAATCCGCCGAAGCCTTTGCCTTCCGGAATACCAGATTTCTGGAGGAGAGGAAGCGAGGCTCCACCTGCCCCCACAAAGACGAAAGGAGTTTTTATCGAGCGATTGATGCTTTTGTCGAGATTCCGCACAGTGAGGTGCCAGCGTCCGTCTTTTTCGCGTTTGATATCGCGCACCTGATGATGGGTCGCCAGCTTGATGTTTTCCCTTGATTCCAGGAAATCCACAAGTGCCTGGGTGAGCGCGCCGAAGTTTACATCCGTGCCGCCGGGGGCAAAGGTGGCGGCGATGCTTTCCTCTGTGTCCCGGCCATGCAAAAGTAGTGGAGCCCATTCTTTGATGCGCTCCGGATCACCTGTAAATTCCATTCCCGAAAAGAAGTGATGGGCGGACATGGCTTGATGGCGGCGTTTTAGAAACGCACTGTTTTCCTCCCCCCAAACGAAGCTCATGTGCGGGACGGCGGTGATGAATTCCGCAGGCTCCGGCAAGATTCCGCTTTTCACCAGATAGGCCCAGAATTGTTTCGAGAGCTCGAAAGCCTCGTTGATTTCAAGAGCCTTGGAAATATCCACGGAACCATCAGCATTCTCCTTCGTGTAGTTCAGCTCGCACAATGCTGCGTGGCCCGTGCCTGCATTGTTCCACGGGTTGGAACTTTCTCGGGCGACATCGGCGAGAGCTTCGACAATTTGGATTTCGAGAGTTGAATCCAGCTTGTGCAGAAGTATTCCGAGCGTGGCACTCATGATACCGCCGCCAATCAGCACGATATCGGGTTCGGCGAATGTGGCTACGCGTGGGGAGGTATTGCTTTCCATTTTCTTGTTCGAAGCAGTCTCCTTGCCACGGAGGATGCGGTAGGTGCAAGAGTTTCCACAGGGTTTCGCGGGGAAAAAACGTCCCAAACCCGGAATGAGTGCATGTCGCTCCAATAGCCTGTGGATCGATCAGAGAAGGCCTCCTCTGATCGAAATGCTTCATCTTCCAGGTGCGGACTCCGGAGGTGATTCTCCGGAGGATTAGCGGCCTTTTCCCCATGAATCGCGCAGGGCAACGGTGCGATTGAATACAGCTTTTTCTCCGGGGATATGGTCTTTCGAATCTGTGACAAAATAGCCCATGCGTTCAAACTGGCAGGAAAAGCCCGGTAAATCGAGGAGTAGGGAAGCCTCTAGCTTCGCCTGCACTGTCTTGCTGGATTCCGGATTCAGCACGCTGACGAAGCCACCTTCAGCCGCGTCAGGATCCTCTACTGTGAAAAGACGGTCATAGAGCCGGACTTCGGCATCGATTCCCGATTTCGCGTCGACCCAGTGGATGGCGGCTTTGCAGACGACTCCCTCGGGAGAGTCTTTCCCGGTGGTGTCCGGAAGAAGCTTTGCACGCACTAGGAGGACTTCGCCCGCATCGTTTTTCTCGTAGCCGATGCATTGGATGATCGGACCGCCACGCAGGCGCACGTATTTCTCCGGAGCGAGACGGAAATATTTTTTCTCCGGGACTTCCTGGAAATCATCGCGCTCGATGAAAATCTCCTCGGAAAAGCGGACCATGCGATTTCCTGCCGTCTCGTCCTGCGGGTGGTTTGCCACTTCAAGCTCATCGGCAGGCTCCTCCTGGAAATTTTCGATGATCACTTTCAATGGATCCAAAACCGCCATCCGGCGAGGGGCTGTGGCATTGAGATGATTGCGGATATCATGTTCCAACAGGGCGACATCGGTGGTGCCATTATACTTGGTGATGCCGATACGTTTGCAGAAATGGCGCACGGCTTCCGCCGGATATCCACGGCGGCGAATACCGGAAATGGTAGGCATGCGGGGATCATCCCAGCCGGAGACGTGACCATCTTTTACGAGTTGCAGCAGCTTGCGCTTGCTCATGATCGTGTAAGTCAGGCTCAGCCGTGCGAACTCGATTTGGCGTGGCTGTGAGGGAACAGGGCAGTTCTGTATGAACCAGTCATAAAGTGGACGATGGTTCTCGAATTCCAGTGTGCAAAGCGAGTGGGTGATGTGTTCCAGGGCATCTTCGAGCGGGTGGGCGAAGTCATACATCGGGTAGATGCACCAGTCATTTCCGGTGTTATGGTGAGCCGCGTGCATGATGCGATACATGATTGGATCACGCATGTTCATGTTGGATGATGTGAGGCTGATCTTCGCACGGAGAACCGCTTCGCCTTCTTTGAAATCTCCAGCCCGCATCTTGGCAAATTGCGTGAGATTCTCCTCGGGAGTGCGATCGCGGAATCTTGACGGCGTGCCGGGGGTCTGGACATTTCCGCGGTGGAGCTTGATCTCCTCCGGGCTTTCCTCATCCACATAAGCCAGCCCCTTTTTGATCAGGTCGACGGCGCATTCGTATAGAAACTCGAAATAGTTTGAGGCGAAATAGAGATCGTCTCCCCAGTCAAAGCCAAGCCAGCGCACATCGTCTTTGATGCTCTCGACATATTCCGTTTCTTCTTTTTCCGGATTTGTATCGTCGAAGCGCAGATGACACTTCGCTCCTTCGTGTTCCTGGGCGATACCAAAGTTCAGACAGATGGATTTCGCATGACCAAGATGCAGGTAACCGTTGGGCTCCGGCGGAAAACGGGTGATGATGGTCTCGTGCTTACCGGTGGAGAGGTCGTTGGCGATGATTTCCCGGATGAAATCGAGTTTCTGGTTTTCTGACATGGGAAGATTTTCTAGGCGCAAAAATGAACGTGAATATATTGAGAGAGGGTGAGAAATGCCAGATGGATTATTTGGCAAGTTCTTCGAGGAGCACCCGGTTGAGCCGGATGCCGGCTTCGAAATTTTCTACCGGGAAACTTTCGTTTGGCGAGTGGATCTGCGCATCGGAAAGAGCAAGTCCGAGCAACAGGGTATCGGTGCCAAGAATCTCCCGGAATGCCTGGACAATAGGGATCGAGCCACCCTCGCGGATTAGCATTGGCTCTCCCGAAAAAGTTGCTTTCAAGGCGCGTTGAGCGGCTTTTCCGAATTCTGAATGTGGATCGCAGGCATAGGGTTTACCATCGTGACCGAGCTCGATTTCCAGCTTTACTCCCAGCGGACAATGTTTCTCGAGGTGAGCTTTCAACTGCTGGAGAATGACTTGTGGCTCTTGATCCGGGACTAGGCGGAGAGAGAGTTTCACAAAAGCTTCCGCAGGCAGGACGGTCTTCGAGCCTTCGCCCTGATAGCCACCACCGATTCCATTGACCTCTGCAGTCGGCCGGGCCCAGGTGCGTTCGGCGGAATTGTAGCCCGGCTCGCCGAATAGAGCGGGCGCACCGGTGACCTTCTGGAAATCCTCATCTTTCACGCCCGGGACCTTTGCCCACATTTCACGTTCCCATTTCTCCAAGGGCCGGACGCTATCGTAGAAACCTTCGATCGCTACCGTGCCATCCGGGAGATGGAGGGACGCGACCAATTGCGCGATTGCTGTCGCCGGATTGGCTACGGCCCCGCCGAAAAGGCCGGAATGAAGATCGCGGGCCGGGCCGGTGATCTTCACCTCCGCGCAGGCGATGCCGCGCAAGCCGTATCCCAGGGTGCCGGTGTTCGGAGCAACCATCCCGGTATCGGAAATAGCGATGATATCACATTTCAGCTCGTCTTTGTGGCTTTCCAGGAATGGTGCAAGGTTTGGAGAGCCGATCTCTTCTTCACCTTCGAAGAGTAGGATGAGGTTCACGGGTAGCTCACCCTTCTCCGCCAGGGTTTTTTCGATTCCCAGAACGTGCGCGAGCATTTGCCCTTTGTTATCCGTTGCGCCGCGTGCCCAGATTTTTCCCTCACGGATTTCCGGAGCAAAAGGAGGGCTATCCCACAGATTCAATGGATCGGCCGGTTGGACATCGTAGTGGCCGTAGATCAGAACCGTCTTTTTGGAAGCGTCGTGCTGATTTTTTGCGATGACGATAGGGTGTCCCGGCGTTTCGTGAAGCATAGCCTCCAAGCCCATTCCATTGAGCTTTTCCACTACCCAGTTCGCACAGTCCAAGACGTCCGTCTTGTGCCGGGGATCTGTGGAGATACTGGGAAACGAGAGAAACTTGAAAAGGTCTTGGAGCTCGGCTGTCATTCTGCGGCGAAGCTAGATGACATGAGCCCCGCCGCAAAGAAAAACGAGTGTGATTAAAAGGATTGGTCAAAGATCTCGTCCGTGACGATCCAGTTTTCAGCCAGCACGCGGCTTATAATAAATTGACTGGAGTCTTTGTCCGGGCTGGTGGAGATCTCCAGCGTGATGTTGCGGGATGTCTCGGCAGTGGAAAATATGGTCCGTAAGGCAATGTCCTGTGGCGTGTGGGCCTTCACATACGCGTAGACCGCATCCGGGGTATCGGGGGTGAGCAATTTGTAGGAATGCCAGACAGAATCGTCGGAAAATTCGCCGTTGTAATAATTGAACTTGGAGGCCAGCACCCGCACCATCGCCTTATCTGTTTTGTGGGAGAGAATATCCTCCCAGGAATGGCTTGTATGGCGGACGAAAGAATCGAAATCAATTTTCCATTTCCCATCCGGTTGCTGGAAAATTTGCGCAAGCCGCTCGTGAGGTTCTCCATCAGTGGCAGATCTTATATGGACTTCCTCGACAAGGGTTTCGCCCACGAATCTGCTTCCCAGCCATTTGATCGAGCTGACTTTGCCTTCATGTTCACGCACTTTGCGGAATTCTGCGAGAGCCGAGGCAGGAGTCGATCGATCGCCCAGGCGGTAGTAGTTGGCCAATGTTTCCTCATCGCGGGCCAGTAATGCGGCAGAAACGAGTTTTTCCGCCGCATACATCCCAAGCGATTCAATTTCGACCTCTTCCTCGTCGCCAGCAGACGGTTTTTCCTTGGCGAAGGCCTGATGGATCGTGGCCGGAAATTCACCGCTGGTATCCGTGGACGCGCCTCTGGAACTTTTGACATAGCTGCTTACGAAAAGTCCGATGATTCCCACGCTGAGCAGGAAAAGACTGCCGGGCAGGATGAGCGCCGTTTTAGGCGTTTTTTCCGCCGCCTCTTCCCGGGTGGTGCGATAGGCTCTGCGGTATCCGCGGGTGGGGGAACTATTGCTCTTGCTCTGGGTTTTCGAGGGGTCCACACGAGTATTTCATAAGCCCGGAAAAGCCTAGGTGAAATGAAGTATGGTGGCAGTAGCGTCACTTGGGCACGCGTCGAGCGCTAGGTCAGTGTGCCCGCAGGCGCTCCGCGAATGGAATATGGGATCGCGCCTCATCAGCGAGGAACAAGCGTGACGCGGTAGGGATCATAATGATCATCCGGGCGGAACAACCAACCTGGATTTCTGTCCACGAGCTTGTAGTCGGTAATGCGGAAGATCGGGAGAAACTGGTTGCTGTTGGGATCGTAGCCCTCCTCACCGGTATAGTTTCCGTAGATGCGATACTCGTAGTTGTTGTCGAATCCGTAGCTGGAGCTCGCCGGTCCGCTTTCCGAAAGGCGGTCAGGGGCCTTCTTGCGGTCTTCCTTGAAGAGGACAAGCTTTGCGGAGTTTGCGGATTGGCGAGGTTTACGGAGATATCCCCAGAATCGGGTTTTCTTCACATAGTAGCGTCGGCCGTAGAAGAAATCTCCGGTCGGCTCGCTGGCGATCGCTGCGTCGCGGGCTTCCTGCGTGGGGCCGCTCATATTGGCGGGACCGAATTTGTAGCCGTTTGAAGAGCTGGCACACTGGCAGAGGAAAAAGCAAAATCCCGACAACAAAGCCCATTTCAATTTCAACATCAGCGGGTTTTGCCATGCGGGGAGACTTCCGGCAAGTGCGGAGAAGGCGGATCTCAGGAAGTTTTCGAAAGTGTGCGGAGCGCACGTTTCACAATGTAGGCGGTTTCCGGCGAAGGTGAGTCTTTTTCCCACCTGTCACACAGAGTCTTCACACTTACGGGGGCTGATTTGCTGGCATCGTTCAGCCAGTTCCCGACGGAATCCCGAACGTATTTCGAACTATCTGACCGTAATGGTTCCAGAAGTTCGAAGCCTTGTTCGGGATATTCTTTGAGAGCCGGAATATGACTGCACCATACCCCACGGGGGCGGGTGAGCTCTGAGGCAAAACGCCTGATCGAGGGATCCGGGTCGGTCACAAAGCCTGACAAAAGGCTCAGCGCTTGCTCCAGGTTTCCCGGAATCTCAGCCCGGAGCGCCAGCCAGGCGATTTCACGGGTCGACATGTTCCTGTCTGCCGCGAAGGGGCGGATCTGTGTCAGCTTTTCCGGAAGTGAGAGAGTTTTGCTAAAGCCAATCAGATAGGCACCCCAAGAGCGGACGATGTCCGATGGGCTGGAGAGCAACGCCTGCGAGCTGCGAAGAGCGGAAGATTTTTGTGGAAAAGCCGCTGCGAGATACTTGCCGACCAGAGCTAGTTTCTTGGGAGCGGTTTGGGGAGTCAGCTTCCGGAAATCACTGCGAAGTCCGGGCAAAAGCCTGCTCCAGACATGTTCCGGAAAGATTTTCTCCGCGAGGGCGAGTTGATCGACGACCAGCCACTCACAGAGATTGACGGTTTCTATGACGCCGTCATTGAGCAAACCCAGGACATTCTCAGGCACCGAGGCGGTGTTTCGCGCCCCGGTGCGATTGAGAATCTCCTTTGGAATCATGCGATGAGCGCTTTGAGTCGATTGCAGACCTCCTCGACGTTTTCACGCGAATTGAAGGCGGAAATGCGGAAATAGCCTTCCCCTGCGGAGCCGAAGCCGGAGCCTGGAGTGACGACGACCTGGGCCTCGTGGAGCATTTTATCGAACATTTCCCATGAGCTGACACCCGCCGGGCAGCCGACCCATACGTAAGGTGCGTTTTCGCCGCCATAGACTTCGAGTCCAAGGGAAAGGCAGGCTTCACGGAAAAGCTTGGCGTTGCCCATGTAGTGGCTGATGAGCTCGGAAACCTGCTTTTTGCCTTCTTCCGAGAAAACTGCTGCCGCGCCCTTCTGGACCGGGTAGGAGGCGCCGTTGAATTTGGTGGAGTGGCGGCGGGACCAGAGCTGATGGATGGAGATATCGCTACCGTCTTCGGCTTTGCCTGTCAGGCCTTTCGGGATGATGGTGTATGCGCAGCGGACGCCGGTAAATCCACCGTTCTTGGAGAAAGAGCGGAACTCGATCGCGCAATCCTTGGCTCCTTCGATTTCATAAATGGAGTGTGGGATTTCCGGATCCTGGATGAATGCCTCGTAGGCTGCATCGAAAAGGATGATGGCGTTGTTTTCCTTGGCGTATTTCACCCAGGCTGTGAGTTGCTCACGGGTTGCGACAGCTCCTGTCGGGTTGTTCGGGAAGCAAAGGTAGATGAGATCTGCCTTCTGCGTGGGCACGTCTGCGACGAAATTGTTTTCCGCGGTGCACGGCATGTAAAGAAGTCCGGCATAGGCGCCTTTGTCATCCGCATCGCCGGTGTTGCCAGCCATGACATTGGTGTCGACGTATACCGGATAGACGGGATCGGTGATGGCAATGGTGTTTCCTTTGCCAAAGATATCGAGAATATTGCCGGTATCGCACTTTGAGCCATCGGAGATGAAGACTTCGTCCGCAGAAATCCCAAGATTGGAAAACTGGTTGTCCACGATCGCCTGGCGAAGGAATTCGTAGCCTTGCTCTGGACCGTAACCTTTGAATGTGGAGCGCTCTCCTTGTTCATCCACAGCCACGTGCATAGCATCGCGGACAGCGGATGGGAGAGGCTCGGTGACATCACCGATTCCGCAGCGGATGATTCGTGCCGCTTTGTCTGGGGCGGATTCTGTATAGGCTTTCACGCGGCGTGCGATTTCCGGGAAGAGGTAGCCGGCTTTTAGCTTGAGGAAGTTTGAATTGATCGTTGCCATGCCGCATGGTGTAGGCGCGGGAGCGGGGCGGGGCAAGCGTGAGATTGGGAAAATCTATCCCGGAGGGCTTCTTACTCCCGCGGATTCACGCCGGAAGTATCATGGATTGTCATCGGGGAATTGCTTGGGTATTTTTCGCGGCATGTTCTCCTGCGTCCTTCTGTTGTTCCTCTTGCTCCTGTCACACGGAATGATTTTGGGCGGTGGCTCTTTTAGCTTCAACCAAGCGGCGAACAGCAAATAATTGGCGAAAGCGACTTGTGAATATTGTAGAGGAAATCAGAAAGCGCGATCACGGGCCGCGGATCGCGGTGCGTTGCGCGGGAGGTGGCGGGATATCCTTCGATGCCTTGTTCCGCGCGGTGGGAGAAATCCGTGAAATGATCCGCAGCCAGGAAAATTTCCATAAGTCCGCAGTTCCTCGGGTAGGAGTGATTTTCCCGAATGGTGCCGGGTATATTGCGGTGGCATTGGCTGTGTTGGAGGCGGGGGCATGTTTTGTCCCGATTCCCGATGAGTTGACCGAAGCCGAGCGGAAGACCCTGATGACCGGCACCGCATTGGATTTCGTGATCGAGGCCGGAGACTCCGGTTTCGCGCTGCCGCTGGGTCTGGGTCATGCGGCAATTTATGTTCCGCATCAGGTTGCCCCGGAATTCCCGGTGGATAGGTTTGAGGCTCTGAATCCCGCATTCATAAGGTTTAGCTCAGGGACCACAGGTGCGTCAAAAGGTGTGGTGCTTTCCCATGAATCGTTGATGGCACGAATAACTGCCGCCAACGAAGGCCTGGAGCTTCAGCCCGGCGATAAAGTGCTGTGGACTCTTCCAATGGCCCATCATTTTGCTGTGACCATCGTGCTCTATCTGTTTCATGGCGTGACAACAGTGCTGGAACCCTCGAACCGGCCGGACCTGGTTTTCCGCGCCGCGAGGGACTCCCGGACAAATCTTCTCTACGGAAGCCCGTTCCATTTCGCACAACTTGCCCAATGTGCGGAAGCGGAGCCATTGCCGGATCTACGGATGGCGATTTCCACGGCATCCGCTCTGACAGCGGAGGTCGCCGAGGGATTTAAAAGAAAATTCCATCTCCCGGTCACACAGGCTCTCGGAATTATTGAGCTGGGCCTGCCTTTGCTGAACAAAGCGCACGCTGCGGATATTCCCCTGGCATTGGGACAGCCGCTTCCGGCATTTGAAGTGGCTACCGGTGAGACGGGCGAGCTGTTGATCAGGGGGCCGGGAATGTTCGATGCGTATCTGAATCCCTGGCAGCCTCGGGAAGAGGTATTACAGGCTGGCTGGTTTGCCACGGGAGACCTCGTGAAAATTTCCAGCGACCGCACGGTGACGATGTTTGGCCGATGCAAAAGTGTGATCAATATCGGTGGAATGAAGGTATTTCCCGAGGAGATCGAGGCTGTGTTAAACACTCATCCCGCAGTGCTTGGCTCAAAGGTTTTTGCGGCGGATCACGCCACTCTGGGGGCTTTTCCATGTGCTGAAATCCTACTCCACGGAGGCTGCGAGCTGCCCCGGCTCCGCGAGTTGCGAAGTTTTTGTTTGGAAAAACTCGCTTCCTACAAAGTTCCGATGCAATTCAGGGCGGTCGAGTCGATTGAAAGAACCGCGAGTGGAAAAATAAAACGGCATTGAAATTTTATGGCGATACCTGACATCTCTGTGGCAATCATCGGTGCCGGGCCGGCTGGCTGCACGATGGCATGCCTGCTGGCAATGCGCGGCATTCGGACAACGGTGTTCGATGATGACAAGCGCCCCGGACTTCTCGTCGGCGAGTCGCTGGTGCCGGCTGTGATTCCCACGCTGCGGAAGCTGGGTATCGAAGAGCGTGTGAGGGAATTCTCAGTGGAAAAGCCCGGTGCTTCGTTTTTTCACGGCAGTGGCTCGCGTCTGCATTTCAGCTTTGCGGATCGTGGGAAAAAAGCCCCTGCCTACGCGTTCAATGTCCCGCGCCCACAGTTTGATAATCTGTTGCGAGAGCGGGCAACAGAGCTTGGGGTGAAGTTCATCGGAAAACGTGCGGAAGTGGTGAAATCAATGGCTCCGGATCGCGAGCTGGAACTAGCGGCCGCGTCGCGGGAGCTTGCCGGATACTCGTCGGCTGAGCATCCTGACTGGTTGATTGATGGCACTGGCAGGTCCCGTCTCTTCGCACGGACGTTAGGGCTTCCCGCGCGGAAGGGGACGAGAAAAGATGTGGCTTACTTCGCTCACTTTGAGAATTTCACCCATGATGAAGTTCCATCCGGACAAATCATCATCTCTGTGCTGGAGCATGGCTGGTCGTGGCGGATTCCCCTGAAGGACCGGCTTTCAGTCGGTATAGTGATCGACAAGGAGGCGGCAAAAAGGCTGGGAGATACCGCTGTGGAGCGGTTGGAAAACGCGATTAGGAGCGAGCCTTTACTCTCTGAAAAAGGCAAGAATGCGCAGCGGGTTTCCGAGGTGATGACCTATACCAATTACCAGCTCATCAGTGAGCAGGGCTATGGGAAGGGCTGGATTATGATGGGCGATGCCTTTGGCTTTGTGGATCCAATGCTCTCTCCGGGGCTTTTCATGGCGTTGGAATCGGCAAATTTGCTCGATTCACTGGTTTTTTCCAACGGCAATCCGGAGCCAGCCACGATGAAGCGCTACTGCCGCGATTTGAAGCATTGGCATAGTTCCTGGCAGGAGCTGATCGAGTATTTCTACGATGGGCGTATCCTCCAGATGTATGAAGCGGGCAGCAAGCTGGCGGCTGGAAAATGGGCGCTGAATCCGGCAAAGATCATGGAGCGGCATATGAGCCGGGTAATCGCAAGTATGGCAGCCGGAGTGGGGACCCGGTCCGGCTACCATCGCGGCCTTCTCAGACATAGCTCGAAGCATCTGATTTGGGGCGTGGAGGATCAGGCATTCTATGCGGTGCGGTAGCGGCTTACTCCCACGTGTAGGCCTCCCGCTTCACCTCGAAGACTCCCTTTGGCAATGGTTTATTGATCACCGGGGGGAAGAACTCCGTGATAACGATGGTGCCGTCCTTTTGCGTCCATTCGATGCGCTCCAGAAACGCGGACCGGGTGTTGATCTGCATGACCATGGATTCGAGCGCACGTTTGACCCGGCCTTTCGGGCTAAGACTGACGATGAAGTGGTGGCCTACCGAGTTGGTCCCGCTTACCGAAAAATTTTCCAACATGCGGTCCAGTGAGGCTCCTTCGCCGATGCCGAGCATCATCAGAAGAGGCTTTGCCCGACGGTCATCGGGCTCCAGCTCGACTGCGCTTTTCCTGGTCTCATCCATGAGAAAAACCTTCGAGCCATCATAGATTGCGCTTTGCACCAGTGGCTTACCCAGCTCCCAGCGGAAACTTTTCCCGGGAATCATCCAGAGATGGCCTTGTTGGCGGATCTCATCTGTCAGTGCGGGGATTTTTTTTGTCTGCCGCAAGTCGACGCTGACGGTTTTGTGCTTTGCCTGGTTTTCCAGCGCGGTGCGCAGTGGAGTCAGCTCATCGGCGAAAGCTTGGCATATACCGAGAGCGAATGATAAAATGCAGAGAAAACGGAAGCGCATGGCCTTTCCTACACGAGTTCCCCCGCGGTCTCAACCCACGAAAGTATTGCGGAACCCTGTCGGAAACGTAGCGTGGCGAGGTGCTCAGAAAGCTTTCATTCATAGTCGCCTTACTGATTGTCGTCGGGGTCTCGATCGCCGGATTGCTGCGGCTGAGGTTCGAGACTGATATTTTGGAGGTTCTGCCAAAGAATATGCCGAGTGTCGAAGCTCTGAAAATTTCGCAAAAGCACTTCGGCAATGACCAACAGGTGATCCTGCTGCTACAAAGTTACGATGAGGAAATTTTCGAGGAGGATGTGGCGGACTTTGTCGAATACCTGAGAGAAAAGCTGGCTCCTGCAAAGGTGTTGTACAAGGCGGAGCTGGAGGAGGATCCCACAGGATTTGCCCGCTCGCTGGCGGATATATGGCGCTATGCCCAGCCCACCGATATGGAAAGTCTTTTGGCGAGAGCCGGGACCGAGGAAGGACTGAAGAATCATTTGGATCGCGTGAAAGCAGAAATTCGGACTTCCTTTGACCAGCAGGAAACGACCATGGCGGCTTATGATCCTCTGGGTTTCCTGATGCATCCTGCCATCCATCAACTTTTGGGCGGAAGCTTCAGCTTTCAATCGGAGGATGGAAAATCGCAGATGGTGATCATCCAGAGCAGGACGCCAACGAACGATTACAAAAAGCATGCCCTGTGGCTGGAGGAGATCCGCCAGGCTTCCGATAACTGGCCCGGTCTGGAGGATTACGGACTCACCTACAATCTTACCGGCGGACCGGTTTTCAACGCGGAAATCGGCGCGGGAATGGAAGATGATATGTCCGGCACGATCATGCTGACATCGATCGCCGTGGGGATTCTGTTTTTGCTAATCCAGCGGCATCCCGGGCAGTTGGTATTCATTTCGCTGCTGCTGGGACTCTCATTTTTGATCACTCTGGGAATCGGAGGGTGGCTGTTCGGAACGCTGAATCTCGTCAGCGTAGGCTTTGCCGCGATTCTACTCGGGCTGGTGATTGATTATGCGGTGGTGATAGCTAGGGAATCGGCCGGTTGCATTTCGACAGCTAAAGCGCTGCGCAGGGAAATGGCTCCGAGCATTTTATGGGCGGCGCTCACGACTGCCATCGTATTTGGTCTTTTGACGTTCAGCACGTTCAATGGGGTGCGGCAGTTGGGAGGATTGATTGTGATCGGATTGCTGAGCGGAGCCGGAGTGATGCTGGTTTTCACCCCTATGTTTCTCCAGAGATTCCCGTGTAGAGCATCGCGGACATTTGTAAGGGCCCCTTTCGTGGGAGCGGGAACCGCCCGCATCCTGATCGGTTTGTGCATGGCCGCAGCCTTGGCGGTTTTCCTCACCAAGGGTGAGCCGGAAGTTAGTTTCAACTTCTCGATGGTAGAGCCGGGCAGCAGTGAAGCGGCGGCGACTTTCGATAAAATCCAAGAGCAGTTTCCCGCATGGTCGGATCGGAATCTACAGCTTATCGCCCGTGCGGACTCCGCGAAGCAATTGCGCGAAGTCGCGGAGCAAGCACAGGGCGAAATGGAAAAACTGCATGCGCAAGGTATCCTGAAAAGCTACCAATGGCCGGTGGATCTGATACGTGATCGGGAGCCGGATAGTAATGCCGTAGCGCTTTCAGGGATTGTCGGAAAACGTGACGAAATCCTCAAAATAATCCGGGAAAACGGCTTTAGTGAAAAGGGCACGGCTCTGGACGAACAAGTATTGGTGGAGCTGGCGAAGACGCCCAAGAGCGATCTGATCAGTCCGCTGGCAAAGCATTTTTACAATCACGATGCATCCGGGAATTACTATTTATCTGGTAGTGTTTTGTCCGCAGAGGACGTGACTGTCGAAAATATCGGGAAGCTTGATGCATTGGCCAGAGATCACTGGAATATCACAGGCTGGGCGGTGATCCAGGCGAAGATCCTTCCCTCGGTGAAGCGGGACTTTTACGTCATTTTTTTGCCGGCCACAGGGCTGCTGCTGCTCGCTTTATTGGTGGTGTTCCGCTCTTTGCGTGACACGGTCATCAGTATTGTTGTGCTGCTGACTGTGCTCGCATTGATCAACGCCTTTGTGGTGGTGAGCGGGCAATCTTGGAATTTCCTAAGCGGGATGGCTATTCCGTTAATCGTGGGAACGGGTATCGATTATAGCATCCATTTGATCTTCGCGCTGCGCCGTAGCGGTGGAGATTTCAACAAAGTCTGGAACTGCGTGGGGAAGGCGATTTGCTTCTGCGGTGGCTCCACGGCGATAGGTTTCGGATCTCTGCTCTTCGCATCGAATGAGATGCTCCGCAGCATGGGACAACTCTGCAGTATGGGCGTTTTGCTAACGACTTTTTTGAGCGTGGTTCTGGTGCCTGGATTATGGAAACGGAAAAGCATGGAGGCCCCATCCGGCTCCACGGAACCCGATGGGGCTGGAACTCATGCGGCGCTTCCCGAGGTGGACGCATAGGGTAGCGGTGAGTTCATGGAATGCTCGGGCAGCTTTTTTGTGGCAGGGGTGAAAAGGTATTTCAGCTCCAGTCTGAGCCAGATCTTGATGCCTTTCGTGATGAGCTTGAAGCTTGAGGGGTCCGGGTTGAAGCTGCCGAGAATGAGATAACTTTCATCCAGATTTTTGTCGCCGTAGACCTCGGCAGTGATTTTCTTTTTCGCGATTTTTACGAGTCGACGGTTGTAAAGTGCCATGAAGACCGCGAAGGCATGCCCGATTGCTCCAGAATATGGCATTTCCTCGAATTCCACATCCTCATTGGTGTAAACACCGCGCACGGGGCCGATAAAGTAGGTGCCTACATCCATGAGGAAGGCGGCATACATGAGCTCGGCATCACCGAGATACCAGTATTTGTCTTTGTAGAGAGCGTTGAACCAATCGAAGTAGCTACGTTTGAACTCTTTGTTGCGTTTGGCGATTCCCTCTTTCACGCACTTGCCGCTGTAGTAATTGCGCAGCAATGTGTAGGAGGAATACACGGTGTGGGAGCAGTAATCGAGGCCCTGGCTATAGAGTGGATCCATGAAACCGCAGGCGTCGCCGACAGTGGTCCAACCTTCGCCGGCGACTTCCTCGGACCAGTAGGCGAGATCCTTGTAATAGCAATTATCGCCTTCCACGGGGATGGCATTTTCAAACATGACCTTGCCGACAGGATGCTTCAGAATGTGGGTTTTGAGCCGCTCCGCCATCGAGCCATCCGTCGGCGGTGTGAAAAGGCGCGAGTCCCATGTCAGCCCGACACTGACTTCGCCGCTATCAAGCGGGATGATCCAGCACCACCAGCCAAAGCCCATCAGGTGATTGGTGGCGGAGCCCCGCTGAGCGATGACTTTCGAGCTGAGTCCCTCCATTTTTGCGACTGCTTCATGGGAATCCAGGTAGCTGACATTGGTAAACCGTGTCCAGATCGCGGAAGTGGGGTGCTGGGTGGCGTTGGAATTCCAGGTTTTACGGAGTTTGGCGATTTTCGCAGCCTTTCCGGATGCATCGATCACCCAGGTGGCGGTCACTTCCCGGATCTCTCCGGATTCCGTTTTGAATGAGACTTTGTTTTTGCCAATTCCTCCGAGCTCAAGATCGCGGATTGTCGCGGGTCTTGCTAGCTCGCAGCCGAGATCGGTTGCCTCCTGGAGGATTTTTGAGTCCAGGGTGATACGGTTCAGCTGAAAAGTGGGTAAGCGGCCTTGAAAAGCTGGCCCCAGCTCCGTGGAGCGGCCCGGCGCGTTCTGGCCATCCTTGTGAAACCACATTCTCAGCCCGTGCTTTGCGACATGTTTCGCATTTAGATGCATGCCGATGCGGAGAATGCGAGTGAGGAAACAACCAGCCACTTCAGAGGTGCTCTCGCCAACTTTGCGGTTGAATTCTCCGCTGCGCTCGATGATGAGAATCCGCAAATCCTTGAACTGGCGTTTCAGCAACAATGCGGAGGACGAGCCGGAAAAAGCCCCACCGATAACGACTACATCGTAATCTGCTGAGCGATCGATGTTCCCGTCGATTGGCCGGGGATCCCGGTGATTCATCATTTGCATGGTTGATACGTTTTGAAATTACAGATACTCAGGCGTAGGCTCAGTCAGCCTGCCGCCAGATGACCGTAGATAAAAGCTCTGAAACCGACACAAATCAAGAGGCAGATGTGTCCCGCTTCGGCTTGTTCGGCGATTTTCCTACCCGGGTGATGTTTACCGCCCTGCGATTGACCCCGAAAATGCCTTATTTTCTCGAGGCCGGGTTGCTGTATCTTTGCGCATTCGTGATCTTTTTGCTCGCCCGACAGCAACGGAGCGCGATCCGTGGAAATCTGCGGGTCATCCATCCGGATCTCTCTTTGGCGGAAGGGTATGTGGGTGCGTTCAGGGTTTTCGTGAATTTCGGATGGACCTGTATCGACGGGATGCGGACCAGGCTCGGCCAAAAGGTGGTCAGCTGGGAGATTGATAATCTGGCGGTTTTCGAACAACTGCGGGAAACGCAAGGTGCGGCGCTGATTCTTACTACGCATACGGGAAATTATGATCTGGCGGCGGCATTGTTTTCTCCGAAGTTCGGGCGCGATCTCCATACGGTCCGTGCTCCGGAAAAATCGCCATATCTGCAGGAAATCCGGCGTCGGGACCTTGCCAAGGATACGAGCCGATACGAGCATTTCAAAGTCCATTACAATGCTTCCGAAAGCATGCTGGGGATCGAACTCGCGCGGCTTTTGATGGAGGGCGAGCTTGTGGCCATCCAGAGTGATCGGGTGATTGCCCAGGTCTCGGGATTGGAGGTTCCGTTGAAGGGACGAAAGGAAAAATTCCGTATCCCGAGAGGACCGATGACCCTGGCGACTATCTCAAAATGCCCGTGTTTTCCACTGCATGTGGTGCGTGCCGCGCATCGCCACTATCGTATTGTTTTCCAAGCTCCCCTAGAGGTTCTTCCCGGGAAAGTAGGTGCCCGTGTGAGGGAGATGGATTATGCGGAAGCGTGGGCGGCCTGTCTGATGCCGTTTCTGGAAAAACATTCGTCCGAGTGGTTTGTCTTTGAAAACGCTTTTACCGAATAAGGCAATGATTTGGTCCCTGCTATGGAGATGGTTGCTGATTCTGGTAGTGTTTGCCGGAGGGACGGTATTGGCGTTTGGCGGGAATTTCTGGATGGGTGTGAGTCTGCACATTTTCCTGGTCGGCTACCTTTTGAGTGGAACGCTCAATCCATCGTCGCGGCTCTTTGGGAAAGTGAGAACCCGTTGTGGGAGTGGGATTTGGCTGACGCTTGATGATGGCCCGGATCCGGATGATACCCCGATGGTTCTCGATCTTCTGGATCGCTATGGCGCGAAGGCGACTTTCTTTGTCATCGGGCAAAAAGCGGAAAAGTATCCGGATCTGATCCGCGAGATTCATCGCCGTGGTCATCAGCTTGGGAACCATAGCTGGAGCCACCCCAGAGCGTTTTTCTGGTGCCTTGGTCCTATCCGGACTTATCGGGAAATTGTGAAATGCCAGCGCACCATTGAGCGGATCACCGGAGCGGCGCCGACGGTGTTTCGGGCACCTGTGGGGCATTACAACGTTTTCGTTCATCCGGTTTTGAAACGGGAAAAACTGGAGCTCATTGGCTGGAGCAGCCGCGGTTTTGATGGGGTCGGGGCGGATTTCGAAAGCGTCCGGGAAAGGATTCGTGCCTCGGCCAATGACGGCTCAATCGTTCTGGCACATGAGGCAACACCGATCGCCGGAAAGGTGGTAACCGATATATTGGATCTTGCTCAGGAGCGTGGCTGGACTTGCTCTATTCCAGCCCACGGGTCGCTACAATGAGGTAGTTGTTGAAAGGGGTCTTCCCCCAGAATGGGCGGATATCGATCGCAAAGCGTTCGGCTGCGAGCGTCTTTTTGAAAAACTCGGCCGTCGGATAACGAACGGGAGCGGCCTTCATCCAAAATGTGCATTTCGCGAACATATCGGCGATCACCGTGGTATAGAAACGGGTGTTTTTTTCATACAAGCCGCTGCGGATAATGAGTTTTCCCCCGGGTGCCACCTTGCTTGCCGCTGCCCTAAGGAGTTGCTCTTGTTCCAGATCGGTAAAAAACTGGAGGATATCAAGAATGGTCACATCGCCCAGATGATCTGGTAAGCCGGCGCGGGCGTCACCCTGGCTGAGCGTGATATTCTGGTAGCCACCGCGTTGCAGCATTACCCGCCCTCCGGTAATCTTACCCGAATCGAAATCGAAACCGGTGACGGGATTTTTCCAGCCCCGCTCCCGCAAATACATCGAAAGAATTCCCAGTCCGCAGCCGATGTCCAGCAGTGGCAGCTCACTCGATACCAGCTCGGTATAAACCCCATCGTAGAGAGGATCCGTTTTCAGCTTGCAGGAGGTATAATTCGGCAGCCACAGGCCAGCGCAATGGGTCGAGATGCTCTTAGCGATTTTCGATCTGTCGGACATCGGAGTCGGAATCGTAGTTTTTTAAAGGGTTCGTGCCCCTGAAGGCAAGCACCGGAAGTCGCAGCAGGAAACCGAGGACCAATCGTATGTGCATGGAGGTGAGCAGTGCATTGTCCCGCAGATAGCGGAATTGGCTGATTCCTCCTTCCTCTCTGCTGAGATATTTGACGGGGGTCGGGAGATTGATCACCGGAAGACCTTTCCAGCACAGCCGCACCGCCACCTCGGGGTCGAAATCGAACCGCCGGGCAAAAAATGTTTGTGAAAAGACGCGCTGCAGAGGCTCAATCGGGTAAAGACGCATGCCGAAGAGCGAGTCATTGATTCCCCACCAGCAGGTTTCCAGATTTGCCCACCAATTGGAGATCTTGCGGCCGTTTACCCGCAGGGCCGGAGCCGTGGAGTCGAAAATCGGCACTCCTAGGACAAGCGCTTCGGGATGTGCATTTCCTGCTGCCATGAAGCGTGCGATATGTTTGGCCGGGTGCTGGCCATCGGCATCCATCGCCAGCACGTGAGTGAACCCTTCTTCTTGTGCGAGATTGATGCCGGCAAGAACAGCGGAGCCTTTGCCGCGGTTTTCCGGAAGACGGTGCACACGCAGGCGGACGGCACCGGTATATTGGCTTGCGAGCTCTTCGAGGTGCTCGTCGCTGCCATCGGTGCTGCCATCGATGATCACGAAAATATCCGCCCATTCCTGCATGACTCCGGTTAGTGTCCGGCGCAGCAAGGGGCCGGAATTGTAAGAAGGTATGAGGACGCAGGCTTTCATGAAAAATATGATGCGGAAATGGACAGATTCCGCCCGTTTATGCAATTACGAAACGTTCCCGCCGGAAAACACTGTGTCAGCCGAGTTCCTTACGGAAAAGCTCTTCGAGCCTCCGGGAAAAATCGCGGGTGCTTTCTCCTTCACCGATTTTCATCGGATCGCCGACACGGATGGTAACCGTAATGGGGAGCGGTGGTAATCGCCAGATCGGCCAGCCTTTTTGCAAATAGAGGCTGTTGGAACTAATGAAAACGGGCAGGACAGGAGCTTTCGACTGGCTTGCCAGAAGTGCCAGGCCGGGACGGAATCTGTTGAGAATCCCGCCTTTGTCTCGGTTGCGCGTGCGGGTGCCCTCTGGGAAAAAAAGTAGACGGCCATTGTTTTTCAACCGATCCAGGGCTGCATGTATCATCTCGAGCCGCGGAGTGTTGGGTAGAAAGCCTGCAAAAAGGGCCCCGTTTCTGAGCAGGGGATTGTTAAGTAGCTCGGCTTTCATGATGCAGCTCACGCGTAGAAAACGCCGGATCAACAGGGGTGCATCCCACAGGGCGGGATGATTACTGGCGATCAGGAGCGGGCCTGGCATATCGGCCTTCCCGATGAGTCCGGCATCATGAATCCGGATAATCCCTGCCCATTCCAGAATGCGCACGAACGAGGACAATGATTTCCCAATCACAAGTTGACCGAGGGTCCGGTGCTTTTCCCCGGGATTGAGCATGCTGCTGCATAGGCAGATGATCATCACGACCAGGACACCCAGCGGCCAGTAGAAGAGCATGAAGAGCATGGTCGCATAAAATCGCACCGCGAGCAGGAAGGACTTTCCTGGCTGCACGATAGGGATTTCTGATTCGGGATTTGAGTTCACAGATTTTCGAGGCAATCTACGGCTTCGTTTAGAGCCCCCTTGACGCTGTGGCAAAGGAGAAACCACATTTCTTCCAGTCACGCACATCCTGTTCCCATCCATGCCATACGATCAAGAATTACTAGCCCTTCCCCACGGACCGGGATTTCGTTTTTTGGAAAAGTTATCAGAACTGGAGCCAGGAGTCTCTGGCACCGGGACTTATACGATCACCGGAGAGGAGCCGTTCCTTGAAGGCCATTTCCCCGGAAATCCCATGTGGCCGGGGGTGATCATGATTGAAGCCATCGCCCAGCTGGGTGGTGTTATCGCCCAGTCGGATCCGGCGCATCCGGCTCTTGGGGACATGCGGCTGACCTCTGTGAAAAATGCCAAGATCACTGGAACCGCCTTTCCCGGCGGGACTTTGACTATCCGGGCAAGCGTCGAGGGCCGTATGGGCACGCTGGTCCAGATCAAGGGAACCGTTTCTGCTGATGATATGGTGATTGCTCAGGCAAGCGTGATGCTTAGCGGAAAATAGTCTCTTCCGGGAATGCGTTTGAATGATTTTCCTCGTGCGGATAGGTATTTACCCGCGATGGAGAATCTGGATGTATGGAAAGTGCGGGTAGACACCGGTGGGACTTTTACCGATGCGTGGGGACGATCTCCGGAAGGACGGGAGGTGCGCTGCAAGGTGCTTTCCGATGGCAGCTGGGTGGGAAAAATTGTGGGAAAGGATGCCGAAGGATTCAGCGAGATCGATGGCTTGGGGCAGATTGATCCGGCGGCACTGATCGGCCTGGATGCCGGCGAGCTGGGCGAAGTCCTGGCGGTGCATGGCCGGTGGGTGAAGTTTTCCGGAGAAGCTGCCACGGCGCAGGTGGTCTTGCGCTCCGGGGAAGAGGCGCCGGTATTGGCTGCAAGGTTTCTAACCGGGACGCCCGTCTCGCGAAAGCTACCGCGAATGGATTTCCGGGTGGCCACAACGCGGGGAACGAATGCTTTGCTGGAAGGAAAAGGAGCACGCTTGCTGTTGCTGGTGACACGCGGCTTTGCGGATCTTTTGGAAATACGGGATCAACGGAGAAAAGAGCTTTTTTCCTTATTGCAGCCGGATGAGGGAATTTTGGCGGAGCGGATCGTGGGTGTGAGAGGTAGGCTTTCCGCTGCAGGTGAAATCGTGGAAGCGCCGGATGAGGAAGAAATCAGAAGGATTGCCCGCGAGGCTTTGAATGATGGGTTGGAGGTCGCTGCGGTATCATTGCTGCATTCCTGGAAAGATGGAGAGATGGAGCAGTGCGTCGCCGGTTGGCTGCGTGAGGAAGGCTTCCGGGAAGTTAGAATTTCCTCGGATGCGCCGGTCATGCGCTACCTGCCGCGGACCGAAACAGTTGCCGCAGATGCGTGGCTGGCACCGGTGATGAACCAGTTTACCAATTCCGTGGTCGAGGCGATGGAATCCGGCGAGCCGTGGATGATGACCAGTGCGGGAGGACTTATGGAAGCTTCGCGCTTTGCTCCGAAGGATTCTCTGCTTTCCGGTCCAGCTGGCGGTCTGGTCGGCGCGGCGGCAGTGGCACGGGCTGCGGGTTTTCCGAAAATTCTGACCTTCGATATGGGCGGGACCAGCACGGATGTTGCAAGGATCGATGGTGACTTCCGCTACCGTTATGAGCAACTGATCGGCGATGCCAGGGTCCTGGCTCCAGCTTTACGTATGGAGACGGTGGCAGCTGGAGGCGGCTCAATATGCTCCTGGAGGCTCGGAAGGTTGGAGGTAGGACCGGAAAGCGCCGGGTCAATGCCGGGGCCCGCGTGTTATGGCCGCGGTGGCCCGCTAACCTTGACGGATGTGAATCTTTTGCTCGGGCTGATGGAAGTGGAAGGGGCAGGCATTCCGCTTGATCTCGCAGCTGCGGAAAAAGCCTTGGACGAGCTGGTTTCCGCGATGCGCGGGGACGGTGCAGAAGTGGAGGAGCGGATGGCTCTATTGCGTGGACTGCGCAAAATAGGAATTGAAAAAATGGCGATGGCGATCCGTGGGGTTTCACTCCGGGAAGGGCATTTGCCACAGGATTTTGTGCTGTTCGCGTTCGGAGGTGCAGGGCCTCAGCATGCATGTGATGTCGCAGAAGCTCTGGGCATCGAAAAGGTGCTCGTGCCGGGCGATGCGGGCCTGCTGAGCGCCTGGGGGCTGGAACGCGCACGTAGGCAAGAAGTTGCTCTAGTGCAGTTGCTCCGTCCGCTGGAGGAACTGCGACTTGATGAAATAAAATCAAATCTGGTAGCGCGTATCCAAAGCCTGCCGGAAGATGCGAGATCATTGAGATTTTTCCTGGAATTGAGGCTCGTTGGGCAGGGAGCGGGAATCGAGATCGAGCTCGTGGACGAGGATGCGACCGAACAGATCCTTGAGCGTTTCTCTGCCGAGTATGAGCTGCTTTACGGTTATCGTCCGGGGAGCGACAGGCAGGTGGAAGGTGTGAGCCTGCGGTTGGTCGCAGAGGAAATCGGAACGGCTTTCCGCAGGGAAGAATTTTCGGGAACAGCGGAATCCGGCCCGTTGATCCTTCAAGATAGATTCAGCACCTGCGTGTTGGGAAAAGGGTGGCAAATGACTCGCGGTGATGGCGGAACCCTTCTGTTGGAACAGAGCGGGCAAACCAAAGGTGCTGACAGCCCGGAGGATGCGGAGGTCCGCGCGGCGCTTTTCCGCAGCCGGTTTGAAAGTCTGGTTGGCGAGATGGGCGATCTGCTCCAACGCACGGCCGTTTCGACCAATGTGAAAGAACGAATGGATTTTTCCTGTGCGCTTTTGGATCGCGATGGACGTTTGGTGGTCAACGCGCCCCATGTGCCGGTGCATCTCGGCGCGCTCGGAGTCTGCGTGCGGGAAGTGGCAAAGAAAATCGAAATGCTGCCCGGTGATATCATTGTGACGAATCACCCGGGGAAGGGTGGCTCGCATCTACCGGATGTGACGATGATAGCTGCGGTTTTCGATCGGGAGGGGCAACGGATTGGCTACGTGGCGAACCGCGCCCACCATGCGGAAATCGGAGGAATGGCGCCAGGCTCGATGCCTGCCGGTGCTCGTTTCCTCGAAGAGGAGGGGGTAATCATCCCACCGATGAAATGGATCTCCGGCGGTGAGGTGTTCCGGGATGAAATGCGTGGGAAACTAAGCTCGGCGAGATTTCCCTCCCGCCGGGTGGAGGAAAATCTGGCTGATCTGGAGGCACAGGCGGCGGCAGTGAAAAATGGAGCCAGAGCACTGGAGCAGTTAGCCGCGGAGCAAGGCAGTGCAGTGGTTCTGGCAGAGATGCAGGCGGTCTTGGATGGATCGGAAAATTTGATGAGGCGCTTCCTGATGGAGGTGGGGGAATCGACCTTCGAGAGGGAAGAGTCCTTGGATGATGGTTGCAAGCTGAGGGTGAAAATCACAATTTCCGGTGGCGATCTATGCATCGATTTTGCCGGCACCAGTGGAGTTCACCCGGGTAATTTGAACGCAACTCCGGCGATCGTCCGCAGCGTTGTATTGTATGTTCTGCGGGTCTGGCTGGCGGTCGATCTGCCGCTCAATGAAGGGCTGTTGGCGGGGGTGGAGATCTTGATCCCGGAAGGTATGCTCAATCCGGGGTTCGAAGGTCTTGAAGGAGGCGGACCGGCTGTGGTGGGGGGGAATGTGGAGACCGGCCAGCGTCTCACCGATCTGCTATTGGCGGCGCTCGGGCTTTCCGCCCACGGACCGGGGACCATGAATAATTTCCTCTTCGGCAATGAGAAGGATGGTTACTACGAAACGATCGGTGGGGGGGCGGGAGCGACAGCCTCTGGAAATGGAAAAAGCGCCCGCCACGTGCACATGACGAACACGGCGATCACCGATGCCGAAGTGCTTGAACATCGCTTTCCGCTCAGATTATGGGAGTTTTCCGTGCGTCGCGGCTCGGGCGGAGAAGGAACTTTTGCCGGAGGAGATGGTTTGGTGCGCGAAGTGGAGTTCTTGGATAAAATGACGGTTTCGTTTCTCACAGAGCGGCGGAAAACGGCACCACAGGGAATGGGTGGTGGCGGAAAAGGCGTCTCGGGCACACAGGAGAGGATCTCTGTGAATGGGGAACGCGCGGAATTGCCTGGAAAAATGACAGCGGACTTTTTCGAAGGTGAGCGGGTAAGGATTGAAACACCCGGCGGCGGTGGATTCTCAGAAATCTGATCTTTAAAAGCCGGCCGCGAGCACAGAGAGTGGGCCCATGAAATTAGCGCGATTGGGGGACGGAGCGGAGATATTTTTCACCCTGCAAGGCGAGGGTGTGGGCGTAGGTGCGCCTGCGGTTTTTGTCCGTCTATCGCTGTGTAATTTGCACTGTGTGTGGTGTGATACGGATCACACGTGGAACTTCCAGGGGACACCCTGGGCCCATGAAAAGGACTCGGTTCCCGGCTACCGGAAACATCGTAAGGATGATGTGATTATCGAGAAAAGTGCTGAGCAAGTCGCTGAGATCGTCCGTGGCTTTGGTTGCCGGCGAGTGGTCCTGACGGGAGGTGAGCCGTTGCTTCATGAGGCGGAGTTGCTCGTCTTGATGAAGCTCCTGAGAGATGACGGGAAGGATTGGTTTTTCGAGATGGAAACAAATGGCAGCCGGATGCCTAATGAGGAAACCCTCGCAGCCATCGACCAGTTCAATGTCTCTGCAAAACTCCGCAATAGCGGTGTGGCGGAGACGCTACGGCGGAAGCCCGAGGTTCTACGTGGTCTGGCGGCAAGTGGAAACGCTTGGTTCAAGTTCGTTGTGCAAGTGGAAGAGGATATCTCGGAAATCCTGGATCTGGTGGAGGTAACCGGCTTGCCAATGAATCGGTTGATTCTGATGCCGGAAGGAAGAACCGTGGAAGAACTGGATAGAATTGCAGGTTGGTTGGCTGGCCGCTGCCGGGATCTTGGAGTCAGATTTTCAGATCGATTGCACGTCCGCCTCTGGGGGGATAAGCGTGGGGTTTGAGGAATTTTCCCTTTTTGTGAAACTTTTGGATGGGGCTGGGGTTTCCTGAGGTGTAAAAGCATGAAAATGGAACACGAAAAAGATTGGAACAGCGACGATGCGACTTGGCAGTTGCTCGGTAAGGCTGAGCCCCGCGAGGCGAGTGCTCGTTTTGCGGACGATACTTTACGTGCCCTCCGGCAGCTTCCGGAGCGGGATCCGTGGTGGAATATTTTTGTGAAAGCATCTCCGTGGGTCGCCGTTGGAGCATGTGGAGTTTTCGCAGCCATGCTTTTCGTAAGTCCTGCGGAAACCAAAGTTTCGCAACCGATCGTCACGACAAAGGTTAGCCAGGAAGACAAATGGGTCGTTATCGAGGATGCGGCCAGAGTGGAAATGCTTTCAGCGGCTGTGGATCACATGGATAAATTCAGTGATCAGGAGCTGGTCACCTTGATCGGATTTTAGTTTTCCGTGTCCGCATAGGCGGCATGGTGAGAAAGCAGGTTGCAAATTTAGCGCGTATAGGGCTATTGTCCCCTTCCGAAGGTAATATTTATGGCGATTGAAGGAGAAGAGTTAGCAAAAGCGTGTGTTAGTGCTGCAGAAGAAATGCAGGCGGAAAACATCAGAGTGTGGGATATGCGCGGGGTATCAAACCTTACCGATTTCATGATTGTCTGCTCCGGCTCCTCAATGCCGCACCTCAGAGCAATTATCCGGGACACTGCTGGCATTGTTGAGAAACAGCATAAGGTGAAACCTGTAAATTCCGATGGTAAGCCGGATTCCAAGTGGGTCGTGCTGGATTACATCGATGTCATGGTTCACGTAATGCACGAGGAAATGCGTGATTTTTATGGTCTCGAAGAGCTTTGGGCGGATGCCAAAGAACTCGATTGGCCGGGAACCGGTCAGAACGATGGGGGCCAGCGGAAATCAAATATCATCCATTGAGGAACCCCCGCCGGAGGGTAGAATCCGGCTAGCCTGGACGCGTTCCGGTATTATTCTCGGAGGATTGGGGCTCGCACTCTTCTTTGTGGGAATGTGGAGAGTGGATGGCGTGATGGCGGCAATGGGGTTATCCATTGCCGGTCTTCTTCTGATGGTCCGGATACTTGGGCGGAGAAATCTCAAAAACCTGCGTTTGGAATATCGTGGGCCTACAAGAATTGAGGCGGGAAAGGGCTTTCATTGCCATCTCAAGTTAATCAATCCCCGGGCATTTTTTGATGCCTTCTGGGTCGAATTCGGAGTCAGGCCGAATGGAGAAAAAGAGTTTTCGGGGCGGGTGCTCTGGCTGGAAGGAAACGGAACCGCGGAGCTATCGGCCCGGCTTTCCTTGACGCAGCGCGGCAAGGAAAGCATTCAAAAAGCTTGGCTGAAATCCGGGTTTCCCCTAGGTCTGATGAGCTTTTCCCGCGGGATCGAGCTGCCTGCGGAGATCGGTGTATGGGCACGTCAGAAAACTCCCCACGAATTACATTTGAATGGATTTTTGCTGGATGGCCCACCGCTTGGCGGATCCCGGCAGTTCGGAGGCAGAGGAGATTGGCGGGGGTTGCGTGAGTGGCGGGGCGGCGATTCCGTCCGAAGGATCGTGTGGGCCGCCAGCCGGAGATCCCAGGCAGGTGGAGGGGGTCTATTGGTCAGGGAGGATGAGCCTCCCGGCTCCCATGCGGAAGAATGCTTGGTCATCTTTCACTCCTTTGGAGGCGATGGAAACCTGATCCGGCCGGACCGGTTCGAGAATGCGATTTCATTGCTTAGCGGCACGCTGCGGTTGCTCCAGGCTTCCGGAATGGCGGTGCGTTGGAAAGCGGATTTCACCGGTTGGTCGGAAAGGGAAATAAGGACACGACGCCAGCTGGCAGAGTCCCGCGAGGAGCTGCTGATGGCCCGGAGAGCTAGTTGGACAGAAGCGCACGATCTACTCGGTGCGTTGGCGGGCAGCCGTGATAGGGAATGTGTGATTCTGATCTCCGACATGCCTTTGAGCGCATGGAAGAATCTTTTGCCGACGAAGGTCCTCAAGCCGGTTCTGATTGATATCTCACGTTACGATAGAGCGCGAAAAAGTAGCCCGCGCAATTCGCGGCAAATGCTTGGACAGAAAGGGGGAGGGAAATGATTTTGCGGCTGATTTCCCTGATTTTCTGCGGAGCACTCGCGTACGCGCTTCTTGGAGGATGGCCGGAATCGTTGCCGGTTTTGCCCCGGACGTGTCTGGCTGTATTGGTATTGTTGGGCGGCTTGTGCTGGTGGGCGGCCGGCCGGGAGCCCGATGACCTCCCGCTGGCAAAGGCCGCGAGAAGACCGGGAGTGATCGATTTCGCAGCATTGGGGCTGGGTGTTCTTGCGTTGGAATGTGCATTTCTCTGGCTTCTGAGTTACGCACCCAAGCCATTGGAAGAGCTGGCAATTGTAATTGAAGCAAAACTTCAGCCTGCGGCTTCGGCCGAGCGGGAGAAACGGAATGCGATCGACTCTGTGTCTGGCAACTGGCTCTGGGCGGATCAGACGGAGCGGGTGTTGCCAAAGAGAACCAACCTCAAGCCGGGTGCGAAACCGGAGGTCTTTCTGAAGCTCATGAAGCAGGAGGATGCGGACCGTCTGTTGAAACGCCAGATCTATGTCAGAGCTTTCGCGCTGGATCGTTTTCAGGATGGAGTTTGGAGTATGCGAGAGCAGCCGGGTAGGATGGTGGTGGCGGACGACGAGGGGTGGATTCGGTTTGACGAAAAAACCGAGGGAGAAATTCTTCACGAGGTGTTTATCGGCAAGGATCCCGGCGGACAGAATATGCTAACCGCCCTGCAGGGAACCAGAGCTGCGAGATTGCCGAATCTATCGCTTACCGCCGAGGCGATGGGCTTCCTACCGGATATCAGCACTATTTCCGGATTTGAATATCTGGCTAGTTCCGAACCAAAGATACTGGATGATTTGCGACCCGAAACGATGCCGATTTTTACAGAGAACAAGGAGGAGGGCCTAGATCCTGGAATCAGTGAGCTCGCCCGTAATGTGGCGGGAAATGGAGAACTGCTGGACCAGCTATTGAATATCCAGAAGTTTTTAAGGGAGAATTACAGCTATTCTTTGGTGACGCGGAATCCATGGGGGCTGGATCCATTGGAGAACTTTCTGTTTGAGGAAAAACGCGGGCATTGCGAGTTTTTTGCCACAGCGGGTGCGTTGATGGCCAGAGCGCTGGGAGTAGAGAGCAGGGTGGCCTATGGCTGGGCTGGAGGGCAGTATTTCCAAGAGGACATGATGTTCGTATTTCGTGCCCGGGAAGCCCACTCATGGGTGGAGGTGAAAGTGGAAGGAGCTGGCTGGGTGGTGATGGAGCCTACGCCACCAGTTGTGCTTGGCGGTGGCGGACGTCCCCATGTTGCCGGGGCCGGAGAAGTTCTACCAGCGCCGGAGAAGGCTCTGCTAGAGGACGAGAGTGAGGGATTTTCCGGAGGTAGTGGGCATGTGGAAAAAACGGCTTTGGCGTTGATGGGCGTCTTTGCCGTTGTGACGACTGGCATAATTTTGGGTCGTGCGAAAGGTCGCCATAGGATTGTGCATCGAGGTTCTCCTCATTTTACCCATGGCATAAACGCAGGTTATTTGGCGCGATGGCAGAAAGCTCTTTCGCAAAAGGGTCTTCCATCAAAGCCGGGCACTACGTTGAAAAAACAGCTGGCCGAGATGGATCCACAAGTGGAGTTCGGCGAAGAACTGTTGGGTTATCATTATGGGGTTCGTTACGAAGAGAAGGCCGTGGATGAACGCCGGGAGCGTGAACTGATGGATAAGATCGAGAAATGGGAGAGCTGATCCTCAAAGATGAGCCCGCGTTTGCGGAGGGATATTTCCGAGTCATTTCAAGAAATATTCAAATCTCTAGGCTTATTGGGAATAGCATAGCGGGGAGAATGCTCTTATGCTGCGAGTATGAGTGAGTTTGCTGAATTAGTGGATGCCTATTACGAGGCGCTGTATCGGTTCGGGTATTCCCTGACACGCAGCCCGGATCATGCGGCGGATTTGGTTCAGGAGACTTTTTGCATATGGGCGGAAAAAAATTCCCAGTTGAGAGACCGCAGCAAGGCGAAGACCTGGCTCTTTACCACGCTCCATCGTGAGTTTCTCGGGCAACGACGAAAGCTATCCCGCTTTTCAGATGAGCCACTGGACGAGAGTCTTATGACTGAGCAGGTCTCCAAGGAAGAAGATGCCGAGCGGCATCTGGATGGTCATCGGGCCGTGCAATTGCTGGGCGAAATGGACGAGTTGTATCGTGCGCCGCTTGCGCTATTTTATTTGCAACAGCATAGCTACAAGGAAATCGCGGAGGTTCTTGATGTGCCTATTGGAACTGTGATGTCCCGTTTGTCCCGCGGGAAGGATATGCTGAGGAAAAGAATGATTTCGGAGCCCTCCAGCGGCCCCAAGAATCTTGTGGATGTGAACCCAGAATTATTTCACAAAAAACATGGATAGAGAAAAAGCCAGATTCATTCTCCGGAGTTTCAGGCCGGATGGTGCCGATGCCAACGATGCCGATTTCGCGGAAGCGCTTCAACTGGCAACGAGCGATCGTGAGCTGGGTGAGTGGCTTGTCAGAGAACGCGCATTTGATGTGGAATTTGCGGAGAGCCTAGCTCGTGTGGAGCTACCGGCTGGGTTGCGTGCCGATGTGCTCCTGGCAATGGTCCAGAGTGGTTCCGAATATCCGCGTAAGAACACGGATCAGGACGAGAGAATGATGGATGCGATGGCCTCGATCAGCGTCCCGGAAGGATTGCGAGATCGGATTCTGGTGTCCATGGAGAAGACGGAAAAAGTCGTGAAAGCAGATTTCAACTGGTCGAGATTCGGAATTCCACTAGCGGCGGTCGCGGGGATTGTTCTGGCCTTGGTGCTGATGATCGATCGCTCGGATAGCCAAGGAAGCAGCAATCCCGGGGTAATTGCCGAGAATCAAACATCCGCCCCGACTGCTGAGGCTGTCCAAGCCAGTGCCATCAGCACAATAGAGTCCCCGATTTTCAGTCTCGATGAAATGAACCAGAACCAGCGTGTCTTGGTTTCACATCTGCGCGCGCGCGGGCTGCCATGTGGGGAACTCAACCTTCCCGAAAGCCTACTTGCACTCAAAGGTCTGGGATGTCGTGAGCTTGTCATTGATGGTCGCAAAGGTTCTCTCATCTGCCTGGATGATAAAAACGGTGAAATCCACCTGGTGATTTTCCGCCGCAGCGATGTTGAAGGGGATCTGCCAACTGTGGACCACCCCAATATCTATCAAAGTGGAAATTGGGCCAGAGCTAGTTGGGCAAATGAGAAGTATGCTTACTCGCTGATAGCGATGCGCAGTGACGATGATTTGAGAGCCTTCTTTTGAAATTTTGAAGAAGGCCCCATAGGTAATCTGTGTGGGAAATTTCTCGGAGCAGGCACAAAAAAAGCTGGTTGGACAAATTACGCCGAACCAGCTTTTCAATAGAATATTAGTGCATTCGAACCAACTCAGCCCTTCATTTCCTCAAGGATGATATCCATTGCATCGATGAGCTCCTGCATGGAGTCTTCCGTTTCATTGCCCATGTTGGAAATGCGGAAGGTCTTGCCCTTGATTTTTCCGTAACCGCCATTGATCAGGAAATTGTATCTGGATTTCAGCTCTTTGATGAAGGTTGCCTGATCAAAATCTTCCGGGGTCGCAAAGCAGGACAATGCAAGAGAACGATATCCTTCCGGCGCAAAGTTTTGGAAACCGTGTTTCTCCGCCCAATCGGCGATCATTGCATTGGTCCTGGCATGCCGTGCCTTACGTGCGGAGAAGCCTTCTTTTGCAATCTGACCAAGCATGAACTGGAGACCGAAGAGAAGCGAGATACAAGGAGTGGTCGGCGTGTTGTTCGCGGCATCGTTCTTGGCAAATTCAAGGAAATCAAAGTAGTAACCGCGGTTCGGAATGGTTTTGGATCGTTCCATGGCCGCCTCCGAGACTGCAAACAGCGCCAAGCCGGGAGGAAGCGCGAGAGCCTTCTGCACGCCAGCCAGCATGACGTCCACGCCATTGGCATCCATATCGACATCGACAGTGGATAGAGAGGAAACCGTATCTACGATAAGCATCGTGTCCGGGAAAGATTTTACCACTTTCGCCACTCCCGCAAGGTCATTGAGCACACCGGTGGAGGTCTCGGAATGAATGAGTGTAACGGTATCAAAACCACCTTCGGAAAGCTTTTTGCGGACTTCTTCAGGATCAATTGCTTCACCCCATTCGACCTGGATGGCTTCCGCCTCGTAGCCACATTTCTTTGCGACATCGAGCCACTTGTCAGAAAATGCTCCACAGCAGAGGCAAAGGACTTTTTCCTTCACCAAGTTGCGCAATGCGCCTTCCATCACGCCCCATGCGGAGGAAGTCGAGAGGAAGACCGGACGCTCGGTGCCGAAGATTTCTTTGAGACCTGGCTGGAGCGAGGCATATAATTCCTCGAAATCCTTACCACGGTGACCAATCATCGTGTGAGACATTGCGGCGAATGTTTCAGGAGATACATCGACGGGACCTGGATTGAATAGCTTAGGGCTGGACATGGTATTGTAGGTTGAAATGGAAGTTTTCCGCAGCCGGAGCGGCGGAAAAAAAAGTCGGATCTCAGATGAGATTGTAGGATTTCATGAGAGTCCTGAGAGCGAAGAGATTGTCGTCTGACATCGGTGCAAGCGGGAGACGTAGCTCATCGCTGAAGTGACCCTGGAGTGCGACAGCGGTTTTCACCGGCACAGGATTTACGTCCAGGGACATGAGGCCGCGCATCAGCGGGTAATACTGTTTCTGCATTTCCAGAGCTTGGGGAAATTCCTTGGCCAGACAGTGATTCACCAGCTTGACCATGACTTCCGGGATAAGATTTGAAGCTACCGAGACAAGGCCATTGGCCCCGCAGGCAATGAAGGGGAGAGTCAATGGATCATCCCCGGAAAGAATGCTGAATCCATCCGGTAGTGCTTGGACGAGCTGGTTGATCCGGTCGACCGAGCCACCCGCTTCCTTGATTCCGGTGATGTTTTTGCAGTCATTGGCCAGACGTGCTGCTGTTTCCGCTGCAATCTCGATGGAGGAGCGCCCGGGAACACTGTAAAGCATGATCGGAAGTGAGGTGGAATCTGCGATGGCTTTGAAGTGGAGGTAGAGACCTTCCTGCGATGGCTTGTTATAGTAGGGGCAGACTTGCAGGGAAGCGGTGGCTCCGATCTTCTCGGCAGCTTGGGTGAGCTCGATGGCTTCTGCTGTCGCATTTGCACCGGTGCCTGCAATGACATGGCAACGGCCTTTAACGAATTCCACAGCCAGACGGATGACCTCGATATGTTCTTCGGAATTAAGCGTAGGGGATTCACCCGTGGTGCCAACCGGAACGATGCCGGTAATGCCGGCGGCGATCTGGCGCTCGATAAGGGCCTCAAAGGCCGGAACGTCGATTTTACCTTCGCGGAAAGGGGTGAGAATAGCGGTGTGTGTGCCGGAGAAATTCATGTCGCGGGGAAGATGGGGGCAAATCGTCTGATTGGCCAGTGAGGAATAAATTTTGCTTTTTACAGGTGCTGAGAATCCGCGGGTGAAACGCGTTTCATTGGATTCAGCGGACGGAATCCAAAACCTCCAGTGCGCGGGCATTTTCCGCTGCTGTGCCGATAGAGATGCGAACCCATCCGGGTAATTTATAGCCGGACATTGCACGAACGATGACGCCTTGCTTCAGCATTTCCTTGAAAACGCGGTCTCCATCGCCGACTTCAACCAAGATGAAATTAGCTACGGAAGGCACAAAGTTCATTCCGCGTTCGGCAAAGGCTTTTTCGTAGAAGGCAAGGCCTTGGCGGTTTACCTCGCGGGTTTTTTCAATGTGGTCGGCATCGTTCAGAGCGGCGAGTGCCGCCGCTTGTGCGAGTGCGTTGGTGTTGAAGGGTTGGCGGGCCTTCTGCAGTAAATCGGCGATCGGTTTCGGTGCAATTCCATAGCCGATCCGCAGTGCGGCGAGGCCGTGGATCTTCGAGCAGGTGCGTAACACGATCACATTTTTGCCTGCGTGGACGTGTTTCAGAACATCCGGTGGGGTATCCAGGAATTCAAAGTATGCCTCGTCAAAGACGGCGATGGTATGAGCGGGGAGTCGATCCACAAAACGATCGATTGCTTCCTGGGTGACTTGAGTGCCGGTCGGATTATTCGGGTTTGCGATGAAAACGAGACGGGTATTTTCCGTGATTGCATCGGCCATTGCATTGAGGTCGTGGATGAAGTCCGGATCGTCCACTTCCACATATTTTGCTCCGAAAAGCGTAGCCATCAACTTGTAAACCACGAATGCGTGCTTTGCTGCGATCAGCTCCGCGTCACGATTCAGAAAGGTGTGGCAGAGAAGCTCGATAATCTCGTTGGAGCCATTGCCGAGGACAATATTTGAGATGTCGAACCCAAGTTTTTCGGCAATTGCGGTGCGTAGCTTGAAGCCTCCGCCATCCGGATAAATGTGTGCCAGATCGATGGCATCGCGCATGGCTTCCTTTGCCAGCGGGGAAGGTCCCAGCGGATTCTCGTTGGAGGCGACTTTTACGATGGATGAGGGATCGAGGCCCAGTTCCCGGGCGGTTTCTTCGATCGGTTTGCCCGGCTCATAGGCAACGAGGTCACAGACAAAGGAGTTGGCGAATTCGGAGATCGGCATGCCGGGACTGTGTGGAAAAGCGGCATTACTTAGAAGCGGAAATTTGGGAAATGTGTGCCCCCCGGCATGTTGAAAAGGAGCAATCGGCCTACGCTTCGGTCAGCTGGGATTTCCATAAATCGGGTTTGAAACCGACCAAGGTTTTTCCGCCGGAGATGAGGAAGGGGCGTTTGATCAAATTCCCGTTGGCAGCGAGCAGCTGAAGCGCATCCGCCTCCGGGAGCCCGGGAAGCTTCTCCTTTAAGTTGAGCACCCGGTAATCCTGACCCGAGGTATTGAAGAGTTTCTTGATGTCTCCATTGAGGTTCTTCAATGCGGTTTGCAGTTCGCTATCAGATGGAGGGGTTGCGCGGATGGCTATCTCTTCGAAAGAGATACCCTGTTCTTTCAACCACTTGGTGGCCTTCCGGCAGGAGTCGCAGGTTTTGAGCGTGTAGATTTTCATTGAATCGTAGACTATGGCAGTCGCTGGAATTCACAGACCCCATGCGCCTGAGTTTGCGGATTTCGCTTTGCGTTCGAGGCTGAAAAGGTGGTTTTCCTGTTTTCTTTCAGAATTGCCGTTCGGCAACTGCCCGCCTTTCGTGTGGATACGCGCATAGCCTTTTTCGACGAGTAGCTCGTGGAGAAAACGTTTTCTGCCTCCGTAGACCACCTCTACAAAGCCGTGATAACGCCGATCATTGAACGGGCTGTCCCATTCGGTATAGAGGGTGAATGGACTGGCTCCCAATATGGCAGAGGTGAACTCTTTGGCCTTTTTCCCGATTTCCACAGCCTGTTGAGGACTGATGCCACCCATATCGTCCGCCTGTTGCTGGATTCTCTGATGATTTGTCGCCGCCCCGCGGTAAGACTTGAAAGCACTTTCCGGCGTATCGACGAAGTAAAGGCGGATGATCTCCGATTTTCCATCGGGGAGCTTCACCCGAAAGGAATCACCATCGTTGGACCGATCGCCGACCAACGCGCAGCCATGGTAGGTATCATATTTTCCCGTTCGGGTCGGGCTTGAAGGGGAGGAGTGACCGGCGGACGAATCACTCGAGGTGGGCGCAGGCGAGCTTCCGGAAGATTTCTTATCGCCATTTGTAAGCTCGGCATTGGTTTTCTCGAAGAAAGAGGCGAGGTTTCCCTGTTTGTAGGCATCGTGTATCCAGATGGAGACCGCTGCGATGAGTATCAGGATAGGGATAAACGAGGAGGACTTGTGGCGTTTGGTGGGCCGTGACATGCGAGCAAATTACTTTGGTGAAACCTGGAAAAAGTTGGAGGGAAGGATATCCTAACGTGCCAAACCGGAAGTGGCTGGCTCATGCCTCTGGGGCTTCAGAGGCCTTTGAAACCGGCGTATTCCTCATAAGTCCCGGTAGGCACAGCAACAGGACGCCACTCACGGTTGAGACGTCGATATTTATTGATGAAATCTGTGGGATCGGCCCAATTATCCAAAGTGGATGCCACGGAGTTCCGCTGCATTCCGATGTGGATGTTATGGCGGATCTCGAAATGCAAATGCGCGGGATACATGCCGAAATTGCTCCCAATGGTTCCCACCTGTTGGCCGCGCTTCACGCCTTGGCCGACTTTTACCATAATCTTATCGAGGTGTCCGTAGAGGGAATCCACGAATTTTACCTGGCCGCTTGAAGGATCCCGATAGGCATGGCGGATCAAGACAACATTTCCCCAGCCTTGCCGGACATTGTAGGCGAAGGTGACAATGCCATCCGCACAAGTGTAGACGGGATCACCGAGGTCGCTATCTCCTCCATTGCGCCCATTCCAATCCTCTCCAAAATGGGTGGGAGAACGCAGGCGCAACCCACGCGCTTTGTAATAGCCTGCGGAGTCGGGTTTCCCCACAGGAAAATCGAAGCCATCCGCGATATTCACACGCTTGGCGGCGTGGACACCGGTTGGAATTAGTAAGAGTGAGAGGAAAAGTATTGAACGCAAGGCTGCCATAACCCGTGGCTTGATCGTCAGGGTATGAGCGGGCGATTTCTTTAGGTGGTTTGCCATCCGCACCCATTTGACTCCCTGATAGGAAGTCGACGCAAGGTAAAAAAAGACGGCGCACCCGAATCGGATGCGCCGTCTGGAAGTAACTAACAAAGGGCCGGGTTAGCGGACAGGACCTTCCACACCGCCAGTGGCTTCTTCGATATTGAGTGGCTTGTATCCTCCGATTGCGCGGAAATAGAGCATCAGGAGCAGATAGATCACTGCCATCCCGGCGGGAATGAATGAGTCAATTTTCAGGACCTTTCTGTTCCCTTGGATATCGGACTTCGCGATCAATTCCTGTTCCGGAGTCAGGGTGGCTGCCTTTTGGATGGTTTTCTCATCCTCTGAGCCGCGATCCACGGCGACTTTGGCCGCATAGATGTCCTTGGCGGGATTGAGCACCTTGGGATCGATTGGTTGAACCGATTCGAAAGACAGGAATTCGCTGGCATTTCCAGTGCTCTTGACCTCTGCATAGAGTGCGCTGTCTGCCTCTTTGAGTTCGCCAGCGGAGAATCTATCGCGGGCATATCCGAGACCGGGACCACCCAGAAGCCCGACCGACAACATGCCGATGCCGCCCATCAAGCTCATTGCAACAGCACCGGTCCGCGGGAAGCGATCGCCAATGACTGCAAGCATCGTCGGCCAGAAGAAAGTTTTGCCAAGCGCATAGACAAAAAGTGCACCGAAGGCGACTCCGAAGGAGCTGACGGCGCTTACCAGATTGAGGCCGACCACTGCGAGGAGGGAACAGATGAAGAGAAGGCCGATAGGTTTTACCCCGGCTTTGCTTTCAATGAAATGGGCGCAGAAACGAAGCCCGAACATGATCAACGAAGTGAAGACGAAAAGGATCTTGCCTTGTTCCGGGTTGAGAATGGTGCCGGTGATATTCTGGATCCAGCCGTCGGTCCCGAGTTCGACACTGCCGACGAGCGCGTGGGTGATGAAAAGCACGAAGATCAGCCAGTGTCCGATCGCGAATTTTGTGAGGGTGGCGACCCAAGCGAGGAGCGCGAAAGCAACGATGCCCGAGAAGATATTGGAAAGCGTTTCATTGAGTCCGAGAAGACCACCGAAGAAATCCCTGCGGAGGAAGAAGAACAGCAATACGGAAACGATCAGAGTCCCCAGAATGCCGACGTCTTTGAACATTTCTCCCAATTTGAGGCCCTTTGCGGATGCTTCGGATTTCGGATACTTCTGTTTGAAGAACATGATGCCGTAAGCGAGGGTCGGCACGAGATAGAGAGCCAACTGCCATTTCCAGTCCCATGCGTTTTCACCGGAGCCGAGGGTCCAGCCGATCAATCCGCCGAAAACCATGCCGAGCGGCCATGAGGCATGAAGGATATTCAGATAATGGGTCCGGTTCTTTGGGTAAAGCGTGGCCACGAGAGGGTTTGCGACAGCTTCCAGCGTGCCGTTGGCCAGTCCGAACAAGAAAGTGCCCCAATAGAGGAATTGGTAGGCGGTGTTGCTATCCATTCCCGGCTTTGCCGCAAATGTTACAAAAGCGGAGAGAACGTGGAGCAGGAATGCGGTGAACACCAATTTTCCGTATCCGATTTTATCAACTACGATTCCACCGATAATAATTCCGAAGCAGAAGCTGATGAAGCCGGCTCCGAGACTGATTGCGCCAAGCTGGGCTCCATTGAGGTTGAAGGTCGATTCCCAGGTGCTGAAGAGTCCTCCCCGGACCCCGAAGCCCACGCCGGCGGCGAGGATGGCGGTGAAGCCTGCCCAGAGGAGTCGGCTGGCATTTGGTGCTATTGCGTCTGAATTACTCATGTGGTTTTAAATTGTTTGTTGGGATTATAGATACAGAGGGATGTTGGCAAGCATTCGGCAGTGGAAACCAAGATTCTTTCCGCCGGTTGTAATTTGATGAAGCGCCAGCGGAGATATTGCTGGTGCTGGCACCATACGTAACAGAGCCGGTCTTTTTATCTATTTTTCTTCAGCGGAGAGAATTGTGATGGGGATTCGCGCGAGAACACGGTTTCCATTCTCATTCATATAGCGGATTTCCGCTTCTCCCGTGTTTTTGGGCGCTTCGACTTTTAGCGGAGAGCCAGCCGAGGTGTAAGCCCAGCCCTCGTAATTGCCGTCCTCCACATTCTTAGGAACGATTGTGATAAAATCCCCTTTGTTGTCTGGGCCTGTCCATTCGATGGATACGGAATCCTCGGCCAAAGCCCGGGGAGCGGCTTTCATAGTGATTTCCGCAGCGATGATTTTCAGCGGAGCGCGGGCCAGGACCCGGTTCCCGTTCTCATTCATATAACGGATCTCCGCATCGCCAAGAGTATAGCTGGCGGAGACTTCCGAAGGAGACCCGGATTCCGTATAAGCCCAGGACTCGTATTTGCCGTCATCGAGGTCCTTTGGCACGATGGTGAGGAAGTCCCCTTTGTTATTCGGCCCCGTCCATTCAATGGAAACGGCGGATCCCGCAATGACTTCCGCAGGCGATTTCAACGTGATTTCGCCTTGCAGGATTTTGATCGGGTGGCGTGCGAGGACAACGTTGCCCGTCTCACTCATGTAGCGGATTTCTGCATCGCCGGTGGTAAATGTGGCGACCACAGGGAGAGGATTTCCCCTGCTGGTGTAATTCCAACGCTCGTATTCGCCATCTTTTTTGTCTTTCGGGACGATCGTAATGAAGTCTCTCTCATAACCGGGACCGGTCCATTCGATCAGCACCTCCGAGCCTGCAATTGCTTCGGCGGGAGCTTTGAGAGTGATTTGAAATTCTGTGAGCGTGATGGCACGTCTCGCGATGATTTCACCGGTAGAGCCGGAGATATAGCGGATCTCCGCGTCACCGGGAGTGAGAAGTGTGGTGAGTTTCGCAGCCGTTTTTTCAAAGGTATAGGCAAAGCCTTCGTTCGCGTTATCCTTCGCCTTGGCTTTTGCAATCGTGACATAATCACCTTTTTCCGTGTCTGTTTTCCAGCTGATTTCGATATCGGAACCGGCAGTGGCTGTATCGGGCGCGGTAAGTTCCACCTCACGTGCTGCTGCGGGGGCTTTGGTCTCCACGGTGGGCGCGGCGGCATCGACCGCTAGATCCAAGGCATCCTTGAGCGAGCCGGCATCCGATGCAGGAAAAAATTTCCCGCCGGTGGAATCCGCGATACAGCGTAGTTTTTCGCTTTCCTCCGGCTTAAGGTCGAAGGCGATCACATGGGCTGTGAAGTCGACTCCGAGTTCCTCCAGCTTTTTCGCTGCAGCGCAAGGATCCGCATCACAGGTTTCGAGCCCATCGGAAACCAGAATGACGGTTGCCTTCTGTTCCTTGTAGCCCAGGCCTTCAGCTGCGAGCTCCAGAGCAGCGGTGATCGGGGTCATCCCTTTTGGCATGATATCTTGAACAGCGCTAATATAGGCGGAGCGATCCACTTTCCCCACGGGGATGAGCAGCTCGATATCCTCGCAATCGCCTTTACGCCGATGCCCGTAGGTCATCAAGCCGAGCTCGGTCTCCTCCGGGAGATCCTTGACGAGATTTCCAACGACTTCCCTGGCGATCTCGATTTTTGCCTTTCCTTTGATTTGCCCCCACATGCTGCCAGACGCATCGAAAATGATCAGGGCTGAGGGAGATTCTTTCGCCGCCGATTGCTGGGCGGAGAGTGGGGATAGGCTGATAGATGCCAGTAAGATCGACGACAATTGGGGTAAAAGGCGTTTCATGGGTATAATTTTTCGTAAAAATGATCTAACGGTTTTTAGCTAGCAGCTCTACGGAAATTCGGCAATGCCGTTTCAAAAAATACAGATGAAATAAGTGTGCGGTGGCATTTTTCAGTCGAAACTGACGTTTGCGTTACAATTGTTGTATGAAAATACACAATTTTCGTGGCAGAAGCATGCTCTCCTGGGTCGGTTCCGTAATATCATCCTTTCCGCATAGTTTTGTTCTTCAGTCATGTCATCCATTCGTTTCGCCATACCGTCGCTCGCAGCCGGAGTTTTACTGGTTTCATGTCCTTCGCTTCCATCCGCAAAAAGTGACGAAAGAGACGAGGGCTTGGAATTTGGAGGAGAGTATGCGAGCGGCAGAGCTCCTGTTCCAGAGCTGGTGGGTAGCCTGAGCGATCTTTTCAGGGACGGGGAATTGAAAAAGCAGATCCGGCTCTCCCAGAGTAAGAATCCTGATCTCGCTGAAGCTGCGGCGCGTTTGGAGGAGGCTGGATTCAATACCCGCAATGCAAGAGCGGGGCTTTTCCCTTCCATTGATGCCAGCGGTGAGGCACGGCGGCTGAAAACAAACTCATCAGGCGGAGGCAATAATTTCGGCTCGGTCATCACCAATAGTTACAGCGCCTCGCTGGATGCCCAGTGGGAGGTGGATGTATGGGGGCGGATTCGGGCCGGTGTTGCTGCTGCGGATGCAGACCGGAACGCCGTTGCGGCGGATTATGCGGCCGCCAGTCAATCGATCGCCGCACAGACTGCCCAAGCATATTTCGACCTTATCGCGGCGGGAAAACTAGAAGATCTGGCGACACGCCGGTTGGAATCATTCCAGAATACGCTGGATTTGGTCAACCGGAGGTTCGAGCTAGGGACTGCGGATCTGGGCGAGCTGGACCTGGCCAGAACTGATGTGGAAACCGCAAAATCGACGATCAACCAGCGACGGAATAGCCGCGACCAAGCCTCACGCGACCTGGCGGTTTTAACCGGGGCGTATCCTGATGCGAGCCGCACCGCCAGTGATTGGCCCTCGTTGAAACGAGGCGTGGCAGCCGGGATCCCATCGACCTTGCTGGAGAGCAGGCCTGATATTTTTTCCGCCTACCAGAGGATCCGTGCCGCAGATGCCAATGTGAAAGTCGCGCATCGAGACCTTTTTCCCAAGTTCAGCCTCACTGCCGGTAGCGGGCAGCAATCCTCGGTTTTATCCAATCTGGCGGAATCAAATTTCACGGTTTGGTCGCTCGTCGGCGGCCTTGCCGGGCCTGTGATCGACGGTGGCGAAAGACGCGCTGAGCTGGGAGCCGCAAACGCCCGGGCAAAACAAGCGCTTGCCAGCTATCGCTCCACTGTCCTCAACGCTTTCCGCGAAGTGGAGAACGCTCTAGGCTCCGAGCAATATCTGAAAAAGCAGGAAGAGGCTACTGCACGGGCACTCGATGCGGCACGCAGCGCGGAGGATAGAAGTCTCCGGAATTATGAATCCGGCCTGGTGGAGATTCTCACCGTCCTCGATGCGACACGCCGCCGTTTTACGGCAGAAGAAGATCTCATCAGCCTTAAGAATCTCCGATTCCAGAACCGTGTGGCCCTCGCCCTCGCCCTCGGCAAAGCATACTAATTTCCCATGAAACTCGCTCTCAAGATTATCGTCCCTGTCGTCATCATTGTTCTGGCATTTTTCGGTTATGAATTTCTCGTGTCTCTAAAAGAAGAACCCCAGGTGAAACAACCGCCACCGGTGGTGCCTGTGGTGGATCTACTCACCGTTTCTCCAGAGAATCATTCCCCTCCTGTGAGAAGCTACGGCACAGTGACGAGCTATTTCGAGACGGCGCTCACCCCCCAGGTAAGTGGTAAAATCACGTATGTATCTCCCAAATTCCGTGTTGGTGAGTCAGTTTCCCCGGATCATTTATTGGTAAAGATCGACCCGACGGACTACGAGGCGGCTCTAGCCGAGCAGAAATCGATACTCACAGTTGCGGAGCGGACCTTTGCCGAAGAGGAAATCCGTGCGGCCCAAGCGGCGGGCGATTGGGAAGCATCCGGCCGGGAGTTATCGAAAGCTTCGGATTTTGTATTGAGAAAGCCACAGCTATCGGCGGCGCAGGCTGATATGGACGCTGCGAAAGCAAATATTGCCAAGGCCCAGGCAGATCTGGATCGCACTGAGTTGCGTGCTCCTTTTTCCGCAATTGTCACTGCACGTTCCGCCTCTCCTGGAAATCAAGCCTCACCACAGGCATCTCTCGGGAATCTTGTTTCCACTGAAAAAGTAGAAATCCGGCTGCCATTGACAGCCACCGAAGCGGTCCGGGTAAAGCTGCCGACAAATGCAAAACTTACCAGTCCGCTGAAACCCGGACATGTCTGGGAGGCAAAGCTGGTGAGGCTGGATCCAACGGTCGATCAGAAAAACCAGGTGATCTACGCCGTGGCGGAGGTGACGGATCCCTTCGCTGACGAAGAAAATCCTCTGCCGGTAGGGATGTTCGCCAATGCATTGATTGATGGAGTGGAGATAGAGAACAGCTATCGCATCCCGGAAGCGGCTTTGGTAAACGACCAATACCTATGGATCATCGGCGAGGACGAAAATCTCAAACAGGTTCCAGCTCACAGGGAGTTCGGCCACGATGGGGATATCTTTGTAACTCTGGATCCAAGCACTGAGAAACCGGCTGGCGAAATCCGGGTCGTCACGAGGCCACTGAGTAATTTCCGCGATGGAATGAAGGTGAAACCAGCACAGACAACGAAGTGAAAGAAAAACATCCTTTTATCACTTGGTTCGCAGACAATCCGGTTGTTGCGAATATTCTGCTGCTCACGGTTCTTGGCGCAGGCATTTTTTCAGCCCTCACCGTCCGGAAGGAAGGTTTCCCGGCGTTCGCTGCAGAAACTGTCACCGTTACCGTGCCGATCCGGGGCGGCACTCCCGAGAATGTCGAGCGTGGTGTTGCCATTCCCATTGAGGAGTCTCTGCAATCTGTCACGGGTATTGATGAGGTCCGTTCGGTTTCCACCGATAGTCTGGCGACGGTGACTGTGGAGTCCATCGAAGGTTATCCGATCACGAAGCTTTTGGATGATATCAAAGTCCAGGTGGATGCGATTCCCTCGCTTCCCGAGCAAGCGGAAAAGCCGGTAGTGACAGAGCGGAAACGCACCAACCAAGTCCTTTGGATCGAAATTTACGGCACTGCGGATGAAGCCCAGAGGAAGGAAACCGCGCGGGCTATCCGTGATGAACTTCTCGCTCAGCCAGCGATCTCCAAGGTGGAGACATTTGGCGCACGCGATTACGAAATCTCCATCGAGCCGTCCGAGGAGCAGCTCCGCCGCTTCGGAATGACTTTCCAGGAACTGGCGGATGCCGTAACGGAAAACTCCGTCGATCTGGGAGGTGGTGACGTTCGTTCCGAGCGGGGTGATATTTCGTTGCGGGCTCGTGATCAGGCATACCGCAAGAAAGATTTCGAAGATCTACCGGTGCGGACCAATCCTGATGGAACGCGGATATTCGTTCGCGATGTCGCCACGGTGAGGGATGGATTCGTGGACCAAAAGTTTTTGAACCGATTCCGGGATATGCCGACAACCAGTCTTCAGGTTGTCACGGAAGGCAATGACGATATTCTTGATGCCGTAAAACAGGCACGGGAAGTGGTGGAAAATGTCAAAGACCTACCCGAAGGGATAGAGGTTGCAAGCTGGTTGGACGGAGCGGCCAACATCCGTGATCGGTTGGCGTTGCTCGGCTCGAACGGGGTTGTGGGTGTCGCGTTGGTGCTAGGGATTTTGATGCTTTTCCTGAACTTCCGTTTGGCCTTTTGGGTGGCGGTGGGTATCCCTGTTTCACTGGCAGGTGCGGTCGCCTTGTTCCCAATCCCGGGGATCGATATGTCAGTGAATATCATTTCTGCTTTCGGATTTCTGGTCGTGTTGGGTATTGTCGTCGATGATGCCATTGTTATCGGAGAGTCGATTTATTCCGAAAAGGAAGCGAGTGAACACGGCAAGGAGGGTGCGATCGAGACCACGGTCCGCGGAGTGAGCAAGGTCATCACGCCTGCGACGTTCGGAGTGATCACCACCATTGCCGCGTTCCTTCCTCTCACTCAGGTCAGTGGCCGCTTGGGCAATGTTTTTGGACAGATCGCTACGACGGTGGTGTTCTGTCTGATTTTCTCTCTGGTGGAGTCAAAGCTAGTGCTCCCATCCCATCTTGCGCATATCGATGTGCATCGAAAGCCGAGGAATTTTATCTCGAAGGGGTTTAAAAGGTTACAAGACGCCGTCTCGAGTGGTTTGGCCGGTTTTATCAACCGTTTCTACCGGCCGGCGATTCACTGGGCTATTCCCTGGCGGTATGCGGTTCTCGCGGCATTTATCGCGGTCTTTATTCTGGTGATTGGTTTATTCCCGGCCGGGAAGCTACGCTTCGTGTTTTTCCCGAACATCTATAATGACAACATCAGTGCCAACCTCACCTTGGAACAGGGCCAATCGGTGGAGTATCTGCATGCTCAGACAGAGCGGATCGTCGCAGCGGCGGAAGCTCTGGCCGAAAAATACGAAAAGCAATACGGGCACAATCCGTTTATGGAGATCCAGGTTTCCGCTAGCACAAATACGGCTTCTTCCGTAGTAACAGAGCTTACGAGATCGACAGAGAGGGAGTTTTTACCTACTGCGAATATAGTGCAGGATTGGCGCAAATCTGTCGGAAACGTGGCAGGCGCCCGGTCACTCACGTTCAGCGCGACTGCGGGACCACGCGGGGGAGATATAGAGATAAATCTGGAGAGTGATGACCTCGCGGAGCTGGAAAAGGCTGCCAAAGAAGTCAAGGCTGTCATCGCCACCTACCCGGGGACTTTTGATATCAGCGACAGCTTCAATTCAGGGAAACCGGAAATCGTCTATTCCATTACTCCGGAAGGCGAAGCCGCAGGATTTACCCAGCGGGATCTGGCTCTCGGAGTCCGCGATGCGTTTTTCGGGCGCGAGGCGCAGCGTGTGCAGCGTGGGCGGGATGAGATCAAAGTCATGGTCCGCTACCCGGAGGAGAAGCGTAATTCGCTTGAAACTCTGCGAGAAATGAGGGTCCGCGCTGCGGATGGATCAGCAGTGCCCTTCCCGGTGATCGCCGATGCGAATTATTCGGAATCTCTGGCGTCCATCGAACGTATCGATAACAAGCGGGTGGTATCGATCGAGGCCTCGGTCAACAAATCGGTGACAAGCTCGGATGAGGTGACCACCCGCCTGACCAATGAGTTTTTTCCGGAGTTACTTGCGAGCCATCCAAGCATCTCCATCAGCGAGAGCGGTGAGGTGGAGCAGCGGGAAAAATCCTTGAACTCGCTGATGGTGGGATTCGGTTTTTCCATTGTTTTCATTTACGTGCTCGTAGCGATTGCGCTAAAGAGCTACCTCAAACCGTTGATCATTATGTCGGTGATCCCCTTCGGGATTATCGGGGCGTTACTTGGTCACTACGCCATGGGCATCCCGATCTCTATTCTCTCGGTTTTCGGAATTCTCGCGCTCTCCGGCGTGGTGGTGAACGATTCACTCGTGTTGGTCTGTGCGGTTGATGACCTTCGGGCCGAAGGGAAAACGCTCGAGGAGGCTGTGCGCCGTGCCGGTGCCGATCGTTTTCGCGCAATTCTACTTACGTCGCTTACCACATTTTTCGGCTTGGCTCCGCTGCTACTCGAAACCCAGGTGCAAGCGCAGTTTTTGAAACCAATGGCCGCCTCGCTGGCGTTCGGAATCCTTTTCGCCACATTCATCACGCTATTCCTGCTCCCCATACTATTTATCATTATAAATGATTTAAAACGAGGCATCCGGGGCTACTTTTCACTCTGGAAAAGGCAGGCCTGAATGCCAGGCGGGCCGTCGCTGGAAACGGTGATCTTACGGTAAAGAAAGTCTCTTTTAGGTCAAAAAAAAGCCCTCACCTAACGGCGAGGGCTTTTTTGAATGAGTAATCTTTGCCGGGAACGAGCGATTATCGGCGGCGGCGGGCCACAAAGCCAAGAAGTCCAAGACCACAAAGCGCAAAAGTGCTTGGCTCAGGAACTACATCGTGCGTGAAAGATAGATCAAAAGTGCGTGCCCAACCTGTCGGATCAGCGGTTCCGGAGGTATGGACGATGTTGTTGAAAAGAACAGTTTGGGTAGATGCGAAGTCGATTTCCTTGACGAAATAGCGGTATCCTTCTGTGGTGCCCGCAAGGTCGTTGGTTACGGTTACCCCGTTGATATCAGCCGATGAGGTAGCTGTAGTCGGGCCCGAAGCCGTGCTCGCGGAAGTTCCGTAGCCGGCACCTGTGAAACCAAACGAGGTCACACTCCCAACATTGCTGGATACACTAGTAAGAGTAAACGAAAGCGTCTCTCCAGATTGCAGGCCGGAATTGATTCCTCCGGTTACTCCTAATCCTTGTCCGTCAAATCTCACCGTTCCACTGCCACCAGTGGCAGTCACAGAAATCGTAAAATTAATATAGTCGTTGGTTCCGCCAACCCCGTCAATGTCTAGGCCGGACCAAACAAAATTGTAGCTACCCAGATCGTTGTTGCCGGCAGGTGCTGTTGTTCCCGTCCCTGGACCGGAGGCAAACCTTAGCAAGCCGGTATTCGTTCCACCTTGGGTAGAAGTTCCCTGATTGGGATATAGTCCATCCGGAACAGACTGGCTTGTCGGGCGGAAGTTCAGGCCTGTCGCGGTAATCGTAGCGGCGGCCATGGATTGACCCGCTGGCAGAAAACTCATGAGACTAATGATGCCAGTGGTTCCAAGTATTTTTTTGGTTAATTTCATGTTATAACTATAGGTTTTTTAATTTCGCTAGGAATTGTTGACAAAATACCACGATGGAAAATGAAAAGAAATGCTAATTAACGAATAAAAATTCATTCAGAGCGCAATAAACTCCTTCGATTAGCCAAAATGTCGCTTCCTGAATTGCGACGCGGAGCAACCGGCTTGTGATTTGAAAAGATGACAGAAGTGCCGGGTATGTTTGAAGCCGCTCAAGGCCGCAATTTCGTTAATCGAAAGGTTTGTGCTCGTGAGCAGGTTTGCCGCCGTATCGAGTCTGGCTCGTTGGATCTCATCTAAAATTGATCGGTTCAGAATAGATTTGAAACGGTTCTCCAAGCTCCGCCGGCTGATTCCCGAAACCTTGACGATTTGTGGAATCGATATTTCACCATTATGCCGGAGTCTGATGAAGCTGAGCGCAGCATTAATGGCGGCGTCGTCGGTCGCCGCTCCCCGTGTAGATTCCCGTTCCACAACATGACGGACGGGAATACGGAGCGGAGCCTGCGGGTAATCGGGTTCCGCACGGATGATTTTTACCAGGTATTCGATAATCCGGTATCCGGCACGGCGGAAACCGATATCGATGCTGCTCAGATTCGGAGTCGCGGTATTGCAATAGAACTCGGAATTATCTGTGCCCAGTATGGCGAGATCCTGGGGGATTCGTAAGCTTGCCAGCTCGCAGCATCTCATCAAGTGGAGGCCAAGTGCGTCGTTGAATGCGAAGATTCCGCAAGGCTTGGGAAGAGTTTTCAGCCAGGTGACAAGGCCTTGATCGTCTATCCAGGTGCCTCGGGATATATTGGAGGCAGGTATCCCGGAGACCAAAAGTTCATCACGGAATCCGCCGAATCGATCCCCGGAACGGGAGTCCGCGATATAGCCCCCATCATGTGGAGAGGGTTCCTTAGCGTAATCGCAATAGGCGAAATGCCTGTAGCCTTTGTGGAGAAAATGATTTGCCGCAATCTCGCCAACAGCGCGGTTATCGATGTGAACCGACCAGTTGAGCGGGTGCTCGCGCTCATGCTCAAAATAAACCAACGGTTTCTTCCCAAGAATTTCCGCTGGAACGTCTGCCTGGGGAGTTGCGATAAATCCATCGTGGCGGGAGATGGATTCCCCACCCGTCAGCTGGGTGCTGCTCTGTGCGTGTCCCGGGAATCTGGATCTGAATAGGAGAGTGAGACGAATGTCTGGATTCTCTCTGATAAAATCCTGGGCACCTCTGAGCATATCGTGCCCGGTCTCGTCTGCGAGGGGGGAAATGAAACCGACGACCAAAGTCTCGGTTTTAACCTTCGGCAACAACGCATTCCCGGATGGGGAGATGAGTGATTTCCGGTAGCCGGTGGCTGTCTGTCCCTGTTTGCGCTTGAAAATATGATGGAGCGCGGAGGCCTCCCAGCCCAGCCGCTCGCAGATTTCGTCCACTGAAAGGTCTGTGGTGCGGAGGAGGCGTTTTACTTTCTCCAACCGGATTTCCAACATTTTTTGCCGGATAGTGGTATGAAGGTGTTGCTGAAAGAGCTTCTCGAGACTGCGTAGATTCGTCCCGGCAATCCTGGCGACCTGGGCGGCTGTGAGCTGGGATTGATCGGGCGAACTCCGAATCGCTTCCAAGGCTGACTGCAGTGTGGGGTTAGGGGATGATAGATGCCCTGTCGATTCCCGGAGATCGGGGAACGGCACCAATGTTTTGTGCGGCCACGGCACTGGATCGCGTTCCCGGATTTTTCGGGACAATGTCTCAAGCGCATGATAGCCGATTTCCTCCGTCCGCATGTCAATACTGGAGAGCGGAGGCTGGCAGAGAGAGCAGATCAGCCGATCATTGCCAACACTGAGAACCGCGGCTTCCTGAGGAATTTGAATCTCAAGCAAGTGGCAGGTCTGGATGATTTCCAGGGCAAAGGTATCGGATGGGGCGAAAATCGCCGTGGGTTTGGGCAGAGTCTGTAGAAATTCTGTGAGGCGGCTGGAAGCTGATCCCGTAAAGGGGCGAATCTGATTTTTTTCCACTCCCAGCTTGAGCAATTCTTCCTGAAAGCCTTCCACCCGGTCTTTGATTGCGGCTGGCGCCAGGTTATCCAGCAGCCGTGGATCGGCGAAGATCGCATAGCTAGAGGGCCGGAGATCATGCAGCGTCGTTGCGGCGATTCGTCCGCTTTCCCGCTCTTCCGAGAGAATATGCTGCAGATGGGGGCTTTTATGGGAAGCGCTGACCGTAAGCACAGGGATCGTATCGGCTATTTTCCCGAGTCCCGGCTCCGTCCGGTCGGTAAGCATCCCGTCGTAATTACTTAGTTGGGAAACGGTGGGATTGGCTACACCCGCCAAGAGATCCAGCTGGATGGCTTCATCGCTAGACTGGCAATAGCGTAGAGCTCCCCGGACAAGATTCCGTCCCTGTGCCCATTGCATCCCTGAAAGGATGGCAATGTGAATTTTCCTACCTGTGGCCGTGCTGGAATCCATCATGCAACATGTGGTAGCCTACGCAAGACCCGGTGGGATCGACTAGATTTTTATATGCCGCTCATCGTGCTGGTGGAAGTGGCGAACCTGTCGTGTTCCAAACCAAGGTTTTGCAGCATGCTCAGATAGAGATTGGGCAGGGGATAGTTATCAGTCTGTGAGAAGGCCAGGTGATGGCCGTGCTTGAAGCCGCCACCCGCGAAAAGCACAGGCATGTTTTTGTTATCGTGGGAGGATGCGTTCCCAAGATTGGAAGTCATGATGGACATGGTATCCTGCAAAAGATTGTGCTTCTTCAGCTCTCGTAGGAAACCACCCCAGGTATCGATGTTTTGTTTTTCCACGATAGCCAATTGCTCCAGCTTTTCAGGATCTTTGCCGTGATGGGAAAGGCTATGATAATTTTCCTCCACTCCGTCGATGGAGCGGGTGTTGTTGCCGGTGCAGTGGAGGGTAACAAAGCGGGTGGAATCAGTCCGCAGAGAAAGTGCCACGACATCAAGCATGGCTCGCATTTGGTCGGGGGCGCTATTGTTATCGGCAAGTTCAGGGAGCTCGGTGATGCGCGGCTTGGGGCGATTCAGCCATGCTTCATTGACTTCGAGACGGATTTCCAGATCACGCACGGAGCTGAGCCATTCATCAAGCTTCTGGCGATCTCCGGCACCTAGCTTGCGCTCAAGGGATTTGGTCTCGTTGCGGACAATATCGAGGATGGATTGTCCTTGTGAGTTGATTTCCACCTGTCGTCTTTTCTCATCCTCGGAGTCTTCCATGAAGAGCTGGGCGAAAAGCTTACGGGCATCGTTGATGGCAGGGATCATCGCACCGTTTTCCGTATAGGATGGAGAGCGGGTCTGTGCGGTGTTCAACACCAGCGATGGGAAACGGGTCTCGTGGCCCAAGTGTTTCGCCATGAGCTGATCAATGGAAATGGTGTTCCTGTCCACGGCGCCTCGGTTCAATGGGCAGGCAGAATAAATGGATGCCTCCGCCGTATGCCCGCCATTTACCCCCGGGTGTGAAGTGCCGGAAATGACGGTGAATTCCTCGCGGATATCCTGGAGGTCGGTGAGGTAGGGGGATGGTGTGTAGCTACGCCCCTTTTCTTCCGGCACAAGATATGGACCGTGTAGTCCCAATGAGAGTGAAACACCGACGAAACGCCGAGGGCTGACCGGTGCGCTTGCACCGAACGCGGGGACCATGGCGTCCAGCATCGGAAGACAAAGGGCGATGCCGGCCTGTTTCAGAACAGTGCGGCGGGAAAGTGTCTTTTTCGTGGAAATATACATCTCTTTGATTGGCTGGAATGGTGAAAAGGCAGAAGATTTATTTTCTGAGAAACAGAGGACTGGTGATCATCTCTTTTATGATCGTGCGAATGCCATAGTTATTCTTACGCGATTGGGCGGTAATCTTATTCAGAATTTCGTCATCGCTGAAGCGAATGTCCGCACCTGTCGCATAGGTCGTGATCTGGGATGCGAAGGCCCTGGCCAGATGTTCAGGCTTCGAGAGTTGGATTTCCTTCCATTCATGATAGTTGGAAAACTCTTCGCCATCTGGAGTGATGCCACTGGAATCAACTTTGGCCGATTCGTTGACTCTTCCATAAAAATCGCGCAGCTGGCCCACGGGATCGAACTCCTCGAGGGCAAAGCCAGCTGGATCGATCTTTACGTGGCAGGAAGCACAGGAACTGCTGCTTTTGTGTTTTTCGAGCTGGTCGCGGATGGAAACGGCCCCGCGGGTGTCTGGCTCGATTGCAGGCGTATTCGGTGGAGGCGGATCGATGTGATGCCCGAGTATACGCTCGTTTACGAAAACCCCACGGAGAACCGGAGAGCTCACCGAACCATCTGCTGTAACTTTCATGATCGCTCCCTGCGTTAACAAGCCGGAGCGCGAGTCTTTATCAAGCGCGATCTTCTGGATGCCTTGGCCGGACTTGAGCTTCTCAAAAGCAATTCCGTAGTGCCTTGCCAAGCGGGTGTTTGCGAAGGTGAAGTCCGACTCCAAAAAGTTTTCCACACTCAGGTCCCGCATGACGAGTTCCCGGAAAAACAGACGGGTTTCCTCGACCATGGAGTCTTGCAACACCGGATCAAAGATCCTGAATCGTCTTGGATCCGGCTGGGTGGCATTGATATCGCGAAGCTCCAGCCATTGGTCTGTGAAGGATGCAATGAAGCGACCCGATTTTTCGTCCGCCAGCATCCGGTCGACCTGGGAGGAAAGCACTGCCGGATCGCTCAGCCGTCCTTCATCAGCCAGGGATGAGAGCTCTCCGTCTGGAACCGATTTCCAGAGAAGGTAACTCAATCTCGCTGCGATGGCGTGGTCGTCCAACATTCCCGGCTCTTCCACGAATGTCAGAAAATAAGGGGAACAGAGGATCGCCTGATAGCCGCGGCGCAGGGAATCCGAGAAGGTGTTTCCTTCCTCATAAGCGCCCAGGGAGATTTTCACATACGGCTCCAGAACGTCCGGGGATGTTGGCTGGCGGAAGGTTCGGCGGGCGAAATCGCCGATCAAGCGTTCCAGATGCTTCTCCGGGGTTTCCGGGCCATCGACCAATTCCTGGACGGAGAGCCCCGGGGCAATTTTTGAGAGCACTTCGTCGCGTGTCCCGTTTTGTTGGACTCGGTTGACCGAAATTCCTGTGAAAGCAACGCCATTGAAGCCTTCTTTTGCCAGATCGCGGCCTGAATAACTTTCGTAACCGGGTTTCCGGTTGAAAGTGGATAAGCGTTTCTGATCGCCTTCCGCCGGGATCAACAGCATTCCGTAATCTTTTTTGATCCATGCGCGGAAGGTCAGGTCCCTTGCTTCGGGAGTTGCTTCCACGAGGCCCACTCTATGCTGGATCGGATCATCCGAGTTCCCCGAAGTGGAGTTAAGGACGGCCCAGACGGCACCGTCTTCCCCACAATTGATGCCTCTGACATTATGAACGGTGACATCATACCAGCCAGCCTCCGGAACTTTGGTCGCCATCATCCGGCCGCCGAACTGGATGCCGATAGGCCAGGAAACGATCCCTGTCTTGGTCCGCTGCGGGCCGCGATAATTCGCCCGCTCGATCCCTTGGGTAAGCGCTTTTCTGCCGAACCATTGCTTGAATGCGTGGTCGTCGCCAATAGCCCGGCTAAAAGCCTCCTCAAGCGCTAAATCGGCGGCGTCCATATAACTGCTGAGGTGGAAGCTGCTGAGCTGTTGGCTGGCCGCAGTGGTCGTAAATCCCTCTTCCGCGTCTGCGGTAAGAAGGTCGATAAGTGGAATGTCGATGGCGAGAATGTCCTGCAGACTGTATTGATATTCTTCCCGGGTCAGCCGACGGCTTCTCACCCTGCCGTTCTCCAGGATATCCGCCAGATCGCTTTCGAGAAGCGGTTCCCGGAGCTTGCCCAGGAAGTCCTCGAGTTCTGTCTTGTCAGGTTTACGGCGTTTGCCAGGTGGCATGTCTCCGGAATGAACTTTTCGGAATACCCGTTCCCAAGTGGCCTTGTTTTCTTTGCTCGTGGGATCGAACTCCAGATTCATGAGATCCAGATCCGCTTCCGTATCAAGATCGTCATGGCATTCGTAGCAATTGTTTTCCAAAAAGGTTTCAAACTCAACGCGTGTATCCTCATTGGCGAGGAGCGCGGAGACAAACGCGAGAGGCGCGGCAAATTTGAAAATTGTTGGCATTACCCCATTTTTTACGCCTGAGTATTGAATTTGCTTTCACAGCTTTTCCACTAAAGATGAGATGGTTGGTTGCGACGGAGGGGGAAAGACCGGTAAGCGTTTCTGCAGGAGCGTAATTTTCCTCCATGAGGGCGAAGGTAATTCCGGAATCGGGTCCTGGCCGCCCAGAATATTTGCGTTTTATTACAAGGCGCCGAAGCGCCGATGGCGGGTTTTATACTCTTCCACGGCCGCGAATAGGTCTCCTTGGCGGAAGTCCGGCCACATTTTCTTCACGATGATCATTTCCGAATAGGAGATCTGCCATAGCAAAAAATTGGAAACCCGCATCTCTCCGGAAGTGCGGATAAGGAGATCGGGATCTGGAATATCCGCCGTGTAAAGATGTCGTGCAAAAAGCTCGCAAGTAATCTCCGCGGGATCAATTTCCCCGGCGATAGCTGCTTGCACGATGGAGCGGGCAGCCGCAGTGATCTCTTCGCGGGCCCCGTAGGAGAGAGCCAGAACAAGAGTCATGGAATCATTATTTCTGGTGTGTTCCTGAATCCTTGTCAGCCGTTCCCTGGTGGCAGCCGGCAAGCGGTCGATTTGACCGATTGCTTGCAGGCGCACGTTTTGCTTGTCCAGTTCCTCGGCTTTTTCATCGAGAAAATGGTCCAATAATGTCATCAATGCATCAATTTCCGCCTCCGGGCGATTCCAGTTCTCCGACGAGAAGGCGTAAAGTGTGAGATATTTGATATCCAGCTCCTTGCATGCATCCATTACTTCCCGCACGGATTCAGCCCCGGCACGATGACCCTCGGCGCGAGGGAGGCCGCGCTGCTTTGCCCAACGGCCGTTGCCGTCCATAATGATTGCGATGTGTTGCACAGAATTTCCTGGATGCGGGCAGCGAACCGCCTTCTTTAGATTGCCAGAGTCTGCTTCCGGTCAGGACCCACGCCGACGAATGCGATAGGTGCGTCACAGAGCTCGGAAAGACGCTGGAGATAGGCTTTTGCGTTCTCCGGGAGCTGTGCGTATTCCGTGCATGCGGTGGTATCCTTTTTCCAGCCTGGAAGGGTCTCATAAATCGGCTTGGCTCTATCCCAGAAAGAGCGATCCGCAGGTGGAAGCTCGTGGCGCTGGCCGTCGATGTCATAGGCGACACAGATCTTCAGCTCATCATACTCATCAAGTCCATCGACATTGGTGACGGCAAGTCCGGTGACGCCATTCACCATACAGGCAAAACGGAGTAAAACGGTGTCCAGCCAGCCACAGCCGCGGGCACGCCCTGTTGTCGCGCCGAACTCACGTCCCAGATCGTGAAGGTATTGGGAAAGTCCCTCGTCACCAGTCGGGAAAGGTCCGGAGCCCACCCGGGTCGTGTAGGCTTTGCAGACACCGATGACAGACTCAATAGCCGTCGGTGGCAGTCCGGTGCCAGTCGTGGAGCCACCTGCCGTGGTGTTCGAGGATGTGACAAACGGATAGGTGCCGAAATCGATATCCAGCAAAGTTCCCTGAGCGCCTTCGAAAAGCAAATTCTGCTTCTCCTTCCAGGCCTTGTGGAGCACTGGAATCGTATTGGAAATATGCGGGCGCAGGCGTTCGAAAGCTGCGTAGGTCTCTTCGATAACCGCTTCGGCGGTGAACGTCGGAAGATCGAATTTTTCCAAAATCTCATTCACCTCGGATACACGGCGCGTGATCTGTGCTTCCGCGAAGGGACGATCCAAGAGATCCGCCATACGGAGGCCACAGCGGTTGATTTTATCGGCATAAGCCGGGCCAATGCCACGTTTTGTCGTGCCGATCTTTTGGTCCCCAAGGGCTAGCTCGCGGGCTGCATCAAGTTCTTTGTGAAAAGGTAATACCACGTGAGCACGGTCTGAAATCAAAAGCTTTTTCGGGCAGATCACGATGCCTTGCCCTTCGATTCTTTCGATTTCCACGCAAAGGCCGATGGGGTCTACAACAACACCGTTTCCGATGACGTTGACCTTGTCGTCCCAAAGAATGCCGGAAGGAAGAAGGTGCAGGACGTATTTGATGCCTTTTGCAATAACTGTATGGCCGGCGTTGTTGCCGCCTTGGCCGCGGATGACGACATCCGCGGATTCGGTGAGATAGTCAACGATCTTGCCTTTTCCTTCGTCGCCCCATTGGAGGCCTGTGATTACTGTGTTCATGAGATTGGAGATGCTTTCAAATCGCCCTCTTGGAGCAATTTTTTCACGGATAAATAGAATGATTGGTCAAATCGATGCGGGCCAGATCCCCCGGGTTGATCCCGATCCTTCAGGGTTTACCGAAGGAGCAGGAATCAAAGGCGGGAACGGCGTCTTTCGGAACGGGAACGCGATTATCCGCGGTTTTTCTTCGTCGATTCGATGAGTTCGGCGAATTCCGTGAAAAAGTAGGATGCGTCGTTCGGTCCCGGAGCTGCCTCCGGGTGATATTGCACGGAGAAAACCGGAAGAGTCTTGTGGCGCATGCCCTCGACGGTTCCGTCGTTCAAGTTCACGTGGGTGACTTCCACATCATCCGGAAGAGAATCGGGATCCACAGCAAAACCGTGGTTCTGGGAAGTGATGGAAATTTTTCCGCTGCGGAGATCTTTCACCGGCTGGTTTCCGCCACGGTGACCGAATTTCAGTTTGAAGGTTTTCCCGCCGTAGGCGTGGGCGAGAAGCTGGTTGCCCAGGCAGATGCCGAAGGTAGGTAGTTTGGTAATCAGCTCTTTGATTTCCGCATGGATATAGCCGAGCGCCGCCGGATCACCGGGACCGTTGGTGAGGAAAAGTCCATCTGGATTTTTCGCCAGGATCTCTGCTGCGGAAGTGGTGGCTGGGACTACTTCTACTTCGAAGCCGGCCTGGCGCAGCATGCGGAGCTGATTGTATTTCAACCCAAGATCGAGAGCGATCACCTTGTGTTTTGCTTCCGGGAGCTCGGTGTAAACTTCGCTCTGGCCGAGTGAGACGTTTGGCAGTGTCCACGCGCGGGATTCTTCTTCCCATGAGTAGGCTTCCTTTGTTGTGACTTCCTTTACAAAGTCCGAACCTTCCATTTGAGCGGAATTTTTCGCAGCTTCGATGGCTTCTTCCTCGGAAAGCTCGGTGGTGACACAGGCTCGCATCGCACCGAGAGAGCGCAAATGTTTGGTCAGAGCACGGGTGTCGATCCCTTGGATTCCGAGAATGTCGTGGCGTTCCAAATAATCGGACAGACTTTCACGTGAGCGCCAGTTTGATGGGATGTCACAGAGTTCTCCGATGACAAATGCGCGGATGTGCGGACCGGAGGATTCGTTATCTTCTGGGTTGATCCCGTAATTCCCGATCATCGGGTAGGTCATTGCGACGATCTGGCCGCGGTATGAGGGATCAGTGATAACCTCCTGGTAACCTGTCATCGAGGTATTGAAACAGATTTCTCCAGTGGTAGTTCCGCTGGCTCCGTAGGAAATTCCTGAAAAGCAGCGTCCGTCTTCGAGGGCAAGAATGGCGGTGGTGGGCACGGGGCGGGAGGGTATGTACGTCGGGCGCGGGATGGAACACTAAATTTTAAAGTTTCATCGTCATTTTTGCGATTGGATCGGTTTTTTTCATGAAAAATCATGCAGGAAGCCCATCCCAGCCTGTTTCGCTGGCCCGGAGCCAGGTCATAGAGAGGACAGCAGAATCGCAAAAAATCTCCAAGGCAGCCGCAGAAACAGCTATTCCTGGGATTTTAGGAAGTCGATGAGAAGATCCACCTGCTTGGTGCTGAGTATACCGGAGAGATCTGCCATGGGAACGGCCTCGTAGCCTTTCACAATTGCCGCCTGAGGCTTGAGTATGGATTCACGCACGTAGGCTTCGTCGGCAACGATGGTTTCAGCCTTGCCGTTGCGGGTGATCATTTTTTCCGTGGTCCACAGGCCCTTGAAGGTTGGGCCGATGAGCTTGCTGCCATCGGTGGAATGACAGGCGATGCAGTATGTCTGGAAAAGCTCTGCTCCGGTCTGCTTCACCACCTCCCGCTTGTAAGGCTTTTCCGGTGCCTTTGGTGTAATCGTGATCTCAGCGCGTGCGGCATCTGCCGGGATCCTGATGATGCCTTGGGATTGCCATTCCAAAGCATTGCCGAGGCTGACTTTTTCGTGACGGCCAGCATCAAGGAGGTAGAATCGATCTTTGCCGTTTTTGCCTTTGAAATATAAAGTCGTCTCGATGATCCCTTCGGCAGAAGAGGTGAAAGTTTGTTCGATTTCCTGGCCGTCGACTTCAAAGAGAAATGTCGGCTCACCACTTTGATCATCCCGCCGGTAGCCGTGGAAACGAAGGGTCCGAGGTTCCGCGTCTGCGGCTCCGATCCGTAAAGGGTTCTTCGCAGTGCCGAAAGTCTGCCGGGAACCGAGGGTTTTCACTCCCTGTCCGCCGCGTCCATCGGCTTCCCCCCGGAAATCGAGGAAATCCCCCTGCCACGAGAAAAGTGGAGAGGCGTTGACCGCATCGAATGCATAGTTGAAGCCGCCCGGTTGTCCCACAGCGATTGCGCGCGAGGATGCGCCGGGTATGACAGCCCGCTGCACCAGCGTTTTTTCGCCGACTACGATGTCGCGTGGCTTCGCCGCATGGGACGGAGCCGTGGTGGAGAGAACCAATGCAATGGATAGTAGCTGTAATTTCATGGCTGGAGGCGGTTCAGGGTGTAGTAGGCGTAATTGTTTTCGAGCGTTTGTCCGGATTTGGATTCAAGCTCGGGAAGTTGGATTTGGTAGATGAATTCTTTTTCCAACGGGAGCTTCACGGAGAGCACCTTCCGGTCTTTCGAGACCTGCAGCCCGGTGATCCCGACCAAGGACTCGTTGATTGGTTCAGAGCCATATTCATCCCAGTATTCGAACTGGTAGTGATTGATGGAAATGTCCTCTACCTTGGGTAATTCCTCGCTTAGAGCCTCCGTGAAATGGATGTCGAAACCATCCTTTGTAAGGCTGATGTGGTGCATTTCGAATGGAGTCTGCGTTTCATCGAAGCGGATGACTTCGATCAAGGGATCTCCCGCAACCCATCCCCGCCCGACGGAGCCTACCCAAAGGTTGCCCTCTGGATCGAATGCCGTGGAATAGGCGGCGCTACCCAGCGGGCGGATGAAAGGGAATGCCGCGCCCTGATACGCGCCAGCCACTTTTTCCAGCGCCACCCGGGTGATGTTGCGGTGGGCAATATCCGCGATGAATGCCTGATCTGCGAAAGGCCCGAAGCCTGTTTTTGGCGCAAATGAAGGATGGCCGGGAGAGTTCGTGAGGTCTCCATGAGCCAGAAAGACTGCGGGGCGTTTGCGAATTTTCGCGAATTTATCCAGATCCAGGGGTGGAACCGATTCGATTTTCTCGTTCACACTTCTGAAGTCCATCACCCGGGGTGTCAGACCGTATTCCGGCATGTCCCAGTAACTTGCCGGATGCCCTAGAAAATCGCCCTCTTCGACGTGGCTGAGGTAGGATGAAGCGATCCAGTCGCCTTGGTTATCGGTTACGAAAAGTTCGTCTTTGGAGTTCATGCCGATTCCGGCGGGAGATCTTAGCCCTGAGGCAAATGGAGTCACGCTTCCATCCGGGCTGTGTTTCATGACCCAGCCACGATAACCCAAAGGGGAGGTCATCTGATTCGGGTAACCATCGGGTGCTACGGAAAACGCTCCTCCGGCGTTGAGCCCCAGCGAGAAGAACATTTCTCCGGCTGAATTAATCCGCGGGCCGTAGGCAAATTCGTGATACTGCCCGGTGAAACGGAACCGGTCTTCCACCGTTTGGTAAACATCCGCCACGCCATTCCCATCGGTGTCTTTCAGGAGTGTTAGCTCCGGTTTCTGCATGACGTAGACTCCACTTCCATCCGGTGCGCTGCGGATGCCGTTCACCTCATCGAGACCGTCGGCGAAGAGTTTCCATTTCCCATCTTTTCGCGCCCATATTCCTCCGGTGCGGGTGGAGACATACAGAGTGCCATCTTCAGCAAAGTCAAAATCGGTAGGTTCGAATCGAAATGGCTCGACGATGCTGGGGATCTCAATCGTGTCCACGCTATAGCCATTCGGGATGGTGGGGGTATCTTTGTTGCGTAGAAAACTGATGGTGAAGCTTCGTTGGTTCGGGAGGAGGTTTTTTAGCAGATTACGTTGGTTTTGTTGCCCATCGGTCGTGACTCTTCGAAAGTCTGTCTGATGCAGCCAATAGTTGAGATACTCGTCGTTTTGTCTGCTGGGGTTTATCTTGAAGTGGATGCGCTGGAGTTGCTCGGTAACAAATTCAGGGCTCTCCTCAATATCCCATGACATATCGGCTTCCGGGACTTCCAGTTTGTAGCTGAAAACGACTTTCCCTTCGCGGACATCCGCTCCGATGAATGTGCTTTTGGCCTCGTAGCGAGGCTTCTCACCAAAAGTCCACGGAGCGCGATCCAAAGAAAAGCCCTTCATTTTCTCATTGGACGGAACAAAATTTCCCGCTTGGTCCACTCTGCCAAACTGGCCGCTCCATGTTCCCTCCAAAGTCATCTTGTTCGGATCGAAAAGAAAATGATGCCCGTTGGCCTGACCTACGGCGATCATTGGAAGTTGTCCATTTTCCGGGGCCGGGACTTCGCGTAGAATGATTCCGTTTTGAACGATCAATTCATTTCCCTCACCCATCTGGAAATTGCCGGATTTCTCCGCTGCTGATAGGTGGAGGCCCAGTAGGAGGGAGGAAAGTGATAGGGATGCTAGAACGGAAAATCGGATCATGGAGAGACGGAGTTACAGGGAGTAATACGGCGTGAGGTCTGGGTTCTTGCAGAGGTGTAGGTTCCGCATAGGCCCTTCGGGAAGGGATATGTCGGCAAGAGGCTGCGCTCCGTAAAAATTATTGGATCAACTCCGGTGATCTGAGCTCCTGACCAGCTCGCCTCCATTTTTTCCGCCTCCTGGACCGAGCTCGATCAGGTGATCTGCCGTGGCGATAACATCCGGATGGTGCTCGATGACGATCACAGTGTGTCCGGCATCGCGTAGATGGAAGATCGCTTTGAGCAGCTTATCGACATCGCCGAAGTGGAGACCTGTTGTGGGCTCATCGAAAAGGTAGAGCGTATGCGGAGAGCTGGGTTTGGAAATCTCCAGGGCGAGCTTGAGCCGTTGGGACTCCCCGCCGGAAAGCGTGTTTCCAGCCTGGCCGAGAGATAGGTAACCCAGGCCTAGCTCGTCCATCGTATGGAACATCCGGTAAAGCTTTGGAATCGGGCGGAAATGGACTTTCGCATCCACGACAGACATTTCGAGAATTTCGGCGATCGATTTTCCTTTGTAGGTGACCTCAAGGGTTTCGCGGTTGAATCTTTTTCCCAGACACGCAGGGCATTCCGTCCACGCATCCGGGAGGAAATGCATTTCGATCTTCAAGCGCCCGTTGCCTTGGCAGCGCTCGCACCGTCCGCCTTTTGCGTTGAATGAAAAACGGGCTTTCGTGTATCCGCGCTGTTTCGAGAGCGGAAGTTTTGCGAATAGATCGCGGATCAGATCGAATGCTCCCATAAAGGTCGCCGGGTTGGAGCGCGGGCTGCGGCCTATCGATGATTGATCTGCGAGGACAAATTTCTCGATATGTTCCATGCCGGTGATCGCATCGTGCTCACCTGGATCGATCTTGGACTTGTGAAAATGCCGGGCGAGAGCCTTTGCCAGAATGTCATTAATCAGCGTGGATTTACCCGATCCCGAGGGGCCGCTGACAACGGTGAGCCTACCCAGCGGGATCCCGACAGTAAGATTCCGGAGGTTGTGCTCGCGTGCTCCGGTGATCGTAAGTTTTTCACTGGGAGCGTCCGCCGATAGTTTATTTGGAATGAACTTCGGGACTTCTCCACGCAGCCATTTTCCGGTCGGTGAATCGATGTCCAGGGGAGAACCGGATGCCAGAATTTCGCCTCCCTGCGGCCCGGCTCCCGGCCCCATATCGATGAGGTGATCCGCTGCACGGATGATTTCCTCATCATGTTCTACCGCGATCAGCGTATTTCCCAGATCGCGCAGGCGCAGAATAGCAGTGATCAGCCGCTGGGTATCTGATGAATGCAGGCCGATAGATGGCTCATCGAGAACGTAAATCACTCCGGAAAGCCCTGCTCCAAGCTGCGTGGCAAGCTTGATCCGCTGAACTTCACCACCGGACAGGGTGCCGGAAGAGCGATCGAGCGTGAGATAATCCAGGCCGACATCTTCCAGAAATGACAAGCGCTTCTCGACTTCACTGGCGAGTTCTCCGAGAGGAGCCGGGCGGTGTTTGAGAAAGGAAATCCAGCTGCGGGCCTCCTCGATGCCGAGCTGGCAGAATTCCATGATACCCAGCCAGTCATCCGCCGGGCCTTCGAGTTTCACCGCCTGAATTTCTTTCTTCAAGCGCAACTGGCCGCAGGTTTTGCAGCCAAGTCCCTCGCAATCCGGGCATGCGCCTTCAAGGGTATTGAAAGAAAAATGACGTGGAGAGAGGTCTCCGAAGATTTCTCCGGTTCGAGGGTTCCGGTAGGATGTTTGAAAGGTGAGCTCACGGTAATCCCTTTCTTCAGGAGACATCAAAAGCACTCGGGCTTCGGCTCCGCACAAGCGCAGGGCGAGCTCGATGGAATCGGCAAGCCGGGCCTCGATTCCCTCCCTGATTACGAGTCGGTCGATGACAATTTCGATTCTATGAGGGCCGGGATCGTCGATCGATACCTCGGTGATTTCCTGGATGACTCCATTGAGCCGGATTCGTATAAAACCTTGGCGCTGGAGATCTCCGAGAAGCCGCTCCGGCTCTGCGGTTTCCGCATCCGGCACTGCGGCTAGGATGATTAGCTTTGAGCCTTCCGGTTGGGCGGCGAGCTCCGTGATGATTTCCGAAGGACCCATGCGGGTCATGCGCTCGCCGGTGATCGGATCATGCGGGACACCTGCCGCCGCCCAAAGAATACGTAGATAATCGTAGATCTCCGTGGCGGAAGCGACCGTTGAGCGTGGTGAAAGTCCTCCGACGCGTTGTTCAATGGCGATCGCCGGGTTGAGACCTTCGATGGAATCTACCTCCGGCTTTTCCAGTTGGGAAAGAAACTGCCGTGCATAAATGGAGAGCGATTCCACGTAGCGGCGCTGGCCTTCCGCATATATCGTATCGAACGCGAGAGAGGATTTTCCGCTGCCGGACGGCCCTGTGATCACCGTGAGCTTTCCCTTCGGGATGCTGAGATCGAGGTTTTTCAGGTGGTGCTGGCGCGCGCCGCGGATCTTCACTTCGTTCATCTGGCCAAGGACTCTATTTCTTTGCGATCAAACCTCAAGCCAGAGGATTTTCAGTGAAGCTTCCACGCTTAGTGAGTCTCCAATGCGGCTTTCAAAAACGGTGCCGTTCTTGAGGTTTTGGATTTTGCGACCTTTTCGGGAGTCCCCTGGGCGACGATTTTTCCTCCGTCTTCTCCTGCTTCGGGGCCGATGTCCAGGATCCAATCGGCTTCTGCGGCAACGGCCATGTGGTGCTCGATAACGACGACCGTGTGGCCTTCGTCGGCGAGGCGGTGGAGGATGTCGATAAGGCGTTTCACATCCTCCAGATGGAGTCCGACCGTGGGTTCCTCGATGAGATAGAGGTTCCTGGTGGTCAGCCGGGCATTATTGAGAGTTGCCTTCATCCCGCGTCCCTTGATGAGCTCGGAAACGAGTTTGATACGCTGTGCCTCGCCACCTGAGAGTGTGGGGGAGGCCTGGCCGAGCTGGAGATAGCCGAGGCCAGTGTCCGCCATCAGTTTCAATGGATGCGCGATTCTCGGCTGCGACTCGAAAAATCCCGAGGCTTCGTCGATGGTCATTGCAAGGACCTGACCGATGTTTTTCCCACGGAAGGTTACCTCCAGCGTGGCCGGATTATAGCGCATGCCGTTGCATTCCTCACAATGAACCCATGTGGATGGAAGGAAATCCATTTCCAGCTTCACGCGGCCGTTGCCCTTACATTCCGGACAGCGTCCTCCTTCCGTATTGAATGAAAACCTCGAAGGATCGAAGCCACGCATCCTCGCCTCCGGAAGCTGGGCGAAGAGTGCCCGAATATGATCGAAGACTTTCACATAGGTCGCGGGGCAGGAGCGGGAGGTCTTGCCAATGGGGGATTGGTCCACCTCATAAACGGATTTGATCGTTTTCTGGCCGGAGACGGATTTGTAGCTTTTCTGCTTCGTCTTGCGGTCGAAGGAAGCGGCCACGCACTGGTGCATCAGGGTTGATTTTCCTGAGCCGGAAATACCTGTCAGAACTGTCAGGCGGGCGAGTGGAATCTCGACATCGATGTCTTTCAGGTTGTTCGCGTTGCATCCCTTGATCTTGATGAAGGGGTGGCTTTTGGCGATTTTACGGCGCTCGCCACGTGTCGGATGGTCGATGGGGTGGGCTAGCGCACGATAAGTGGGAGAGTTAGACAGATCGTAGGTTTCAGTCTCCCCGGAAGCGCTGAATTTTCGGCTCTTCACGTTTTGTTCCGTGGAAGGTGGAGCACTGGCAAGCCGCGGTGGTAATCCTTGATAGACGATCTCGCCGCCAAGTCTTCCCGCTCCCGGACCTAGATCGATCAAGTGGTCGGCTGCCGCGATGGTGTCTTCATCATGCTCGACGATGATCAGTGAGTTGCCTTGATCACGTAGTGCGATGAGTGTTTTGAGCAAAGCGGAATTATCGCGCGGGTGGAGGCCGATCGTTGGCTCGTCCAGAACATACAGCACCCCGCGGAGGTTGGAGCCCAACTGGGCGGCCAATCGGATACGCTGTGATTCACCACCGGAGAGAGTATTGCCAGAGCGGTTCAGACTCAGATAACCCAAGCCGACTTCCTGCAGGAATGCCAGGCGCTGGCCGATCTCTGGCAGAATGTCGCGGGCAATCAATTTCTCGCGCTCAGCGGTGAATTTCAGTTTTTGAAAATGACCCGAGGCATCGTTGATTGATAGGAACGATAGATCTGCGATGGATGTGGAGGATGATGATTTCGCCTTGGAAGCCCGGGATGCCGCCAGGCGGACCGATGAACCGACGGGGTTCAAGCGGGAACCATCGCATGACGGGCATAGCACAAGGTCTGTGTCATCCATCCGGTCGATCGATCGATCTGCATCCATCTCAGCCTCGAGAACAGAATCGAAGCGTGCGGTATCGAGCGCTGCTCTGCGCTTTTTGGGGACCTTGCCGTGGCCGCGGCATTCCTGGCACCATCCGTGCGGGGAATTGAACGAAAACAGCCGTGGATCAAGTTCCTCGAAGGATCGGTTACAGGAAGGACAACTGTTATCTGTCGAGAGCAGCATGAACTTCTTATCCGCGGTGAATAGCTTGATGAGTCCTTTGCCTATTTCGAGGGCGCGGGAGAGCTCTGAGCTGAGCGCCGAGCGATCCGTCATCCGCGCAGTGTCTGTGACGACTACATCTATATCATGCTCGACGAAGCGCTCGAGCCGGGTGAAATCCTCCGCTTGCTTGAACTGCTTATCTACGAGAAGTGTGGTAAAACCTTGCTTCAAGGCCCACGCCGCGATTTCCGTATGATAACCTTTTTTACCGCGAATTAGTGGTGCTAGAATCTTGATGGAACCTTTCTTTAGCTCCGAGAGGATCTTTTTTTCAATGGCGGAAACCGATTGCTTCTCCACGGGGACCTGGCAATCCGGGCAGTAAAGTGTCCCGAGTTTCGAGTAAAGTAAGCGGATGAAATTCCATAGTTCCGTGACGGTCGCCACAGTGGATTTGCCGCCGCCCTGGGAAACGCGTTGCTCGATGGCAACGGTGGGTGGGAGGCCCTGGAGTTGGTCGATTTCCGGTTTTTCCAGTTGTTCCGCAAATTGCCGAGCGTAGGCGGACATGGAATCAAGGAAACGGCGTTGGCCTTCTGCAAAAAGGATGTCGAAGGCCAAGGTGGATTTCCCGGATCCTGACAGGCCCGATACAACGACCAACTCGTCGCGGGGAATATCCACCGAAATGTTTTTTAGATTGTGATGACGGGCACCGCGGAGGGTGATTTTGGTAGAGTCCGTTGCGGGGAGTGGGAGCTCACTCGCCGGACCGGAGGCTTCCAACTGCTTGCCTGCGAGCGCGGATTTGATATAAATCGCGGTCGGCGTTTCTGCCTCGGCGACTTGTTCTGGAGAGCCTTGGGCCACGAGTTTGCCGCCGTGTTTGCCGGCCTCGGGTCCCAGGTCCAGGATCCAATCCGCGGATTTGATCACATCCAGATTATGCTCGATGACGAGAAGAGAGTGACCGGAATCCACGAGCTTCTGGAAAACGGAAAGCAGGTTTTCAATGTCGGAGAAGTGAAGTCCGGTGGTGGGCTCATCGAGGATTAGTAATTTCTTCCCTGTGGCGGAGGAGGAAAGCAGCTGGCAGAGTTTGAGCCGTTGTGACTCACCACCGGATAGTGTGTTGAGAGCCTGACCGAGCTTCAGGTAACCGAGCCCCACCTCGACAAGAGGGGTGAGTATATTGATGATTTGATCGTGGCGTTTTGCGTGAGAAGCGGGGATACCTTCTTTGTTTTGATAGAAATCGATTGCTTCGGTAACCGTGGAATCGAGAATGTCATGGATGGATTTTCCAAGGTATTTGTATTCCAATGTGGATGGCTTGTAGCGCTTACCTTCGCAATCCGGGCAGGTGACGTAGATGTCTGAAAGAAATTGCATCTCCACTTTCTCGAAGCCATTGCCGGCGCACCGGTCGCAGCGGCCTTCTCCGGAATTGAAGGAGAAAAATCCTGTCTTCAACTCACGTGACTTCGCATCAGGCGTGTTGGCGAAAAGCTGGCGGATGGGATCAAACGCCCCGAGAAAGACGGCGGGAGTGGAGCGCGGTGTGCGTGCCACGGCAGTCTGATCGACAAGCTCCACGCCATCGATATACTGCGTCCCTAATAGCTCCTTGACAGGAGCGGGCTCTTCATTGGTCTCGATCCCGAGCTTTCGCGCAATGTTGAGATAAAGAATTTCATGGGAAAAGGTGGATTTGCCAGAGCCCGAAACACCGGTAAGACAGACAAATAGGCCTAGCGGGATTTCCGCATCGAGCTTCTTGATATTATGCCGCGAGGCACCTTTAACGAGGATCTTTTCTTTGCCCGGTTTGCGGCGCTCCCGCGGGACTGCGATGGAGCGTTCACCGGACAGCCACGGTAGGGTGCCGATGCTCTTTCCAGAGCATTCTTTTCCTGCTCCGCCATGGGTCGATACATTTCCTTCGAAGATGATGGTGCCTCCGTATTGTCCTGCTCCCGGGCCGATATCGACTAGATGGTCAGCCGCTTGCATGACAGTCTGCTCATGCTCGACAACGACCAAGGTATTCCCTTTGTCCCGCAGGCCGTGCATCACTCCTACCAGCCGATCGATATCTCGTGGGTGAAGCCCCACGGTCGGCTCATCAAGGACGAAGAGTGTCCCTGTCAGTGAGGCTCCGAGGCAGGTTGTCAGATTGACCCGTTCCACTTCTCCTCCGGAGAGTGTGCGGGTGGCACGATCAAGCGTGAGATAACTCAGCCCGACTTGATCGAGGTAATGAAGGCGTGAATTGATCTCTTTAAGGACGAGCTTGAGAGTGGATTCCTTCTCCGCCCGTTCTGCGTGGGTGACCAGGAGATTGGAAGAAAACTCAAGGAGCTCGCTGATGGGGAGCTGCCAGAGATCCGGGAGTGTTTTTCCATCGATTTTAAAACAAAGCGATTCCGGCTGGAGGCGTTTTCCCCGGCAGGTGCCACAGGTGGTGTAGGAACGGTAGCGGGAGAGAAAAACCCTGACGTGCATCTTGTATACCTTGGTCTCGAGCCAGTCGAAAAACCCTTTCACTCCATACCATCCCCCGGATTGCCAGAGCTCTTCCAGATCCTCGGGGCAATGGGTTTTACGGTCACCGTAGTAGATCCACTCACGGACTTCTTCATCCAGATCCTCCCACGGGGTATTGAGATCGATCCCGCGTTCCTTACAATTGCGGATCAAATCCCGCTGGCATTCTTCCCCGCGGTCTCCTTGGAAAGGTTTGATAGCTCCAGCTTTGATCGAGAGAGTTTCATCGGGAACCGCTTTGTCCAAATCTATCCCGATCACCCGCCCGAAGCCCCGGCATACCGGGCAGGCTCCCAACGGGGAATTGAAGGAAAAAAGGGCCGGGGTGGGAGCGCGTAACGTGAATCCGGTTCTTGGATTTGTCCACGTGGAGGAAAATGCTCTGGATTTCTCCTTGTGAAAAACTGCCGCATGCCCTTTTCCCAGTGCGAAAGCAGCTTCCAGTGCTTCCAGCAGGCGGGAGAAGCCTTCCCGAGTGATTTTCAACCGGTCTTGGATGACTGACAGTGAAGGCGGGATTTTAGAGGGCGGAGCTTCATCCGTGCGATAGGTTTCACCTTTGATGTGAACCCGGAGATAGCCCTGGGAGTTGAGGAAAGGGAAAAGTTCCTCAGGCTTTGCATCAGCCGGAACGGGAATCGGAAAAGTGATCAGAATATCCTCGCCCAAAAGGTTTTCCATAGCCCATCCAGCTGCGGATTCCGGTGAATCTGGCTGGATGACTTCGCCGCTATCCGGGTCGTAGCCGATCGCCAGGCGGGGAAAGAGTAGTTTCAGATAATCGTTGATTTCTGTCAATGTGCCAACGGTGGATCGGGTAGTCCGCACGTGGTTTTTCTGCTCAATGGCGATGGCGGGAGGGATGCCATCGATCGAATCGACCAAGGGCTTGTCCATCCGGTCGAAAAACTGTCTGACATAAGGGGAGAAGGTCTCGACATAGCGGCGCTGTCCTTCGGCATACAAAGTGTGGAATGCCAGCGAGGATTTTCCAGAGCCGGAAGGTCCTGTGACAACCGTCAGTTTCCCAAGTGGAATATCAAGGTCTAGTCCGCGTAAGTTATGCTGATGGCAGCCACGGAGGGCGATGACTGGAGCTTTTGTGGTTTTTTCCGACTTCTTGGGCACGCGCAAGGATAGCTTGAAAATGCTGCTCCGCTAGTGGAAGTGAGGGAAAAAATTAGTTTTTATTAAGCCGGGCATTGACATGATTACCTTTCTTGCGTAATCAATCGCCTCCCGCGCCGGGTTTAACGGCGGAGTCGCCAAGTGGTAAGGCAATGGTTTGCAAAACCGTCATTCGTGGGTTCGATTCCCACCTCCGCCTCCAAAATTTTCGCCCCAAGTTCTTGTAAATAAAGGACTTGAGGCTTTTTCGTGATGATGCACTGAAGTCCGGAGGATATGCGATTTCCCAGGCCATATTGTTGGTTTACGTAAGTTTGTGGCAATGGATGGGGTAGGTATGTGCGATTCGGGCGGGTGGCATTGTTAGAAGCGTTTAAAAACTGTTTCACTGTCCGCGAGCGTCATTTAATTCTCGTTGTATGGTTGTTGCGAAACTCATGTGCTCACGTCCGAGGTTGTACTGGGCACTGGTTGGGTTCATTTGTGCGATTTCTCTGGTAGAGGCGGCAGAGCATACGATTCCGGCGGTTCGCTCGCTACCGCTGGCGGTTGATGAAATACAGGAAGAGGAAGAGGTGGAGGTGGAGGTGGAGGTGGAGGTGGAGGTGGAGGTGGAGGTGGTCGGTCAGGTCTTATGGATCCATTCCAAAGGTGCCGGATTATTTTTACATGATGGTGAAGCCGGGATCTATGTCCAAAATATCAAAGGGCGGTTACCGTTTTCCGATTTTCGCGCGGGGAGTTGGGTGCGGGTGCGGGGGGGAGCGGCGGTCGGGGGATTTGCTCCATCGATCCTCGCCCATGGGATTGAAAAAATCGAAGATCGTCCTCCGATACAGGCTCGCCCGTTTTTTCCTTACGAGCTTCATAGCACTAAGATCGATTGCGATTGGGTGAGACTTCGCGGGTGTTTTGTTACCTATAAAATCCACGAGGAATATGGCATCATCATGTTGGAGCTGAACATGAACGGAGTCGTGTTGCTTGTTCAGCTATCGGACAGCCCGGAGACACGCGGGCGTTTGTTTGATATCATGTATCGGCAGGTAAGGTTCGATGCAGTGGTCGGCACACTTTATAACGAAGAGCGCCAGTTTACCGGGAGGATATTTTATGTGAATTCCCTGGAAAGTCTGAGCGTGGACTATTCTTCCGAGGAAATGGGGGAGCCGGAAAGAGTTCCCATCCATGAGCTGCTGAGAGTGGGGGATGACTATCGAAAGCCGGTGAAAACTTATGGAACTGTGACGCACGCCACGGAGTCTGAAATTTTCCTGAGGGGCGAACGTGCTTGTATTAAGGCGTCGATTTTCAAGGCGGCGGAAGTTTCCGTGGGAGATCGGGTGGAATTGGTAGGCCTGGTGACTCCGGAACCATTCGGTCCGGCCTTGCTTGCGCGTAATGTGCGGCTTGAAGCGCCGTCCCAGAAGAAGGTCGATCCAGTGGCGGTGAAGTTGAAGGGATCGATCAATGCTGGGCTTAACTATCAGCTGGTTGAGCTGGAGGCCCAGCTTGTGGATGTGGGGAAGTCCTTTCGCTCCGAGGGAGAGCACGCGGAGGAGGAGGTAATTTTGCTGTGCAGATCCGGCAAATATCTGGTGAAGGCGAAGCTTCCCGCCGGGGAGGAAGCAGATAGGAAGTGGTTGGTCGGCTCGTCGCTGCGCTTGTCGGGGATTTGCCATCTGGAGATTGCTCCGGCCGACCGTTGGCGCACGCGCGGAAACATCCATACCTTGTGGTTGCAGTTGAGAGGGGTGGAGGATGTTGCCGTGATGGATGCTCCGCCGTGGTGGACGACAGGGCGCGTCTTGTGGATCGTGGGGATTAGTGCGGGGCTATCGGTTTTGTTTTTTATCTGGATTGTCATCCTCCGGCGGACCGTTTCCCGGCAAACCCGAATGATCCGGAATCAGATCGAACGGGCGACGGTGTTGAATGAACGGCAGCGAATTGCCAGGGAACTGCACGATACGCTGGAGCAGGCTCTGCAGGCATTGAAATTGCAGCTGAATGTGATACGCCAGAAAATCGCGAAGCATGCACCGGAAGAGCTTCCAACCGTCAAGGTGGCCCAGGCGATGTTGGAAGGATGCAGCAGGGAATCGCGGAACTCGATTCAAGACCTGAGGGGGAGCGTTTTGGAAGAGATGGAGCTGCCTGCGGCGATCCGTATGATTGCCGGCTCCATGTTTGCGGACTGCGAGGTTGAGCTTGAAGTGGATGTGGAAGGCCCGGTCACGAGGTTGCCATTGTCCGCGGAGCATCAGGTGCTGCGTTTGGTTTGTGAAGCGGTAGCCAATGCGCTCCGGCACGCGGATCCGCGGGTTGTGCGCATTGAGTTGATCTATACGGAAACCACTCTGGATGTGAGTATCTTGGATGACGGTTGTGGATTCGATCCCGCTGCGGAATTCGCCTCCGGGCGCTTTGGACTGCTTGGGATGCGGGAGCGGGCAAACCGCTTGAAAACCACTCTCCTAATCAAAAGCGAGCTTGGCATGGGAAGCTGTATAGAGCTGAGTATCCCGATTGCCGAAAATTTGGAGGATACGGAATGATGAGTGAGCGGATTACCCTTTTGGTGGTGGATGATAATGCCATGCTGCGCACTGGTCTGAGATACACGATCCAGGCAGAGCTGGATATCCAGATCGTGGGTGAGGCGAGCAACGGATCGGAAGCTAGAGATCGTTTCCGGGAATTGCGCCCGGATGTGGTCTCGATGGATTATCGCATGCCAAAGGAGGATGGAGTGACTGCTTGCCGGAAAATTGTCGATGAATTCCCCGAAGCAAAAGTGTTGTTGCTCTCGATTTGCGAAGGAGAAGAGGATATTTGGAACGCATGGAATGCCGGAGCAAAAGGTTACCTGCCAAAGGATGATGCGGTCGGGCAAATCGCTGCGGCAATTCGTTCTTTGGCTGCTGGTCAACACTACTTTCCACCGGGAATCGCAGATAAGCTGGAGCTCCGGAAAGGACAAAGCTCTCTGACTCCGAGGGAGATGGAGGTTCTTCAATTGATTGTCCGGGGATGTAGCAACAAGGAGATCATGGAGGCATTGACGCTATCCAGCGGCACCGTCCGGATGCATGTTTCCAATATGATCGATAAGCTAGGCGTGGCGGACAGAACGCAAGCTGCGATTGCCGCCGTGAAGCGAGGGATCGTGCATTTGGATTAGGTTTAGAGCGCCGGGTCACATACGGTATTTTGTCTAGGTAGGCGGAGAGGTGGGTTTCGTGCAGACTGCACCTTCATCCATCCTAAGATGAGCGTGTAGCATGGTGCTCATCGGACACGGCTCTCTGAAAAAAATCCAATCAACTTTCCTCTATGGCCTCCCTGAAATCTATTCTGGCACTCGTGGCACTGATAAGCGTGCCAATGCGAGCAGTCGCCGCAGAACGTCCGAATATCATCGTAATCCTTTCTGATGACCTTGGGTATTCAGACCTGGGGTGCTACGGAAGTGAGATCGAGACACCCTCTCTGGATTCCCTGGCTGCGAATGGTCTGAGATTCCGCGAGTATTACAATTCGGCCCGCTGCTGGGTATCCCGTTCCGCACTGCTGAGTGGCTGCCATGTGGAGTGGCTGGACCGTCCGAAAAACGTGATTATCCCGCAATTGCTCAAGACCGTTGGCTACAACACCGGGATGGTCGGGAAATGGCACGTGGCTGACAAAGCGGACGGACCCGCCTCTCCATACGCACCATTCCAGCGTGGCTTTGATCATTACTTCGGAACTTTGTCCGGAGCCGGTTCGTTTTATGATCCGCATTCATTGACCCGCGATGACAAGGAGATCGCCGCAGAAGAAGGTTTCTACTACACGGATCGTATTGGAGAGTAGGCTGTCCGCCAGATCGAGGATTTTGCCAAAAGCGGAAAACCATTTTTTCAATATGTAGCGTTTACGGCGCCCCATTGGCCAATGCATGCGCCGGAAGAAATGATCCAAAAATATATAGATCGCTATCAGGAGGGCTGGGAGGTTCTGCGGCGGGAACGCTATGAGCGAATGCTCAAGATGGGAGTGATCGATGCAAAGCGTTACCCACTTCCTCCGATGGAACCCGGAGTCCCGAAATGGGAGGATGTGAAGGAAAAGAAATGGTATGCGCGGCAGATGGCGATTTATGCCGCGATGGTGGATATTATGGAACAGAATATCGGTCGCATCGTGGAAGCGCTTAAACGCACAGGAAACTTTGAGAATACCCTGATCATATTTGTAAATGACAACGGCGCATGTGCGGAAGTTCCGAAAGAAGGAGGCTCTGCCTCACATATCGTCGCCAAGGCCCGGGAGCGTGGGGAGACCATCGCCGAGGGAAATGATTTCAGCGTTGAAATGGGCGGCCCGCTGACCTTCAGCGCGGTAGGTCCCTATTGGGCCAATGCGCAGAATACCCCGATGCGGCGCTACAAAAAGAATGTCCACAATGGTGGAGCGATGACTCCGGCCATCATGCATTGGCCGGCAGGCCTGAAGCCCCGGCCTGGTTCCTTCACAGAGCAGCGGGGGCACTTGGTCGATATTATGGCTACCTGCCTGGAGCTGACCGGCGCGGAATACCCGAGGATTTTCAACGGTGATCTCATCATGCCACATGACAGCCTTTCATTGGTGCCCGTTTTGAATGGCGAAACCGTGCCGTGGGATCATCCATATATTTTCCGGCATGCCGGCACCGCGGCTGTAATCAAAGGAGATTACAAGCTGGTGAAGGAAAATGGCGGGGAGTGGGAGCTATACGATCTGTCCGAGAACCGGACCGAAACCGAAAACATCGCCGATAAAAATCCTGAGCGTGTGAAAGCCCTTTCGGAAATCTGGAACAAGAGGTGGGGAAAGTAAAAAAGCGCATTCACCTCATCAGCCTTTTCCTGGCTCTCTCCAGTGCAGAATGGCCGACCAGAAGCGTAAGGGTGGGAAAACTGGAATGGATGGAGGAGGAGAAAGAGTATACCAGAGACAATGATTCCGAGAACTAGAAGTATGACGGTGCCGGTTTGGTCTTCCATTCTTGCAGCCCTCTGCCTGGGAGCGCTCGCATGCAATGCATCGGAAAAGGCAATCATCGAAGAGAATCAATGCAAGATGTTCTTTCCCTTTGGGAACCGCGGGTATTTTCCCGAAGCGGGCGCGTCGATTCCGGAATTCATTCAATAGGCCTATAAAAATACTTGGTGCACTTCACCGGAACCACATGACAAAATATATTTCCATCTCCATTTCTGTTTTACAGGCCGGGATCATCTCACTCACCGCTGCCTCAAAGCCCAACATCGTGCTGATCATGGCGGATGACATGGGCTATGAATGTCTGGGAGCCAATGGCTCCACCTTCTACGAGACGCCGAATCTCAATCGCCTGGCCGCACAGGGAATGCGTTTCGAGCACGCTTACTCGCAGCCTGTCTGCACACCATCCCGTGTGCAAATTATGACGGGCCGTTATAATCCAAGGAACTACACAGGCTTCGCTGCGCTGAATCCGAACGAAATCACCTTTGGAAATGTGCTGCAGGACGCTGGCTATAAAACGTGTATCGCCGGAAAGTGGCAGTTGGAAGGTGGGCTCGAAGGTCCACGGAATTTCGGCTTCGATGAGTATTGCCTCTGGCAACTGACACGGCGTCCCTCGCGGTATGCTGATCCAGGCTTGGAGATCAATGGTGAAGAAATGGATTTTCCCGGGAAATACGGCCCGGATGTCGTCACCGACTACATCGTGGATTTTATTGGGAAGGACAGGAAAGAGCCATTCTTCGTCTACTATCCCATGCTGCTACCACATTTCCCGTTTCATCAAACGCCGGATGGGAAGAAGTGGAACAAGCAGGAGACGGATCTCGACCTGAAGACCTACTATTTCCGCGATATGGTGGCGTATGCGGACAAGATGGTCGGGAAGATCGAACAATCTCTCGTGGATGCGGGAGTCCGTGAGAATACCTTGCTGATTTTCACCTGCGATAACGGGACTGATAAACACATCACGTCTCCGTTTAACGGGAAGTCTCTGAAGGGAGGCAAAGGCACTACGCCGAATGCCGGCACGCACGTCCCGTTTGTCGCGCATTGGCCGGGGACCATCAAGCCGGAACAAGTGAGCCATGAGTTGATCGATTTCTCCGATCTTTTGCCGACTTTTTCCGAATTGGGCGGTGCCCAAGTGCCAACGGATCGGGTGATCGACGGGCGAAGTTTTCTCCCAATCCTAAGAGGCGAGCCGGGCACGCCGCGGGAGTGGATTTATTGTTGGTATCAGCGCGATGGGAAGCGAAACGGAAGCGCCAAAGTCTACGCGCGGAACAAAACCTACAAACTTTATGCGGACGGAGCATTTTATGACGTTCCCGCCGATGAGCTCGAAAAGCGTCCGCTGACACCAGAGAAGATCGATTCCCACGCTCGGAAAATCCGTGGCGAATTGGAAAAAGTCATTGGAGATATCGATCAGAGCGCCTCCCGGAGCTTTACCTATGACTTGGGAACCACGACCGGGAAACGGTAATGCCAGTGGCCAAGATACCTATTCAATTGACAAAAAGATGATGATGAGAAAACTAATTTTCCTGAGCCTCATGTGGGCGCTCGGCTCGGGCCCGCTTTCCGCGCAGGCCCACAAGCACGATGCATCGAAGACCGAAGAAATTTCCTGCCAGCTCGGGCAATTTCAGATCGTTGCCGAATAAACCGCGGCCCAACAATCAATCGATAAACTGAATTATGCACAAACCACATTTACTAGGCTGCCTGGCGACATTCGCAATGATCGGGCTCAGCACAGCACTAACGGCTGCACCGAAAAATTTCATCGTGATCCTGGCGGACGATCAAGGCTATGGAGACTTGAGCTGCTTCGGCTCACAGCGGATAAAATCGCCGAACATTGATGCCCTGGCCAGCGAAGGGATGCGAATGACAAGCTTCTACATGGCGTCATCTGTTTGCTCGCCGTCACGCGCGGGCCTGCTGACCGGCCGCATGCCAAAACGGGTAGGAGTCCCGAGGGTTTTGTTCCCGCATTCGGAGACCGGACTGCCACCGAGCGAATTGACCGTTGCTGAATTGATGAAAAGCAAAGGCTACGCCACCGCTGCCGTGGGTAAGTGGCATCTGGGGCACCTTAAGCAATATCTGCCGACCCAACAGGGCTTTGATTCCTATTTTGGCATTCCCTACAGCAATAATATGTCCACGTCCCCGGACCTGACCTACGCCGGGAATATCAAATTTGCGGAAGGGTGGACGGAGGAGCGCCTGCGGAAGGATCTAGCTGCAATACAGGCGGATTCCAGATCTCGGAAGGATCTCGCTCCGCTGATGCGTGACAACGAAGTGATCGAATATCCGGTGGATCAGAGTCAGCTGACGAAACGTTATACCGAGGAGGCGGTTCGCTTCATTCATGAGAACAGGGAACGGAGGTTTTTCCTATATCTCGCGCATGCCATGCCCCACGTTCCCATCTTTTCCTCGGATGAATTCAAGGGATCCGGCGAAAATCCCTATTGCGATGCGATCCATGAAATGGACTGGAGCGTTGGCCAGGTGATGAAAGCACTGAAGGAAGCGGGAATCGATCAGGACACATTTGTCATCTATACCTCCGATAATGGGCCGGCTAGCGGCTCGGCAGGAAGCCTGCGGGGAAGGAAATTCACAACTTTCGAAGGAGGTGTCCGCGTGCCGACGATCATCTGGTCACCCGGCGAAGTGCAGGCCGGCAAAGTCTGCGGGGAAATGGTTTCCGCGCTCGATCTTTTCCCGACCTTCGCAGCCTACATCGGGGCTGACCTTCCGTCCGACCGCGTTTATGACGGATACGATGTGAGTGGGCTCTTTTCCGGAAAAACCGAGTCATCTCCGCGAAATATGAATGCCTACTATCAGGCTACCCAGCCGACGATTGATGGAATCCGCGTGGGCGACTGGAAGCTCCTGCTCAAAGGCGATCGCAATCAAAAGGGTAAGAAAGTGCTGGCTGCCAAGCCAATGCTCTTCAATCTGGAGAATGATCCTTCCGAGAAGATCAATCTCTACAGCTCACATCCTGAAAAGGTGGAGGAACTGCAGAAGCGGATGTCTGAGTTCGATGCCACCATTCAGGAGTCCTCACCAACTCAATAATAGCGATGAACCGATCGAACTTTTTTAAAATACTCACGGTATTTTTCATCGGAGTTGCCACTGCGACCTCCGCGGAGCGACCCAATATCCTATTTCTTTTTGCCGATGACTGGGGACGGCATGCGAGCATTTACGCTGAGGTCGACGGACCCGGAACGGTGAATGATGTAATAAAAACCCCGAATTTTGATAATTTGGCGAGAGAGGGAGTATTATTCAATAATGCCTACGTCAGTTCTCCATCCTGCACACCTTGCCGTAGCTAGCTATTGTCCGGACAGCATTTCTGGCGCACAGGAACTGCCTCTGTCCTGACAAGCGTATGGGATGAGTCGATTCCGGTCTATCCACTGCTGCTGGAGCAAGCCGGATATAACATCGGGTTTTCCGACAAGGTCTGGGGGCCGGGAACTCCGATGAATGCTCCATATGGTGGCGCGCGAAACCAATACAACAAGGCAGGTCGCTCAATCTGTAACATCTCCTATCCTGTCGCTGCGGCGATCAAACAAGGAAAGGACCCGGAAGCAGCAAAAGAGAAGGTGATGACCCAGGTGCGCCAGAATTTTCGGGATTTCCTAGCCGACCGTGAAACAGGCCAGCCGTTCTGTTTCTGGTTCGGGCCGACGACAACCCACCGTTCCTGGGTCAAGGGCTCGGGCGAGGCTCAATGGGGAACGAATCCTGATGCGCTCAGAGGTAAGATGCCCCGGTTCCTGCCCGATGTGGCGGAGGTGCGGGAGGATTTGAATGACTATTTCGGCCAGGCGATGGCGTTCGACATGGCCATCGGGGTGCTGGTAGACGAATTGAAGCGAACGGGTGAATACGCGAACACGATCATCGCGATATCCGGGGACCATGGCGCACCGGGGTTTCCCCACGGAAAATGCAATCTTTACGACTTCGGGACGCAGGTTCCATTGGTCCTGGTCGGGCCGGGCGTGAAGGGCGGGCGGGTTGTAGATGATTTTGTCTCGCTGCCTGATCTTGCTCCCACATTCTTGGACGCGGGGAGGGTAGATGTTCCAAAGTGTATGACGGCCAAGTCATTGTGGCCGGTTCTCGAGTCCACTGACGAAGGGCTGGTCGATGCATCGCGAACCCAGGTATACATCGGTCGCGAGCGTCATGTTCCCAGTGCGCGGAAAAATAATCTCCCATACCCGCAACGGGCGATTCGCACCAAAGATTACCTGCTGATTATTAATTTCGAGCCGGATCGCTCTCCCATGGGAGATGCTTCGCGGCTGGATTCGGCAGAGGAACCGGACGAGACCGAATTGATCAAGAATACCAAGGCCGTATTCCCGGATATGGATGCCTGCCCTACCAAGGCGTGGCTCGTCACTCACCGTTCGGATCCTGCTGTGAAAGCATATTACGATCGGGCCTTCGGCAAGCGGCCTCAGCTCGAGCTCTACGATTTAAAGAAGGACCCGGATCAGGTAAACAACGTGGCAGACGTTCCGGAATTTTCTGAGATCGTGGAAAGCTTGAAACGAAGGCTGATGGATGAACTCCAGGCCACCGGAGATCCACGGCTGACCGATAGCGGCAGATATTTCGAAGAGGTGGAAAAATTCAGCTCCCCGGCAAAGTAGAATTCCGGAAACTATATTAGGTCAGGGATTGGGCCTGCATTTCCAACTTCGCGGCCCCTCGGCGGTTGAGCCATGTCAGACATATAAAAACCATCATGCATACAATGAAGGAAATCACGAAATCCCAATAGGTAGTGGTCCCGGAGGGCAATAACCTGATTACCACACCGGCCAGCAAAGGTGCTAGATACCAGAATGGCACTAGCCGGAGCAGTTTTGCCTGGGAAAGAAACGCACCGCGCCAGAATCTGACATCGGTTTTCGGGTGGAGGTGTAGTGTGGTGCGGTCGATCACATAAGACCACAGAACTCCGATGATAATTGCCAGGGAGAGAATTGTAATCATTGTCCCGTAAAATTGCGTGGTCCCCGGAACAATCGTCCGCATTTCATAGGCCAAAATACCAATAAGCAGGACTCCCACGGCAGACTCGCGAATGGCTCGCCTCCGCGTGTTGGAGATAAATCTGGGGATATCAGGCTGATTCATCCGGGAGGTATCGTCGATATTCATTTGGCATAGCGATAATAGTAGGATTTCAGCGCCCGTTAGAAGTATTATTTACTAGTTGGGTTAAAACGGCTGTAGGCTTTTCCTATGGAAATATCTGCCCGGGTCGGGCTCTCTTAATCCATGAGTTTGTTCAATGTGTAATACCCGGATGACACACTGGGTCGTTCCCCTGAAGGGCTCCTTACATCCACCGCAATGTGATATAGCCGCTGCGGGAAAAGAGGAACTTCGAATTCCATCGAGAGGCCGTCTGCGGATCTTCCGATGATTTTTGGAGTCTCGCTCCGTTCATCCATCTTCGGTGAGCCGTATTCCTTGGAGTATTTGTAAAACCAGTGGTTTACAGAGATGTCCTCTTCCGTGAGCGATTGCAGGTCCGCAGGACGGGTGAATTCCACTCTGAAACCTTTGCTGGTGAGTTTGATAGTTCTGATCTCGAAGGGAACGGATCCATCCCATTTTACCTTTTGCAGACCGTATTCGGCGGAGCCTTGTGATCTCCAGCCCCGTCCCGTTTGGCCTACCCAAAGTTCACCCTGTGGAGAAAAAGTGAGACGCAGGCAGCCTGATTGCAGATGATCGATGAAATTGAAAACCACTCCCTGATACTCGCCTTTTACCAATTGCAGATCCGCGCGGACGATGTTGGATCGTGTCTGGCAGCCCATGAAAATCTGTCCTTGAAAGGGGCCGAATGTGATCGTGTTGAATGCAGGATTTCCGGGCGAATTGACCAGCTCACCGTGGGGAAGCAACAACGTGGGAAGAGTGCGGATTCCATTAAGGTGCTCTGCGTCTCCAGCGAGGTTCTTTCCCGATCCGGTGCGGTATTCGGGTAAATCCGCGAGCGATCCGGGATGGCCGTAGAATCCGCCCTTCCTTACATGATAGAGAGTGGACGTGCCCACCCAATCTCCCTGATTATCGGTAATGAAAAGCTCGTCTTCAGGAGATATTCCGATACCTGCCGCAGAGCGGAAACCAGAGGCATACGGGATGAATTTTCCATCCTCGGTGATTTTGGCCGCCCATCCATCATAGCCGAGGAAAGAGCCCATACCTCTTTTCGATTCGGGCGGCAGGGTGTTATGGAGGTCATTTCCAATGTGTGCGGAATTGATACTGATGAAATAGTTCCCCGCTTTATCGACCACAGGACCGTGCACATATTCGCAATAGTTCCCGGCGTAGCGCCATTGGTCTGCCAGCGTATTGAACGCATCGGCCTTGCCGTCACGATCCGTGTCTTCGATCCCGGTTAGCTCTGGTTTCTGTGCTATCACGATCGCGCTGCCATCCGGCTTAGCGAGGTGGATACCCAGTGGATCGTGAAGACTATCGCAAAATTGGCTCCATGTTTTCTCGTGGTATTTCCAAATGCCGTGCAACCGTGAGGCGACAACCGCTGTGCCATCTTCTGTGAAGGCGATGCCCCCGATATCGAAGAAGAGCGGTTTTCCGTTTTCATCGAGTGGAGTGGGGATTGTTTCTACAGAAAATCCCTCTGGAAGAATTTTCGGAACTTCTGCGGTGCTCTGGGAGGTGAACGAGCCAGCGAGCAGGAGCGTCAGTAGAGTAAGTTTGGAGCTCATGGTTTGACCAGGGTGAGAGTGACGCTTTCCGTTCCAGCAGGTATGGTGAGAATATCTCTCTCGATCTTCCCGGCGGAGGTATGGAGCTGGACTTTTGTGGTATCGACTTTGAAACGAATCGGATCTTTTCCGCCAGCGAAGGTAAACTTGAGCTTCATGGACTTCTTGCTCAAAAGCTCGACTTTCTGGCGGATATCGGTCTTGCCAATCGTGTATTGAAACTCCGGATTTCCCTCCGTTCCCAGATGGTAGCCGAGGTAGCGTATGTCCTCTGGAACTCCTGCCAAGTATGGGCTGGCGCTGTTAAACCCCGCTCGCAGAGTCTTGTAACTTGCCTGCATATCAGTAGGGAAGGACTGGTATCCCAGATCGACGGGCTCCGTTCCGGAAAGCGGACGAATGGCGAACCCGAAATCTATCACCTCAGCGCCTTTTCCAAGGGCATTGGTGCCCATGTTACGGTTTGTCCGCTCGGCCCGGAGATTCAGGAACCCTCCCTGCCAGACTTTCCGGATCGAAAGCCAAGCGAGATCGAAAATATAATGAACTCCTTAAGGATTTCCCACCGCTATAGCGCGTGTGCTCACATTAGCGAACTCAGCACGCACTATCCTGGTCTGTTGCCCTATTATGATCTCAAACTTTGCATTCTTCCCATCCTCCTTGGGTGCCTTGACCCACAGCTCATCCGGGCCACGGTTTTCCGGATCATTGAGCGTGCGGAGGTAGGCGATGATGCTCTTGAACTCTATCCCATCTAGAGGAAACCGCGGCATGCCGGGAGGGTAGGCGATAATTTTTCCGTTTTCCTTTCTGGTTGCCATGTGCAGGGTGGGATCCAGCAATGAGGTGCGAATATAATTCTCGTCGGCAGAAATTTCAGTGAGCGTTTCGGTCAGGGTTTCGTTGGAGAAAACGGTGCGTCGAATAGGATTTTTCTGAAGCAGGCCATAGAGAGGAGGGCCTATTTTCAAGACGGATTTTATATCAGAGGTAGACTGGTTCTCATGGCAGATGGCGCAATTCTGCGAGTAGATCTCCTTACCTACCGGCACAAGATCGATCTTCCCCCGCTCGTCTGGAGTGGTTGCGGAGGGTTCCTGGGAAAACGCAAGGCGAGTAAATATGATGAGCACGGGAATGGTAAGAGCTTGTTCATGGCGTGCGGTTATTGTGGCTGTGTCCAGCTTTGCCAGAGCTCTTCGATCTCCTCTTGGCCGAGTGCTCTGGAGGATACATGAACTTTATAGGTGAGAGAAAGTCTCTGGTGCGCTTTCAGCTCGTAGGGTTCGTCATAGAGTATCGCGGGGCTCATGTAGTTCGTGCCGAGACCGACATACCATTTCGATGGGAAGGTGAAGTTCCCCGGGTGATCCATGAACACGACCGTAGTGCTGAGCCGTGAAGTGTGGCTCATCCAACGGGCAGGCATTGCGTGGGCTTTGGCATCGGCGAGTCCATCACTGTTTGTGAAGGTTCCTGCCTTGAGTTCTTCCGTCATCCGCAGTGAGTAACCGGCGTAGCCTGCGTAAGCCTTTTCTTTGGTAGGCGGGGTGCGGTCGAGAACAAGGTCTTGGTCGAGTGCTGTGAAATCGGATCTCCACACGATGTTGTAAGCTCCCGTGGCATCCGGTGCGCTCACCGTGATGGTGCGTGATTCACTCAGCAACGGTCTAGGATCGGCAGCGGGGGCATAGGAGAGTTTCAGTGAAAGCTCTACGGTATTGTCCGGAGAGATTTTATGCTCAAATGATGTGATGCTCGTCTTTCCGTCGGAAAGGCCGGTCCTGCGGTTTTCTTCCCAATAATTGACGCCGTTAATGAATTTCCAAGAGTGCCAGAGCCCCCGGTGCCATGGGTGGTCTTTTGGTCGGACATCGGTGAACACGCGGCCATCCGCATTGGCGAGGGGATGAAAATATGGTTTTCCCTCGCCGACATCATGGTTGTAGCGCCAGAGGATTCTTCCATTCCAGAGCATGGAGATGGAGTTTTCGCTTTCCTGAACATTTGCAGGTTCCACGGCGTGCAGTTGGCAGCTCAGTGAAATTAGAGTGAGACCGATGAACAAAAAAATTGGTTTCATATTTGAATGTGTTGATTGCTATTTAGGCGAACCACTGGCGTAGACTCCCGGCGGATTTACTGATGTTTACTTCGCCAAAAACTTCGAGCGTTGTCGGACCGACGAAGCCGATGCTTCTGAGCGCTGCCGCGATTTCCCGAAGGCCGATGATGCCATCGCCCAGTGCGATATCGCCCATGCCGCAGCCAAAGTGTTTGCCGCGTTTTTCTTCCCAGGCTGCACCGAGATCTTTCCAGTGAACATGTTTGATGCGTGAGCCGAAGCGCTCGATGTAGGCGAGGTTGTCTCCGCCGCCCAGCCATAGATTTCCCGTGTCCAGATTAAGTCCGACCGTTTCCGGCTCTCCGAGACGTTGGAGGAGCTCGTTTGTGGCTTCGATATTATCAGTGACGATCCCGTGCGGCTCGATGAGAAGCTCGATGCCCAGTTCCTTTGCCCACTTCACAGGCCAGTAGAGCTTCTCCGTGATACTGAATATCCGCTCGGCGTGGCTGAGGTTTCTTCCGAAAGACGTCTTTGGCTCGCCCTCGGTTGTGATAACTTGCTTCACGCCCAGATCGCGGGCGAGGCGGATGGCTTTGATGATCTGGCTGGTTCCGTAGGCCTCGGGAGAGGTGGGATCAAGGAGGTTCGCGTGGGCGCAAACAGCTGTGAGTGTGAGTTTGTTTGCCGTAGCCATATCGCGGATGCGGGCCGGGTGGGCATCGAGACTGGCCGCTGCAGTGAAGCCGAATTCATTGCCCAGCATGGCACCGTCGTGGCTATCGGTGAGGTCAACAAAATCGATCCCCATCGCCCGAATGGCTGCGAACTGATCGGCCAAGGGGGTAAACGGGATGACAAGAGCAAAGCAGCCAATTTGGATCATGCATCCAAGGTGCCAAGAAATTTTAATTTTGGCGTTCACTCTTTCTCACGAAAAATACTATACATTCTGCTGATGCCGAAGGGCCCGCTCGAAGCCGATAATTGTTCTCCATTGCTTAATGCGATTCAGCGTGGTGGCGTGGAGTTTTTTGCCTATGGTCGCGGGCAGTATCCGGGTAAAAGGCTGGCTGTCAATCAGCTGCCGGGGCTTCGGACAGTCGGCTACTGGGATGCGATTGGCGTGCAGGCATGGGGATTACCCATGCATCGAAACGAAGGAATCGAGATTTGCTGTCTTCTGAATGGAGAGACGGTTTTCGCGACAGATTCCGAACAATGGATCTTAAGGCCCGGCGATATTACCATCACCCGCCCGTGGCAAAGGCACCGCCTGGGAGACCCGCATATTGGAGCCTGTAAATTATTCTGGTTTATCATTGATGTGGAGAGCGGCAATGGTAGAGCTGCTTGGGAATTCCCTTCGTGGATCGGGCCGGATGCCGATTCACGAAGGGCGTTATTGCGAATTTTCAGGAAAAACCAACGCTGTTATATTGGTGATAAAAACGGTAGGTTGCATGATATGCTATCAGATGCATGTGGGCGTCTAGCCGCAGGAGGAGATCTTTCCACGGCAATAATTTCCAATTTGATCAATCATGTGATGGTGGAAGTCGGAGTGAGGCTTTCAGGCGGTATTCCGGATGGAATGAGTGATCCTCAAGGCTTCGATCGGACAATCCGGGAGTTTTTCCGTGGGCTGGAATTAAGCTTCGAAAAAGCGGCCGAGCCTTGGACAGTTGCAGATATCGCACGCGTCTGTCGCGTCGGCGTGACTTACTTAACCGCATCATCCCGCTCGATTTTCAATACAACTCCTTCGGATCAACTGAACAAAGTTCGGCTATTCCATGCAGCACGAATGCTGAAAGCTAATCCGGATCTGAGAGTGACTGAGATTGCGATGCTAACAGGTTTCAACACGAGCCAGTATTTCGCAACACGTTTCCGCAAGCAGTTCCGAATGTCTCCCCGGGAGTATCGGAGCGCCGGTAGTCCGGACGCTCACCCGTAGCACGGGACCTCCCCCCCGATCATCACGCGGCGTGACGATAGGAAGCAGAAGGGATCGAGAAAAAATCCTCAGGAAGTCACAGCGCTGCGGTCATCACTGAGCCCGGATTTCTCCAGGAAATAATCGTATCCACCAGTGTAGCGGGTGACGATGGCACCGTTTTCCGGGTCCTTCTCATTGCGGGTGACGTGAAGCGTGGTTTCGGCAAGTGTGCGGATAAAGTGCACATCATGGGAGATGAACACCAGCGTGCCTTCGTAACTTTTGAGCGCATTGACCAATGAGTCGATGGAGAGAATATCCAAGTGCGTTGTAGGCTCATCCATCAGCAGGAGGTTCGGAGGATCGACGAGAAACTTCACAAGGTTCAAACGGGATTTTTCTCCACCGGAAAGGACGCCACAGCGTTTCTCCACATCCGCCCGCCGGAACAGGAAGGTGCCAAGAATAGCGCGGGCATCTTCTTCGCGCAGGGTGGTGCAGGCGCCCATGACTTCATCGAGCACTGTATTGTATTCGTTGAGAGCCTCGGCACGGTGCTGGGAGTAGTAACCGATTTTCGTCAGATACCCGACGTCCTTCTTCCCGCCATCGATTTCCAATTCGCCGGCAAGAAGCTTGAGCAGCGTGGTTTTGCCGGCACCGTTGGGGCCGACGAGGACAATTTTATCACCTCGTTCGATGGTGAGATCGAGATCCTTGTAGATGCGTTTTCCGGGATAGGATTGGCAGACTTTCTCCATCTCAATGACCTTTTGATTGGAGCGGGGTGGCTGCGGGAAGGAAAATTTGAAAGGCTTGCGTGGAGCGCGGGGTTTCTCGATTCGTTCGATTTTTTCCACCAGTTTTATCCGTGATTGAACCTGGGCGGCTTTTGAACCGACTTGGCGGAAACGCTCGATAAACTCCATGTGAGCTTCGATCTCCTTATTCTGGTTCCGGTATGCCTGGACTTTCCGCTCGTAGACTTTTTCGCGTTCTTCGAGGTAGGTCGAGTAATTGCCGGTGTAGGAAATGAGCTGCATGGCATCCGGATCGATCTCGATGACCGTCTCGATCATGGTGTCCATGAAGTCGCGATCGTGGGAAATCATCAGGATTGCGCCGGAATAGTTGAGAAGGTATCGCTGCAGCCAAATGAGTGAAATAAGATCCAGGTGGTTTGTCGGCTCATCAAGCATCAGCAAATCCGGTTCCATTACCAGAAGGCGCGCTAGATGGGCCCGCATGACCCAGCCACCCGAGTATTCCCGGGCCGGTTTGTTGAAATCCTCTTGCTTGAAGCCTAGTCCCGCGAGAATTTTTTTGGCCTTGGGCTCAAGCTGGTAGCCATTGAGAGCGGTGAATTGATCCTGTGCCTTACCAAATTTTTCCGAGGAGAGATCGCCCGAGGCTTCGCCTTCGCGGATAGTGCGGAGCAGGCCGATCATTTCCGGGGTGATGCCCATGGCGATTTCCAAAATCGTCTCATCGCTCGGCTCGCCCGCTTCCTGGGGGAGGTAACCGGTGATGGCGTATTCATCACGCTCGATCGTTCCTTCATCCGGCTGATCTTCATCGAGAATCATGCGGAAGAGTGTGGACTTGCCCGCACCGTTGGGGCCGACGAGAGCCACGCGTTCGCCCCAGTTGATGGACATCTCGGCTTCGCGGAGAAGAGTGCGGCCACCGAGGGTTTTGGTAAGTTTCTTGATCGTTAACACGAGGCACTCCGTAAATGCATGGAGTGGAAACTTCAAACCTAAAGTCCAAACTTCGGGCAGTCTTCCAACCCGCGAAATGCCTGAAAAATGAAAAACAGGTCCAATGCAATGCCTACATCAGGCAGGAGGGAGCGCTTATTTGCCGCCGAAAAGCCCTCCGAGGCTGCCGAGCAAACCGCCCATCTTTCCAAGGTCCGGGGTTTTGCCGGCCATCACGTCATCCATTGCGCCGTGAAACTGGGTGGGAAGCTTGGATTTTGCAAATTCAGCGACAGTCTGAATGGCTTTTTCCGCGAGTTCCTCGCTCATGCCGAGAGCGGTGAGCTTGATTTTCAGTTCGTTGATCATAGGAAGGGGAATTTGTGGAGATTACCTCTGGAAGAAGTTACCCCGGAAGAGATCCGAGGCTTATGGAGTTTGGTCTGTAATGGCAAGAGTTATATATGCGGGCGGTGCCGGGCCGTGAAACCGAATGGCCGAATGGCCTGGCACCGTTCCGGCCTCAGCGCAGATTTTTCAACTGCTGGAAATATTCTGCCTTCCAGGCAATCGGCGTGCCACAGATGGGAAACCATTTCAGCCAGGCTTTGCGCAGCTCGGAGGCAATTTCCGGGTTTTCCTCGATCAGGTCGACGGATTCGGAGGGGTCGTTTGCGATGTTGAAAAGCATTTGCGGGCCCTGCTCCATAATTTGGAGAAGCTTCCAATCACCCTGGCGGATGCCCCAGGCGGGCGGTGGATTGTCATGGCCTACCGAATCTTTCGTCACTTCTTCCTCGAGATGGGATCCCGCCCAGTAGATGAGTCGTTCCGGCCGCAGGTCCTTGGCCTCCTTCAGGGATGGCAGTAGGCTGATGCCGTCCAAAACTTCCTTGTTCGGAGCTTTCAGCCCTGCCGCATCAAGGGCTGTGGGAATGATGTCCAGGGAGATGGCGAGTTGTTTCCGGACCTGTCCCGCAGGGATTTCCGCCGGCCAGCGGACGATGAACGGGACTTTGTTTCCGCCGTCATATTGGAAGCGCTTGAAACCGCGGAGCTTGCCATTGCTTCCGTCCCACCAGTAAGGCAAGCCGCCATTGTCACTAAGGAAAAAGACCAAAGTATTCTTCGCTTTTCCGGTTTTTTCCAATGAAGCGAGCACCCGCCCGATGCCGGTATCGAGTTCCTCGACCATTGCTGCCATGACGGCATCGTTACGGGCCATTTTGGTGGCGTATTTTGCGATGGTTTCCTTCGGTGCCTGGTTGGGGCCATGGACCGCATTGTAGGCGAGGTAGACGAAAAATGGCTGTTCGCCTGTTTTTTCGATAAAGCTTATCGCGTGATCTGTAAAGGCATGGGTGAGATAGTCATGCTCGCCAATTTTTGTCCGTCCATCAAAGAGAATCGGCGATTTGAAAAAATCTGTCTGCGCGCTATTGAAGCCGAAATATTCGTCAAAACCCTTGTCGAGCGGATGTTGTCCGGCCTTTGCAACACCAAGGTGCCATTTCCCGATCATCGCGGTGGCATATCCGGCATCTTTGAAGTAGCGCGGCATCATTGTCTGATCGGGAGGAGCTCCCGAGTCTTTTGACTGGGTATCGCAGTTCGCGTAGATTCCGAAACGTTGTTGATAGCGGCCGGTCATCAGGCCGGCGCGTGACGGCCCACATACGGAGCAGCTCACATAGGCATCTGTAAAGCGGGCACCATCCGCGGCAAGCTTGTCGATGTGGGGTGTGGTGACTCGTTCTGGATCACCTCCGTATGAATTTACGATTCCATACCCCAGGTCATCCGCGAGAATGACCAGGACGTTGGGTTTCTCCCGTTGTGCATGAGAGGCGGCAAACGCCAGTGCCGAGAAAACGGCGAGCAGAGGTAAAAAACGGGGTCTCATAAAAATAACGTGAATCGGGATGATGGAAAGTCGAAGGATTATGCCGGGAAAGCTGCCGGAAAGGAAAAAAAATCACAGCGATTTTGCCACACGGCTGCGAGCTCTATTTCATCTTATCACACGCATTCGTGGTGCTGATCTCGATAAATTGGGTGGAATGGGAGACTAGCTCTGAAATCCCGCGCTCACCTTTCAGAGCAGTAACTTTATTGGAGATGAAAGTTAAAAAATACCGGGGACAGGACTCGAACCTGCACATCAAAAGACACTTGATCCTAAGTCAAGCGCGTCTACCAATTCCGCCACCCCGGCGATGCGGGAAAACGTGCAGAGTTTTTTCCAGCAGGGCAAGTGAAACCTTGATCTCTCGTTAAGTTCGTTCCGGCAGAGGTTTCAGAGTGCCAGCCGGTGCCTCACGTTCTCTGGAATTTCAGGGGATTGGCGGAGCTCGATGGCATGGAATTTCGCGCCCAGATGGGCCGGATGGGTAAGACTCTGGAACTGGGCGATGCTCTTCTTGTCGTTCAATTCTCCCGCGATGATGAGATCTTTTGCCAGATGTGTGAGGTAGCTGCTTTGAGTGGAAAACTCGGTGGGTGATAGACCTACGGTTTGTGCGCTGATGGCGAGATCGGTAAAATCGACATGGGCGGTGATATCCATCCCGCCGGGACGGTCCAATGGATCCTCCGCTGCCCGGTGCTTGAAAAATGTCCGGAGCGTGCCGTTGCTTCGATGGCGATCATAATATTCCGGGGCGGCGAAACCGTAGTCAATAAAGAGCAACATCCCGTTTTCCAGACATGCGGAGACGGCCTGTAGGAAATCCGGGAAGTTTGTGCGTAGCTCGGTTTGATAGTTGAGCGGGAAATCATCGCCCAGCGCTGCGAGCTTTTCCGATAGGGGGGAATGCGAAGGAATGAGGGATGGAGCCAGGACCAGTTCCTTCTCCGGCGTGCTTGAGACGCGGATCTCCCGCCAGCCCGCTTCGGTCATTTTTACGAGGTGAAACGGGAGCGCATCGAGTATTTCGTTTCCGAAGGCGATGCCGGGAAGCGGCTGCGCGGCGATCTCGCCGAGGCTGGGTGCAAGGAAAAGCCGGGAAGATAGCTTCCGGAGGCGGGCCTCCTGGGCTGTGCGGAGCCTTGGCAGGGGCTCGGCTACCGCATATTCCAGTGCATGCCACGCGCCTGGTGAAAGGGACGCGAGATGAGCCAGGATATCGGCTGCGAGTTTCCCATCATGGGCACCGATTTCAAGCACGCGCCACTTGGCTGGCTGGCCGTTTTCTTCCCACCATTTGAGAAAACGATGCGCAAGTAGCTTCCCGAAAAGCGGCCCGACACTCACGCTCGTGTAAAAGTCGCCATCGCGGCCGACTTGTGCCGAGCCCGCCGCGTAGTAACCCTGCTCTGGATGATAGAGGGCGAGATCCAGGAAATCCGGGAAAGCGAGCGGGCCGGATTCCGCGATTTCCGCGAGTAATCTTTCCTGCATGGTGGGGAAGGAAGGGGTTGCCGAGTCCATGGGATTCGGGTAATCATCTGCTCCCGAGCAGTCATTAGGCTGTGGTTGTGGATCGGCATCAGGCATGGCGGAAAAATCTAAAAACTCCCGGAGGAAGAGCGGCCAGCGCCGTTTCTACAAGCGCAAAACCTTTTGGTTGATCTGCATTCTACTGATGTTGATCGCAGGAGGTTTTGGTTTTCTTTTTGTTGAAAACTACACTCGCGAATACCGGGAACGTGCACTGCTCTACGATCTGGAGGAAATCAATAAACTGGAAATCCCCAGCATTATCCTGGACCGGAACGGGAAGGAAATCGGCCGGATTTTTGTTCAAAACCGGAGCATCATGCCGGTAGAGGATGTGCCGGAGCTTTTCATCGACGCGCTCCGGGCCGGAGAAGATTCCCGTTTTTTGACCCATGATGGGGTCGATTACATCGGTGTCATCCGTGCGCTGAAGCTAAACTGGCAGGCTGGCACGACCACCCAGGGGGCCAGCACGATTACCCAGCAGCTGGCGCGAAATGCCTACCCGTTGAAACAAGAGGCTCTGAAACGGGGAGAAGGCGGAGTGCAGCGGAAAATGGTGGAGGCATTTCTCGCCCAGCGTATCGAGAAGCGTTACACGAAAAATCAGATCCTGGGTTTTTACCTCAACCGTATTTACTTCGGCAGCGGCTTTTACGGGCTCCGCTCGGCTTCACTGGGATATTTTGGCAAGGAACCACGGGATCTGAATCTGGAAGAATGCGCCACGATCGTCGGGCTTATCAAAAATCCGACAAACAATTCCCCATTGAACAATGTAAATGCCAGCCGCAACGCACGCAATATGGTGCTTTCCCGGATGGTGGATGAGGGAATGATCTCGAAATCGGAATCCGCCCAGGCGCAGGCAACGACGGTGGAGGTCGATCCGAAACCTCTTCAGCGGGGCACGTCCCATCTTTACGAGCGCATTGCCGACGCTGTGGCGAAGACCCTCGGGGAGGATGCGCTGGCGGAGGGAGGCTATAAAATCCATACCACAATATCTTCCGAGATACAGAACGCGGCGGAGAAAGCCTTGGCGATCACCTTGCAGGAAGCAGAGAACCACCCGGGATATTCCCACCAGAAATACGGCGCATACGATAAGGGAAAAGAAGGCCAGCTGCCGGAATATTTACAAGGGGCGGTCTTTGTGATGGATCACAGCACGGGCGAGGTTCTGGCGCATGTTGGCGGGCGTGATTACTCGGAGGTCCCGTTCGATTTCATCGAGAGCGGCAAACGACCCCTGGGCACCGCGTTTTTTCCGTTTCTCTACGCTGCCGGATTGGCAGGGAGTCACAGCCCGGCATCTACCGTGGAAGACGTGCCGATGGACAATCGGGCGGTGATGATCGGTGGGCGTGAAGGGATTCTGGGGGAATGGGGAATGGAGGTCGCTTCTCCGGTATACGAAGGCCAGATCACCCTAAGGAAAGCTTTCGAGGAATCCAAAATCGCTGCGACTGTAAGACTGGGAACGGAAATCGGTATTCCCCGTATCATCAATGCGGGGGTCGCTTTTGGCTTTCCGATGAAGGACTCGAAGCCTTTGCCACGGATCAATACCGGCTGGGAACCGGCATCCCTGAAGCAGGCGGTGACTGCCATTTCTACTTTTCCGCTGGGAGGAAAAAAGGGTTCGGTGAAGTTTTCATATCTCTCCAGAATTGAAAACGGGCAGGGCCTGGTGGTCTTTCGGCAGCCCAAGAGCCAGAATCCTCCGGGGCGGCTTCTGGATGAAGCAGTCGCCTGGCAGGTTCACAGCATGATGGCAGGCGGGATGGATCACGGTAGCGCCCGTGGTTTGAGGGACGGACTCATCGCAAAGCCGTTTCATGGCGCGGGCAAGGGAGGGACCACCCATGACTTCGCCGATACCTGGTTTCTAGGTTACAACGGGCGGGTTAGCTGCGGGGTCTGGACGGGTTTTCTACAAGGGAATAGCGAGCCGATTTACCCGGGCGCCTTCAGCCGCGAGATCGCGATGCCGATTTGGGCAGCTACGATGAATGCTGCTACTCCAGCCTTTGGCGGTGTGGAAATCGGGCGCCCCCCGGGCATGATCCAGATGGATATCTGCTCGGTCTCCGGCCAGCGGGCGACTCAGTTCTGCCAGGAAATGATCGAGGATGTCGAGCAGGGGGCGGTTCGCTCCGTCTCCACGAAATACACCGAGTATTTCCGCAAAGGCACGGAGAATATTCCCTTCTGCACGCTGCATTCGGGAGTGGTCTCTGCGAATGGAAGCATCGAAAATCCACTCAATAATCTCCCGGCGCTGGATGCGCTGCCGGTGCGGCCAAAGAGCCCTGTCCTACTCGGCGAGGATCCTTATCACACCGAGCTACCAAGTTATGCGGCGCACAGCAATGAGGGTAGTTTCCGCCGCCGTAGCACCAATGTTCTCGATAGCTTGGATCTAGGGGATTTCGAGGAGACCATACGGATGAGAAAACCGCCCCGCTTGGAAATCGATCCCGATTGAATCAGTTTCGAAACGAAGCATTCATTTCAAAGGAATCGGAGCACTTGCCGGATCAGGCTTGTAGAAGAACTCGCCGAGTTTCCCGAAAAGCTCCAGATCCAAGGCCGCGCGTTGCGGGGTGCTCAGTGGTGTCAATCGCGGCGGGCCCGATCCTGACGGGCGCGTGCGTTGCGAAATCTGGACCAAAGCCTCGGGAGATGCGACGAATCTGGCATTCGCTGCGGCTCGCCCGTCGCTAAGAAGCGCCGCATTGCCCAGCACGCTTAGATTTTCACCGATCATTCTCGCGTCGATACAGCGCAGCGCACCGTTCCGGAAGACGACAATTGCATGTCCCCGGTCAAACTCGGCGATCTGCTCTCCGTAGGTCGAGCGGAGGTTTTTCGCTTGGAGCAATGCCTCTCCATGCCAGCTGGATGGTTGGAAAGCGAGTCCCTGAAAACGTCCGCGCCCCATAAGTGAGCCGATATCCGTATGCACCATTTGGCTTGCCTTCACAGTGATTTCCTCGGCCGGAGGGATCAGCCCCTCAATATGAAAAGGGATTCCCGCACCCAGCTTGAAGCGTGCCGCCGCCTTGTAGCCGATATCGAGAATTTCCCCGGAAATTTGTGGAAAATCCAGCATCGGTGGCTGCCACTCAATCGGCAGTTCCGTCTCTGCCGCTAGCTCCGCACCCAGTGAGGCGATCCCGCGCAATTCCAGCCTGCTTTTCGCCGCTTGACCTCCGAAAGGAATTTTCCCGTCGACTCGGTCAATGCGGTATAACGGCTGTTCCGTCATGGTGGAAACGATGGCCAGCCGCCCTCCCTTGATCTGCAGCCAGACGGTGGGCGTGGAAATGGGAACCGGAGGATCGGACAGGGCTTTGGGCGCGATCTCGGTGGGATGTGGCTCTGCCGTGGTTGCGATTTCGCCCGGTGCGGGACCTTGCCCGATGGCTCCTGATTGCTGGGCCAGGGCGGTGGCAGCCGGCGGCGCGGAGGCCGGGGGTTCCGGAGAGATACCCGGATTTGCCACGCCGGTTTTTGCCGACAATGGCTCTGCGGGAATCTGCGATAACAGCTCAATGGGGAGCGCGAGCTGCGGTTTCTCCAGCACCACGCCTTTGATCAGGAGTTGCTTGTGGATGAGGCCGCTCCAGACAGGGTCGATGCTTATCCGCTCTATTTCAGCTAGCGGGGAATCAATGGCCTCCAGGAGCGGGCCGGGCTGGGGAATGCTCAGTCCGTAGATGGTAATGCCGCCCCAGGGCGACCAGCTCGCGCCCTGAATGGATGCGGCAAGGCCGGTTCTTGCAGTTAATTTACGGGCTAGCAGATCTCTGGCCGGCGGGCTCTGTAGAAGAAGATTGCTTAGGCCAAAAAGTGCCAGGGGAGCGAAAATGCCCAGAGCCAGCAGCATGATCACCAGCTTTCGAACTCTTCGCCATTTTTTCATCGTGGTTCCATCACCTTCTTCCTGCCATTGGCCGCCACCGATCAAGGAGCTTTTGGCAGATCCAGGTGCCCTGCCTTGCCCAGAGCGAAACGGAGCACCAGGCTTTTATCCAGCAGGCGGCTGCCTTCCGTGGAAATCTCCTGCACGCGGTAAACGACCAGCCCGAAGCCGGTCTTGTCATATTTTCCGATAGCGAAGTTTTCTTTCGTTTTCCCCAGGCCTGTCTCCTCTTCGAAACGCCATTCCTTGCCAGACCACGCGCCGAGTATGCTCGATGCATCCGCCTGAATGTCGTCGATCCGCTTGAGCTCGCCATTCGGGGAGCGGAAGGAATCCGTCTTTGGATCGTAGCGAAGGGTGCCGATCGCACCGGCCTCGCCGGAGGCAGTCAGCGTCCACGTATCGCCGAAGGTTTCGCGGAGCACGAGCATGACATCCGTCGTCGGCTTGAACTCGCGCTTCGCCCACAGCACGAGATAGTCGTCATACTCCTCCTTGGTGAGTCCAAGATTTTCATGATAGGGAAGCGGAGTGCCCGGCTTCGAAGCTGCGGAAAATTCCTTGAACCATTCCGGATTCTTGCGTGCCGCAGCCTCTACCTTGGAGATGTATTTATCGATCTCAGGTGGCGGGACCACCATGCCGATGCTTGCCCTCACCGGGACTTCTTTTTCAAAGAGACCTTCGAATACCTTTGGCTCCTGTGCGGAAACGGCGACAGTGAGAAGAGCGAGAATGGACAATATTTTCATGCGGGCGCAAAGGCTGGACATGACATCCGCGGAACTCAAGCCGCAATCATGATGTGGAAAATTCATTTCGGAGGAAAATTCCTTAAAAAAGGGATTGCCTAACCTATGGCTTTGATCCTAGCTTCGCCGCCCGAGGCTGGCCCTCGGCATTTGCGCGGTTAGCTCAGTGGTAGAGCACCTCCCTGACACGGAGGGGGTCACTGGTTCGAACCCAGTATCGCGCACCATCATTTTTCTCTTATAAAAGTCACTCAAAACGCTGTAGCTCAAAAGGTTACAGCGTTTTTCTTTGTCTGGGTGGCGAGCATCGGAAATGCGTAAAAATGCACCAAAATGCGTTCCCGTATTCAACGAAGCGGTAGTCAAAGCACGGGAAGCTGGCGCAGAAGAACGAGGTGTAGACGATGGCTCCATCATCCGTTTCGAGGCATGTGTCCGCCTTACAGGCAAAGGCCATTGGGGAAAGCCGCGATTTAGCTATGGGCGGCGGTGGGCAACGCGACTTGGCGATCGGATACTTTAGTTTCACTCCTTTAATCCCGTCCGGGATTGGATGGTGAGTGTTGATTGGCGATGAAAGAATCACCAATGATATAAGTTTGAGATTGTGGATCGCAGGTCTGGTTTATTAAACCTGCACGGAGTTTCGCCATATATCGCGATGCCATCCAAATTGGGATTTGGAACTGCCAACCAGACTCCGGATTCGATTTTTCCGGCGAAGCAGAGGACTTTTTCTATCTCTCTTTGATACAAAAGAAACGTTCGAGATTGTGGTGCTTGAATCGTCCAGGAAACCCGGCGTGGGAAGATGGGCGCGGATGAATTTCGCGATTACATCCTGGGCTTCATCTTCTACAAATATCTCTCGGAGCGGATGAACCTCTTCGCGGATGAGATTCTCAAAAATGATGGAATCACTTTCACGGAAATCGACGAGAAGAGCGAGGAGGGCATCGAAATTCTCACGGCAGTGCGTGGGGAGGCGGTGGAGCGGCTGGGATATTATCTCATGCCATCGGAGCTTTTCCATTGTGTGGCGACGAAGGGCTCACGGGCGAAGGACAACTTCATCCTCGAAGACCTCACCCGCATCCTCAAGCACATCGAGTCCAGCACCATGGGGCATGAGAGCGAGGATGATTTCGAGGGGCTGTTCGAGGATCTGGATCTGGGCTCCTCCAAGCTGGGGAAAACGGAGAACGCGAAGAACGAGTTTCGCGAAAAAAGGAGCCGCGATATTTCTCGAGCGAAAGCGCGTCGCGGTAAATTTCCTTTTAGATAATAACATGATGACTTTTACGCCATCATTCGACATTACTTTTGCAAAACATCTTTTCTCTACAATTCGACTCTCTCGCTTTGGACAGGTTGGAGCATTACCATCCTACAATGCCTCTGATTTAAAGGGGATTAGAGTGTCGATGCCACCCGCCCGGAGAGCAAATTAAGATCGCCGACTTCCTCACCGCCCTCGACCGCAAGATCGCCACCGTCTCCACCCAGATCACCGAAACGCAGACCTGGAAGAAGGGTCTGCTGCAGCAGATGTTTGTGTAGGAGAAAAGGGGTCATGACCCTTTTTAAAGTTGACAAAAGTTGACAAGCGTCAAGCTTGTGTGAGCACTCGCATCCATGGAGAAAAAACTAAACACGCCAAAACTTCAAGAAGCGGCGGATTCCAAGGGTCTCAACCAAACGGCCATCGCCACCGAGCTGGATGTTACCCGCGCTTCCGTTTCCAAATGGCTGAACGGGAAGTCTTTCCCCCGCCCGGCGGAGCTGCTGAAGCTGGGTCGCTTGCTCGGCTTGAAATACGCGGACATGGTCGCCCTCAGCGCTTCCCGCGACGAGCCTCTGGTGGCTTTCCGCAAGCGGGCATCCTGCCAGACGACGGATCTCCATCTGGAGCGGGCCCGGAACATGGGGCATTTCCTCAAGCCTCTTGTGGAGTATCTGGATGTGGATCCCTTCATGGGCCCTGCCAGCCTGAAAAACCCTTCCTGTGATTATGGGTATCTTCAGGATCTTGCAGCCCGCATCCGCCGCGAGCTGGACATAGCAGAGAAGGCTCCGTTTGATTTCAAGGATCTGATCGATCTCTTCCACAAGCACCAAGCGGTAATCATCCCGACACTGTGGGGTCACAAGACCAAACACGAGAACGCCTTGCACATCCATCTTCCTGAATCCCAAACGACTTGGATCTATCTGAATCTCGATGTGGAGATCCATGACTTCAAGTTCTGGATGGCACACGAGCTAGGCCACGTGCTGACGGTGGATTTGCTCCGGGAAAAAAAGAACGAAGAGGCGGAGGATTTCGCGGACGCCTTCGCAGGTGCGCTGCTGTTCCCGGAGCCGCTTGCGAAGCGTTGTTTCGAGGATTATAAGCGGGAGCGCACAGATCAGGGGAGGCTCAAGGTTCTCGGGAAATGGGCGAAGGATCATGTCATTTCCCCCTTTTCCGTATACAAGGAGACGGAAAAATTCGCGGAGTCCAATGGTTCGCCGTTCACTGCGATCGATGGGGTTTCGCTGCATTCGTATATTGCGATTTTCAACAAGCAGTTCAAGACGCTTGGAACCGCGCTCTTTGATGGGAAAGAGCCGACTGCGGATCAGTTCATGCGGGTGGTGCAGGATTGCTTCGATACCCAGGTGTATAGTGCGCTGAGCCGGTATGTCCGGGATAAGGAACCCGGATCAGGAACCATTGCGACGATTCTGGGAGTGAACCCTATGGATGCCCGCGCCTATCTTGAGGCATTCTCCATCTAAACCAAGGGAGGAACGGGAGGTATGGCACAGACGAAGATCATAGTGGATTCCAACAGCTACTTTCGCCTGGCGCAAAACATCCACCCGTTTCTCTGCACTCCTTTCGGCAAAGAAGATTTTACGATCTACATGCACGCGGATCTGAATGTTGAGATCAAGTGCAGCTCGAGAATACGGAACAAGTTCCACTGGGTATCCGAAACCAAGTTTGCAAACAACCGTGGACGCTCGGTCAGTCTGAGCAGGGAACAGAAGTCGGAGATAGCGGACACATTTGACTTCATGTGGGAGTATGTGAAAGAGGAGTTTCTGGCGGGGCGGGGCAAGGGCCCCTCGCGGGTGGATACCACCATCGTGGCTACGGCGATGGTTCTTGGGATTCGTCTGGTGACGGATGACCAAGATATGATGGAGCTGGCCGGAACCTACGGGGTGCATCAAATTACCAGTCTCGGGTTGATGAAGCTGATGCTCGATGAGAAGCACATCGATGATGGGAAGATCGATCAGGTAGTAGGGCAATGGATTTACGATAACGACACTCCATACAAGGATTGGAAAGCGGAGTTCCGCAGGCTTTTCGGACGGAAAGTGCCGAAGGGTTCGTGAAGCCACTGATACAATAGCGCTCGACCTCTTTGTTGTCTAACAGTTGACTGATGCATAGATAACCGATCCCCACATATCTTGAGCCAATCCGAACAAGTGCTGGAAAACAACCTCGTCACCCAATTGGAAGGAATGGGTTACGTGCGGGTGGCGGTGACGGATGAGGCGTCGATGTTGGCGAACCTGAAAGGGGAGCTGGAGGCGCTCAATGGATTATCTCCGCTGAGCGAGGGGAGTTCTCTAAAGTGCTGCATCATCTGGACAAGAAGTCCGGGGTCTTCGCGAAGGCGAAGGTGTTGCGGGACAGGATGAAGCTGGAGAGGGAGGACGGGCAGGTGGTTTACCTGGATTTCTTCGACTCCACGCATGCAGGGCGGAACCGCTGGCAGGTGACGCAGCAGGTCGAGATGGAGGGGAGCTACAAGAATCGCTATGATGTCACGATCCTCTGCAACGGACTGCCGGTGGTGCAGATCGAGCTGAAGCGGCGGGGGCTGGAGATGAAGGAGGCTTTCAACCAGATCCAGCGCTACCAGAAGCACAGCTACTGGGCATCGCGGGGATTGTTCAATTTTGTGCAGCTCTTCGTGATCAGCAATGGGGTGAATACGAAGTATTATGCCAATGCGCGGCGGCAATCCTTCAAGCAGACGTTTTTCTGGGCGCAGGAGGATAACAAGACGATCCGGGAGCTACAGCCCTTTGCGACGGCATTCCTGGATCGGGCGCACCTCGCGGCGATGATAAGGAAATACATCGTGCTGAGCGAGACGGACAAGGTGCTGATGGTGCGGCGTCCCTATCAATACTACGCGACGGAAAAGATCGTGGAGCGGGTGAAGAACCGCCCGGCGGAAAAGGCGAACGGATACATCTGGCACACGACGGGAAGCGGCAAGACGCTGACCTCCTTTAAAGCGGCGCAGATCCTCACGGCGCTGCCGGAGGTGAAGAAGGTGGTTTTCTGCGTGGATAGGAAAGACCTGGATGCACAGACGATTGATGAGTTCAACGGCTTCTCCAAAGGAAGCGTGGATGGCACGGACAATACAAAGAAGCTGGTAAAGCAATTCACCGATGACACGAAGTTGATCGTGACGACCATACAGAAGCTGAACACGGCGATCAGCAAGGCGGCGTATCTGAAACAGATGGAGGCGCTGCGGGATGAGCGGATTGTATTTATTTTCGATGAGTGCCACCGCAGCCAGTTCGGCGATACGCATAAGCGCATCGTGGAGTTCTTCCGGGATCACCAGATGTTCGGCTTCACGGGGACTCCGATCTTCGCGGACAACGCGGTGGCGAAGGACGGGAAGAAGCACACGACGAAAGACCTTTTCCACAAGAAGCTGCATTCCTATGTGATCACGGATGCGATCAAGGACGAGAACGTGCTGAGATTCGCGGTGGAATACGTGGGGCGCTACAAGAAGAAGGAAGGCAAGGCGACGGAGGTGGACATCGAGGTGGAGGGGATCGATACCAAGGAGCTGATGGAGAGCCCGGAGCGGCTGGAAAGGATCACGGACTACATCATCGAGCGCCATGCGGTGAAGACGAGGAACAAGGAATTCACGGCGATGATGTGCGTGAGTTCGGTGGATGTGCTGATCAAGTATTACGAACTTTTCGCGAAGCGTAAGGCAGAGGGAAAGCATAAGCTGAAAGTGGCAACGATCTTCAGCTACACGGCAAACGAGGAGGACAAGGGCGCGGATGGCATCCTCGACGATGACGCGGAGATCGAGGGCGGCGACAAGGGAGATCCGCACACGCGCGAGGTGCTGGATGGCTTCATTAGGGACTACAACGCGATGTTCCAGACGAACTACTCGACGAAGGATACCAAGTCCTTCTACGGCTATTACAAGGACATCGCCAAGAAGGTGAAGTCCCGCAAGGTGGATATCCTGCTGGTGGTGAACATGTTCCTGACGGGATTCGACAGCAAGAGCCTGAACACGCTCTATGTGGACAAGACCCTGCGCTACCACGGGCTGGTGCAGGCCTACTCGCGCACGAACCGCATCCTGAACGAGGTGAAGAGCCAGGGGAATATCGTGGTCTTCCGGAACCTGAAGAAGAATACGGATGAAGCAATTTCGTTGTTCTCCGATCCCAAAGCGAAGGAAGAGATTTTCGTCCCGCCGTATGATGAGTATGTGAAGCAGTTCAACGAGACGGTGGCACTGCTGATCGAGCTGACCCCGAAGCCGGGAGATGTGAAAGATCTTCCGAACGAGGATGCGGAGCTGAAATTTGTCAAAATCTTCCGCGAGCTGATGCGGCTGAAGAACATCCTGGAGTCCTTTTCCGAATACGAGGCGGATGACCTGACCATGACGGAGCAGAGGTTCAACGACTTCGCGAGTGCCTACCTGGATCTTTCCGATAAGGTGAAGATGGATCAGAAGAAGGAGAATGCATCCATCCTGGAGGATGTGGATTTCTCGCTGGAGCTGCTGCACCGGGATCTGATCGATGTGCGATACATCCTCAAACTACTCGCACAACTCTACGATGCGGACGAGCCGGAGCAGGTGCGTTTGCGGAAACTGATTCTGGATACCGTGGCGGGAGACATCGAGCTGCGCAGCAAGCGGGAGCTGATCGAGAAATTTATTGAGAAGAGCCTGCCGGAGGCGGGAAGCGCGGCGGAGATTCCGGATTGCTTCGAGGAATTCTGGGAGAAGGAAAGGGCGGATGCTTTCGATCAACTGGTGAAGGAAGAGGAACTCGATGCGGACAAGCTGAAGAAGCTGATCGATCGTTATGTTTACACGGGCGAGAAGCCTTTGCCGGATCTGGATATCGTGGAGCTGATCCAAAGGCCGCTAAAGATCGCGGAGCGTGGCCCGACCAGGAAGCGGGTGCTGGAGAAGGTGGTGGACTATGTGACGACGTTTATCCGTGGGGTGGCGGCGTAGGGAAATAGCTGGTGGCGGCGGAGATTGATCAACAAAAGAAACAGAAAATGCCTTTATTCAGCTTTGAAGAGCAGACTTGATCACAGCAGAGCGGAAAGCGATGGCTATCCCGAAGATAGGTGAGAGCTGGAATCTGCAACGTTTGTTGAAAAATGCGCTCAATGTAATCTCTCCGGGAAGGCTTGCGGGGAGTCGCTTTTTGGATCGTTGTGGCGGGTTTCCGAGGGTGTGGGAGCTTATGTTCATCTGCGGAATTTTCTTCCGTTTCTTGATCGATTTTTCTGATTCCGCTCCTACTTTTGGGCGATGAACGTTTCACCTCCAGATATAAGAGAACTGACGGCTCTGTTGAAGCTTCTCGATGACGAGACGCCGGAGGTGCGCTCTGGTGTTTCCGGGCGCCTGGCGGAGGTGGGTGGGGATTTCAGCGAAATCCTGCCAGACGTAGCGCGGAATCTGAAAGAGACGGAGAAAAAAATCCTCGCGGATATTTTGCGGCCGGTCCGGCGGAAGGTGCTGCGTGAGGAATGGCTTACTCCCAGATTCGGCTCCGCTGCGCTGGGGGATGATTGGGAGCTTTTCGAGAGTCATCTGAGATTGCTCTCAGATTTTCTGCACGATGGAGTATCGCTCCGGCAGCCGCTTTCCGATGCGCTTGATTTATTGGCGGAGGAGATCCAGGAAGCGCATCCGCTCCCGCCAACCGCGAATGATATCCGCGTTTTTCTTTTCGAGGAAGGGCGTCTGAAAGGGAATAAGAGTCATTACTATGATCCTCATAATACGGATCTCGCCTGGTGTATCGCGGAAGGCAAGTCGAACCCGATCGGTCTCGGCGTAATCTACATGCTTCTGGGGCAGAGGCTGAATGTGGAGATCGAGGGGATTTCATTTCCGGGGCATTTTCTTTGCCGTATCTATGAGGAAAGCCATCCCCTGGTGGTTGACTGCTTTGATGATGGCCGGGTGCACTCACAGGAAATTCTCACAGATCCTTCCAATGATCTCAGCAGGGAGCAGCGTCAAATGCTACGGCAATCTGCGGATCTGGGAATGATCCTGCTCCGGCTTCTGAATAATTTGATCGATTCCTTCCAGCGTATGAAACTGGTGGAGGATGCGGAGCTTATCACGGAGATGCGGGATTCCATGCAGCGGGAACGGAGGTGAAATCCGCGGAGGAAAGCTTTTTCCATCGCGCCTTGTTTTGAGGATGCTATTGATTCCATGTGAAACAGGTGCGTGAAGACAACGTGGCCAGAGCCTATGAAATCGAGGCTCTGCGAGCGACAGCGAGGACCATTCCGAATATCGATAGCGCGGTGGCGGAGATCGCGCGGTTCTCGGCAGAGATGACGCTGCCGCGTGGCACCGTGCACGTCATCAGCGATGTGCATGGAGAGGACAAGAAGCTCCGGCATGTGATCAATAACGCCTCGGGCACCCTGCGGCCTCTGATCGAAAAACTGCTGAAGGAAAAGCTATCACAGGAGGAGTTCGATGAGTTTTTAAAGCTGATTTTTTATCCGGCAGAGGTGGTTGGGAAGCTTGAGAAGACGCTTCACGAGAAGGCGGAGCGGAAACTCTATGCGGTGAGAACGCTCCATAATCTTTTCGATGTGGTGCGCGTCCTGGCCGCAAGGCACAGCCTGAAACACGCGATGCGCCTTTTCCCGCAGGAATATTCACAGCTTTTCAGCGAGATCCTGCACGAGCCATCGACAGAAAGGGAAAGTGCCTACATCGAAGCGATCGTCGAGGCGATGGTCCGCCGTGGTAGGGCGCTGCATTTTGTGCATCTGACGTGTCGGTTGATCAGGAATCTTGCCATCGATGAGCTGATTATTGCCGGTGATTGCTGGGATAGAGGGCCGCGTGGTGACAAGGTGGTGGATTACCTGATGCAGCAGCCAAATGTTTCTTTCGTCTGGGGGAATCACGATGTCACCTGGCTTGGAGCATGCCTCGGGCATGAGGCGCTGGTTTGCACGGTGCTGAGAATTTCCCTGCGATACCGGCGGCTTTTTCAGCTGGAAGAAGGCTACGGGATCCCACTCATGCCGCTGGAGCGACTGGCGCGTGTGGTCTATGCGGGGGATCCGGCGACGTATTTTATGCCAAAAGGCGAGGGAATCCGCGAAATCATTTCCGTCGCGAGGATGAATAAAGCGATTTCCGTCATGCAGTGGAAGCTGGAGGGAGCGCTCATAGCCCGCCATCCGGAGTGGGGGATGAATGACCGGATGCTACTCCACAAGATGAACCTTGAGAGGGGGACGATCGAAATTGACGGGAAGGAATATCAGCTCAGGGACAAGCATTTTCCCACGATCGATCCCGCGGATCCTTACGAGCTTAGCGAAGAGGAACGAACCTGTCTGAATTGTTTGAAATCTTCCTTTCTCGCAAGTCAGAAGCTCTGGGAGCAAATGAAATGGATGGTTGCCAATGGCTCGATGGCAATTTCCCGAGAGGAGCAATTGATTTTCCATGGCTGCATCCCGGTGGATAGCGAGGGCGAATTCCTACCGATGATCATCAATGGCCAGGCGCGATGTGGCCGGGATTTGTTCGAGGAAATCGACAGGACGATCTACCGTATGGTCGACGAAAGGCCGCGTCGCCGGGATCTTGATATGCTTTGGTATCTGTGGAGCGGGCCGCAATCGCCGTTATTTGGAAAAGATAAAATGGCGACCATTGAGCGTGCGCTCATTGAGGACGAAACTCCTCACCGGGAGACGAAGAATCCGTATTTCGAGCTGCTGCATGAAAAGTGGTTCTGTGAGAAATTGCTCGAAGAGTTTGGCGTGGATCCGGATACCGGGCTCGTCGTGAACGGGCACGTCCCAGTGAAGCTAGAAAAAGGTGAATCTCCGATCAAACGTAGTGGAAAGGCAATCAGCATCGATGGCGCGTTTTCGGAAGCCTACGGAGACCACGGCTACACCTTGGTCCTGGAGCCGCATCGCTCTTTCCTGGCTAGGCATCACCACTTCGAATCCGTGGAATCAGCGCTCCGGGATGGTGCGGATATTATTCCAAGCATCACGGTCTTGAAAGAATGGGAGCGGCCAAAGTGCGTTGGCGATAGCAAGCGGGGGCGTGACTTGAAATTCGCCATCTCGCATCTGGAGCATTTGATCACCGCCTACCGGAATCACGAACTCCGCGAACGATATGGCCATTGAACGCATCGCAAAACCTCCCCGCAGAAACCAGCCGGGCGATTTACCGGAAGATAAAATTTCTATTGCCAAGTCACCACGCATGGAACTACTTTCCTGCCCCACCTAACGCCTCGGTAGCTCAGTTGGTAGAGCAGAAGACTCTTAATCTTTTGGTCCTTGGTTCGAATCCAAGCCGGGGTATTTTTTATCGCTGAAATTTTTATCCTGATAATTAGCGATCGAAATAGCTATACCATAAGGCAAAATGAAGGAGTTGTTCGCTTGAATAATCTCCCATGGGATTAGGTTGGTCTCAATTGGATTTAGAGATGTAAATATAATTGGGAGGTTTTCCTTGTTTCTATATTTTGTATTATATCTATTTAGTGTTTTTTGTGAGGGGTCGATATCTGTAGGGATTTGAATGGTATTGCTTTTGAAGGATTGAAAATTGCCTTATATATTTCTTTACTGTCGATTGATTTTTAATGTGGAATGCGGCCGGAACGAATAAGGGAGGCAATGTATAAACGCGACATTAATCGGGTGGTTACTTGTCTCTTTTATTCTGTCTTAACGCTTCGACTCTCAATAAAAATATTGCAAAGCCGATACCTCCTTTTTCGTTAGTTTGACTTATGTCCCTTCAAGTTACCACCAGCCTCGCGCCGAAGATCGGCTTTGCCTCCCACCAGAACTCCGTCGCATTTCTGCAGGACTTGAACCTGGAGAACTCCGGGGAGGAGCTGCTAACGGATCTCACTGTGAAGCTCAGTTCCGCGCCGCTTTTCCTGGAAGAGAAGATCTGGAAGATCGATGTGTTGCAGCCAGGTGCTTCGCTCCGGATCAGGGACAGGAACGTCAATTTGGATCCGCAGTATCTGGCGGATCTAACGGAAAGCCTGAGGGGCGAGGCGATCATTGAGGTGATTGAGAAGGAAGGGGAGGATAAGCTTTTCACCGAACGCTACCCGGTCGAACTGCTGGCAAAGAACCACTGGGGCGGCACCGGCTCAATGCCCGAGCTGCTTCCCGCCTTCTGTATGCCGAATGACCCTGCTGTGGACAAGGTTCTGAAAGCTGCCAGCGATGTCCTGAAACGAGCTGGTAAGGAATCCGGGATCGACGGCTACAAGAGGAAGTCCCGCACACGGACATGGGAGCTGGTTTCCGCGATATGGTCGGCTGTTTCCGGACTCGATTTGGGCTACGCGTATCCCCCGGCAAGCTTCGAAGTGCAGGGTCAGAAGGTGCGAACACCCGGGGCGATTATGGAGGGGCGCTTGGCTACCTGTCTTGACTCTTCGATGCTGTTCGCCTCGGCGCTGGAGCAAGCGAGTTTGAATCCGCTGATCATTCTGTCCGAAGGACACGCGTGCGTGGGTGTCTGGCTTCAGCCCCAAGAATTTTCCCAGCTCACCATCGACGAGGCAGCAGCCGTGCGTAAGCGGGTTGAGCTTCAGGAGATGCTCGTTTTCGAGACTACACTGGTAACCCAATCACCAGCTCCATCGTTCAGTGTTGCGGTGGAAAGGGGCAAGAAAAGCATGACCGATGAGGCTTTTCACATGGCGATTGATATCCGCCGGGCACGGATGCGAAAGATCAAGCCCCTGGGACTGGCCACTCCGCGTGAGGCCGTCAGCACTGAAGAGATTGTGGCATCCGTTTCCGATTCACTGGAAGAAGCCCCGAGACTGCCGGCCTTCGATGTGGAGATCACGGATGAACCGACAAATGCCGATGACAGGATCACCCTATGGCAGAGAAAACTGTTGGATCTGACCGCACGGAACCGTCTGCTGCATCTTCCAGAACGCAGCAAACATGTGCCTCTAATCTGTCCAGATCCGGGCGCTTTGGAAGACTTGCTGGCTGCCGGGAAAACGATACGCATTTCACCTTTCCCGGACCTTGAAGGTGGCGGTAGGGATGCGAAACTCTACCAGGAGCAGAACAGGGGAGAACTGCACCAGCAATTCGCCCAAGAAGCTCTGCTTTCAAATGAGGTGCTATCGTCCCTCCTGCAGAAAAAATTGGAAGCGGAACTGATCGACCTCTATCGCAAGGCTCGCACCGATATGGATGAAGGTGGGGCGAACACGCTTTTCCTGGCACTCGGATTTCTGAACTGGAAGAAGACAGCCGATGATACGCGTAGCTACCGCGCTCCGCTGATTCTCCTGCCTGTGAAGCTTCAACGTAAGAGCGCCTTGTCCGGAGTTACGATGACCATCCACGAGGATGAGCCTCGGTTTAACCTGACACTGCTGGAGCTTCTCCATCAGGATTTCGATCTGAAGATTCCGGGACTCGATGGAGAATTGCCCCAGGATCACAGCGGGATCGATGTCGCGGGAATATGGAATCGCGTGAGAGTGGCAGTGAAAGAGATTCCCGGGTTCGAGGTAACGACGGAGACTGCTTTGGGAACTTTTTCATTCGCCAAATATCTGATGTGGAAAGATCTCACGGATCGTAGAGAGGAACTGACTGCAAACTCGGTGGTGAAGCATCTAATCGAACGGGGAGAGGAAAAATTCGGTGCTGATTCGGAATATCCGGATGAGACGGATTTGGACAGATTGATTGCTCCGGCTGACCTGTTCACACCATTGCCGGCGGATTCCTCGCAGATAGCGGCCGTGGTGGCTTCTGCCCGCGGCTGTAATTTTGTCCTCGATGGGCCGCCCGGAACCGGAAAATCACAGACGATTGCCAATATGATTGCCCACAATCTTTCGATTGGCAGAAGGGTGCTCTTTGTCGCCGAGAAAATGGCTGCGTTGAATGTCGTGCATCGGCGTTTGGCGGAAAAGGGGATCGCTGAGTTCTGCCTGGAGGTGCATTCGAATAAAACCTCGAAAATGGAGATTCTCCAGCAGCTTGACCGCGCATGGAATGCCAGCGGAGATCTAAGTCAAGCCGAGTGGTCTCGTGAGACAGACCGTTTGCGGACTCTGAGGGATCGATTGAACGAGGTCTGCGAAAAGCTGCACATGCGTCATCCCAATGGAATGACGGTTCATCAGGCCGTAGGGCTGGTCACCAGGGATCACGGAAGCTCCACTCCGAAGCTGGGCTGGAATCTCGGCACCGCGCACACCATCCAAGAACTCGATTCCATGCGAGAGACCGCCCGCAGAATGGATCTTAGTTTCGATGACTACTTGGAATCGCCCAAAGACTTTTCGATTATCGAACAGGAGGAATGGTCCAATAGCTGGCAGGAAGCTGTCCTCGGTGTTGCCAAAAAACTTCCGACTGTAATCACCCAATTAATTTCCTCCAACGACCAGCTCACGAAGGTCTGTCAGTTTGATCTCCCGACTGGATCGGCTTCGGAAATGGAATGTCTTGTGAAATTCGTGAGAGTGATCCTGAAGACTCACAAGAAGAGCATGGGCTTTGCCTTTGCGCCTGATGTTGCAGATAAAATCGAGGCTGCCCGTCGGCTACTTCCGTTCATCGAAAAATATCAGAAAGGACAGCGGAGGTTGTCGATTAGCTACAGCGAGGATTCCGTTCGGAAAATTGATGTGGATCAACTGGACGGCGAATGGTCGGTTGCCAGCAAGAAGTTCTGGCTCTTGGGGAAAATGGCGATGAAAGGGGTAGCCAAGACTCTCGCTGCACAGGCTGGAAGTGCTGTCCTGCCGGAAGTGGAAAAGGATTCTCCGACTCTGCGTGAGCTGAAAGGTCTCCTATCGGAAATGGATGGGCTCAAGCCATACCTCGTAGATATGCCCGGGTATGCCGGTCTCAAGACCAAAACTGCGGTGATTGAGGAGTCAGTGAAAATTGCTGAAGCATTGCACCAGCGACTCCCGACGTTGATTTCAAGTCCGGATGAACTCGTTTCACTGAAAACTGCGAGCCGTCGCCTGGTAGTGGATGCGAATGAGCTTCTCGGATCAGAGGGCGCGATTTCCGTAGCTGTCAATCAACTGGAAAGTGCGATCCGTGAATTTCAGGAAACCTCAGATAAGTTCATGAGTCTATGTGCGGTGACAAATCCCGAGAACCTATCTTTAGATCAGATCAAGGCCGCCGCAGTGGCCATCACCGCGAATGAAAGGCGGCTGCGATCCTGGTGTATGTGGAGGAGAGTCCGGAAGACCGCGATCCAACAAAACCTCACTCCACTGGTCTCTGCGGTTGAGGAAGGCAGTCTCACGAAAGGAGACGTGGAGCCTAATTTTGTCACTGCGTATGCCAAATGGTTTGCTGCGGACCGGATCGATCACGAACCGATTCTGAGAGACTTTGTGACTGCCGAGCACATGGACAGCATTGAAGAGTTCAGGCGAGTTGATGACCGGGTCGCGGAATTGACTGCTGAATACACGAAAACTGTTCTCTGCGGAAGGCTTCCTGCAAAAACAGAGGTAGGGAAGAAAGACGGCTTCGGAATTCTGAAACACGAATTACAGAAAAAACGGGCGCACAAACCATTGCGAAAGCTGGCAGGTGAAATGGGTGATGCCTTCGGTCAGCTTGCTCCCTGCATGTTGATGAGTCCCTTATCAATCGCTCAATATTTACCAGCGGATCAGCAGTTGTTCGATCTGGTGATTTTCGATGAAGCCTCGCAGATCACTCCCTGGGATGCGGTGGGATCCATCGCCCGTGGCAAGCAGGTGGTCATCGCGGGGGATCCGAGGCAAATGCCGCCGACGAATTTCTTCCAACGTGGTGCGAATGAGTCCGAATTCGATAGTGACGTGGAGGGAGATCTCGAAAGTATTCTAGATGAATGTCTGGCTGTCGGAATTCCACGGCACAGTCTCAACTGGCATTACCGTAGTCGCCACGAAAGCCTCATTGCTTTCTCAAATCACGCTTACTACGGCAGCAATCTGATTACCTTCCCTTCGGCAGTTACTCGCGACAGCGCCGTTGTTTGGCGGAAGGTGGATGGCATTTATGCCAAGGGCAGTGGGCAAACCAACCAAATGGAAGCCGAGGCCATTGTAGCGGAAACCGTAAAGCGTTTGACCGATCCTGTTTTCATCGAATCAGGCCAGACGCTGGCCATCATCACCTTGAATTCGAAGCAGCAGAAACTCATTGAGGATCTGCTCGATGGAGCCAGACGGAAGCATCCCGAAATAGAACCCTACTTCAACGAGGAACTGCCCGAACCTGTGAAAGTCAAAAATCTGGAGACTGTTCAGGGTGACGAACGGGATGTGATTTTGCTCGGTATCTGCTATGGACCGACCGAATTCGGCGCGGGATCCATGTCGATGAATTTCGGCCCTCTCAACCGGGATGGCGGCGAGCGCAGGCTGAATGTCGCGCTCACCCGATCCAAGCAGGAGATGGTAGTCTTCACGTCTTTCGATCCTTCACTGATCGATCTCAATCGGACAAGCGCCCGCGCCGTTCGCGACCTGAAGCATTTCCTTGAATTCGCGCATCGTGGTCCAAGCGCTTTGGCGGAAGCTGTCCAAGGATCAGTTGGCGGTTTTGATTCTCCCTTCGAAGAGGCAGTTGCCAATAGACTCCAGGAAAAAGGATGGGAAGTTGTTACTCAAGTTGGGGTTTCACGTTTCCGTATTGATCTTGGTATCGTTAATCCGGATAGGCCTGGGGATTTCCTGGTCGGCATTGAGTGTGATGGCGCGACCTACCACCGCAGTGCAACCGCTCGCGACCGGGACAAGGTCCGAGCCGCCATTCTGGAAGGGCTGGGCTGGGATCTCTTGCGCGTCTGGTCAACCGACTGGTTCGTAGAACCAGAACGCGAGATCGAGAGGCTCCACTCAAAATTGGAATCCATACTCAGTCAAAAGCGGGCCACGATGAAGATGGAAGCTTCGAATATTGTGCATATCGGGACGGAGTTGGAGGACACAAGTTTCGCGATGATAGCGTCGCAGGTTTCGAGCACTCCAGCGGATAAGGACAACGGAGGTTTTCAGTCCGAGGGCACCCGATCTGATGCGGTAGTCCCAGTGCAAGGAATCTATGTCATCACTGATTTTTCAGAGAGCACTCAACAAATTAGCCCCGAGAGCTTTTATGAGGAAAGTTATGATCCCGTGCTCATCGGATTGATCCGGAATACTCTTTTGTCCGAGGCGCCGATTGCTGACGATCTACTTGTCCAGCGTATCGCACGTGCTCATGATTTCAAAAGGACTGGTCGTCTAATTCGTGAAAGAGTGATGACTCTTGTAGATGATCACTTTCATTTGCGTCAGGATCCAGTAAATGGGTTCTTCGTATGGCTAGCCGAGAATGACTTCCAGGCAATGGTCACTTTCCGGGTTCCTAGTGAAGGAGATTTGATCCGGAGCATTGAGGAAATTTCGTGTGAAGAGATCTTGGCGGCGGCCCTGCATGCTGGATCGGAACCCTCTGCGATCCAGATAGCTAGAGCTCTTGGAACGAAGCGCCTTACCGCGACTGGTAAAGAACGAATCGAAGCCGCTTTGGCGCTACTCGCTAAATCATAAAAAATCTCACCATTTGATTAATGGATTCTCATCCCAGGACCTATGCTGCTTTGATTTGATTTTACCAATCATTCCGTCAGCATCCAGCGACCAAGGCTAGAATTTTTGTCCGGTGTTACCTGCTGGCATGGATGTTGCGAGGACCTCGGGTGAGAGCGGTTTTCTCCGCAATCCGGTGGGAAAATTAGCGCTCTTGCAGCAATGACGGTGCGTTTTGCATGCCTAACCTACCAATTTCAATGAAGAAAAAGTCCGCCACCATTTATCGCATGGTCACCCCGACGCATCTTTGCCCATGGGGGATCAAAGCCTACGACCTCCTTAGGAGAAACGGTTTCGATGTCACTGACAACCACCTTGAGACCAAGGAGGCCAACAAGGCCTACAAGGAGGAACACAACGTCGATGAGACACCGCAGATTTTCATTGGGGAGGAGCGGATGACCTATGATGGGTTGCGCGAGCACCTCGGCCTCGGTCCCGATCCCAAGGAAGGCAAAACCTACCAGCCCGTCCTCGCGGTCTTCGCGGTCACCATGCCCATGGCCATTGCTGCTTGCTGGGCGATGCAGGGCAATCTCGACATCATCCGCATCGTCGAGCTCTTCATCGCCTTCAGCATGTGCGTGCTCGGGATTCTGAAACTGCAGGACTTGCTCTCATTTTCGACTGGCTTCGTGCAGTATGATCTGATCGCGCGCCGCTACGTGCCTTATTCCTACGTGTATCCTTTCGTGGAAGCCGGGGCGGGTGTGTTTATGATTGCCGGGTTGTTGACCTGGCTTGTGGCGCCCGCCGCACTAATTGTCAGCACAATAGGGGCGATTTCCGTTTTCAAAGCGGTTTATCTGGAAAAGCGGGATCTGAACTGTGCGTGTGTAGGCGGAGGAAGCGATGTCCCGCTCGGTTTTATTTCGCTTACTGAAAATCTCATGATGATGACCATGTCGGTATGGATGCTCTTGAAATCCAGCTAGGATCGCTGCGATTTTATCGAAATAGAGAATATAAAAAACCGCGCTTTGGGAGAATGCCCGAAGCGCGGTTTTCTATCTTGAAGCAACGTTGATGTCCTTTAATGGCCATCGTGATCAGCATCGCCGGGAAGACGATCTTCCACACGATGCCAGCTGGCGCGGGTGGCATGCTTTGCTTTCTCCCATTCGAGCTGGGATTTTCCTTTGAAGCGTTCCCAATCGGCTTTGAGGCTGCTTTCGTTGTCTTCCCATCTGGTATTTCCCGCAGCGAGGCGGCGCTCATAGCCCATGCGATAGGCGGGCTCGTATTCCTCGTAGCTGTGATTTTCAGCCCATTCCTGCGAGCTGTGGTTATCGCGCCAGTAGGCTGCCTCCTCGGTGGGATCGATGCTTTCCGCGACGCCTTTGCCGGCGTAAGCACCTGCGATACCGCCGACTACCGCACCAACTGCCGAGCCAACAGGACCACCGGCCGCACCGATCGCCGCGCCAGCAGCGGCACCACCTGCGGTGCCGACTCCGACACCTACCGGATGGGCTCCGGGTTCGCCTGTGATGGGATCTTCATTTCTATCTGGTTTTGGGTCTGTTTTCATAGATTTGTGGGTCGTTTCTGTTTCGTGATTTTTCCAATCACATAGCCATGCTATCGCATTTCGGGTGCCTGCGGGAAATCCTTGGAATTACGGAGAATTTCCGGCGGAAAAACATCCATGCGGATTGCAGAGAGCTGGAAAGCCGGAGAAATTGAATGCAGGTTGCAAGATTTATCTCAGCTATGTGGCGGGCATTTTGTGTCATCCGTTGAATTAGGGGATGGCATGGAACATGCGATGTTCCGGACAACGTTTTTATTATGTTTACCGATCAATTTTTCACTGACCAGCTGCTGAGGATTTTGCTGCTGGGACCGCTTTCCCTACTCTGGATTACCTTGGTCGTGCGAATGATCGGGCTGAGGTCGTTTTCGAAAATGACCGCCATCGATTTCATCACCACAATCGCCACCGGATCGTTGCTTGCCAGCGCGGCCGGAGCGGATACCTGGCCGGTGTTTTTTCAAACAAGCGGTGCGGTCTTCGCTCTTCTGGGCGCTCAGGCACTCATTGCACAGCTGAGACTGGGGTCCTCCAAGGTGGTGGCATTTCTTGAGAACGAGCCACTGGTGCTGGTGCGTGACGGAATGTGGAAAGAGGACAACCTGAGAAAATCCCGGGTGAAGAAAGAAGATGTTTATGCAAAATTGCGCGAGGCAAATGTTTTGAGTTTTTCCGAAGTGAGGGCGGTGGTGCTGGAGACGACAGGGGACATCTCCGTGCTGCATGGGGAGGCTCTGGATGAGGAGCTTCTGGAACCGGTGAGGGAGTCTTGATATGAGTAAAGAAGATCGGGAAATGGAGGATGAGCTCGGCGAAAAACAAGCGGAGGAAGAGGACAAAGAAGAGAACAAGGAAGAGGAAAACGAGCGGGTGGAAAAGACCTCCCAGGAGCTAGCGAAAGAAAGAACGCTCAAGGCGAAAAAGCGGAGCAAGCTGGCGGCTGATCGGACAGACTATGCGGAGGATAGGACTTTGCTGGCAAATGAGCGAACCTTCGCGGGTTGGGCGAAGGCTGCCTTCGCTTCGATCGGTCTGGGGCTGGGATTTCAGGCGTTTTTCCAGAAAGTGGAGCCCACTTGGGTGCCAAAGGGGATTGCAACGCTGTTCATCCTTCTCGGTATGCTGCTCATATGGCTGGCCGAGCGCAGGGCTGATGGGCTCCTTACCGAGCGGACGGGCAATCATGTGAAACTGATGTCCCGGAAAATGTTCCGCATCATGGCGATCGCCGTATCGCTCGGAGGAGTCGCATTGATCCTATGTATCTGGCTGCTGATCTGAATTGGATCGCTCGCTGTCGAGGATCAGTTTCCGGATTTTCCGCAATTGTTCTCCAAACACGGGATGATTCTTGAAATCAGGAAAGGCCAGCGGGAGACGCTCGCACCAGGTCTCGATCCCATAGCTACCCGGGAGATTGAAACGCAGCGGAATGCCGAAAAGATCACTGCACATCAGCACGGCGAGACGGCTTTCCGAATGAAAAAGAGCTTGGTGGAGAGCCTCGAGCAGCTCCTCGGTTAACACAGCAGGTGGCTCCGATTTCCAGCCCGCGAACGCTAGGAGCCAGCGCAAGTCCTCCGCAGCTTTCCCCTTCGGATCTTGCCCCGCCGCTTCCACCAGATGCACATAGCCTGTTGCCAGCGGTGCATTGTCATGGTTTGCATAGGTGGCCAGAGCGAGCTCTCTGAGCTTGAGGTTTGCGGCATCGGATTTTCCAGAATGTCTTTCCAGTTGGGGAAAGGCCAGATTGGCTAGCTGAAGCTCTTCGAGTGCCCGGCTCATATACTCCGGCATCTCGCCCATGATCTCCGCCACCAGGCCCATTGGTCCCGCCTCCTCCTGGATGATGGAGATGAGTTCACGGCCTTGTTTTTCATTGATGCGCAGTGACACAGGATCTTCATCGGGACCGGGTAAAAACCTTGGTAATTTTCCGCCGGTCTTCAATGCCGCCTCCTCCGCCGTCAGGTTCGCATACTCCGAGTGGCGGGATCCGCCGGGCCAGGGGAAGACATACACGCGGAAGTAACCCCGTAGATGATCCAGACGGCACAGATGGAAAAACTTTCTCTGGCGGGCGATACGTCCGCGGAACCATGAAAACCCTTCCGCCCGATGATTTTCCCACCGGTAGGGAGGTAGGCCCCAGTTCTGTCCCCAGACCGAAGCGTCCTTGCTGGTATCGAAGTGGGCCAATGGCCGGGTGCCCATATTCCAATCGGTATCGAAGAGCTTCGGATTCGCCCAGACATCGGAGCTTCCGCGACCGACTCCGAAAGAAATTTCCCCCATTAGAAAGATCCCGTGCTGTTCCGCATGGGATCTGACGGCCAGCCACTGCCGCTGGGCAATCCATTGGATATATGCGTAGCCCTGGCGCTGGTCCTCAAGGTCAGCCCGGTCGGGATGGTTCTCGAGCCAATGCTCGGCTGAGCCATAGTTACGATGCTCGGGACGCCAGTCCTTCCAATCGGTATTGCCCTCGTATTCCCGGATCAGAAGGCGGAAAAGTGTGTAATGGTGCAGCCAGCTTTTTTCATCTTCGATGAATTTCTGAAACTCGCTTTGAAGCGCAGGATCGTTTTCGCTGACAAAATGATGCCAGGCACGAAGCAGGATCTGAATTTTCAGAGGGTGGACAGCGCCGTGCTTGACGATATTCGCCCGCAGCTCGGCGCGCCATTCCGCCGGGGCTGCGCTTTCGATATCCGCCATCTGCAGGCCGGGGACTTCCGAGGGATCCAGATAAACGAATGCTGGTGAAAGCGCCCGCGAGCTGATCGGATTATAGGGGCTGTGATCGCCGAAGGTCTCGTGGATGGGAAGCAGCTGCAGGACCTCGAAGCGGTTCTCCGCGCAGAACCCGATCGCTTCACGCACGGCACGGGTGTCGCCCGTCCCGAAATCGGCCTCATGGCGCATGGCAAATACAGGAGCCAGCAGGCCGGCGCGTCTTTTTTTCAATGGGTTTTGATTCATAAATTTAGGTGATTTTTCATGGCGCACCCTTCTGCGTTTCGTGGATATCCGTGCCGCCATCTCCATCGATCCGCTCAATGCCGTCATCGTAGAAATGAGGATCGTAAGTCATATCGGCAAAGTGCATGTGGGTCCCGAAATACAGTCCTACGGCATGAATAGTAGCTAATCCGATAATGAAATAGACGGTTTTTTTCTCATGATTGAGGTGCATGAAGACCAGTGCGACCATGGAGGCTTTTATAGTGGCAATCAGGAGGCCAAGGGCCGCGTCCCAGGCATCGAATCCATGCCGCCCGATATCCAGTGCGGGCACGGTGGCTACTGCAACGGTAGTGATGGTGAAGATAAACAACAGGCAGCCGACAATGAGGAAGCGCTTCTTCGCCAACTGTATATGCTCGAAATCGCTATCTGGAGGAATTGTGTCATTCGCCGGCAAAACTGGTTCATTTGAGTGTTTCATAATGGTTCCGTTTCCGTCCGGCTATCGCAGTGGATGTGCCAGCAATTGGGATGCCGGAAATCCGATGCTATATGAGCTGATAGCAACGACTTGCCTTAAGTTTTATCGCGCAATATGCCGCGTTTTCCTTGCAATATGCAGCTGTGGATTTCCATTGGTAGGCCTGTGCCCGGCGCTTGCAATTGTGGAATGGAGTGAAGCATGTGTGGCATGCTTGAAGCTATGGAATGCTCCTGAAACACGAACGATTATCATGCCAAATAGTAGTAAACAAAACTCGACGGAAAAGCAGTTCCCCGCACAGCAACAGGATCGACAACCGGGCCGCGAAAATGAAATGGACCCGCCTCCGGAGTATGAGAACACGGAGCTGAGGGGAAGCGGGAGATTGGAAGGAAAAGTGGCGCTGATTTCCGGCGGTGACTCGGGGATCGGTCGCGCGGTGGCTGTGGCTTTCGCGCGCGAAGGGGCAGATGTGGCCTTTGCCTTCCTTGAAGAAATTGCCGATGCGGATGAAACCAAACGGCTGGTGGAAGGCTACGGAAGAAGATGCGTGCCGATTCGCTGCGATATCTCCCGGAAGCACAACTGCGTGGAGGCCATCGAGCGGACAGTCGCCGAACTCGGCCACCTCGACATCCTCGTAAACAATGCGGCAAAGCAGTTTCCGCAGGAATCGATTGAGGAGATCAGCGAGGAACAACTGCTTGAGACCTTTTCCACCAATGTGTTTTCGATGTTCTATCTGAGCTCCGCCGCCCTTCCGCATCTCAAGAAATCCGCCTCGCCAGCCATCATAAATACGACCTCGGTGACGGCTTACAGAGGTAGCCCGAAGCTATTGGATTATTCCGCTACCAAAGGAGCGATCGTTGCGTTTACGAGATCGCTTTCCGGGAACCTGGCGGAGCATAAGATCCGCGTGAACGGAGTGGCGCCGGGCCCGATCTGGACGCCGCTCATTCCGGCGACTTTCCCTGCGGAAAAGGTTGAAAAATTCGGCTCGGACACTCCGCTCGGAAGGGCTGGGCAGCCGTGGGAATGTGCTTCGTGCTACGTATTCCTAGCCAGTGACGAGTCACGGTATATGACCGGCCAGGTGCTGCATCCCAACGGAGGCGAAATTATAAATGGCTGAGTAATTTTTCTGAATTCATCAATGCATGAAAAAGGCACCCGCCGGTCGAATGGCGGGTGCCTTTTTGTGGTGATCATTCTTCCCAACGGTCGCGCCATTTGGCGGAGTCTTCCGGGGTGACCAGACGGCGGCGCACCGTAATAAGTTCCCTCTGTGGCGGAGAATTTTCCTGTCCCGGAAAAATTACAAATTTGTATCCGATGGCTTTTCCGGAGCTTTCGTTGAAAGGGATTTCCCCGAACCACGTGTTCGAGTTAATGCACTCCAGCTCAAAGGCTCTCCGGAGATCCCACTCTCCCAGCTCCGGACAATCGCCGATGACCAGAAGCCGATCGCCGGGCTGTGTGGGCGCACCGTTCACCTGCAGACGGATCACCGTGTTTGCACGGACCGGGGTGTCGCGTTTGACGAATACCATTGCGGCCATTTCGGGAACTTCCAATGATGCCTTACCGCCCTCGATCGTAATCACCGTATCCGTGAGAATGCAGGTGCGAGATCCATCGGGAAAATCCAGATGCTCCAGATCGAGCGTGCGCTGCGGACCTTTGTTAATGATCACCAGGCATCTGGCATGTTTGTATTTCCGCTCAAAGACATAGCAATCCGCATCCACCCATTTCGGCAGCTGCGCACCCCACTGGAGTGCGGTATTCTTTTTGCGCTCATGGGATAGAATGCCGATGATGCGCATGGCCTCGGTCTTGCCCCATTTTTCCATCATCGGGCGGTTGTAGGGATCGTTCCCCCCATCCGTGTCATTGTGGAGATATTGCTCACAGCCATAATAGAGGCAGGGAATTCCGCGGGTGGTGAGCAGCAGGACAAGGGAGAGCTCGAGAAGCCGATCGGAAACTCCCAGCGACTGAAGACGCGGCATATCATGGTTCTCGAAAAAAGTGACCAGCTCTGTCGCGCAGCTGTATTTATGATCAAGATCCAGGATGTGTTGCACCGTGTGGAATCCATCGTCGGCGGCTCCGGACATGCAGTTTCTTATCGCTTCACAGAGGCCGAAATCCAGGATCGTCATCCCGGCTTTGTTGGCAAAGGTCACCGAGCTTTCATTTTCCGGGTGGCTGTAAATCCATTCCCCGAAGCGGAACAAATTCGGGTTGGCGGATTCCATGTCCGCATTGAACTCCTGCCAGAACCACAAAGGCATGTGCTTTACCGTATCCACTCTCAGCGCATCAATGCCTTTGGAAATCCAGAGCTTGATCGCATCCTTGATATAATTGCGGTAGAGAATGTTGTTCTCATTGAATGTGGCCAGTCCGCAGAGCTCGCAGTTCTGGACCTGCCATTCATCCGCCCAGTCCAGCGTGTCTCCATAGTGGTGATACCAGTGGTCCTTGTCGTTATCGAAATCGGCGACCAGCTTCCCGTTATCGTAGAGCTTTCCTTTTCCCTGTGCCGTCGCGGGCGAACTGTGGTTGCACACGATATCCAGGACAAAACGCATCCCTCTCGAGTGCATCTCCTCGATGAGTTGATCGAGGATCGTATCGTTTCTCTCGAAGAAATTTTTCTGAGTCGGGTCATTCACCCAGCGGGGATTGATTCTCTTGAAATCCTTTGTCCAGTAGCCGTGCACAGGAGCACTGGGATTATCGCCAATCGTCATGGACTCCACCTGCTCGAAGAGAGGGGTCGTCCAAATCGCGCCGATACCCATGGAGCGCAGGTAGGGGAGCTTGTCGTAAAGTCCCTGAAGATCGCCACCCCAATATTTTCCCCACTCCTGGTGAGAGGCATCGAACATCTCGTCCTTTTCGCGGGACTTCTTCGCATTGCCCACCGAGAACCGGTCGAGCACTACGAAGTATATCGTTTCGGAGCGGAACTCCGCATCGGAGCCCGCCATGATTCCCAAATCCACTTCTTCCATTTGTTCTGACATGGCGGGCTGGTTTTTAAGGTTTACTTCTCAGGTTTGGGAGCGGATTTCAGCAACGATTTTGCAATTGTGCTGAGTGTTTTGTCGGCGCCACCTTCCTCGGTGAGCGTCGTGTCGAGCAGCTCCACGACATCCGCGAGCTTCAGCGCATTCGCCAGAGATCTGGCAGAGCCATATCCGGAAATCTCGTAGTGCTCCACTTTTTGTGCAGCAGTAATGAGTGCCAGATCCAGGATGGTTTCCTCACCCTCTTCCTTGATGGTTTCCTCGCCTTCTTCGACGAGGCCTTTCATCGCCTTGCAGGTCTTGCCGCGTGGAGTGATATCGAGAAGCTTGGCGACTTCTTCGAGACGTTCCACGTGGCCTTTCGTTTCCTCAAGGTGGGCTTCGAACGCTTCCTTCAATTCAGGATTCGTCGCCGCTTTTGCCATCTTGGGAAGAGCCTTCACCAGCTGCGTTTCCGCGCTGTAGAGGTCTTTGATATCGTGTTCGAGCAGTTTTTTGAGGTCGGTTAATTTGGACATGATGTTGTCTGGGTTGGTTGATTGAAGACGACCAGCTTTCGCACGCGTTATGCCATGCGCCGGGCGTGTCATAACCCATTGAAATCATAAGGTTTTGCCTCTCGTGCGGAGGCGCGCAACGGGTTCATGGAGTGCGATTTGCACGCACCTCAGAGTGCAAAGCGCGAAGCTTCCTCGAGCATCGCCCTGGTGATACGCTGGGCTTGCGGCTTCAGCCACTCGGCGGGAGTTTGCGGGGGCTCGTGTAGATTGAAGCCCTGCTGCGGCGCATTTGCCAGATCCTCCCACGATACCGGCATCGAGACGGCAGCTCCTTTCCGTGCACGAAGGCTCCAAGGGGCCACACAGGTCGCTCCTTTACCATTCCGCATCCAATCGATGAAGATTTTACCTTTCCGCTTTGCCTTGGACGCGACGATGGTGAAGCGGTTCCCGTTCATGGCAGCGACTTTTGCCGAGACGTTTTTGCTGAAAGCCTTCATCTCCGCCCATTCATGATCACGGCGGATACGCAGCATGAGATGCAGGCCCTTTCCTCCGGAGAATTTCACCATCGGCTCCAGTCCCATTTCCCGCAGGGTATCGCGCAGTAGAAATGCGGCTCCGAGCACTTCCTCCCACGCCACTGCGGCATCCGGATCCAGATCCCAGGTAAGGAATTCCGCCATATCGGGTTTGTCCACGGTGGATCCCCACGGATGGATTTCAATGATCCCGTATTGGGCGAGCGACACCAGTCCGGCCGTGTTATGAATCGAAAAAATTTCCGAGCCATCTTCCAGAACGGAAGCTTTCACTCCATCCGGGATATGCCTGGTAAACGATTTTTGGAAAAACATATCCCCGGAGATTCTCTCGGGCGCGCGGAGAACTGCCAACGGACGCCCCGCGATATACGGCATCATCAGATCTCCGGTCTTTTCGTAATATTCGGCCACCTCGAGTTTGGTGACGCCAAGCCCGGGGTAAATCACCCGGTCAGGATGCGTGATTTTCAGATTCATGACGGTGCTCTTTTTCATGGGCGATAGGGTTTCCAATCTTACCTCGGAGGCGGATTTGTCCTGCCTGAGACCGATGAAACTTCCCTGGCGGATGGAACCATCCCGGGTGATCTCCGCAAACTCAATCTCGGCGACGAGCTCGGGAGCCAGCCAGGTTACCCCGCGTTCGGTGGTGTGGAACGCGGGCTGCGAACGCCGGATGGATTGGAATTTTTCCATCAGTTCCGAGATGATCTTGTCGCTAAAGCCCGTTCCGACCTTGCCTCTGGGCACGAGCTTTCCGTTCTCGTGGGAGGCCAGGAGTAGGGCTCCAAAGCCTTCCCGGCTGCCCTTTGGCGCTGTGTATCCACAGATTATAAATTCCTGCCGTGCCCGGCATTTCGATTTCACCCAATCATTGCGCGTGCCCGGAAGATAGCGTCCATCGAGCTTTTTACTGATGATGCCTTCCAGTCCGTGCTTACAGGCCTGCTGGAAAAGGCTCTGGCCGCTGGCCGCACTCCAGATCTTTGATAGCCGCACGCGTTCTCCATCGTCCCCGATGAGCTCTGCGAGTTGTTCCGCCCGTCGGCGGAGGGGGAGATCGCGCAAGTTCCTCCCTCCGAGATTGAGCAGATCAAAAGCGACAAAAGAAATCCTGCCGCCCTCCTTCAAGGCCGCTTGCAGGGCTCCGAAACTGCTGCGTCCCTTTTCATCGAAGACGACTGCCTCCCCGTCCAAAACAAAATCCTGCTCTGCGAGGGACGTGATTGATTCCGCGAGAGAGCCGAATTTTTCCGTCCAGTCATGGCCGTTTCTGGTGAAAAGCGTGACACGGCTTTTTGATTTTACCGCGATCAGACGGTAGCCATCGAACTTGATTTCATGCCCCCAATTTTTCCCGGACGGGACGGATGAAACCACGCGGGCGAGTTGGGGCTCGATGAACTGCGGGCTTTCTCTTGGTAGCGTGGCCGGGGCATCTTCAGCATCAGTTTCCAGCAGCCGCAGCAGCCAGTTCGGTTCTTCGCCCATTTGTGCGAGGAGATAGCTTCCGTGAAGACGCCCGCCGCGTAACCTGAACTTCAGTTTGCCCTTCTCGAACGATTTCTTCCAGTTCGCCGATAGCGGCTCCCAAATTCCTGCGTCCCAGATATGGACTTGTCCCGCTCCGTAATTTCCTTTCGGGATCTCTCCTTCAAACTTCCCGTAGTCCAGTGGGTGATCTTCCACATGCACCGCCAACCGCTTGGCCGTGGTATCCTCCGGGATGCCTTTTGGCACCGCCCAGCTCACCAGGACTCCATCCATCTCCAGCCGGAAGTCGTAATGCAAAGATCTCGCATGGTGCTCCTGGACCACGAAACTCATGCCGCCGTCGGCAGCCTGCGCGGAGTCAGGCTCCGGGGTCTTTCCGAAATTCCGCTTTCTCCGATAGGGCTCAAGCCGATTTTTTGGACTTGGTGCTGCTGGATTTTTTCGAGGCATTTTTTCTCGTCGTCTTCTTGGCTGGTGCCTTCTTCGCCGGGGTTTTCCTGGTGGGCTTCTTCGCGGTTTTACCGTCAGAGGTGCCGGAGGACTTTTTGCCCGATGCCTGTTGAACGCTTTTTTCCAAATAGGAGGCCAGGTCCACCACGTTCTCGCTGGATGAATCATCATCCCCGTCGTCCGGATCCCGCACATCGGAGACCGCGTCGCCTTTGGAAATCTTTTTCTCGATGTAGGCCATCAGCGATTCACGGTATTCATCGTGGATATCGGCAGGTTTCCACTCCTCCGTCATATCGCCGATGAGCTTGACCGCCAGATCCATTTCCTTTTTGACGGGTTTCCATGCGTTGTCTCCGGAAGCGGGAAGCTCAAGAGTGGATACCTTTTTGATTTCCTGGGGAAAACGAAGCAGCATGAGGATCAGCACATCATCTCTCACAAACATCGCGCTGAGGTATTCGCGGGTGCGGATCACCACTCTGGAAATGCCTGCTTTATTGGTCTTGCGCAGGGCTTCCCGGAGCAGTGCATAAGCCTTCCTGCCACGCTTCTCTGGCTCCAGATAGTAGGGCTTGTCGAAAAGGATGGGGTCAATCTCCAACAGATCGACAAATTCCGAGATCTCGATGGTCTTGGTGAGTTCCGGCTGCACGGTATCGAGCTCGTCCTTGGTCAGCAGGACAAATTTTCCGTCATCGTGCTCATAAGCCTTCACCATTCTATCCCAGGGGACCTCTTCGCCAGTGTCCGCATTGACCCGCTCGTAGCGGATGCGTGCGTGGTTGCTGCTGTCCACCATGTGCAGCTGGATATCGGGGCGGCTCTCCGCACTCGTCAGCGCGACGGGAATATTCACCAGCCCGAAAGCGATCGATCCTTTCCAAATAGCTCGTGCCATAATCAAGAGTGAATCGCATAAAGCATGCCGCCGTGGAATCGCTGGATTGGCTGGGCTTTTTGGTAACGGAATCCGGCATTTTGGGTGCGCGGGGTTTGCAAAATGCACGGGTGCTCCCCGTTGAATACCGGCACAAAAAAAGCCTGCAGCCTTTTCCGGTTGGAGCAAGCTGCAGGCGTTAATGGATCGATCCGGATTATTTCCAGATTACCGGAACGAAGACGGTCATCTCGCTATCGCCACGGTTGCTCCATGCATAGAAAGGAACAAACTGGGTCTCCGCAGTCTTCCAGATTGGCTTGTCGGTGACGCGATACATTCCCTCTTTCTTGTCCTGGCGCAGTGCGACATTGGCCTTGATGGTCGTAAGGCCACCAAGGAAATCCGGCTGATACTCGGCTTCCAGCTTGCTGTCGGACGGCAGATAAACATCGAGAATGCTGACCTTTTCCGGCAGATCCGGAGACTCAACGCAGTAGACGATAGGACCGCGGGTAAGGGCCACCTGGTTGCGGACTTCCTCAATGCGGGCGTGGCCTTCCACCAGTTTGATTTCCATTGGCATATCCAGTTCGATCTTATCGCCGGCCTTCCAGCCGCGGTTGAGAACCGCGAATTTTCCAGCCGTGACTTCCACGCCGGAGTCCTCGCCATTGACTTTCAGCGTGCTGCCTTCCGCCCATTCCGGGATGCGGATCATCATGTCAAAAGGCTCCGCCTTGCACTCGTCCAAGGTGATGCTGACTTTTCCATCCCACGGATAATTGGTGACCTGGGTGAGCTCGATTGGTGATCCATCCTGCAGCTTTGTGCTGAGCTTGTTGCCCCCGTAGAGGTTCACGGACACGCCGTTTTTCGCCAAGCCATAAGCCCAGGCGGAGGATTTCGCCACGGTGCGGACGAGGTTCGGCGGGCAGCAGAAGCACTCCAGATACGGCAGGCGGTCCGCAGACTCGGTATTCATTTTCGAGTAGTCCCGTGAGCCATGGATTTTACGCAATGGATTGGCGTAGTAGTAGCAAGTGCCATCGATGCTGATGCCGGAAAGACCGCTGTTGAAAAGCACCCGCTCCATCACATCGGCATACTTTGACTCACCGTGGATATCGAGCATGCGGAAGCTGAACATCGAGTTACAGATGTTCGCGCAGGTCTCATTATAGGCAGTCATGTTCGGCATCATGAATTCATCGATGAAGCCTTCCTGGATGGGATCGCGACGCGACGAGGCTCCATAGTGGGTCTGGCCGAGAGCGCCGGTGATATACATTTTCTTGTTCACCACGTTATCCCAAAGTCTGTCCAGCGCATCAATGAGCGCCTTCTCGCCGGTCTCCGCATAGACGTCGGCGGCACCTGCATAGAAATAAAGGGCGAGCACCGCATGGCCGACAGCTTCGGTTTCCTTACGCAGTGGCACACGCTCCTGGACCATATCGCCGATCGGGTAGCCGACCGTGCTGGAATCTTCTTCGATTTTCGATTTGCCGCGGTTGTTGATGAAGATTTCCGCCAATTCCAGATACCGCTTGTCCCTGGTGGTGCGGTAAAGTTCCACCAGGCCCATGATCTGGGTCTGGTTGAAACCGAAACGGGCGTGCTCCTTCGTGGGCTTGGAAAAAACCTTGTAGAGAAGATCCGCGTTCTTGAGCGCGATATCCAGCAGGTTGGTTTTTCCCGTTACCCGGTTATGAATGCATGCTGCGGTGTAAAGGTGCCCGCAGTTATACATTTCGTGATATCTGCGGTTGGAGAAATGCTCGATGTCTTCGATCTGGATCTCGGTATGTAAATAACCGTCCTCCTCCTGCGCCTGGGCGATAATAGCAATGATCTCGTCGAGCTCCTTGAGGATTTTCTCATCCTTGTTCATCGCATAGACATAGGTCGCGGCTTCCATCCATTTATAGAAATCCCCGTCATGCCATGCAAATCCCTGATGCTTTCCTTGCTTCAGTCCGGCTGCGATTTTGAAGTTATTGAAGCCGTGGCCGATGTCTCCCTTGAGAATCTCGCCCATATGCGGAACCATCACATCCTCGCAAAGCTGGAATTTGTCCGCCCAAAAGCCTTCGGTCCACCGGCAATCACCGATATTGATATTCTTGATCGCGACGTGCGGGCTTTCGGAATTATTGATAATGCCACGCTGCTGTGCCTGGCAGATGCCGGCAAGCGCCAGACTGGTGGCGAGTAGTTTGATTTTGTTCATTTGGTTTTCGAGGTTGGTTCGTTCTGAAATTTCGATCTCGGAGTGAGGTGGATGAGAAAAACGCTCGGTTTCTCCTGCAATCTATCGTTGAAGGCGTGAATTGTGGCAGATTCCGGATGGGTCGAACATAGCGGAATCGCCATATTACCTTGCGTAAAATCTTATTGGTTGGTCGGCTGGCGGGGAAGGCATCCCGCGTGAGTTTAGAGGTTTTCCGTAAAAATGAATATCCGCTTTTCATGAGGTCTTCCATCAAGGTGGTGGGGGAGTTGCGCGGAACGCGGTTTCCATGGAATCCGCGGACGAGAGAAAATATCAGTGTCGATATTGTCTCAAAATAATATCGACGCGATGGAATGGCACATGCTTTTGTGCGCGTGCCGCTCCGGATCGCAGAGCGGAAAGTTTTAAGATTTTGATGTTGTTGCAACGATTGGTTTTTTCATGAGTCTTTATAAATCAGCTTACAGTGGAAAATGTATCATTTCAATGATGTGTCTTTTCCTGTTGGGCGGATTTTCCCTTGCCCAGCAACAGGTAAGCATCAACTTCGGGCAGCTAACCCAGGAATATGACGGCACGGCGCGTTTTCCCGTGATTTCCAGCAATCCTTCCGGTGTGGATGTGGAAGTGGCGATTACTCCCAGGACTTCGGAAACGGTCTACCAGACAGTGCCCACACCCCTCTATGGTTCCTATACCAGTGTCCCGCTTGCCGGATCGAATAATAAGGCCCTCGGAGATATCATCAATCTTGGTGGTGGAAATCGTTATCTGGAGTCGATTGATGTGGTGCTGGTGAACTGGGCGAAAGCCTCCGATTGGCCTTCACTCGCGGCCCAGAATTCCGCCGGGTATTATCATACGATTTCAATGATCATCTATAAGCGGAACAGCTCCAACGGGCTCGATCTGCTGACACAGAAAAGCCAACAGGTATTGATCCCGTGGCGGCCGGAAGTGCTGGATGACGGGACTCCGTATCCCTTTGGCGGGATCGCGTTCAAGGCACGTTTCAATTTCCCCGGTCAGGATCTGCTGGGCAACCAGCTTGCGGTGCTGGTCGCTTATAATACCAGGAATAGCGGATTTGCTCCCACAGGAGTTTCCGGCCCTTATGATGCTCTGAATGTGGGGCTCAATGGCACGGCACCTACGATCGGCTCGGACGCAAGTTCCAGCACGATGTTGCGCCTGGAAAATAACCTGATCACCACTGGGACTTTCGGGGCGGTGGCACCGATGTTCACGATCCGTTCCTTCCCTCAAACGCCCGCCACGGGCACGGCGGTGAATGCCGGAGTTTATCGGATCGAAGCAAATGTCGTTTCCCCCGGCTATCAGGGCTCTGCGGTGGCGGATATGACGATCAAGCCCGCTCCTGTCACGATTACCCTGGGGAACCTGACCCAGGTCGCAAACGGCGGGCAGAAAAGCATTACGGTAACGACCCAGCCCTCCGGCATATCCCATGTGGTAAGTTATGCCGGCCAGAGCACGCCGCCTTCCGCGATCGGCACCTATCCGGTGTTTGTGGATATAACCGCGCCAAATTACGGTGGCCGCGCCACGGGCACGCTCCGGCTGGGAAATTCGTTTTCCACCTGGATTTCCGGCTGGCAGAACACCGGAAGCATTCCTCCTTCCAAGCTTGGGATGAATGACGATCCCGATCTGGACGGGCGGAGCAATTTCCTCGAATACGCCGCGGGCACCAATCCCTCGCTGGCTGATGCGACCGCGCTTCTGGAGATCGTCCGTGATCCGGCGGGAGTCGCGTTGATCCACCGGGAGAATACCACGGCGGTGGATTTGACCTACCGGCTTTATTCCACCTCCCGGCTGGATAATCCGGCCTCGTGGGCGGAAGTGGCAACCACACCACAAGTCTTCAGCGAGGGGATGGATTCCCGGAAAATGAAGACTTTGCAGCCCATCGCTCCGTCACCCGGTGCGAAGTTCTATCGGCTCGGAGTGCAAAAAACCGGTGGCTTTTAACATGGGACGGATTATTCGTAGGTCTTATGTCCTATAAAGAACAGGAGATTGCGGATGCACACCGGAGCTTGATCCCGGATCGGTCTCACCCGTTTATTTTCTGGGCGCTGCTGTTCTTGACCATTGCCGGGACCTTTATTTCCGCCGCACCCTGGGCGATGCGAACCGGGGCTCTGTTCCTCGGCTGCGGGCTGTTGGTGATCGCTTTCCCGAGAATTGTCCCGCTGCCGCGGCCATGGATTTTTCTGGCCGGTGGCATGCTGCTCGCCGGGTTGGCTCCGTTTTTGCCAGCGGCGTGGTTTCCCATCCCGGAATGGAGGGATGGGCTGGAGAAACTCGGCGTCGATACCGGGACGCTGGTCGCGATCCAGTGGCGCCAGGCTGCGGAGCAATACGTGATCCTTTCCCTGGTTTTTCTGGCCGGTCTCTGGATTGCCGGGCAACGCGCTTCGTCGTCGCAGCTCCGCAATATCGCCATGGCCTTTACCTGGGCGGTCGCGCTTTACGCGATTTTCGCCGTGCTGTTGCGCAGCCACCTGCCGGTCCATACCTACGGAGATCATTTCGGCTTTTTTCCGAACCGGAACCACTCCGGCACACTATTGGCGATGGGAGCAGTCTGCGGTAGCGGCGCGGCTTTCCAGGCAATCCGTCAAAAACAACTCTGGCGTATTCTCGCTGCGTTCGCAGCTGTCGGAGTGTGCCTGTGGGCCGCCTTTGTATGGTCCATCAGCCGTTCCGGAATCATTCTCAGCGGGATGGGATTCTCTCTCTGGATCGCTCTGCTCGGATTCAAATATTTCCAGCGTGGTCAGCGGAAAGCGCTCGGCCTGGTCCTTCTCGCGGCGATCGGCGTCTATTTCATTGCGGAATCCAAAGTGAAAAACCGCATCGCGGAAACCATCGATAAAGCCAATGTCGCCGGTGAGACGCTGGACGCAAACGATCTGCAGGCGGAAGATTCTGCAGGGTTGGTCAAATACAAAGACGTCGATTTCCGGGTTCCCGTGGCGCTGGATACCTTCGAGATGATTGCCGATGCCCCGCTCACCGGAGTCGGCGGCGGCCAGTATCGACACATTTTCCCCCAGTATCGCCACTATTCCTCGATCGTGAATCATGCGGAGGCAGTGCATCCGGAGAGTAGCTGGCTGTGGTGGGCGGCGGAGTTCGGCCTGCCAGCCACCTTGCTGCTTGCGGCGTTCGTGATCCTGCTTTTCGTGCAGGCAGTGCGGAATATCCGCCAGCCGAAGGGGAGGGACCGCGCGATCCGCTTTGGCTGCCTCGCGGCGGCGGCGGTGGTGCCGTTACACTGCTTTTTCGATGTTCCCGCCCACCGGACTCCATTGGTCTGGGCGGCCGTGCTCCTTTTCGCCTTATCGCTGAATCCTCCGCAGAACCTCTCCAGAAAGCGGCCGAACCATCTGTTCACTCTTGCAACGGGACTGGCATTGATTGCGGTGGGGATCCGTTTGCTGGGAGCGGAATTTTCGAATTTCGCGGTGCCTTACACCACGCATGCCGATCACGCGAGGGCTTCCGGAGCTCAGCGTTACGATGGACTCGCGGAGCTTACCGCGAAGGATATGTTTACCGGCCTGGAAGAACGGGGGGAAATCGCGGACGAGGCATCACAAAGCATAGCTATTGCTCCTCTGGAAAATAGGCTTTATCGTCTCCGTGCACTGTCCCTGCTGCCTATCGAAAGCCAGCGTCAACAAGTGCTGGATGATTTCGAGATCGACCGCAGCCTCCAGCCATTTTCCATCCGGATTCCCCAGATCCAGTCAAAAGCCCTGCTGGCGTATGATAAAATCGAGGCAGAATCCATACTCAGAGAAGCGCTGGAGCGGAAAGCCCGCGTGGAAGCGGTGAGAGATGGTAAGCCGCGCTGAACGAAATTTTCTTGATTATATCAAATATATGATCAATGCGGGCTTGTTGTAATTTCCCTATATCTTGCTGAGGTGGGGCGGCTTAGCTTTGCTATGAATGATATGCATATGTCGTAACTTGCTTATCGTAAGTGCTGTATGGTGTTTTGCGGTTATTTTCCGTGGCACGGCAACTGCTGGTTTCATATAGCTGTGACGATATTGTCATTCTGATTCTTTGTTTTCAGTTGACCTAACAGTATGCCCGAAACTAAACAGAGCCACGTTATGAAGAATGTATTGCCTAAATTTGCCTCGGCCGGGATTTTCCTTGCCGCTGCGCTAGTCACCACGCCGCTCAAGGCTGATGACTTTATCACTATCGACCGTAAGACCAAAGTGGTCTTTACTACGGAAGAAGTAGATGGAAAGACGGTTTCTGTCGCTACAGTTGCCGTGAAGGAAGTTGATGCAAACGGTGAAGTGACCGTGAAACAGCTTGTTGAGAAGAAGGTTCCTGCCGATGGCGGTGGTGCTGGCTTCGATCTCATTGTTGAGGAGATCGAAACCATCGCCACTCCGGATACCAATAACGCAGGGATGTTCATGGTGAGAACCATCACCCGGATGACCACGACTCCTGTCGATGAGACAGGAACACCGGGCGCACCGGTCGTCATGCCACCTACGGACAATACCGAGACCGTGGCAGAGGCTGATCTTGATCTCCCGGATTCGACTTCGGTTGAAATCGATACCGACTTCGGCGATTCCACACCAGTCAGTGGAGCTTGAAGCCGTCACCCGATCGATATGGGTCGTCTGGAAACGGGCGCCCATGGAGACCGGGCTCACACGTAATTGCTGAATAAATTTCAATACCTATACCATACCATGAAAATTTACCATACCATGCTCAGTGCTGTCTGTGCGGTTGTTGCCGCTGGATCCGCATCTGCTGCAGTCAGCTATAATTTCAATTCCGAGACTGACTTCGACTTTTTTACAGGTGGCGGGGTGAGTGGTTGGTCGCAAGATCAAGCCAACCCTTCCATCGGTAGTGTTGTAAGACCGATGGCATTCATCGAGAATGCGACGTTCGCAGGCACGGCCTCTTTTGCGGGTCATCTGGGAACCGAGGTTGCCAATCTCTCGCCATCCGCGACTACCACGCTGACCGGTTCCCTGACCGGAGCCGGTGCGGTATCCAATAGCAGGGTTTCGCTGAACTTCGCCATTGCGGACAGCGTGACAAGCGGCCTGCTTACACGGGATTCGTTCGAGATCGCTATCCTTGATGATACTTCCAGTGAGCTTGCGGCTCTTCTATTCACTGCTGATCCGGCGAGTAGCACGACCTGGAAGATCTCATATCGTCTGGCCGGCGGAATGCTTGTTGATACCGCTTCCACCGCGATCGCAGGTTCCGGCTATTTCCTGGCGTTTGACTTCAGCGATACCACGGGAAAAATCTCCTATGGGACAGCTACCGCCGGTGTTGGCACAAACCTCATCGGTGAAGGTGCGCTTACCAGTGCAGATGATCTGGGTGCGATCAATATCTCACACATTCCGGTGGCCGCAGAGGGCACCAGTGTGAACAAGATCATCTTTGATAATATCAATGCTGCCACAACCGTTCCGGAACCATCCTCCGCATTGTTGTTGGCGCTCGGTGGTCTGGCACTCATCCGCCGCCGTCGTTAAGCAGGCTTTCCACTTTGTCTGATAAAAGTGGATCATCCATCATGCCGTCTCCTTCTGATTGATCAATCCGGGGGAAGCGGCCTCTTCACATCAGGTATCCGCAGTTGCTTGCGCTGATTTCCATTCATGAATCTTTTGAAAATATCTTCCGGTCGTTTGTTCCGGCATCTGCCACTCTATAAAGCATGCATCGCCGGTGCTCTGGTTCACTCCGCTTCACTTCGGGCCCAGGATGCATTGATTGATCTGCCCTCGATTCCCACCGGCTTTTCCAGTGCCTCCTCCATCTATGCGGCTCCAAGACCGGAGCTTAAAAAGGGGCCGACTCTCGCTCTGAATCTCGCGTCCACCTACGATTCCAATGTCACCCAGTCATCGGGTCGCCCGGGAGATCCGGTAGACAGCGATTTCATTATCTCCCCGGGCTTGATCGCGTCCTACCTGATCGGTTCCTCCGAGTGGCTGCTTGGCACGACCTTTGCCGGAAGCTATGACAACTATCTCGATTCCAGTGATTTGAGCGGACCGAACTACGATCTCACCGCATTCGGCGGCTATCGCGGCGGGAAATTGATCGCGTCTTTCTCCTCCGGCTTTGGCTTCCATCAAGGGATCAATCGTTACCTCAACGCGAATGTTGAGCAATATCAGATCTCGAACCGTGCGATCGCCCGCTACAATTTCAGTCCCAAGACGGCCGTCGTTGGCTCAATCAGCCAGAGCTCGGTTTTCTACCAGACAGATGGCTTCAATGATACCTCGTCGTTCAATGCGGGCGTGGGTCTGCTGTGGAGCGCCACGCCATTGATCGATCTGGGGCCGGGGATACGCTACGGGCTCAGGACCCAGGAAAATACTGATGATTTGGTCACCATCGGGCCAAATATGAAGGTTAATTACCAATTATCTGAGAAGGTGAGTCTACGTTCCACACTCGGGTTGGATTTTACTGATTCCGAAGGCGTGGATAATGATACATTGGTGAACTGGTCATTTGCTTTGAATTATAAGGCAAATTCGCTTTGGTCGCTCAATCTCGCCTTGCTCCGCGATACCCAGGCAAACCCCGGGAGCGGCGGTGGCTTCGATGAAGTGACCCTGTATCGCATGGGTTATGTCAGAAACATCCGGCGTGCCCGTCTCAACCTCGGCGTTGGCCTGGAATCCCGCACGGCGGAAGGATTTACCACCGCCTCCAGTGTCAATGACAGCTTCGATTACCTGACCTACGATGCCTCTCTCAGTATGCCGATCTACAAAGAAAATCTCGATGCCACGCTCTCGGTCCGCTACCGCGATCAATCATCGGACGATCCGGATAATTCCTGGGATGGTGTTCAGACCGGGCTGGGGCTTTCGTGGAAATTTTAATAGTTTGGGCACGCCCGCTGCTATCTATGGATTTTGTGAATATTTCGAACAAAATAGTCCTGCGGATTTTGCAGTAATTTGCGATTGCGTGACCAGATTGATACAATTATGCATTTTTTAATGACTTTCTTGCCCAGACAGGCTTCTTCGCGGTGAGAAATCACCACTTCGTCCCAGATCCCTATTCCTTCTTTCGTTCTTTTCAGTCCTTTCCTATGAGAGCTTTTCATCACTCCTGGCGCCGTTTCCGTCAATTTTTGCACACGATGTGCTCCATTTCCGTTCTGCTGGTCTCCGCGATTCTGGTGATCTTCACTTCGCGGGCCACTGCTGCGGAAGATGCGAAGAGCAGCTACACACTGCGTCCCAGCGATCTGGTGCGGCTGTCCGTTTACGAGGAGCCGGAGCTTGATACAGAGGTAAGAATTTTGAAAAGCGGGCAGGCATCCTTCCCGCTGATCGGCTCGGTTGAAGTCGCCGGTCTCAGTGTGACCGCGGCCACGGCCAAAATCCGCGATCTCTACGCGAAGGACTATCTTGTCGATCCACAGGTCACCCTCACGGTTGATGAATACGCCACGGATTTTGTGTCGGTCATCGGCCAGGTGAAGGAGCCAGGGCAGATCCCTATCCCGCAGACAGGTGGTCTGGATATCGGATCCGCGCTGGCCACCACAGGTGGAATCACCGAAAACGCCGATGAAAATAATATCCAGATTGTCCGCGCCAATGGCTCTTCCAATGTCCTGACGATCGCGGCGATCCAGGGCGGTGCGGGACGTGGCAAGCTGGGTTCCGGGGATCGCATCATTGTTCACGAGAGCCGCTATGTCCGTAGTTTTGTGACTATCCTCGGCCGGGTTGGAAAGCCAGGGGCGGTTCCTTTCCCGATCGATGGTCGGCTCGATCTCGTCACGGCCATTGCGATGGCGGGAGGTCTTACCGAGCTGGCGAACCCGAAAAAGGTCAGCGTTAACCGCAAGGGGCGCGTTTCCATGGTGGATTTCCGCGAGCTCTCGGAGAAGGGCGGTGATTCCATCTGGCTCCAGCCCGGCGATATCGTTTCAGTCGCCGAGCGGTTTTTCTGATGAACGTTCCACCCGGGTTTTCCAAAACCGTTGCTTATTTATAGCGCATCCTCCAGAGCTCCGCACCCGACAGCGGGCAAACACCGCCCCGGGCCATACCGCGCCAGTTTTTAAGTCCTTTTCCAGTCCCTTTATTTTTTCATCCCATCACCATGCCTCCCAGCAACCGTAACCGACAGTCAAACGACGATAACCAGGACTCCTTCGATGACTTCGACGATTTCGAGTCATCCTCGGAACTCGCGCAGGAACGAATCCGCCAGCTGGTCACGGATCTCATCGGGCGCTGGTATTGGATCGCCCTCGGTCTGGTGATCGGGGTGCTCGGAGCCCTGTATTTCCTCTCAAAGGCACCGCAGAAGTTCGATGCCACCGCCACGCTGCTGGTAAAACAACAGACGGCTACGGTCATGGCGAAGGATCAGGTCGATGAGATGGACCTCAAATCCGATGAAGCGATCAATACCGTCGCCCAGCGGATCAAGCGCGCCGGGCTGCTCACAAAGCTCGCCATGAACCAGGAGCTAATCGGCATGGAGGGCTTTTTCCCGCAGCCGGTGAATTGGCTGCCGGAATGGACCGATCAATGGCTTGGCGCCAAGGAAGGCACAGAAACGGCCAATGCGAAGACTGCTGAACTTCTCAATGCAAAATCGGATCCCGAAGCCATCGGCCGTATGATCGGCGGGTGGGTGGAGGTCAGTGTCCGGCGCAATACCCGCCTCCTTGATGTGAAGGTGAGTCACTCGGACCCGGAGATTGCCAAGCGCATCGCCGATGCCATCGCGGAGGAATACATCGCGGAACTGACCGGGGATCGGGCCCAGGGCCGCAGCTCTTCCTACGAGATTCTTCTGACACAATCCGAGCAAGCCCGCACCAAGCTCCAGACGGCACAGAACGCGCTCGCCAACTATCAGCGGGTTCTGGAAACGCTAAAAGACCTGGAGGAAAACGAAACCGCCGTGATCGAGCTGGGCCGCCGCTACCTCGCCAAACATCCGAAGATGATCTCCGCGCAGGGGCAGCTGAAAGTTTATCAGGAGCGCTTTCTTTCCGAGTTTGATTCCGTGCGCCAGGCCGCCGCGGACAGCGCCTATTGGGAGGCGAACCGCGCCGAATGGGATGCGGAGGATCAGGACGCAAACGAGCACCTGCAGGTTGCCCGGCGTTTGCTCGCCGCCCGTGCCAGCGTGCTGGAAAGCGAGATCGAGAGCCAGAACACCGTCTTCAATAGCATTCTCACCCGGATGCAGGAGACGGATATCAACCAGAAGTCCACAGAAGCCGAAGTGGAGATCAGCAGCCTCGCCAATGTGCCGCGCCAGCCTTCCTCTCCGAAAAAGCCGCTGGTTCTTGCCGGGGGGAGCATCCTCGGCCTGGGTTTGGGTTTCTTCATCGCTCTGGTGCTTACCCAGCTGGATAACAAACTTCACACTGTGGCGCAGGCTGCCTACGTGACGCACCTGCCGGTGCTCGCCTCCGTGAGCAATATGCCGGTGAAAATTCTCGATACCATCGTCCGGAAGAAGAAAATCCTCCCCAGCGAGATGCCGGAGGTCCAGAAGCAATGGTCCAAGCATCTCCTCTTCCGCCCGGGTCTGACCGATACCCTTTATGCAGAGATGTTCCGCAACCTGCGTGCCTCCGTCTCGTTGCTCGGAGACGAGCGCAAGCGCAAGATCACGCTCTTCAGCAGTGCGCTCCCGGGTGAGGGCAAGACCCTGATCTCTACCAATTTCGCCCTCGCTTCCGCCCAGCAGGGCAAAAAGACCCTCTTGCTGGATCTGGATCTGCGCAAGCCATCGGTTCACAAGATGTTCGGTCTCAAGCGCGACAGCCATGAATTCGGCTCCACGGAAATTCTTGCCGGTCTCTGTGGCTGGCGGGACGCGCTCTTCACCCGCACCGGGGAGGAAAACCTCGATATCATTCTCTCCGGTAAGAAGGCACCCAGTCCGGGCGAGCTCCTGAATACGGAAAAACTCCGCGACCTTTTGGCAGAACTGGTCGCCGAGTATGACATCATTGTCATCGATTCCGCGCCCATCCTTGCCGTGCCGGATACCCGCCTGATCCTCCCCGCCGTTGATAACTTCTGCCTGGTGGTTCGTGCCGAATACGTTCCCAAGGGTGCAGTGCGTCGTGTGCTCAAAGTGCTTGATGAGGATGGTTACAAGCCGTCGGGAATTGTCTTCAACGGCTTCGTCGAAAAACGCCGCCTGATCAGCCAGAACTACAGCTACGGCCAATACGGCAAGGACAACCGCTATGGCTACGGTAGCTACGGAACCTATGGTTCCGACGATTGATCCTTGCTATAAAGATAAAATATCCGGCCCTTGGCATAAATGGACCAGGGGGATAACCGGACTTATAGTTTTACGGGCTGCAGCCGCATGGCAGTCTTATCGATTTTGATCATTTCGATGCGATGGGATCACTCGAAATCCAATTCAGCCAATAGGTGCTAAATTTGTCGTAAATAAAATGGGCGATTCTGGTCTTGGTCCGTGAATTCCGTCTGATTTTCAGAGCTCTTAATCTTGCAAGTTATTGATTACAAGTGACTTGAAAGTATTTCGCTTTGTGACGAAAGAATTGTTCAAAAAAGATTGAACACTGGCGCGAAGATTGCAACATGCCGCCCGTCAGCAGCTTGCTTATTAGCAAACTGCCACCTCACCAATTTAATACCAACCATGGTTTTCCCCCCACTTCAGGGGATGCGACCAAGGGCGGTAGCGTGGGAAGGATAAATATAAAAAATATCCTGGCGTCGATTTACAGTTTTAGTTTCATGAAAAAAGCACTTATCACCGGCATCACCGGGCAAGACGGCTCCTACCTCGCTGAGTTCCTCCTGGAAAAAGGTTACGAAGTCCACGGCATCAAGCGCCGCGCTTCCCTTTTCAACACGCAGCGCGTCGATCACATCTACGAGGATCCACAGGTGGAGCACGCCCGTTTCAAGCTGCATTACGGAGACCTCACGGATTCCTCCAATCTCACCCGCATCATCAGCGAGGTGCAGCCGGATGAGGTCTACAACCTCGGTGCGCAATCCCACGTTGCCGTTTCCTTCGAAGCTCCGGAATACACCGCGGATGTCGATGCCATGGGCACGCTCCGCCTGCTCGAAGCAATCCGTTTCCTCGGCCTCGAGAAGAAGACCCGTTTCTACCAGGCATCCACTTCGGAGCTCTACGGTCTCGTCCAGGAAATCCCACAGAAGGAAACCACTCCCTTCCACCCGCGCTCACCTTATGCGGTGGCGAAGATGTATGCCTACTGGATCACGGTCAACTACCGCGAATCCTACGGCATGTATGCCTGCAACGGCATCCTCTTCAATCACGAGTCCCCGCGCCGTGGCGAAACCTTCGTCACCCGGAAAATCACCCGCGCGATGGCAAACATCGCCCAGGGACTCGAGGACTGCCTCTACCTCGGCAACATGGACGCACTCCGTGACTGGGGCCACGCAAAGGACTACGTCCGCATGCAGTGGATGATGCTCCAGCAGGATGTGCCGGACGATTTTGTGATCGCCACCGGCAAGCAGATCTCCGTGCGCGAGTTCGTCCGCATGTCGGCGAAGGAAGCAGGCATCGAGCTGGAATTCAGCGGCGAAGGCGTCGATGAGATCGCAACCATCACTTCCGTGACCGATGCGGAGAAAGCACCTTCGGCAAAAGTCGGCGATGTGATCGTGCGGGTCGATCCACGCTATTTCCGCCCTGCGGAAGTGGAGACACTTTTGGGCGATCCGACCAAGGCGAAGGAAAAACTCGGCTGGGTTCCGGAAATCACCGTCGAGGAGATGTGCGCGGAAATGGTCGCTTCCGATCTGGATACCGCGTGCCGCCACGCCCTTCTCCACGCCCACGGTCACCACGTGGCGGTTTCGAAGGAGTAGTGATACGTCTGAATTATTCCAATCATGAAAATATCCTCTATTTGCTGCTTAGGCGCTGGCTATGTCGGCGGTCCCACCATGGCGATGATCGCAGCCAAATGCCCCGACATCCAGGTCACTGTTTGCGATATGAACCAAGCTCGCATCGATGCATGGAACTCGGATTCCCTGCCGGTTTACGAGCCGGGTCTTCAGGAGGTTGTCGAGTCAGCCCGTGGCACGAACCTCCATTTCACCACCGATATCAAGCCTGCCATCGCTGCCGCGGATCTCATCTTTGTCTGCGTGGGCACACCCACCAAGTCCTACGGCATCGGCGCGGGACGCGCGGCGGATTTGCGCTACATCGAGTCCGCGGCACGCCTGATCGCAGAGGTCTCGCATGGCAACAAAATCATTGTGGAAAAATCCACGATTCCGGTGAAAACCGCGACCGCGATCCAGACCATCATCGCCGCGAACTCCACCACCAATGCCACCTTCCAGGTTCTTTCCAATCCGGAGTTCCTCGCGGAAGGAACCGCGGTTACCGATATGGAGAACCCGGACCGCATCCTCATCGGCGGCGAGCAAACTCCGGAAGGCCAGGAAGCCCTCGAAGCTCTCGTTTCCGTCTACGCGAACTGGGTCCCACGCGAACGCATCATCACCACAAATCTCTGGTCTTCAGAGCTCTCCAAGCTCGTCGCCAATGCTTTCCTTGCCCAGCGGATTTCCTCGATTAATTCCATCTCCGCACTTTGCGAGGCCACCGGAGCGGATGTCGATGAAGTCGCGCGCGCCATCGGCAGCGATTCCCGCATCGGGCCGAAATTCCTTAAAGCATCCGTCGGATTCGGCGGCTCCTGCTTCCAGAAGGATATCCTCAATCTCGTCTACCTTTGCGAGTCGTTCAACCTCCCGGAAGTCGCCGCCTATTGGCGCTCGGTCGTCGCCATCAATGACTGGCAGAAATCCCGCTTTGTGGAAAAAATCGTCCGCACCCTCTTCAACACGGTCAATGGCAAGCGCATTGCCATTCTCGGCTTCGCGTTCAAAAAGGATACCAACGACACCCGCGAATCCGCTGCGATCAACGTCTGCCGTGACCTCCTGGCGGAAAACGCACATGTCGCGCTCTACGATCCTAGGGTGACAGTGGCAACCATCCACCGGGATCTCCTTGAGGCTGGCGTTTCCCAGTCACTGATTGATTCCAATCTGGAAATCGTCTCGGATCCGTATGCTGCGGCGAAGGACGCGCACGCCCTGGCAACGCTCACCGAGTGGGACGAGTTCCGCGATCTCGATCTTCCGAAGATCTACGAGTTGATGCTCAAGCCGGCCTTCGTCTTCGATGGCCGCGCCATCCTTCCGGCCTCCGCACTGAAGGACCATGGCTTTGATGCCTTCATCATCGGCAAAGGCGAGTAAACGAGCAAACAATATTAAGTGTAGCTATCTAAGTGTTCGAGAAGATTAGTAGATTAATAGGCAGCCCCTCACTCAAGAGGGTCGGGGTGAATACTGTTGCTTACGGGTATAGTCAATTCGTAACGTTGGCTATACAATTTATTCAGGTGCCATTTTTCCTAAAATTTTGGGGAAGTAATTTATATGGTGAATGGCTAGTTCTTACCGGGTTGCCGACAATGCTGGCTCTATTGGACGCGGGTGTGACGCAAGCATCGACAAATAGGGGAACAATCGAAGCCGCCTCAGGAAATAAGTATAAAGTAAAAGCGATTCTACAAACGTCGTTAGCGTTTAGCACGATAGTCGGTGCTCTGATAGTAGCCTTAGTAGGATTTTCTGTATTTATAATCAACTGGAGTGAAGTCCTTAATTTAGAAGAGATTACTCGATCACAAGCATCCAAAGTCATTGTATGTATGGCGGTCTATTTAGCTATACAATTACAAGGAGGTGTCACGGATGCATGTTTTAAGTTTATAGATAAGGCACCCCTGGGAGTCTTTCTTTTGGCGAATCGTCGAGTTTTCGATCTCATCGTTGTAGCTGTAGTGCTTTCACTAGGAGGGAATCCAATTTTTCTAGCCGTATCGTTAGCAAGTGGTCAAATTTTGCTACTCGTCATTCTAAGATTACTAGCATCACGTTTGGCAGGGGAGAAGGTATTTAGGTTCACATTAGCTTCAAAAAAAGAATTTCGAGCTATATTTAAGCCTGCCATTGGATATCTAGGATTTCCTCTCGCCCAAGCGACGACCTTGCAAGGCGGAATACAAGTGCTCAATTTGGTTGCTGGAGCAAACACTGTTGTAGCATTTACCATGTGCAGAACATTAACGAGAATGGTCATTCAATTAGCAGTTATCACAAATAATGCATTGAAACCCGAACTATCCCGCTTGGCTGGCGAAGGGAAATTCGAAGAGCTCGAGGATTTGTCCTCGAAAGTGAGCATTTGGACCAACGTCGTATCGATGATATGCTACTTATTCTTAGTCACATTTGGCCCGACGATCCTATCTATATGGAGTAAGGGAGTTGTAGATATATCTTCAGGATTTGTTGCGCTGATCGGATTACATGCGATATTGAATGTGATGTGGTTCGTTAAGTCTGCTGCCAAAACAGCCCAAAATAAACATAATAAAATTGCATTAATATATTGCATGAGCAGTATTTTGTTTTTGTTGATATGGATCAGCACAAAATCGATTATGTTGCCCGTAGTAGGTGCTGCATTATTGTTAGCCTTTCCTGAGGTGATAATGAATCTGCATCGAATCATGGGTAAAGTTCGAGGAGATAATTTATGAATACTACGAAAGTCTTAGTGGTTTACCATTTTTTTCCACATTACCGTAAAGGGGTAATCGAGGAGATGCTCAAAAGCGAAGAGGCTGAGTATTTTTTCGCTGCTTCAGATACCGCCGAAGTGATAGCCCCCTCGATAAAAGCCTATATACCAGAGAATAATTATAGTAAGTTGATTATTAAGAAGGTATTTAGAGGGCTCTACTGGCTGAGTAATATTGATAATGCTATAAAAGATATAAATCCAAGTGTGATTATATTTTTGGGGGATATGAATTGCCTCAACGCGTGGATTTCAGCAATAAGATGGAGGATATACGGAAAAAGGGTATTATTTTGGGCGCATGGGTGGAATAAGGACAACGAAAAGTTTCTTAAATCCAAAATTAGGAACCTTTTCTTCAAAATACCTCAGCAAATTCTTCTCTATGGAAGAAGAGCTAGAAAAATCGCAGTAAATCACGGCTTTGACCCGAAAAAGATTTACGTAATATATAATAGCTTGGATTATTATAATCAAGTAGAAATTAGGAAAAATACCTCAAGAGAAGCTGCAAATCAATTTCTGCTGAGTAAATTTCCAGAATTTGACTCAAATAATGGCTTGATTTTATGTTCGTCGAGACTGACTGCTTCTAAGCGTTTTGATCTAGTTATACAGGCAATCGCAAATATAGATCCGTCCTTGCGCCCAGCATTATTGATTATAGGGGATGGTGAAGAAATGGAAAATTTGAGGAATTCTGCTGGCAAATATAATGTGAAAACATATTTTTTTGGAGCGTGTTACGATGAAAATGAACTAAGTCGATGCTTTTTAGTTGCGGATGTTCTGGTTTCTCCAGGCAATGTAGGACTAAGTGCAATGCATGCAATGGTTTATGGGTTGCCAGTTATAACGCATGCCGACAGAAATAAGCAAATGCCTGAAACGGAGTCAGTGATTGATGGTAAAACTGGTCTCTTATATGATGAAGGAGATGTGGATTCCCTGAGAGACGCTATCTATAAGATGTTAAGTTTCCCGGAAGAGGTGAAAGAAAAAATGCGCACTAATTGTGTCAATGTTATCGATTCATATTTCAACCCATACTTTCAGGTGAAGAAGATAAATTTGGCCGTCAGTGGTCAGGCCGAATACGAGGACGTTTCAGACTCTCTAGAAATTGATTTTATCAAATAACATGAAAAATATACTGAAACGTATGCTGATGTTTTCAAGGAATATACGTTGGCGGTTAACTTCCATAAGTGGTAGCGCCTATATTGCTAGTCCACAGTTGAGTTTGCATGCGTCGTTAATAATGGAAGAATTCTCATATCTAGGGCCTTGGGCGTTAATATCCAAGAATGTGATAATACGTAAATATGCGATGGTTGGTCCGAAAGTCTCCATCGTGGGTAACGATCACGTGTTCGACACTCCGGGATGTCCGATAATATTTAGCGGTAGACCTGATATGTCTGTCGTGACAGACATTGGGACAGATGCATGGATTGGACAAGGCGTAACGATTTTAGCCGGTGTTAATATTGGAATTGGCAGTATAGTCGCGGCGGGTGCCGTAGTGACTAAGGACATCCCGGAAAATTGCATTTTCGGGGGCGTTCCTGCGAAGTTTATTAAAAACCGTTTCAATGATCTGAAGGATTGGGAGATACACAAAGAAAAAATACTCAAAGGGGAGGTGGTTTCTGGTGGGCACTATACCCCACCTTGGGCTAAGTAAACCTAGAATCTATATGGATTATATACTGAATATTATAGTTATTATATCTTACATATCTCTCGTTCGGATATGGTGGATTCGTGCAGTGGAAGGGGTTTGGGCTCCTAGCACATTTTTTGGATATTATACTATAATATTTGGTATGCCGGTGTATTTGTTGAGCATGGAAAACGGACTTTATGTGGCCGAACTGTTTTCTGAATCCCCTAGAATGACGGCCATATTACTGGCTTTTGGTGCCTATCCAGCTGCTATGATCGCAATTTGCTTGGAGCAGTTCACGGGAAATTCAAAATTTTTTCGCTTGAGAGGGAGAATGCCAAGTCTTTCATGGGCACAATCCCTCAAAATTTTGGCAATTGTAACTTTGGTTCTGGCTATATGGGTTTTCTTGACTCCTAGATTTAATATGTTGGTTTCCTTGATCCGAGGTCTATCGATGGGAGAATCTAGCGAATTAAATTATATGAGGAGAGTTCAGTTTGTAGATGGATTTTTCAATCAAAAGGTTTTTACGTGGTGTAGATTTTCGATTGGACCGGTTTTAGCGCTCACGACTTCTGAAGTTCTCAGAGGGAGAATTCCTTCGTTATTTAGATGGCTTGTTACATTCATAATTTATTTTTTATTCAGCGCTGCTTTTCATAAATCCACATGGGTTATTGGGTTTGCCTATATTGCTATAAACGAGCTGTTCGCTTTGAGATCCAAATATGCTGAGAATTCAAGACTGATCGCGTTAGGTATTCTTGCTTTGTCGCTCTTCGCAGGTATTCTTGTAGCCTTCGCTTATCTCTTACAGTATAGATCCAATGAGACACTTAGTCTCTCGTATCATCTGATCCATGGGTTTACTCGGCTTTTCGGATGTATTAACGATGGTTTGCTTACCTTTACCTATGTTTTCCCGAACCATGTTCCCTATATGCCTGGACCTGTTTTATTAGGCTCAATAAGCGGAGAAACAGGCGGGGGACCTGGACGTCTTTCTGCGTTAGCTCTGGGAGTGGATACAACAATTCAACCAGGGATGCTGGGGCACTTATATTCTGGTTTGGGTGTGTTTTGTATCCCAATTTATATTTTTATTATTAACATAATATGTTTTGTTGCTAATCTAGCGCTGAAGCAGAATCCAAGTCGGCTGTTTCAGCGCGTTGTCGGTCCTTGCCTCGGTGTTGCTATTATGTGGACACTGCATAACCCACTTATGCCAGCTATATTTAGTAGCGGTCTTTTCTTGTTGATTGTAGGTAGCTTTATTTATGGTCTAACTACATCATCTAATAGGCTCTCTTGATTTTATGAAAATTAATTTGTGTATTTTACAAGGTGCATTTTTACCGGTTCCTCCTTGTTTTGGAGGCGCTGTTGAAAAGCGTTGGTTCATTCTTGCTCAGGAATTAGTTAATCTTGGATGTAATGTTACACATATTTCAAAAATGATCGATGGCTATCCTACAGAAGAACATATAAATGGAGTTAGGCATGTTCGTGTTAAAGGTTTTGATACGCCTTCTAACTCTATAGTTCTTAAAATGATGGACTTTTTCTATTCCAGAAGGGCGGTTAAGATGATACCCAGGGACATTGATGTAGTCGTCACAAATTCATTTTTTAGTCCTATTTTGTTGCCGACTAGATTAAGATCAAAGGTTTACGTGGATGTAGCCAGAATGCCCAAAGGTCAGATGAAGCTTTACAACACTGCTGCTAAGCTTAGGGGGAACTCAACACCTGTAGCAGAAGCGATCAAAAATGAATTGCCATTAGTAGATCACGATCGTGTTACCATGGTTCCAAACCCGCTCCCTTTTGTTCCATCTGAAAGTAGTCCGCCCTATTCGGAGAAATCCGGTTTATTATATTGTGGACGCATTCATCCAGAGAAGGGAATAGAGCTTTGTATCGATGCGCTTCGTTTGATCGAATCTCCTCCGGAACTGCGGATTGTCGGCCCATGGCGAACTGATCAAGGAGGTGGCGGAGAGGTCTTTTATCAGAAGCTAAAACGAAAAGCCGAAGGGCTTCCTGTAACATTTATCGACCCCATATTCTCAATCGAAGACTTGAATTTAGAGTATAAGAGGGCTGCAGGGTTTGTTTATCCATCGTTAGCGGAAAAGGGAGAAACATTCGGCCTGGCACCACTTGAGGCGATGGCTTGGGGATGTGTCCCAATTGTGTCTGATTTAGCTTGCTTCAAGGACTTTATAAAAAATGGTTCAAATGGCTTGATTTTTAATCATCGAACTGAAAGGGCCGACATTGAACTTGCTGATGCAATCGGTAGGTTGCTCAGCTCGCCTGAGCTATCCGAGATAATGTCGCAGCAAGCATTGAATGTTCGTGTTTCCCACTCAGTTAATGCAATAGCGAAACGGTTTCTTGAGGATTTTAAGAAGATTTGCAAACCGATGAATAAATGAAAATTTTCGATCAAAAGAATGCTTTCTCGAGCCCTTGGAGCAGGAAAGAGAAAGTTATGATGCTGTTGTGGGGGTATGTTTGGATGCTTCTCTGTTCCTGGACGCCAAAGCCTTTTAATAAATGGAGAATATTTTGGCTCAGATTCTTCGGCGCAAAAATAAGTGGCAGGCCATTTGTGCATCAGCGTGCTAGGATACAAATTCCATGGAATTTGACGATGCATGATCACGCCTGTTTAGGGGATGGGGCGATTGCATACAGCTTGGGCGAAATAGAGATCCACAAGTTCGCTACAGTTGCCCAAGAGGCTTATCTTTGCACTGGATCACATGCCTTTGAGAGGGAGGAAATGAACCTCATTACGGCCAAGATTACGATCGGAACTCATTCTTTTATTGGAGCGAGAGCTTTTATTCTACCCGGAATAGAAATTGGTGACGGTGCAGTTGTTGGTGCATGCAGCGTGGTCACAAAATCCGTTGATCCATATAAAATTATCGCCGGAAATCCTGCCAAAATTATTGGAAATCGAAAATTTGCTACATCATGATATCGATACTGATTCTAACAAAAAACGAAGAGCAGGACCTTCCGGGTTGCCTAGACTCTGTCCGTTGGTCTGATGATGTGCATGTGTTCGATTCTCAAAGCACTGATAGGACTGTGGAGATATCGCAGGAATACGGAGCGAAGGTAACGTCACGGAAATTTGATAACTGGTCGGCACATCAGAATTGGGGTTTGGCGAATATTGGATTCAAATATCCGTGGGTTTTATATATTGATGCGGATGAAAGGGTTTCCGATGGATTGCGAATTGCGGCAATCGAAGCTGCGAAGGCCGATGCGCCTGAGAGTGCATTCCGATTGAGGAGAAGGGATTTCTTTACTGACGGGACTTGGTTGAAGCATGCCCAGATATCGCCTTTCTATCTAAGATTGTTTCGTCCTGAAAAAATGCGCTATGAGCGTTTGGTCAATCCGGTGTCTATTGTCGATGGTCCCATCGGTGAGATTGACGGCTTCCTGGATCATTATCCATTCAGTAAGGGGGTTGGGTTTTGGCTTGAGAGGCATGTGAAGTATTCTGACCTGGAAGCAAAAACAATTCAGGAAAATCGGGCGAAAGGTGGTGAGTTCTCTTTGATGAAGGCACTTTTTTCAAAAGATTTCACAGAGAAACGTTTCAATCAAAAGGAGGTGTTTTATCGCCTTCCCGGCAGGCCGTTCATCAAATGGTGTTATATGATGTTTGCGCGGAGAGCGTTCCTGGACGGAAGTGCGGGAATTACTTACGCAACCCTTCAATTGATCTATGAGTATTTCATTGTGCTGAAACAGAAGGAGTTAGAGATGAAGGCGAAATCCTAGAGATGCCAGGCTACACGCTGGAAGGAATGAGGGGTGGAGAGCAAACACGGGGGAGGGCGGCTAATGATTTATCGGCTGATGATGTGGGTTGGGGTTTTGGCGGTGGTGGTGCTTCTGGGAGCGGTGTTTTACTTCAGTTGGATCCCGAACCCGCGGCTGGGAGAGCTTGGCTGGATGCCGGAGGGCTTGGGAGATGTGGTGGATCGGTTCAGCCGGTTGAGAACCGGGGTGCCGTTTGTGGGGTTGGGGCTAGTGACGGGATTTTTTCTGCGCCGGAAGCGTCGCCCGCTGGGTGACTGGGGTTTGGTTTTTCTGTTTCTGGTCTGTGTGGTTTTCACCGCGGAGCTGGGTCAGATCAATCTGCCGAGGAGAGTGTTGGATTGGCAGGATATCCTGTGGGGGATCGTTGGATCGGCGGTTGGGATGATCGCGATGTGGAAACGTCCATCAACCAGGTAGGGTAAGGTAGGGACGTGCGGCCCGCACGTCCGCGGAATGAAAGATGGTTTCGGATGGGAAATGGTTTCAGGGAGCCACGGCCGACCGGGCCGGTCGGCCCTACCGTTTGGATGGGTAGGGATGCGCGGCCCGCACGTCCGTAGAATAAAGACGGTTTCGGGTGGGGAATGGTTTCGGGAAGTTACGGCCGACCGAGCCGGTCGGCCCTACCATTTTTGATTGGTAGGGATGCGCGGCTCGCGCGTCCGTAGAATGAAAGATGATTGCGGATGGGAAATGGTTTCAGGGAGTTACGGCCGACCGGGCCGGTCGGCCCTACCGTTTATGATGTAAGGTAGGGACGCGCGGCTCGCGCGTCCGTAGAATAAAGGTGATTGCGGATAGGAAATGGCTTCGGGGAGTTACGGCCGACCGAGCCGGTCGGCCCTACCGTTTTTGATGTAAGGTAGGGACGTGCGGCCCGCGCGTCCGTAGAATGAAGATGATTTCGGATGGGAAAGGTTTCCGGGAGTAACGGCCGACCGAGCCGGTCGGCCCTACCATTTTTGATGGGTAGGGTAGGGACGTGCGGCCCGCACGTCCGTGGAATAAAGATGGTTTCGGATGGGAAATGATTTCGGGAGTTACGGCCGACCGGGCCGGTCGGCCCTACCGGTTGGATGGTATTTTTTAATCAAATGAATGTTATGGGTAAGTCATTGTATTTTCTTGGGTTGAGGTTCTGGAATGACCGGACGGAGGGTCTGTTGCAGGAGATGGATGAGAAGGGCGGCCTGCTGGCGGTTCCTTCGGCACCATCGTTGGGACAGGCGGCGGACGACGGGCTTCTGATGACGGCGTATCGGGCGGCGGATTGGTCGGTGGTGGATGGCGGCTATGTGGCGTTGATTCTGCGGATGCTGGGAAAGGAGGTTGTCAGGATCTCCGGGCTGCAGCTGATTGAGAAAAGCATCGCGAATGGAGGGACGGGAGTGGTGCCGATGAAGGAGCGGAAAATTCTGTGGGTGGTGCCGAATCCCGAGGAGGAGGAGCGGATCCGCTTTTATATGGGCGGGATGGGTTATGATCCGGACAAGCAGGGATTTTACCGTGCCCCTTTTTACCGGAGTGATGAGGAGTTTGATGACGAGACCCTGAAACAGCAGGTGAGGGAATGGCAGCCGGACTGGATTGTGCTGTGCCTGGGGGGAGGACGGCAGGAAAAGCTGGGCTATTATCTGCGCCGGATGAATCCCGGTGGCGAGGCGGTGGCAGGAGGCGAGGTCAGCGAAGGTCGGGAAAGAGGGCCGGTGATCATGTGCACGGGAGCGGCGATCGCGTTTTTCACTGGTGGTCAGGCAAAAATCCCCGTCTGGGCGGATCGTCTGTATCTCGGGTGGTTCTGCCGGATTCTGGAGAAACCGAGCGCGTATATCCCACGGTATGTCAAAGCCGCCTGGCATTTCCCCATGGCGCTGATCCGGGAGAGAGGACGATGGTTCGATATCCCTGCAGCGCGGTAGGTAGGGACGTGCGGCCCGCGCGTCCGTGGGAAAAAGATGTTTCCGGATGGGAGATGGTTTCCGGGAGTTACGGCCGACCGAGCCGGTCGGCCCTACCATTTTTGATTGGTAGGGATGCGCGGCTCGCGCGTCCGTGGAATGAAAGATGTTTCCGATGGGAGATGGTTTCGGGGAGTTACGGCCGACCGAGCCGGTCGGCCCTACCGTTTTGGATTGGTAGGGACGTGCGGTCCGCACGTCCGTGGGATGAAGATGATTGCGGATGGGAGATGGTTTCGTGGAGTCACGGCCGACCGAGCCGGTCGGCCCTACCGGTTGGATGGGTAGGGACATGCGGCCCGCGCGTCCGTAGAATGAAGATGGTTTCGGATGGGAAATGGTTTCAGGGAGCCACGGCCGACCGGGCCGGTCGGCCCTACCGGCTTTTGATGGGTAGGGACGTGCGGCCCGCGCGTCCGTGGTATAAAGATGTTGCGGATGGGAGATGGTTTCGTGGAGTTACGGCCGACCGAACCGGTCGGCCCTACCGTTTTTGATGGGTAGGGACGTGCGGCCCGCGCGTCCGTGGGAAAAAGATGTTTCCGGATAGGAAATGGTTTCGGGAAGTTACGGCCGACCAGGCCGGTCGGCCCTACCGGTTTTAATAATGAGGGAGGTTGTTGCGGGAGGTCATCGATAAATCTATCATTCCACGATGGATAAACCGATAGGGCGACGATCGCTTTCCCATGAGGTGCCGGAGTCGATTCGGGCAAATCCTGAGGGAGAGGTGTTTTTTGTGACGATCTGTTGCAAGGAACGGAATCGTAACCAGTTGGCAACCGATGAGGTGTGGGAGACGATTTATGAGTCTTTGCGGCATCGGGAGTCACTTGGCTTGCTGCGGGTCAGAATTGCCTTGGTCATGCCTGATCATCTGCATGGGTTGTTCGAGTTCCCGGATCAATCAATGGAGACGGTGATACGTCCGTTCAAGAGTTGGATCGCGAAGCGCCATGGGGTGGTATGGCAGAAAGGTTTCTTTGATCACCGGATAAGAGGATGGGAGTGGGCAATAAGCAAAGCCGCGTATATCCGGGATAATCCGGTGAGGGCGGGATTGGTGGACGCGAGGGATGATTGGAAATATTTTTACGAAATGAGGTAGGGACGTGCGGCCCGCGCGTCCGTGGATGGATAGGAAGACGGGAGTTACGGCTGACCGGGCCGGTCGGCCCTACCGGGTGGTGGCCGCTTTTCTCTACCTTATCTACTGCTTTGTCCGTAATTCGGACTTAGGAAATTAAAGGGTGGGTTGTATGGCTTTGGTAGGTCCCGCTTGGGTGGTAGGTTGTTGGATTTTTTCGTAATCCGCTTGATTACAGTGGGTTGGAGGTCGTGATGGCTGGCTGCGGGCTGTCGAATTAGTTTATTTACGTAAATTCATGCATATATGTAATAGTTGCTAAAAGTGTGGTTGATATAATTGGCAAGAAAAAAATCCTGACGGTATCGTCAGGATTTTTTACGTAAATATCTCGTTTTTTAATTGATAGTTCTCCAGCGATGAATGTATCTCCCTCGTGTCTTGGCTTGGGGCGGGGATCGACGGAAGTGAAAATCTTTCATAAGGTCCCCTTGTTGTTGATTTTCAGGGTTTTAGGAGGTTTCTACGGGTTTCCCCGCAGAGATTTCCAAACTGGGAGAGTTTTCGGCATATCCCTTGCTTTTAACTAAATTTGTCAACTCCCAAACCATTATGATATCATCCAGAGAAAGAGGTTTTTTTCAGATTCTAGTAGGTCTGCAAGTGGGTCTTATATCTACTATATATTGGGGGTGGTATGTCATTCTCTTCTATGGGGTGCATGGATCACCGGCTTCCTTCCAGAGCTACGTCAAATATTCGATTGTGATCGTGATGGCCCTGATCATTGAGGCGGTCTCCCGCCCGACAGCGCTGCGGCTGAGCCCGGGACGGGTAAGGAAGGTGGCCTTTCCGGTGGCGCGCAGGCAATCGATCTGGATTGTTGCGAGTGTGATGACCCTGCTGGTGCTTTCGAAGGATCTTGCGATGTCCCGGATCTTTTTCGGAGGACTGATTCTGCTCTCGTTTACCGCGCTGTTTTTGACGAACCGTTTCATCATCCGCTGGGCGATGAATTTCGACTCCAAGTGGTTCAGCAAGTGGAAGCTGCGGACGATGGTGCTGGGGCCGAAGGAGTGGTGCGACTCCGTCATCCCGGATTTGATTTTGAACAAGGGGATGCTGGATCTTAAACGCGTTGTCTGGACGGATGATGAAAATGAGAGCAAGGATTACACCAAGCTGGTGGCGGAGCAGCCGATCGATATGTTGGTGATGCCGCCGCGCCATTTGCCGGATAAAACGGTGATCAGCCTGCTGCGTGCCGGGGACAAGCTGGGTTACCGCTGCTGGCTGCCGCTGGAGCTGACCCGTCGCTACGGACGCCGTTTTGATCTCCAGAAGACCGGCCGTCTGGATGTGCTTTCGCCGCCTGCGGAGCCGTTGGAAAACGTCTCGAACCAAGTGATCAAGCGCTGTGCGGATATTGTTTTCAGTCTGGTGATGATCTGCACGGTGATTCCGCCGCTTTGCCTGCTGGTTTGGGCGATTCACCGCAAGTATTCGCCGGGTCCGCTGTTTTTCAAACAAGACCGTGTTGGAAAAAACGGCGAGACCTTCAAGGTTTACAAATTCCGCACACTGCATGTGGCGAATGGCGATGAAACACAACAGGTCACGAAGTCAGACAACCGCATCTTCAAGGGCGGCGGTATGCTGCGCAAAACCAGCATCGATGAAATGCCGCAATTTTTCAACGTGCTGCTGGGCGATATGAGTGTGGTAGGTCCACGTCCGCACATGGAGCAACATGATGAGGTTTTCCGCGAGATTTTCGAGCGCTACGGCGTCCGCCGCTACGTGAAACCCGGCGTAACCGGCTTGGCGCAGGTGAAAGGCTACCGGGGCGAGGTGAATCGTCCGCTGGATCTCCGCAACCGTGCCCGGCTGGATAACTTCTACGTCAGCCATTGGGATCTTTCCATGGATCTGAAGATCGTGATGATGACAGGCCTGAGCATGGTGAAGCCACCGAAGACCGCCTACTAGGCGGTAGGACGTGCGGCCCGCGCGTCCGTGGAATGGATAGGAAGATCGAAGTCACGGCCGACCGGGCCGGTCAGTCCTACCGTTTTGATTGGTAGGGACGTGCGGCCCGCGCGTCCGTGGATGGATACGAAGACGGGAGTTTCGGCCGACCGGGCCGGTCGGCCCTACCGTTTATGATGTGAGGTAGGGACGCGCGGCCCGCGCGTCCGTGGAATGGATAGGAAGATCGAAGTCACGGCCGACCGGGCCGGTCAGCCCTACCGTTTTTGATTGGTAGGCGCGTCCGTGGATGGATACGAAGACGGGAGTTTCGGCCGACCGGGCCGGTCGGCCCTACCTTTTGACCGGGATGAATCCCGCAGCCATGATGATCAGCTGGCTGAGAATGAAGGCGCTGAGCCAGACAAAGGCCGCATCGGTAAAGCCATAGGAATGGAGGCCGATGCCGAGCATATTGGTGCCGAACCATGACCAGCTGGTGACGATATTGCCGAAGATCGCCATGACCATCATGCCGCGTTCACGGATCATGCCGCCCCAGCGGGCGTGGAGGATGATTGCGTTCCAGATCACGATGAGGAGTGCTCCATTTTCCTTCGGGTCCCAGCCCCAGAAGCGGCCCCAGGATTGATCTGCCCAAATGCCGCCGAGGACTGTGCCGACGAAGCTGGCGAGGGTGGCGAAGCAAATCACTCCGTAAACCATCCCACGTAGTGAAACGACGGTGCTTTTCGGCATGCCACCGAAGATTCTGCGGAGCAGGAAGACGATCGCGAGCGTGCCTGCAAGAAAAGTCGCCGAGTAGCCGAGGGTGATGACCACGACGTGTGTGGCAAGCCAAAAATTGGTATCAAGCACGGCACGCATCATCTCCAGGGTATCGCCGGAAAGGGAAAGATGATGGGCGATGAGGAGCGTGGCAAAGCCGATGACAGAGGCGACCGCGGTGCCGATGGCATTGCGGTGGAAAATCTCGATTACCGCGCTGAGCACGATGGCACCCCAGCCGATGAACACGGCCGAGGAGTAGAGATTCGTGACCGGAGGGCGACCCTCCAGGCACATGCGGGTAATCAGGCCGATGGTGTGGAGGAGAAGACCCAGCGCAAGCACGCGGAATGCGGAGCGGCGGAGACAGCCTTCCGGGCGCAGCCAGGAAACGATGGCGGTGAGAAACGCGATCACATAGAGAACCATGCAGAGGTAAAACGGGGCGATGCGATTGAACAGGCTCTCCGCCGCACCTTTGTTGATCTCGGTCGGGCGGTTCTCGGTCAGCCACGCGCGGTAGGCATTTACCGCCGCATTAAATGCCGCGATATCCTTCGTGCGATATGCGTCTCCGAGGCGGGCATAGGCGAGAGTGGCCGGGTGCGGACCGCCTGCATCAATGGCGTCGATCACGGAATCCGCCAGCTTGCGCCAGCCATCCTGGCCGCTGCCAGAGGGGGTGGTGTAAATTTCTGTCAGCGGAGCCCAGTGCAGGATTTCCCGCATGCGGCCGGAAGCTCGGTCAATGGCCTGCTGGTTGAAATCCGCGCCTTGATTTTTCTTTTCCGCTTCCGCGATGGCCGTGTCCACTGCACCAAGGAAAAGTGCGAGCTCCGCCTCCATCTGGGTGGTGTCGGGCATGGCAAGGGCGTTTTTGAGCTGGTTGTAGAGCCGTAGGTTCCGCGTCAGCCGCATCAGGGCTTTTTCATACGGGCTCCAGGTTTTCGGTTCGAGCTGGCTGACCCGCTTCGCCTCTTTTTCGAGTGCGGGGAAGGAGGGCTCCAGCTGGGCGTGGGAGAAGCTCTTGCCATCCGCCCGGGTGAAGTCCGTCAGCCCGAGGATTTCATCGTGGTGGATGAGGAAAATCTTCCGCGTATCCGCCACTTCCGGCTGGAAGGCGAGCTCTGCCAGCCATGTCGATGGAGAAGCAGGTGCGGTATCGCCCGGGACGCGCTGTTTCGCCTGGATGCTGAGCAGTGCGTTCCGCGCAAGCGAATCGAGCGGCTGGACGCGGCCATTGGCGACAACCGGCAGGCTGCCGAAGTTCTTGAAATCGAATTCCGCGGATGGCCGGAAGGCCTTGAAAACGGCCGAGCCCACGAAAAGCAGGCAAAGCAAAGGGATGATCCAGACGGTGAGACTTTTGGAAGGGACTCTCATGGTGCGGGGATGGCTTTGCGGCGGGCGATCGCCTTGAAAAGGTGTTGGGAAAATACCCACAGCAGCCCGATAGCGACCATGGCACAGGCGATGTAGGGAAGCGTCCACGCGGGATTGCGCACGACCTGGAAAATGCTGGTCTCGTCATTGTTATCGAAGCCGGACTGGTAGAACGTCAGGCCCTGGTAGCGCAATGGGTGGTTCATATAGATCAAATCTTCGCGATCCTCGCCGGTTTCCGGGTTGAGGATGCGGATCTTGCTGGAGAAGTTTTTCGGGACATTCGTGCCGAGGTAGCGATCGTGGCTGAAGTCCAGCAGCTTGATCGAAAAGGGGTGGTAGAGCCGATGCTGGCGGATGGACATTTTCCAGGTTTTGCCGTCGATTTCGAAAGCCTGATCGCCTTTCAGCGCGTTTGAAAGCAGCCAGCGGCCAATGCTGGTTCCATCGTCTTTCACGATATCGACAAAGGCCGAGCTGAGATCGCGGCGATCCATGGCGGTTTCGCGCGGGGTGCCACGCATGGCAAAAAACTTGCCCAGCCCATCGGTGGCGCGGGTTTTGTCGAAGGCGGAGACATCGGCGGTTTCCGGAAGGATCTCGCTGTTGCGGTAGAAGGTGTGGAGCTTTACGGAAAAACCTTTCATTGGGAAGACGGCGCCGCTGTGCAGCCTGCCTTGCGGAATGGCGGTCACGGTCTCTTCGTTTTCACCGGAAGGCTCGATCACCACCAGCTCCACATCGCGGGGAAACGTGGAGTAGTTTTTCGTTTCTCCCTCATTGATCGACATCTGGGCTTCCCTGCCGAGGATGCCGGTGAAAAATTCCCCGAGAAGAAGGAGCAGCACGCCGGAATGGATCAGGATCATCCCGGCCTTTTCCCAGCGCAGCTTGAATCGCGCGGTATGTGCGGCGAGGAGGTTGATGACCAGCAGGCCGCCGAGAACAATCCCGCCGGGGAGGGGAATGGAGAATTTTTTATCTCCCGGGATGATGTCCCACCACGCATACCAGGCGCGGAAGTAGCGCAGCTGCACCTCGTGGATGCCAAGCTCCACCTGCATGATGGTGGCGATGAAAATCAGCAGCATGGAAAGCGCCAGCAGAGTGACGGTGAGCCGCAGCGAGCTGAGGAACCTGCAGGAATTGCGAAGTGTGGAAGTCATGGGTGCAAACGATCAGGGAAAGGTCGCGGAGCGGACGAATACCTCGAATTTGCCGCGGTTCTCCTGCACCAGCCCGGCATCGCCGGTGATCTTGAAAAACCAGGTGTAGCTGCCCTGCTTCAGAATCGCGGTGCTGATCGCTGCCTTCCGGCCCTCCAGCAATGGCTCGGTGCTGAGCATGTGGCTGATGAAATATTTTTTCCCGTTGTCCTCAACCCACGAGCCGAGCGCGGGATCCTCTTCTGAAGCGAGTGGCTGAAGCTGGAGCTGTGAGCGCCAGCGGTTGACATTGTCCAGGACGCTTCCGGAATCTCCCGGCAAGGGGATCACCGAAACATCAGCGGATGCGCCTTTCCCGCCGGCAATGCTGAAGCTGGCGGCACGCATCGCACTGCCTTGGCTGACGGTCCAGCCATCGGGGGCTTTTACTTCGATTTTCGGCGGGCCGGTAGGGCCGGTAGGGCCCGCCGGGGGTGCTGGAGCTGCGGCGGCGGTTTCCCCGACAATGCGGACGGTGCGGAGAAATTCCATGAAGGTGCCGCCGGATTTTTTCAGCTGGCCGGTGGATCCGGTGAACTTGAAATACCAGGTCTCCGAGTCCAGCGGGAGGATTGCCGCGAGGATGCCTTCGCGATCATCCGCGGCATCTTCGGCGAGGAGATTGAACAACTGCATACTGCGCTCCGAGCCCGGGACCTTCATTGGCTGGCCGGAAATCTGATCTTCCGGCAGAGGTTTCTGGCCGGTTTGGGCACGCCAGCGATTGATGTTTGCAGCGAGGCCGCCGCCATCGCCACCGAGCTTGGAGACCGTGATGCGACCTCCGCCCGGCAGGGCGTAGGCTGCGGTGAGAAACTGGCCGGCCTCTTCCATTTTCCAATCCGTGCCCGCCTGCCAGGTCACCGCGTGGGAGTGCGCGGCATGATCGTGGGGAGCCTCGGATTGGGAGGATGGGTTGGCTTGCGGAGCTTCCCCGATGGGATCGGCGGGGGCTGGTGCTTCGGAGTCCGTCGCGACCTTGTAGGTGCGGATTTCCTTATCCTTGCAAGAGCCCAGAAGGCATAGGGTAAGGGGGACGGCGAGATATTGGCTTTTGTGGAAAAAATTCGACATAACAGATGGGGCTGATTCGCTGGAGGGTCTGACGGATGCAGCCGGGATGAAAGCGGAAACGGAGGATGGCGATTGCAAAACGGGCTTCGGTGGGATCAGGCATCCAGCACGAGATCTCCATCCGGCAGGCAAACACAGGGGAGGCAGCAGCCGGCCTCAATGGCGAATTCCGGTTTGGAATCGTATTTCACTTTACCCGAGAGGAGGGCGATTTGGCAGGTGCCGCAGCTTCCCGCACAGCAGCCGGAAGGGATGTCGACGCCTTCTTCCGAGGCGAGATCGAGGAGGTTTGTGGCGGTGCCACTGACTTGCAGCAACTTGCCGGATTTCTTGAATTCCACGCTGGCGGCTGCCACGTCGACGGATTTTTTGACCGCGATGAATGCCTCGTCGTGGACATGTTTTTCCGGCACTCCCCAGTCGATGAGTCCATCGCGTATCGCTTGCATCATCGGCCCGGGCCCGCAGGTGTAAAAATCGTAATTGTTGGAAGGGAGGAGCTGCTTGAACAGATCCACCCCGACCCTGCTCCTATGATCGTAGTCTTTTCCCAGGATATCGTCCGGGCCGGGGTTGCTGTAACAGATGTGGATGTGAAAATTCGGTTGGTTGAGCTCCCGCCATTGCTTGACGGTATCTGCGATCATGTTTTCGGACCCGTTTCTCACTCCGTAGAAGAACCATGTCTTGCGGCGTGACTTGGCGGCGACGAGGGCGTTCATCATGCTGAGCACCGGGGTGAGCCCGACTCCGGAGCCGGACAGAACGATCGGGCTGCCCTCGGAGGGATCGATGGAGAAACCACCGTTTGGAGCACGGACATCGAGGATATCACCTTCCGCGATGACATCGTGGAAGTGGGAGGATGCGAGCCCGGGAGGAAGATCCGGCTGATCGCGCGGAGCGAGGCAGCGCTTGATGCTCACACGGTAATAATCGGGATGTGGCGAATCCGACAGGCTGTAGCAACGGGTGACGGATTTTCCATTGATCTGCAGCTGGAAGGTAAGGAACTGGCCCGGCAGAAAGGACGGCAGCGGGAGCTTTCCGTCATGCGGGGAAAGATAGTAGGAATAGATGTCTCCTTTTTCCGGCACCTTGCGGGTGACCTGGAACTTGCGCACGCCGTTCCACGGGGCTGAGCTTTTTTCCGAAAGGGAGCGGGTGGCGCGGATCGATGCCAGCTGCTCGCCCAGCAATGCGATTTCGCCACGGAAGATATCTCCGTCCCGGCGGAAAGTGGCAAGCTGTCGGAATGCGATAAAGGCGAGGCCGAGAGCTCCGGCTGCCAATATTGCCCAGGCGGTGATTTCTAGTGGATTCATGGAATTTTCTTAAAACTGGAAGCTGTATTCACAGCGGAGACCGGTGCCGGTCTCGCCATCATCGTAGGCGGCAAGGAAGCTATCGAGACGGATAATGGAATGCTGGTCGAGCGCGTGCTGGTAGCTCAGGCCGATGCCGCCGCCGGAGCGGGAATTGCCATCCGTGGAGATGCGGCCACCGATTTCCGCAACGATCTGCCGCTTGCTATACTGTCCGTCGAGGAAATGCTGATAGCCGATGGAAGCGCCTACGGCATCATTGCTCCGGTTTGAGATCGCGCTGCCGTATCTACCCAGCCCAACGGCGCCGAACAATAGCCCGTTGATGCCACCGATCGGGCCACCGACGGATGGATCGCGGGCTGCGGAAGTGTAGTTCCCGATGCCGACGAAGGAGTTGATATAGGCGATATCGAAGTTGTAATCCATCGTGCGTGAAATCTGTGAGAACAGCAGCGCACCGGTATCGATGGCTGCGGTTTCATCATCCATCGCGTAGGAAAGGTTCGCGCGGAGCGTGGAATTGTATTTTCCGAAGCGGCGGGTCTGGCCGATTCCGAAATACAACCCGTCACCGCCGGTGGAATTACTGCCATTAACGTAGGCGAGGTCCACCTCGTAGGTGCTTTTCGAATAATCCGCGGCATAGAAAAGGCCGAAGAGCGAGGCATCCGGATCCTCGATGTTGTTGCCACGGTGGATCTCGTTCCACGCCACCAGGGCTGTCAGGCGGGAGGCGGAGGCACCGAAATTGAACATCGAGGCGCGGGTGACTCCGAAGGCATCGACGGAATCGTTGATCATGATCCCGTCCTGGAAATTGAGCGGCATGCGGCCAACGGCAAAGCCGTAGTCCAGATTTTTTGTGTCGTGCGGGTCAAGATTGGGGAATAGCTCGCCGAAATCCCCTTCGAAGTAGAGGCTGCGGATACGGCCGTTCAGGCTGTCGTTGTAGCCGCTGGGATCATCGAAACGGTAGGAGGTAAAATTCCCGCCGTTATCCAACGGGCGAATGCTGAAGAGAATGCGCTCCGTGGGAGTGAGGTAGATATTGGTGAAAAGATCCAGGCGGTTCGCCCACTCCGTGCTGTTGGTCAGGCCGTTGTCGAAGTGCTGGAGCGCTGTCCGATAAGTGCCGTAGATGACCACCGTTGGCTGCCACACGGCTCCGGTGGGAGTTTCAAAACCAGGAAAAATGGAACCGGAGTTGAGGAAAGGATTCGATCCGAAAATGGTTTTCCGCTTCGGTGGATCAAGGTCCTCGCCGGTTTCGTTCTGCTTGGCGATGATGGCCTTGCGCTCCCGGTTGGACTCAAAGACGAGATCTTCGATCGTTTCGGTAACAGGTGCGGGGCGCTTCGGGAAGTCCTTGCCGATTTCCTGCCACGGCACGGCTTCATCACTGAGCAGCAGCTCGCCGGGGAGGGCCTCCGCGGAGCTAGGCTGGGAAAGTGCCGCCATCAGCAAAAGGCTGCCGGTCAGATTGCCAGTGGTTTGCTTGAGATATTGATTCTTCATCGGAAAAAATGGATGCGTAGTTCTGGGGCGTGGCTTCATTCGCCGAAGTTTTCTTCACCAAATTCGCCTTCGCTGAAGTCTTCGCCGCCGAAGTCCTCCTCCTTGAAATCGTCCGGGTTATAATTCGGATCGATTTGTTCATCCAGCGGCAGTGGCGGCTCCACGATATCGATGATGGCGGTTTCCTGCTGCTGCCCGGCATCGAACTCGGGATTGTAGGGGAAAGGGCCCGGCGGCACGGCCATGATATCCTTCTCCGTCGGATGAAGGTTCCACGAGGTGCGTTCTCCATCGAGGCGAATGGTCTTTTCCCAAAGCACCTGGGCGCCTCCACGGCGGTCCGAGTCCCGCGTTGAGGGGCTGATGCGATGGCCGTGGACCACACGTTTCGCGACTTCCATCGGGGAGAGATTGTAATCGAAACCGACTCCGGAAATCTCCGGGATCAGATTCACGGGAATCATCTGGGTGATGAAACGGATATCGACTGTGTAGGGGCCCGTGCCGGTCAGCATTTTCGCAGGGACTTTGTAATCCGCGATGCGGCTCCCGTTCGGTGGCAGGCCCACGGCGTGCTTGCGGGCTCCGCCGGGACGGGCGCGCAGGATACCGGGAAACGTATCGGGGCGGATGTATGGTAGGGGATCGACCGAATAATTCACCGCGAGCACTTGCTCCCGCTCCCCGCCGAAACGGTTGCGCACGATAAATTTTGATTGGAGGCTGAAGAGCTGATTGTCCACTTTCCATTTTTTGTCCTCCGCCAGAAGGGGGAGTTGCGCCTTTGCCTTCCAGTCAGAGGAGGCAAGGAAGGAATGGGTTTTATCCGCGTTGTGATGGACAAAGACCGAGTGTAGATCGCGGACATCTCCGTTTGGATCCCGGTCACCGGACTCAAAAACCTTGCGGCCATAGCGATCTTTCACTGCGACATTTAGGAAAACCAGGCGCTCGGCATCGAAGCCGGTCGGCACGCCGTGTCCATCGGTTCCATTGCGGACCTCCACCTGGAACTCTAGGGCTTTGTGGTCATTCCGGGTGACTTTGAATTCCCCGAGCTGGTAGCCGCGGCGCAGCACCTGATAGCGCTGGGTATTGATCTCGTTGAGCAGCCTGAACTGTTGGTTGAGCGAGGAGCGGAAATCGGTGCGGTATTTCAGATCGTTCCACGGCCATGGCAGGGCCTCACCGATTTTCGGATTTTTTGCGACCCGTTTCTCGAAATCGCTGTTCACATCACCCCAACCGTCTTCCCATTTGAAATGAATCACGTGGCGGAGGCTGGCGCGTTCTTTCACGACCACATCGCCATTCGGTTTGAGCTCCTGGTTCTGCATATCCCAGAGCTGATCGCGGATATTCTTGGAGTGAGGAAAAATCCCCGGGTGGATGATCGAGTAATCCGGCCCCGCGAACATGTGGTTGGTGCGTTTGCGGGAGGGAGTCGCCTTGCCGTAGCCATCGTCTTCCGGATCGGTGGCCCAGAGATCCCCGCCGATTCGCGCGGCGGGACCTGTGTGATAGTTCGCCTCGCCATCGGCCACTTTTGCGCCGGGCACCTTGCCCATGTGACAGTCCTGGCAGGTTTCACCGTCCGCATTGGCGGGAGAGTTTTTAAACTGGGTGAAAGCTTCCTCCAGACGAAAGCCGTTGAGAAGGTTCACGTCATGGCAGGTGCCGCAGAAGCCGGAGGTCGCGATGGGATCGAACTTTTTGGCATCATTGTGGATCTTGCGTTGGCCCGTGCCTTCCTCTTCCGTCTTGAGCGTGGTATCGTTCTCCAGGATTTCCTTGAGGATCGCATTTCCCTTAGGGCCATAGACGGGATCGAAAACATCGCCGGTTACCACGGAAGTCCGGCCGCTGACCTTGCCGTAATTTTTATCGATGCGGTGGCAGACCACGCAGGTGATTCCTTCCAGGGATGCCGGATGGCGATTGAAGTTACTGGTAAGGATCGGCTCCTCGCGCTGCATGCCTACCTGGGTGTGACAGCGGATGCAGAAATCCCCGTTGGTGCCGGAAGTCGCCTTGAAAAGTGTGGCCTGCATCGCATTGAAAACCGGGCTGACCTGGGCGTAGGCATGGGCGGATACGGACCATTCGCGGAAATGATCCGGATGGCAGGCGGCGCAGGCGGAGGCCGAAGGGAAACGCTTTTCGCTCTCCAAAAGATCGAGGAAGCTGATGTGTGCTTCGGCCGCGTTTGCGTAGATGGTTTTGGATTCCTTCTCGTCTTCTTCCTCTGGCTCGAACTCTGCGAAAATATCGGTGTCCGGCGGCAACTCTCCGCCGCCAAAGCTCTCCTCTCCGAATTCTTCCGCGCCGAACCCCTCCTCTCCAAACCCTTCATCCCCGAAGCCCTCGTCTCCAAATCCTTCGTCTCCGAAACCCTCTTTCATGGCCTCTCCTTCGGAGGGCGGAAGAATCGCATTTCCGGTCGCACCCTTTTGCTTCTCTACCGTTTCCACCGTTTCCACCGTTTCCCCGCTTGCTGGCTCCGCGGCTGCCGGAGACTTTCCGATCTCACCTGCGGTTTCTTCAGCCTCCGGTTTGGTTGGCTCCGGCACATCTTCGGCATGTATCGGCGCAAGATTGGCGGCCACAATGAGTGAAAAAATCGCGAAGCGTGGGAGCGAAATTGCCCGGTTGGCGGAAGCACTCGTGGCTGGTCTCAAAATATCAGGACCCTGTTCTGGGCTTACGGAATGTTTCATGAGATTAGGAGAGGTAAGGAGATGAGTAGAATGGAGCTTGGGGATATGACGAACGCCGTGCCGTTGGTGGCGGCTGGGTGGGATCGCTCAATCGGCTGGAGGATGTTGCGTAGCTGGCAGGGAAATTGAATGGGTCGCGTCCTTGTGATAGACGTGGCATTGGATGCAGCCATCGCCGGCCTTGCCGGGTTGGTGGCACTCGACACAGGTTTGCTTGATGATCGGTTTGAAATTGCTCAGATACTCCGCCGGATCGGCTTTGGCGGACCAATCGGCGCTTTCGTCCCAATCGCCGGATTCCGGGAAGGAAGTGAGGAAACTTTCACCGCCGGTTTGTGTCTGGTGACAGCTTCTGCAGTCGGTGAGCAAAAGGTGGGTGGCGTGATTGTAGCGGGTGAGGGAGTGGCGCGCTTCGGCTTCCGCCTGGCTGAACCAATTGATCCTGGCGCTTGCAAGCTTGCCGCTTTCATCACGGATTTCATCCACGGCATGGCATTTCAGGCAGCTTCCGGAGGCTTTGGATTCGCTGCCAGATAGGAAATCGAAACCTTCTTTGAACTGCGCCAAGGCGAGGGGCGAGGACACATTGGCGGCGAGGCTATCGAGCCAATTTCTGATCAATGGATCGGCGTGGCCGGTGGACCGATAATACAAGGCACCGTATTGTTCATACCAGCCACCGCGTGCGGCCCACGTGATCGGATCGATGGCTTCGAGTTCTTTCGGCGCTTCCGGTTCCGCCGCAGCTGGATCTTCCCCGCTACTGGCGAACTCATCGTCATTGCCTAAAGTTTCTTCGCCGCCCGCGAACTCGTCGTCGCCGGTGGCAAAAGTTTCTTCGCCGCCAGCGAACTCATCGTCGCCAGTGGCAAAAGTTTCTTCGCCGCCCGCGAACTCGTCGTCGCTGGTGGCAAAAGTTTCCTCACCGCCAGCGAACTCATCGTCGCCAGTGGCAAAAGTTTCTTCGCCGCCCGCGAACTCATCGTCGCTGGTGGCAAAAGTTTCCTCGGAGTTTTCAACCGGAGGGTGGGTTTCGGTGCTTTCCGCCATATCCGGCCCGGCAGGTTGGATGGCTTCCGGGAATTTTCCGGAGCGTTTTGCGGAAACCTCGGCAAGCAAGGTGATGTAATCGTTTTTACTGAAGCCCTGGCGCATTGCATCGAAAGCACTTGCGGGGATGCCCTTCACCAGCTCCGCCGCGCCCGGGAAACCCGCCTGCGTGAGACGGTGTGTCAGTTCTTCCTGGCCGATGAGGTTGGACGGATTCTCGTGGGGTTGATTCTGCGAGAGATCCCGTGCGAGTTCTTTCACGGCCCAGGCAAGAGTCTCGATATCGCGGACCGCCGCCTCGTCGAGTTCGGCTTCCAACGCCGGATCGAAAGGATTTACCCCGGCGGAGCGGAGACGTTCCCAGGCCTCGCGGGCCTCGGGCGAAAGCATTTGCAAGGTCGGCCACGGGAAGGAATTCGCAGGTTCCTCGATCCAGGTGCCGAGCGATCTGGGAGGATCCAGCTGCGCGAGTTTTTCATCAAGGAAGCTTTTGTTGAGCGGTGGGAAGGCGAGAAACGCCAACGGTTCTCCGGCACGGGTATTGCCATCGTGGCAAGCGGCGCAGGAAGTTTCAAAGGGTTTCACAGACATCGGCTCGCCGGATTTTCCGCTGCTGTGACAGGCGGTGCAGGATGTGCTTTCCGCGTGGCGGGCTGCCGGATCATACCCCTCGGGAACCGTTTCCGGATGGGCCTTCAGCTCCTCGGCGAAGTGGGTCTGATAGTGTGACCTGTGATCGAAGCGAATGCCGGTGCGGCGATCGTATGGGTAACTGGATTGGGAAAACTCCGGGTGGCCGTCTGAAAAACTCTCGAACTGTTCCTGGTGACAAACCTGGCATTGTTTGTTGGAAAGGGTGGCGATATCGGACGTTTCACCGTGGTGTTCCTGGTGGCAGGTCGCGCAATGCAGGCCGCCGTCTGAAAGGTGCTTGCTGCTCAGGGCGGAGGCGGCGAGGAGGAGCAACTTGCCATTTTTTTGCGGCTTTGCGGCAGAGCGGCTGGGAAGTTGATCCGAAGTATGTGGGGCAAACGCGAATTTGTTCCCGGCTCCGCCGATTTCTCCGTGGCAGGAAAGGCATAGCTCTCCATCATTGATCGCGCGATGGTGGGTGGCCGCGCCATGCATGGCGGTAAGGGCCGCCGGAGAAAGATCCTGATCGCTATGACAGCGGAAGCATTGATTCTCCAGAAACGAATGATTTGTGGAAAGCTGGCCGGGATCGAGCCCCGCCATGGGATCGGAGAGTTTGTCGTTATCCGGTGTGAGAATGGCGATCAACCAGACGATGGTTGCGAGGGTGACTGCTATAGTGAAAATGCCGCGCTTGGAGCGAAGCGAGCGTTTGGGCAAGCACTTCGGCACGCTCATGCAGCAGGATCCATCGGGCAGCGGGCCGCTTTCGCAAGGCTCCCCACCGTGGGTATCCTGGCGGGTGCATAGCCATCTATCACCGATGCGGCGAGGGAGGCACTGCCCGGAGACGCGACCTTCGAACCCGATCCCCGCCTGGCATTTGCCTTTGGGATCGGGCCCCAGGAAACAGGGACAGTCCTTGCATGCGTTTCCGCACAGCCAGCGTTGATCCGGCCGGTTATAGACGGATTGGCGGTGTTTGGTGGACTGGAAGGAAACCGGCATCAGCGGGAAGTGGTGTAATTGAACGCGGCCCAGGCATGGACGAGAGCCACGCATACCATGCTGTAGGTGAAGGGAATATGAACGAAGAGCCAGCAGCGGAGGAAGAACTGGCAGGACTTCTGGACGTCCAGATTGTGTTTTGCCTCAATCATTTCTTTCATCCGCTCAAGGACCGGTCGCTCCTCCTCGCTGGTGTAACGGTCGATATCGCGCAGCTCGTCGAGCGCCCTGGCGCGGAATCGATTCGGATTTCCCAAGAAAAAGCGGAACGGCGAGCGGGGCCGGAAATAGGCGGAAAGACGATGAAGGTAAGCATCGCCCAGCGCGGAGGTGCCATTTTTCGTTTCTTCCGAGAGGATGAGCTCTTCCGCTTGTTTGCGCAATCTGACCTCGAAGGCGGAGATCTTTTCAAAGGTGAGAGGCTCGCCGGAACGAGCCATCACTTTCGGAAGGATCCGGGTGATGAAAAGCCCCAGAATCCCCGAGATGGAGACAACGAGGAAAAGGATGCCCAGAGCGAGCTCCAGTTTTCCCGAAGGGACCCGGAAGCTGGTGTGAATGCCATACAGAAAGATGGAGAGCAGGCCGGCGTAGATGTGAAACTGCAGCCAGTGGGATGCCTTGACCAGGGGGAGGAAGGGGAGTTTCTTGCGGGCGTTGAAAAACGTCAGCACCAGCACCAGGGCCATGAGGACCAGGCCCGAGTAAAATGCGCTGGGCCGGAGGGAAATGCCGAGAAGGTAGCACAATGCGAAAGCGCAGAACCCCACCGCCAGCAGGATAGCGGTGTTTCCCATGCGTCTGCGTGCCAGAGCTTTTACCGGGATAGCCATTTAGCGAGGGAGTTGATGTTTTGCATATCAAAGCGTTGAAGCGCATCATGCGGGCAGGCGCGGACACAGGCAGGGCCGGCAAGCTGATCATGGCAGAGATCGCATTTTGTAGCGCGTTTGATGACACCAGCGGCTGTCAGGTTGACCCGCTTGCCGCCCGCTTCGGTGCTGACAGGGAACTGGGGCATTCCCTCGTCGTCCCGGATATCGACCATTTGAATATTGTCGTAAGGGCAATTATCCGCGCATGCCGAGCAGCCGATACAGGTGTTATCGTTGATGACAACTTCGCCGCTTGCCTCGCGATGGATCGCACCCGTCGGGCAGGGGATCATGCAGATGGGATCGTGGCAATGCAGACAGGCTTGCGTGACCTGTATGCTGTTTTCACGGTCTCCGTAACGGATGAAACGCGGGTTGCCATCGTGCGTCGAAGCGCAGGCGCGGACGCAGTCATCGCAGCGGGTGCACCGGTCCAGATCGATAAGCATCGCCGCACTGCCATTGATGGTGCGCTTATCCATCAGAAATTCCATGATATCAGGGCCCAGTCGATCGCTGGCTTTTTCCGCGAGGAAGTTGGTGGAGATTTTCTCCGTGGTTTTATTTTCCGCAGGCGGCGCCAGAAGTGCGGTTTCCTCCGGGGTCAGGTGCGGGATGATCAGCTTTTCCACCAGCTGGGTGGGAATCACCAATAAATCGACGTATCCGATAGCCCGGAGAGTGTGCTGGGCGGGGAGGATATCGGCCGGTTCGAGATGATTATGGTAAAGCTCCCCGAGGCCGTAGATCTGGCCTTTTCCGAGGTAGGAAACCGTCGTTTCGCCTTTGTGGTGGCGGCGGCTGACGCGGACGAATCCTCCCCGGACGATCACCATTCCATCGATGTATTCGGACTCCCGGATAATCAGCGGCTCATTGCGGAGGCGGTCGCTGGCGCTCGTGGCGCTGAGAATTTTCTGGTAGGATCCATACCAGTCGAAACGGCCGTGGCGCTCGAAACGGGTGCCTGCGACCAGCTCTGCGACGTCCGCGGGATTGAGGCGTTTGATGAAATCCAGATTCTTCAGCAGCGAGCTGAGACCGAAGCGGCGGAATCTTTCTTCGACATGTTCCTTGAAAGCCGGTGCGAAGTTCATCAGATCCCGCAATCCCTGCCAGCGGATTTCCAGAATCTCGGTGCCCTTTTCCGCTGCGATCACCGTTGCTGTCCGAGGGCTGCGGCCAAGAGCGGCGATCTCTCCGAACATTTCACCGGCCTGAATATCGATGGTGTTGCGACCTTCCAGGACGCGGGGCGCATCTTGTAGAAAAATTCCGGGCGCTGCCTCCCTGCGAGCGTTTTCCTCGAAACGGCGGCTATGATGAACTCGCTTTTCGGGGATTTTGCTTCGGGTAAGAGCCTTGCGAAGCATCGCCAGAGGACCTTTTTTTTCGGTCTGGTTCCGCCCCAATAATTTGGAGGGAAGGTTATCGACGATTAGGCGGACGGAACCCCGCAGCACCACGAATGCGGAGTTTCCATAATCTCCCTCGCGGACAATGATTTCGTCCTGTTCCTTGAGAAGCAGGCGGCAGTCATTGAGGAGAATTCCATCAAGAGGTAAATGACGTGGAAAGCGCTCCGGATCCACGCCGGAGAAAACCGGTGCGGTGCGGATACGGGCGAGAACATTCCGGATCCGGGAAAATATCTCCTCTTCTTCGCCCACGGTGGTGCCTGCCAGAATACGAGCCACAGTATGGCTGGAGATCTTGGTATCGAAAGGAGTATCCCAGCGTTGAGGGCGCTCTAGGGAATGCTCGGTTTCGGCAGGCATAATCGGTGTGAGTGCAGTTAGGGATTTACTGCTTCATCGGAAATCCCCGGTCGTTTGCTGCGAGTGGCGATCATGAGCGGGAGAGGAGAGGTGACTCGGAATCCGGAGAGTTACGGCTGCCATGCGGTGCCTTTGGATTTTTTCGGTAAGATCGAATCCAGTGCGCCCAGGGCGCTGCCGTCATGGTTGTCGCTAAGGGATTTGATAGGATCCTTCAGTGCATCGGCAGCCGCAGCCACAAGTTTGGGATCGCCACTGAGCTTTACAGCGGAGGCGATCTCCGCCGCTTTCTTCAATTCCTCGGGTGCTGCGTCACCAAGGATTTTGGAGACTGCCGGGAGTTCCTTGTTGATGATGGTGTGGGCGCGGGTGCCCATCGCCTTGCGGAAAGCACCACCGCCGGTTTTTCCATTGGATAGCGCGCGCAGGCTGTATTCCAGATCAAGGAGCATGCCCACCACGAAGAGCTTGCGTTTGCGCTCGGGAGTGGTTGGAAGGTTCTCGCCTTTCGTGCGTGTATGATCCGGAGTGTAGAAATTGTGTCTGACTTCTCCCTGCGACCAGGAAACGAGGTTGAATCCTTCGCTGCGGGCGATGTGTCCGCCTACATTGACAAGCTTCTCATCACGGATGATGTGGCAGTTGAAACAATTTTCACCGACCAATGCGGTGTCCTCGGGGTAGAGCATTCCGGCAGCCTTGGAGCGTTGCTTCCTTTCGTCGCGATTTGGGATTTTTTCGATTTCGCCGTGGATTTCATAGAAATCGAGTCCGCCGCCGTGGCATGATTCACAGCTCACGCCACCGATGGTTTTCGTGGCACCGCCGGTTTTCTGACGGGTGAAATGGCATTCCGTGCAGAGCGGGCTGGTGGTCATCGCATTGGCATTGGCAAGCCCCATCGCCTTTGCGATTTTTTCGGCCTCCTCACGGGTCTTGGCATCCCGGTGGACGCTGTCTGAGCGAAAGTGGGCGGAAAGCTTCCACGCTTTGACTTCCTCTTCGTGGCAATCGGCGCACTTTTCACTACCGATCACCTTTTCCGGATGAAGGGTGGAGGCCGCCTGGCCATAGGCGAGAGGAGCTGAAAGACATGCAGCAACTAGGGTGAGCGGAAAAAGGTGAGGCTTCATGGTTTTTATCAGGAGTAAAAAAAATCAAAAATCTAGTGGCGAAAACCGGATGTTATGCACTTGCGAAGAGCACAGAGTGTGCAAAATTTTCATGGAATCAAAGGTAAAACGCAATTGTTACGAAATTTTTACACAAATTTAGTGATGTCTATTGCTTGATTTCATTGAATGAGCAGGTGTTTTATGGGCATGAAATGCTTTCATGTACAGTTCCTTGGAAAACCGGTGCGAGCCATCTTATCGCCTTCCGGAAGCGATAGGGAATTGCAGCGTGAAACCGAGAATTTCGGGTGTTTCATCGGCAGGATATCAGCCTTGTCCTCCTTGTGCGGAGCTGTGTGAGGATGAAGGGGACAGTCGGTATCGCAGGAATGTCTCAGAGTGATGGTGACTGGAAGATGAGAGATTTCTCGATCTGCATGTCACTGATCGTGTGCGGGATACCGCCGATGCCGAGCCCTGATTCCCGGAGGCCGGCGAAGGGCATCCAATCAACGCGGAAAGCGGTATGATCATTCACCATCACGGTTTTCGCATTCAATCGCCGGTAGGCGCGGAAAATCGTATCCATGTTTTGGCTGAAAACGGAGGCTTGGAAGGAATAGGGGACATGATTCGCCCTGTCGATGGCCTCCTCCAGATCCTCGTAGCTGTAAAGGCAAACGACTGGGCCAAAAATTTCTTCCGAACTCACGCTGCATGCGGGCGGGGGATCGATCAGGATCGTGGGGCCATAACAGGTTGAGGAAAACCGTTTTCCTCCGGAATGCAGTTTAGCTCCGGCGGCGATCGCTTCCTCCACCCATTTTTCGACCCGTTCCAGTTCTTTGGTCCGGATCAATGGGCCGATGGCGACCTCCTCCAGGGTGGGGTCGCCCACTTTCATCCTGGCAGCTTCCGCAGCAAGTTTGTCCGCCAGTTCCCGGATCATGGTAGAGGGTGCGAAAATGCGCTGGACGGATACGCAGACCTGGCCGGCGTGGTAGAATGCGCCCTTTGCCAATAGCGGAGCCGCAAGGTTTAGATCGGCAGTGTCGTCCATGATGACCGGGGCGGCACCACCGTGCTCAAGTGCGCAGCGAGTCCCCGGGGCCAGCTTCGAACGCAACATCCAGCCAACTTTTCCGCTGCCGATAAACGTGAAGAAAGCGATGCGCCGATCTCCGACCGTAGCTGTAGCCAGCCCGCGATCCTTTATGGCAAGTGCCTGGCACCATGCCGGTGGCAGGCCTGCCTCATGCAAAAGCTCGACCAATCTGAAACAGGAAAGCGGAGTGTCCGATGCTGGCTTCACGATGACGGGGCAGCCAGTGGCTATCGCCGGAAAAACCTGATGAATGATCAAATTCATCGGGTGGTTGAAGGCGGAATAAGCGAGCACCGGGCCGATCGGCTCGTGCGAGGAAAAGGCCAACCGGTGAGCGGAAGCCGGGTTGAGACCCATCGGGATTTCCTCCCCATGCTGGGTGCGGATTGTTTCAATGCAGCAATGGATTCCATCAATCGCCCGGGAAACCTCCGCACGGGAATCGATCAATGGTTTGCCACCCTCGCGCGCCGATTCCAAAGCGAAATCTTCCGCTCGCTCGGTCAGAAGTCCGGCGGCTTTTTTCAAAATGGAGATCCGTTGCCATGCGGGGAGCCGTTGCGAAACATCCGCATGCAAAGCGGCGGCTATATCCAGCGCTTGTTCCACCGCTGCCGCGTCCGCGAGCTCGACGGAGCCGATGACGGATCCATCGAATGGTGCGGTGACTTCCAGGCTGCCGGCGCTGGATGAAGCACCGGGGACCAGGGTTTTGAAATGCGATTTCAGGGACATGGGGAAGATGGGCAGACTTTGGAGAAATGGCTAAACGGCGGCCGAACGCTCGCGAATTTCATGATTGAGAATCCGGTCATTGTCCGAGTAATCCACCGGCAGATCGATGAGATGGACCCCGGGCTCGTCCCTGCATTTCTGTAAAAGAGGCAGGAGAGCTTCGGAAGATTCTATCCGATGTCCCCGGGCTCCGTAACTCCGGGCGTAGAGGACAAAATCCGGGTTGCCGAAGGTCAGCCCGAAATCGGCGAGTGACATGTTTTTCTGTTTCCAGCGGATCATGCCGTAGGAATCATCGCGTAAAATAATCACAGTGAGGTGCAACCCGAGACGGACCGCGGTTTCCAGCTCCTGGGAGTTCATCATAAAGCCTCCGTCGCCGCATACGGCGATGACATCGCGCTCCGGATGAACAATCTTTGCCGCCATTGCGGAAGGAAGTCCGGCACCCATGGTCGCAAGTGCGTTATCGAGCAAGACGGTATTGGGGAGGGCCGCATTGTAGTGGCGTGCGAACCAGATTTTATAAACGCCATTGTCGAGGGCGATCATTCCGTCCTTAGCCAGAGTCCGGCGGACATCCGCGACGAGACGCTGCGGTTTGATCGGGAAGGCGGGATCGTCAAATCCTTCGATGCGCTGGGCATCAGCTGCCTGTTTGATCGCCATGAAGCGCTGGAAATCCCAATGAGCGGCGGGCTGCAGCTGCTCCGTGATTTGCCAGATACTATTGGCAATATCACCGACGACTTCGACCTGCGGGTAGTACACCGGATCAACCGTTGCGGAAAAGAAATTGATATGGATCACCTTGCGTGTATCGCCGGGACGCATGAAGAACGGAGGCTTCTCGATCACATCGTGACCGACGTTTACGATCAGGTCCGCATGCTCGATCGCGCGGTGGAGGTAGTCGCCATCGGAAAGGGCGGCGTTACCTAGAAAAAGTTCTGAGTTTTCATCGATCACCCCTTTGCCCATCTGTGTGGAGATGAAAGGGATACCGGTTTTTTTCACGAACTCGCAAAGCATGCGGCTGGTGAGCTTCCGGTTGGCGCCTGCTGCAACGAGGAGGAGCGGGTGTTTTGCCGCGGAAATCATCTGAACCGCAAGGGCGATGGATTTCGCCTCGGCCACCGGGCGTCGCACGGATGAGGCGGGAATCGGCGAGGAATCTGTGATTTCTTCTCCGGCGATATCCTCGGGAAGTTCCAGGTGAACCGCACCGGGGCGCTCTTCTTCCGCGAGGCGTATCGCCTCCCGGACCCGGCAGGCAATATTATCCACGCTGACGATTTGGTGAGTGAACTTGGTAATGGGTTTCATCATTTCCACGACATCAAGAATTTGAAAGCGGCCCTGTTTGCTCTTTTTCACGGGCTTCTGGCCAGTGATCATCATCATCGGCATTCCGCCGAGCTGTGCGTAAGCAGCCGCTGTGACAAGATTGGTCGCACCGGGCCCAAGTGTGGAGAGGCAGACCCCGGTTTTTCCGGTGAGCCTGCCGTAGGTGGCAGCCATAAATCCAGCTCCCTGCTCGTGACGGGTAAGGATCAAACGAATGCTGGAGCGTGAGAGGGAATCGAGGAAATCGAGATTCTCCTCGCCCGGAATACCGAAGATGTATTCCACCCCCTCGGCTTCGAGGCATTTCACAAAGTGGTCGGACGCTTTCATAAATAGGTAATGGTAAGGGATTCTCAGCCTACGCCGTATGCGAGCATGGCATCTGCCACTTTTACAAACCCGGCGATATTGGCCCCGCTCTTGTAGTCCACCGGTCTGCCCTCGCGGGTGCCGTATTTCACACACTTGGTGTGAATATCTTCCATGATGGTGGTGAGGCGCTGGTCGACTTCTTCGCGGCTCCAGCTGATCCGCAATTGGTTCTGGCTTTGTTCCAAGCCGGAGACGGCCACGCCCCCGGCGTTCGCTGCCTTGGCCGGGCCGAACAAAACATCATCCTCGAGAAAATGTTCGGTGGCTTCTGCGGTGCAGGGCATATTTGCTCCTTCGGCAATGGCCATGACGCCATTTTTTACCATGATGGCAGCGTCTTCGAGGTGGATCTCGTTTTGCGTAGCACATGGAAAAGCGAGATCGGCGGGCACTTCCCAGGGAGTTTTTCCGGCGACAAATTTGCAGCCGAAGTGCTCGGCATATTCCTGGATACGGCCGCGGCGGACTTCTTTGAGGTCAATCAGCCAATCGAGTTTTTCGCGGGTGATGCCATCGGGATCGTGAATGAAGCCGCTGGAGTCCGAGGCCGTGAGGACTTTCGCACCGAGCTGGATGAGCTTTTCCATGCAATACAAGGCGACATTTCCGGAACCGGAGACGATTGCTCTTTTGCCACGGATCTCACCTCCGGCGTGTTCCAACATGTGCTTCATGAAATAAACCGCGCCGTAGCCCGTCGCTTCTTTGCGAACGAGACTGCCTCCAAAAGAAAGTCCCTTGCCCGTGAGAATGCCGGCGAAACGGTTTTCCAACCGCTTGTATTGTCCGAAAAGATAGCTGATCTCTCTGGCTCCCACGCCAATATCGCCAGCCGGGACATCCGTGTCCTCGCCGATGTGGCGATGAAGCTCGATCATCATGGACTGGCAGAAGCGCATGACTTCGCGATCGGATTTCCCTTTGGGATTGAAATTCGATCCACCTTTCGCACCTCCCATTGGCAGACCGGTGAGGCTGTTTTTCAAAACCTGCTCAAAGCCGAGAAACTTGAGGACGCTTTGGGTTACCGATGGGTGAAAGCGGAGACCTCCTTTGTAGGGGCCGATGGAATTATTGAACTGCACACGCCAAGCCCGATCCGCGTGGATCCGGCCATTGTCATCCTCCCAGGTGACGCGGAAGGTGATGATCCGGTCCGGCTCCGTCATCCGCTCCAGGATATAGGCATCCCGGTATTTCGTATTCTCGGAAACAAAAGGGATGATCGTTTCTACGACTTCATGAACGGCTTGTTGGAACTCTGTCTCACCGGGGTTTCTCTTTTTCAGGCCTTTCATGAAAGCTTTGATTTCCTGGTCGGGAGTGGGTTTCGCTTTCATAACAGACCATTCTGCATGATATGGAATTTATGGGAATGCCTTTCTTAAGGAGTTTTCGTAAGAAAGCCTTAGGCCTGCTCGAAATCCGCTGTCGATCTGGGTGAAATACAAAAAAGGGAGAGGCGCGAACCTCTCCCTTTGGTGAACCGAAAACAAAGATTCGGAAACTGATGATCTTACGGTGTGTGATTACTTGGCCGGGATTTCGTTCAGCGTGTAATAGGCATTCGGATGCCAGATTCCCTTTCCTTTGGCGGATTTCACGCCTTTTGCATCGAGGTGGTGGACGTGGCCGCGCACGAGCCCTTCGATTTCGAGTCTGACCGATTTTTTGTCCTCCGAAACGGTGGCGGATTTTACGATCGGGGTAGCCTTGTCCACCTCTGGGGAGCCGTAGGTTTTCTGCAGGATGTATGTCCAGGCCGCCATGGTGTAGGAGGCTGGATCCGACGCTGATTTTTCATCCACAGGCTCAGTGAAGTTGAGCGTGAAGCCATCGTGGTTGGCGGTCATGGTGAGGATCTCGAAAGGAGTTTTCCCAGTCCATTGGACGCGCTCGAAGCTAAATGGCTTGGAGCCTTTGGACGCCCAGCCACGGTTCGTGCCGCCTACGAAGATGATTCCTTTTTCGTCATCGAAACGCAGGGGGACGATGCCAGCCTCAAAACCATTGAGAAAATGGAATACCGCGCCCTGGTAGAGACCGTTGACCATTTCCAGGCAGACACGCTGCACTTCGGATTTGGTTTGCTCGCCAATGTAGAGCTGCTCGTTCCAGGGGCCGAATTTTCCACCCGAAGTATCGGCAGCGATACCGGTGGGGGAGTTGCCAACGATGGCGTGCGGGAGAACCACAGCAGGTGGGATGAACTCCGGGTGCTTCAAACGCTCCGCGAGAACGCGCGAGCCGCTTTCCGGCTCTGGCGGCGCGGGTAGGCCGGCGAGCTTGTGATACTTGTTCCCGGTTGGATTGCCCTGGAATGAGCCGGGCTTGAGCCATTTCAGCGAGGAAGAACCGTTCCAGAGACCTTGGTTATCCGTGTAGAACATGTCGCCGGAGGCGTTCATTCCAATGCCGCCGGGCGAACGGATCCCGGAGCAGGTGGGGATCATTTTTCCCTCCGGGGTGATGCGGACCGTCCAGCCGCGCCAATCGGATTCCGCGGCGGCGGAGCCTGTCAGGCAGAGATTGATCCATACGTCGCCATTTTTATCCGGTTTGCTGCCGAAGGCATATTCGTGATAGTTGCCATTGATGCCCCAGTCCGAGTTGATCGTCTCGAACACATCTGCTTTGCCATCACCGTCGGTATCCTCGAGGCGGGTGAATTCCGGGCGCTGTGTGAGAAACAGGGAGCCGTCCTTGTAGAACATCCCGAGTGGCTCGTGGAGGCCTTCGGCAAATTTTTGCCAAGTGACCTTTGAAAGATCCTCGCCGTAAGCGCCACTGCAGATCCAGACATCGCCGCGGCGGGAAGCCACGGCAACTTTTTCTCCGGGCATGAGTGCGATTGAGGAGATCTCCATGACTTCGCCCTTTGGCAAAGGGATTTCCTGGCGGTGGTAGTATTCCGCCTGCATGGGATCCTCCTGAGCGAAAGCGCTCACGGAAAGGGCTGCTAAAATTGAAATTGCTCGCATAATTTTGAGATGAAAATGGGAAATGTAAGAGGTTAGGTTTACCGCGGCGGTTTATTTGAGTGTGTAGGTGACACTTACCGTTTTTCCGGGGGTGACTGTGACGTTCTCCATACCGGTGAGCGAAGGGTTACCCAATGGGATTACCAGATCACTGGTGCCGCCTTTGAGCTCCAGGGTGCGGATGATCGTGCCGGTTTCGCCCGGTTTCCAGGTGTCTGAAAGAGTGGCTCCATCGAGATCGACATTAAAGGTCGGGTTACCGTTTTTATCGAGCGTGTATCCTTTGAAACGCGCCTCGCTCGGCAAGTAACGTTCCTTGGTGAGACGGTTGACCAGCTTCTCGGCCGGTGGCTCATTGCCCTGGCCGCGTGCGGTCCAGTGGCGGCCCGCACTGATGAATTTGCCCTTCCAGATAAGTTCCGGCGCGAGATGGTCCGCGGAGTAAGCGATGTTGATGCCACCCGGGAAACCGAAACCGATGGCACGTGCGCTGGTCCCATCAATGAAATTCCGGTAAATGACAGTTTGGTCTTCCTTCGGAGTCAGCATAATCTCCGGCCAATCGGGTTTTACTTCAGACCTTTCCACGGAGAGCCAATTGAATTTCTTCTCGGTGAGATGTTCCCAACCGACCGCGAGGGCTTTGTTGCCACCCGCATCAAAATATTCGATACGGATTGAATGTGTGCCGGCATCGAGCACCACCTTTTTCTTCTGTGCCCGCTTGCCGACAGGTCCCATGCCTTTCACCGCGGCCACGACTTCGCCGTCGATCAGGATTCTGGCTCCGTCATCGGCATCCAGGAAGAAGCGATGGGGCCCTTTTTTCTTCGCAATGAAATCGCCTTCCCAGACGATGCCGAAGTTGTTTTTGAGATTGGTAATACCGAGGTCGATAATACCATTGTGCTCTTCCTCCACACCTTCGGGCTGAATTTTATCAAAATTCGGGAGGTCGACCCATTGACCTTTGTAAACGCGTGAGGTCAGGTTCTTCAAGGCGGTCTCCTTGACCGGGAGCGGGTAGAGCTTGAGCAATTCCGGGGCGGTCCATGCTTCCGTGCGCTCGGAAAGGGCGGCGCGCACAGCTTTCACCTCATCCGTAGTCACCGGGCCCGCTTTATTCCCCCACGAGGAGCGGACGTAGGTAAGAATCGCGGCAACCACATCATCCGCCAGAACAGACTCCTGGGGGGGCATCTCGAGGTTATAGCCTTTCCCGTTCACTTCCACCGGGCCATGGAGGCCTTTGAGAACCACACTGATGGAGCGCCGTGCATCTCCGGCCACCCAAGGGCTGCCTGCAAGTGGAGGAAAAACTCCTCCGGTCGCGCCTTTGCCATCCGGTGCGTGGCATGCGGAGCAGTATAATGTGTATAATTGACCACCGTCCTGCGCATGCAGTAGTGGGGAAAATACCAGAGAGGTAAGAAATAGGGATGTTAGCCGGATGCGAGACATGTTTAAAATAACGTATATTGTTGACGGCATGTTTCATGTTTTTCGACCAAATGAGAGATATTTTCTCAACAAAAAAACAGGGGTAACTGCCTGTGCGAGAAGCGGAAACTCCTTTACACGAAAGGTTTGCCGTTCGAAAGCTAAGCCCGCACTCATGAAACATCCTCTTTTGCTTCTTTCCGGTGGCCTGCTTGCCCTGTGTTCCATTTCCTGTACGCCGCTAGAACCGCCTGTTCCAGCGAAGGCGGACCGTGTGATGTATCAATGGTATGACGATTATGGCCAGGGCGAGGTTTCCATCCATATCAAGCTTTCCGAGCAGATCGCCGAGGTGAAAAGAGGCGGCCGGGAAATCGGCTGGACCTATGTGGCGACTGGAAAAGAAGGGCGCGCGACCCGCCCCGGATCCTATCGGATCACAGAGAAAATCGTAGACAAACATTCCAACCGCTATGGCTGGATTGAAAACGAATACGGAGAAGTAGTGAACGGCGATGCGTCTCCCGGTGATCCCGTGGGACCCGGTGAGCGATACATGCCTGCTCCAATGCCGTATTGGATGAGACTTACCGACTACGGGATCGGGATGCACGCGGGAATAATCCCGAATCCCGGGGAGCCGGCCTCCCACGGCTGCATCCGCATGCCGAAGGAGTTTGTGCCGGTTCTTTTCGGGAAGACCAAGATCGGCACACCGGTAAAAATCACCTACTGATCAATGGCTGGCAGGCTTTTTCGCCCCGCGTCTTACCAGCACGTAGAATAGTGGCGCGAACATGACGCCGAAGAGTGTAACGGCGATCATTCCGAAGAATACCACCGTGCCGAGAGACTGGCGCATTTCCGCACCCGGGCCGGTGGCGATCACCAGCGGCACCACGCCGAGGATGAAGGCAAGGGAGGTCATGATGATCGGGCGCAGGCGGAGTGAAGCAGCCTCCACCGCAGCCTCGAACCGGTCTTTCCCTTCCTCTTCCAGCTGTTTGGCAAACTCGACGATGAGAATCGCGTTTTTACTGGCAAGTGCCACCAGAACCACCAGTCCGATCTGCGTCAGGATGTTGTTATCCATCCCGCGGATATAGATGCCCCAGATCGCACCGGCGAGGCAGAGGGGAACGGTGAGCACCACCGCAAGAGGCAGACCCCAGCTTTCATATTGGGCACTGAGCAACAGGAACACGAATAGGATGGCGATCAGGAAAACCATGGTCGCGGAAGTCGATGCGGTGGTCTCCTGGTAGGCTAGATCGATCCATTCGAAGCTGATGCCCGGAGGCAAGATTTTTGCCGCCAGTTCTTCCATTTTGGCAATTGCCTGGCCGGAGCTGATTCCCGGAGTGGGCGTGCCGATGAGTTCTGCGGATGGGTAAAGGTTGTGCCTGACCACGCGGTCGGGTCCGGTGGTTTGGCGCATTTCGATCAGTGAACCGAGAGGCACCATGCCGCCGGAGGTGTTCCGGGTTTTGAGCTTCGCGATATCATCAAGGTCATCGCGGAAAGGCGCATCCGCTTGGGCCGTTACCCGGTAAGTTCGCCCGTAAAGATTGAGCTCATTGACGAAGGAGGAACCAAGATAGATCTCCAGAGTCTGGAAAAGATTTTCCAGCGGCACCCCGAGCATCAGGGCTTTTTCACGATCGATATCCGCATAGAACTGCGGGCCGGATGAAGTGAACGGCGTAAATGCCTGGGCGACTTCCTTTTCCGCGGATGCGGCAAATGCCAGGCCCCAGGTCGCATTCTCAAGCTCGCCATAGCCGAGCCCCGCACGATCCTGGATCTCCATTTTAAAGCCACCGCCATTGCCTAGTCCGCGGACGGTCGGCGGCGGAATCACGATACCCAGAGCATCGACTTTATGAAGTTCCGCCGTGATAAGTTTATTGATTTCGGTGGAAGATTTTCTTTCCTCAAACGGTTTGAGAATTGTGAAGACCACCATCGAGTTCGTGGAGTTGGAAAAGGTCGCCCCGCTGAATCCAGCGAAGGCAGCAGTGTCCTGCACTCCTTCGACATTCAGGATCAGGTCGATAACCTCGCGGGCGACTTCGTCCGTCCGGTCCAGCGATGCGCCTGTGGGAAGCTGCACGGCAACGATGGAATATCCCTGGTCCTGGGATGGAATGAAACCACCGGGAACTGATTTGAACCCAAGGCCCGCCACTCCGAGAAGGATGAGATAAAGCAGGATCATGATCACTCCCATGCGCACACTGCGGCGGACGAGCGAGGTATAAACGTTATTGGCGCGATCAAAGAGGCGGTTGAAAATATTGAAAAACCATCCGAAGAGGAAATTCAACATGCGGCTGAGGATGTCCGGTTTATCGTGTTTCGGACGCAGGAGAAGCACTCCCAGAGCCGGGCTGAGCGTCAGCGAAATCAATGCTGAGATCATTGTGGAAGCCGCAATTGTCAGAGCGAACTGGCGATAGAACTGACCGGAAATTCCCGAGAGGAAAGCTGTCGGGACAAAGACGGCCAACAGCACCAGAGAGGTAGCGAAGATGGCACCACTGACCTCCGCCATGGATTGTCTCGCCGCTTCCCGCGGGGCCAGTCCTTTTTCCAGATTCCGCTCGATGTTTTCCACCACGACGATTGCGTCATCCACCACGATGCCGATGGCAAGAACCAGACCGAAGAGGGTGAGGTTATTGACAGAGAAACCGAAGACCTGCATGACCGCGAAGGTGCCGATGAGTGACACGGGAATCGCCAGGACGGGAATAATCGCCGCACGCCAGGACTGCAGGAAGATAATCATCACCAGCACCACGAGCAGGACCGCCTCGAAGAGGGTGTGAAGCACCGCTTCGATCGATTTGTCAATGAACTGTGTCGGATCGTAAACGATATCGTAATCGAGCCCTTCCGGGAAATCCGCTTCCATCTCCTTCATCGCGGTGCGGATGGCTGTGGAAATTTCCAATGCGTTGGAACCGGGGCGCTGGAAAACAGGCAGGGCGAGCGTCCTCGTATCGCCCAGGTAGGCATTAACATTGTAATCGAGCGAGCCGAGCTCCACCCGGGCCACATCCGACAGGCGGACAATACGGCCATCGTCGCTCGTTTTTACCACCACTTTCTCGAACTGGCTTTTCTCGGACAAGCGGCCCAATGCGGTGACATTCACCTGGAAAGGAACTTTTTTATCCAACGGCTGTTGGCCAATGGTTCCGGCGGCCACCTGGACGTTTTGGGCCCGCAGTGCGGCGACGACTTCCGTGGCGGAAAGTTTATAGAAATCCATCCGCTCCGGATCCATCCATACCCGCATGGAATATTCCCGGCCTCCGAAAAGGCGGACCTCGCCCACGCCATCAATCCGGCGGAGCCTCTCGCGCACCTGAAGCAGTGCGTAGTTTGAGATATAGCCCATGTCGAAGGTGCCGTCCTTTGAGAACATCTGCACGACAAGCAGGAGGTCGGGGGAGGCTTTCTGGACCGTCACCCCGATGCGGCGGACCGATTCCGGTAGCCGTGATTCGGCAAGTGCCACGCGGTTTTGCACGAGCACTTGGGCTTTGTCCAAATCGGTGCCGAGCTTGAAGGTAACCGTCAGCGAGTATGCTCCGTCCGCCGTGCTTTGCGAAGTCATGTAGAGCATGTCTTCCACTCCGTTGACCTCTTGTTCGATAGGAGCAGCCAAGGTCTTGGCGATCGTGTCGGGAGACGCCCCGGGATATGCGGTTGTGACCGTCACCGTGGGAGGAGCCACTTCCGGGAACTGGGCCACCGGCAGCGAGAAATAGGAAATCGCCCCGATGAAAATGATCAGTAGCGAGATGACCGTCGCAAAGCGGGGACGGTCGATAAAGAAGAAGGAGAAATTTTTCATTGGAAGAAAGGAAAGAAAAACCGCGAAAAGAATCAGATCCGCCCGCAGCCGGAGCTACGTGCGGTTTCTGTTTGAATGTTTATCAGTGAGGATCCTGGGTGATTATTCGGCAACCATCGGAGCTGTGGTAGGGGCTACCTTTGCACCGGGGCGGAGTAATTGGATGCCGGAAATTGCGATGAGATCGTCGTTATCGATGCCACCCGAGATGACCCGCATATCGCCTTCCAGCGGTCCGGTTTCCACGTAGCGGCGCTCGACGGAATTGTCTTTCGTAAGCACCCATGCGAAGCGCTTGTCCTGATCGAAACCAAGGCTCGCGTCTTTCACCATGAGAAGTTCCTCCGGGTGGCCGACAGGGACGCGGACTCTTGCAAACAGGCCGGGGGTGAGGAATTCATTTTCATTCTCCACCCTGGCCCGCATCTGGAGGGTAGCGGTTTCCGTATCCAGCTGGTTTTCGGAAAAGTCGATGCTGCCTTTGAACTCGAAGTTGTCATCGTCCGAGACCGCGATTTCGACTTCCGGACGCTCGCCGCTACGGCCACCGGACTGTCCCTTGAAGAATAATCGGGTGAACTGTAGAACGCTGCGTTCATCGACCTCGAAATTGCAATAGATCGGATTGTGCGGGACGATGGTGGTGAGCAGTGTCGAGCCGGCGCTACCACCGGTAACGTAGTTGCCCACCGTGACGTTAAAGCGTCCTGCGATGCCGGAAATGGGAGCGTGAATATCCGCGAACTCACGGTCGAGCTTCACTCTGCGGAGCTCGGCTTCCGCAGCCAGTAAATCGGCTTCCGCCTGGGCGAGCTCGCTCTCGCGGGTGTCGAATTCCTCCTGGGAGACAGCGTTTTGCGCAACCAGCGCCTTGGATCTGGCCAAGCTGCTTTTTGCCAGTCCGAGACGGGCAACAGCTTGCTTCTGGATTGCTTCCGCACGGGAAATCGCCGCATCAAAAACCCGCGGATCAATTTTGAACATGAGATCACCTTTTTCGACCTTCTGGCCTTCCACAAAGTGAACGGACTCGAGGTAACCGCTGACCCGGGCCTGCAGTTCCACCTCCTCGACGGGAGAGAAACGTCCGGTGTATGTATTGGTAAGGGCTACGGTTTTGATGACCGGATGAGCCACCTGCACTGGCATCGGAGGTGGCGGGCCTTCTGCTTCTTTATCAGAGCGGCATTGGCTGAGGGAAAGGAGCGCCAGTGGTAGAAAATAATGAAGTTTCATAAAAGAGAATGTGTGAGATGGAAGAAAGTGACGGTGGGGAAGTGAGAATGGCGATTACCTGGAAAATCCACCGCCGAGAGCCTGGATGAGCTGCACGGTAGCTTCAAAAGCCCTGCCGCGTGCCTGAACCTCGGTGCGGCGTGCATTGAGAAGCTCCCGCTGGCTATCTACGACATCCAGGTAGCTGGAGACTCCCTCCTTGTAGCGCGCGTCTGATAGATCGAAGGACTTCCGGGCAGCCTTGATGCTATCGGCTTGGGCTGAGATCTCCTTGTCCGCACCACGCCTGGAGGCCAAGGCGTTCTCGACATCGGCGAAGGCTGTCAGCACGGTCTGCTGGTAGCCGGCGAGAGCTTCCTCATGGCGGGCTACGGCAAGTTCCACATTTGCCTTCCGGCGGAAACCCTGGAAGACCGGTAAATCGACCTGGGGGCCAACGGAGAAGGCGGAGCTGGACCAGTTCAGGAAGTTCGAGCTGTTCACCGAGGAGACACCGCCACTGCCGATGAGTGAAATTTTCGGGAAAAACTCCGCTTGGGCGACTCCGATTTCCGCAGAGCTGGCCGCGAGTCTCCGTTCTGCGACAAAGACATCCGGGCGCCTGCCCAGCAGTTGAGCCGGGGAACCTGCAGGCACACGCGGTGCGCCACCCTTGATCGCGGAAGGGGCGATGGAGAAGTTCGAGGCATTGCGGCCGACGAGGATGGCGATGGAGTTTTCCAGGGAAGCGCGGGGAGCTTCCAGGCTGACCAATTGTGCACGGGTGCTGGCGAGCTCGGATTCCGCCCTGGCGACATCCAGCTCGCTTGTTTTTCCGCCCTTGAAACGGTCTGTGGCTAGCGCGAGAGTTTCGTTCCGGGTGTCCAAAGCCTCCCTGAGCACCTCGATTTCACTATCGAGGAAGCGCATGGCAAAATAGTTCCGGGCCAGCTGGGCCTGAAGGGACAAACGCACCTGATCCACGGAGACTTCCGCGGCTGCGGCGTTTGCCTGCCCGGATTCCACCAAACGACGGACGCGCCCCCAGAGATCGATCTCATAGCCCAGCGAGGCTCCGATGTTATACTGATTATAGTAGCTCTGTGCTCCGCCGAAGCTGCCTGCCCGATCGTTCTCGGAAGAGCGGCTGCGTTGTGCGCTGCCCTGTGCGGAGATGTTCGGGAAAAGCTCTGAGCGGTTTACGCCGAGGACGGCATAGGCCTGATTGCGACGGGCTTCGGCGGCACGTAGATCAAAGTTTCCGCTCTGCAGGTTGCCCATCAAAGAATTTAGTTTGCTGTCGCCGAAAACTTTCCACCAGTTGGTGCTGAGGCGCTTAGAGAAATCGTTTGATCCGTTTTTATAACTGGCGGCGGTTTCGCTGGAAGGCACCGAGTGATCGGGCCCGACGAGTTTGCAGGACGACAAGGTCAATGCCAGGATGGTGGGCGCTGCTAGCATGCGCAGCACGGAGGAAGAAAGGTCGGCTTTCAAAATTTTTAGGGGTGTGGGATGTAAAGTAGGAGGCGGAAGGTTGGCTATTTGGTTTCTGTCCGCAGGGAAGCGACACGCTCCACAATAAATGCGTATGCCTGATGCATGGGTTTTGAAGATCGGGTGATGGTAGCGCGCTGCACGGCCCCGGCCCAGAGATCACGGATGAACTCCGCTTCGATGGTGGTATTCGTCTCCGGCTTGATAAGTCCCATCTCTTTGGCTTCGTCCAATACGTGGATGTGAATGGAGAACCATACCGATAGGCCTTCCACCAGCACTTCACGCATCGGCTCGCTTTGGTCCACGACTTCAGCCGCCAGTTTCAAAACAAGACATGGACATTTTCCTCCATATTCATCGAACTTGGCGACGCCGGACTTATAGAGCCCCAGTAATCTCGCCACCGGATCCGGTTCGATCTCTTTGGAGAGCAGAGCATTGAGTCTCTCATCAGTGGATTTTTTGAAATAGTGCCTAAGAAGCTCTACGCCGAAATCTTCCTTTGACTTAAAGTAATGGTAGAACGAGCCTTTTGGAACATCGACGGCTTTGAGAATTTCGTTCAGGCCGACGGAGTTGAAGCTGCGCCTCCACATAATCTCTTCTGCGGCATCAAGGATGCGTTCTTTTGTATGCGGTATGCTCACTGCGCGGGACGATTAGACCAGTCGTCTAGATTATGCAAGCAGAATTACCCGATTCGGTAAAAAGGGCCCGGGATCCGGAGCTTCGGCGGCTACCGCCTACCGGGGAGACATCGCCGTGCTTTCCAAAGCCGCGCTTTCAGAGGAAGGCAGTGGGTGATGAGGGGAAAGATTTTTGCAAAAAGACCGTTAAAAGTCCCTTCAGCTGGCTATTTAACTGTAAGATTATGTCCAATCCACTTTACGATTCCAAGCTTCTGCTCAATCGCAGGCACTTTTTTGGCAAGACCGCACGCGGGATAGGAGTGGCTGCCCTGGCCTCCATGTTCGACAGAGATTTGTTCGCTGCCGCGCCCAAGCAAATCCCGGAGTTTGCACCCAAGGCAAAGCGGATGATTTACCTGTTCCAGAGTGGTGCGCCCTCGCAGCAGGAACTTTTTGATAACAAGCCAAAGCTCAATGAGCATTTCGGCGAAGACCTGCGGAAGCACGTGGATATGAACCAGCGGATCACCGGAATGACGGCCGGGCAGACATCTTTCCCGCTGGCTGCTTCGAAATACCACTTCTCAAGGCATGGCCAGGCCGGCACGGAAATTTCCGAGCTGCTGCCCCATATTTCGGGGATTTCCGATGATATCTGCTTGATCAGATCAATGTATACGGAGGCGATCAATCACGATCCGGCGATCACGTTTTTCCAGACCGGAGCGCAGATTCCAGGGCGTCCGAGTATTGGTTCCTGGCTTTCCTACGGGCTGGGTTCCGTGAACAAGGATTTGCCGGATTTTGTCGCAATGGTTTCCCGTGGCACAGGACGCCCGAACTGCCAGCCGCTGTATGATCGGCTCTGGGGATCTGGATTTTTACCCACACAACATGCGGGGGTGAAGTTCATGAGCATCGGGGATCCCGTCCTTTATCTTTCGAATCCGGATGGCTTTTCCGTGAAGTCCCGCCGCCGTATGCTGGACGATCTGGCGGAGCTAAATCATAAGAAGCTGCAGGAATTCGCCGATCCTGAGATAGATACGCGCATCAGGCAATACGAGCTCGCCTACCGCATGCAAACCTCGGTTCCGGAGCTCACGGACTTCAGCAATGAGCCGGAAAATATTCTCGAGATGTATGGGCCAAACGTCCACCAGCGCGGCTCCTACGCCTACAACTGCCTGATGGCACGCCGGTTGGCGGAGCGGGATGTCCGCTTCGTCCAGCTTTTCCACATGGGATGGGATCAACACTTTGATCTTCCCAATCAGCTGCCCGGGCAGTGCGATGATGTCGATCAACCGACGGCCGCGCTTATCAAGGATCTGAAGATGCGGGGGCTCCTGGAGGATACTCTCGTTGTATGGGGAGGTGAATTTGGACGGACCGCCTATTGTCAAGGCAAGCTGAAGCGTGACAACTACGGTCGTGATCATCATCCACGGTGCTTTTCCATCTTTGCCGCGGGCGGCGGCATCCGCCCGGGTATGACCTACGGCGCGACGGATGAATATTCCTACAATATTACGGAAAATCCCGTTCACGTGCATGACCTGCATGCGACAATTCTCAATCAACTGGGACTTGATCACGAGAAGCTCACCTACAAGTTCCAAGGCCGGCAATTCAGGCTCACCGATGTGCATGGCCATGTCGTAACGGATATTCTTTCCTGAGCCCACGCGAGCGAAATCACGAACCCATCATGATGCTTGTGGCAAACGAAGACCCATCCGTCCCCCACTTCGAACACGAAGTCGGCGCTGTCCAACCACGCCTGACGAGATACTTGATCGCCTCTGTGGGAAACTCCGCGGACGTCGATGATATCCTGCAGGAAACCAATCTCGTTCTATGGAAAAAACGCCTGGATTTCGAGCCGGGAACCTCCTTCTGGGCATGGGCCCAAAAGGTCGCGTTTTTCCAAATCATGGCATTTCGAAAGCGCCAGAGCCGCAGCCGTCTGGTTCTTGATGACGATGTCGTTCACCTGCTCGCAGCGGAAGCGCCTGTGGTTTTGGAACAGGAAAATCCTGCCAATCACTTGCAGTTGAAAACTTGCATCGAGACCCTGCCGGACCGCCAACGGGAATTCATCCACGGGCATTATTACGAAAAAAGAAGCCTGAAATCACTAGCCGATCTTCATTCCACCAGCGTCGCCGCTGTCGGACAAACCCTCTACCGGGCACGTCTCAATCTACAGCGCTGCCTTCTCAAATCCTCCAACCGTTTTTCCCAATAATTATGGACCTCAAAGACCAAGCACTTATTTCCGCTTACCTTGATGGATCGCTCAGCCCCTTGGAGCGTGATTCCTTGAATCAGCTGCTTCGGACCGATCCGGCGGCCCGCGAGGCTTTATTGCTGCAAACGGGAATGCATCAAAGTCTCATCGATCTAGCTGATACTCCAACCGGGCACCGGGATGTCGTGGTGCCTTTCGATTCAGCCGGGCAGCCAGCTGAGCCATCGAAAAACCACTCCCGTTCGAGAGCGCTTGCAGTTGCTGCGGCGATCGTCGGTATGGCATCAGTCGCTATCTATTTTGTGGGCTCCGGCGAGGAGCAAAAAGCCAGGGAGATTGCTGGCACAGCATCGGAAAATCAAAGGTCACCGCTCAGTCCAAAGGAAACCTACGACTTGACGATGACCCGGATGAAAGACACCGGCAGTCTGAAACGCTCTGTTTCCCAAGGGCCGACCCCACTCCCGGCGACAGAGGGGAAACTCAGCTACAACCAGCATATCCGTCCAATCCTCTCCGAGAATTGCTTTCACTGCCACGGCCCGGATCCCGCGAAACGTGAAGGCGATATAGCCCTCCACACTGCCGAACTAGCCTTCGCGGAGAGCGGCGGATTTGCGCCGATCGTCCCTGGCGATGCGGAAAAGAGTGAGGCAATCCTACGGATTTTCGACGAGCATGATCCAATGCCGCCCACAGACTCAAACCGTAGTCTGACGGAAGAACAAAAGGATCTACTCCGTCGCTGGGTGAACGAAGGGGCGGAATACGAGGATCACTGGGCTTTCGTAAAGCCTGAGAAAGTTCCGCTGCCGGAGGTGAAGGAGACAAAAGCGCCGCAGCACAATGCGATTGATGCCTTCATCCAGAAAAAGCTGGAGGAGACGGACCTGTCACCCTCGGAGGAAGCTCCGCCCGAAGTTCTCGCACGCCGTGCGAGCCTCGCGCTGACCGGACTGCAGCCGGATGAAAAACTTCTTCAGAGCTATTTGAGCGATTCCAAACCGGGCGCTTACGAGCGCTTGGTGGATCGCTTGCTCGATACGGATTCATACGCCGAGCGGATGGCTTTGTATTGGCTCGATGCCGCTCGCTATGCGGACACAGATGGCTATCAGAACGATCATGAACGCACCAACTGGCCTTGGCGGGATTGGGTGATCAAATCCTTTCGTGACAATCAGCCATTCGATGAATTCACCATTGAGCAGTTAGCCGGGGATATGTTGCCGGATGCGACTCCACAGCAGCGGTTGGCCAGCGCGTTCAATCGGAACCACCGTCAGAATAGCGAGGGCGGTGCCTTGGCTGAGGAATTCCTGGTGGAAAATGTGATCGACCGCGTGGAGACAACCTCGACGGTATGGCTGGGGCTTACCACCGGATGCGCCCGCTGCCACGATCACAAGTATGATCCTATTTCCCAGCGCGAATTTTTCCAGCTGTATGCCTTCTTCAACAATATCGGGGAGCAGGGAATTGGAAAAGGGATCGATACCCATCCGATCCTGAACATTGGTTCCCCACTGAATCCGCGTCCCGCCGATCTTCAAGCAAAGCTGGATCAGGCAACCAAAGTGCTGCAGGAAGAAAAGCAAAACGCTTCCGAACGCTTTGACAGCTGGTTTGAGAAGCAACATTCGGTCGCTCTCGCCAGCACAAATGACTGGAGTCCGGCAAACCTTATAAGGTCGAATTTTGTGAAAAAAGACGGAGGGAAAGGCTCATTCAAGAAACTGCCGGATAATTCCTACCTTCTCGAAGGTGCCGGAGATCAAGCCACAACGTATGAGCTGATGATCAATCCGGGGGATCGAAAAGCGATCACCGGGGTTCGTATTGATGCCATGCCGGGATCCTTCCTGAGAGGATTTGATAAATCGGGCGACGGCTCATTTATTCTCAATGAGGTGGAGTTTTCCTACTCATCGAGGACGGGCAATAAACGCGGGACTCTCAAGGTGCGGGAGGCCGCGGCCGATGAAGAATCCTCCAGTGGTATCGCTATGAATTCTGTGGACGGCCGGGAAGAAACCGGCTGGGAGGTCGAAAGCGATGCCGGGGAAAAAGTTTCGGTGTATTATATTTTCGAGAACCCGGTGCCTACGGATAACGATTATCGCATCACGGTAAAACTGCGGTTCAATACCGACGAGCCGCATCAGAATATCAAGCGCTTCCGGGTATTGGTCACGGAAAAAGCGCAGCCCTCGACTCGGGAGCCGCTTGCTGTCAGCTCGAAGATATTTGAGGCACTCCGGCTCGCCAAAGCTGATTTGACCGAAAGTCAGGCAGAGCTTCTCCGGAAATATCACCAGAGCGTTGACCCGGGATTGATGGATGTCCGCTACAATGAGCAGCTTGTCCAGGCAGAGCTCACTCGCAAAGGATACGGCAATGTTCCAGTCATGGTCATGGAAGAAAAATCCGGAGCCCGCTCTCCGGCCTATCTCCTCAACCGCGGTCAATACGATGATCCGGATAAGTCCGAGGAGCTGCCGCGCGGAGTGATCGAGGCAATTTTCCAAGGGGATAAACAGCCAGGCGATCGTCTGGAGCTAGCCCGCTGGATCGTGAGCCGGGATAATCCGATTACCGCGCGGGTAGTCGTCAATCGTATGTGGCAGCATCTCATGGGCGTGGGCTTGGTGAAGACCACGGAGGACTTTGGCTCGCAGGCGGAAATGCCAAGCCATCCGGAGCTGCTCGACTGGTTGGCAGTGGAGTTTATCGACTCCGGCTGGGACACCAAGGCGATGTATAAGCTTATCGCAACAAGTCACGCCTTCCGGCAATCGTCCCGCTCCAGCGCGAAGCTGAATGAAGTGGATCCGGAGAACCGTTTGCTTGCGCGGGGTCCCCGCTACCGGCTTGATGGTTTCGCAATCCGTGATCTGGCGTTGAATGCCTCGGGCCTGCTCAATCCCACACTGGGGGGAGCGCCGGTGAAACCGTATCAACCCGCTGGTTTATGGGAAAGCGTGGCAGCCAATAAGGGTGAGGGATACAGGACATCCACAGGAAAGGATCTCTACCGCAAGAGCATGTATAGCTATTGGAAACGTGCCGTGAATCCTCCTCGTCAGGTGATCTTTGATTCCTCCAGCCGGGAGGTGTGTAACGTCCGTCATAAGGTGACAAACACGCCGCTTCAGGCTCTGGCGCTAATGAACGACGAGACGTTTGTGGAGGCTGCACGCCATCTCGCGGCAAGGGGCATCCGTGAAGGGGGAAGTGATGTCGCAGGGCGTTTGAACCATATTTACCACCTTGCCACCGGGTATCGGCCAGATTCTGCCCAGATCGCGATATTTACCGGAAACTTCCAGCATTTCCTCGCCCACTTTACGGAACATCCTTCCGAAGCCACCGATTTTCTCAGTATCGGGGAATCGCCCCGCGATGAATCGATCGACCTGGCCGAGCATGCCGCCTACACGGCAGTGTCACATCTGATTCTCAATCTGGACGAGACGATCACACTCGAATAACGCAGGACTGAGGCGTGTATCCGGCTCTACCAATATTGGAGGGCCGGAAACCGGAATTTTCCTCCTGAATTCAGATAAGCCGGAATGGTGAAGCAATCTCGAACCAAGGGGTGGGCGATGCCTGGCTCGCGCAATGAAGGGTGACATGGGAATGCCCGATTTCCCCCAGGATTTTTGTGAAAAGCGAGGTCACTTTCTTCGGACAATTACAGTCCGAGCTGAGGTGTCCGAACACGATGTTGGACAGGTCCTCGTGGGCGATTTTACGAATCAGCTCTTCCACCTGAACGTTCGAAAGATGCCCATGACGTGACGAAATCCGTTGTTTGATCGACCATGGGCGCTTGGTGTCCAACTCCAGAAGCTCATCGTCGTAGTTTGCCTCTACAAATAGCGCCGACAGACCTTTCAGATGATGCGTGATACTGCTGGTCACCTGTCCGACATCCGAGAGTAGCCCGAAACGGAAATCTGAATTTGCTACGACGAACCCCACGGGATCGACGGCATCGTGCTGGATGGCGAAGGACTGTATGTTGAGATGGGAAACCGGAAACGCCTGACCTGCTTCAAAAGTCTGCCAGTCCACCTCGCCAACTTTCTGCTCCCGCACGACGTAAGCGGTCTCGGCAGTGGCGAAAACCGGAACCGGGTGCTTTTTTATAAAATTCTTCAAGCCGCGGACATGATCCCCATGCTCGTGGGTAAGTAGGATGGCTGTGAGTGATGCGGGGTCTATGCGCAGTGCCTCCAGTCTGAGACAGAGCTGTTTCGCGGAAAGCCCGGCATCAATCAGAATGCGGGTTTTTCCGCATTCCAGAATGGTGGAATTCCCTGCCGAGCCGGAACCGAGGACTGCAAATCTCATTCGTTATTGGAAGTGCGGTGCGCCGTAGAAAAGGCGCGTGCGATCGTCGTTCAAATTTTTGCCAGTTCGTAGGAATCCTTGCCGTCTTTCATGGCCCACCCTTTTGAGGTGAGCTCGTCGCGCAGCTTATCGGAGGTCGCCCAATCCTTGTTTGAGCGGGCGGCCCAGCGGTTTTCCGCAAGGGTTTTGATGTCTGCGGGAACTTCTGTGGTTTCCTGGGAGATCTCCGGCAGAGTGATGCCAAGGGCCTTGAGGATACGGTTCAAGCCGGCGAGCGCTGCAGCCGCGTCTTTACCAGTCAGCTTGGTTGCCTCGCGCAGGCCTGTGAAGATCCCGCCAAGTGCGCCCGGAGTGTTCAGATCGTTGTTGAGTGAATCCCAGGCAGTTTGGAACGGGCCGAAATCGGCCGATGGCAATAAGGTCTCGGATCCCATGTTCTCAGCGATTTTTGCTGCGGATTTTGCCAGTTTTCCGAGCGCTTCCTTTGCCCCTGAGAGGGAATCCAACGTGAAGTTCAACTGCTTCCGGTAATGGGCGCCGATGAGCACATAACGCACTTCCATGGCTGTAAAACCTTTGGCCTCAAGATCGGCCAGCGTATACATATTGCCGAGGGATTTGGACATTTTGCCACCATCTACGAGCAGGTGGGTGATGTGGAACCAATGGGCCGCAAAGTGCCCGCCGCACGCACATTGGGACTGGGCGATTTCGTTTTCGTGATGAGGAAAAACGAGATCGACCCCACCCGAATGCATGTCAAATGAATCGCCAAGATATTCCGCGATCATTGCGGAACATTCGAGATGCCAGCCCGGGCGGCCTTGGCCCCAGGGGGATTCCCAGTAGTTGGCTCCGTCTTCCGTGCGCCGCGCCTTCCAGAGGACGAAGTCTGAAATACTATCTTTCTCGTATTCGTCCGCATTCGCGCGGGAGTTCTGGGTTTTACCCAGATCAAGCTCACGTTCGTCCAGGCGTGAAAGTTTTCCGTAATCAGGAAATGAGGAAATTTTGAAATAGACCGAGCCATCATCGGATGCATAGGCGTGGCCTTTCTCGACGAGCTTTTCGATCATGGCGATCTGTTGGGGGATGTGCTCAATGGCGGAGGGCTCGATATGCGGAGGGAGGCAGGCGAGCGCTTTGCAATCCGCATGGAATCTTTCCGTCCAGATCCGGGTGAATTCTTTGAGCGTCTTCCCTGCTGCCTGGGAGTCCCTGATGGTTTTATCGTCTACGTCTGTGAGGTTCCTGACGTGCAATGTGCGGGTGCCGCCTGTTTCCAAAGTGCGGCGGAAAACATCCTGCAGCACGAAAGTTCGGAAATTTCCGATATGTGCCGGGCCATAGACCGTCGGCCCGCAGCAATAAAAGCGGTAGGTCTTGCCATCAATAGGGGTGATGGCTTTTTCAGAGCGTGAAAGGGTGTCTTGGAGCTTCATTTGAACAGATGTATAAAACGGACTAATCGACCTGTGCGACAGCCATGGCGGCAATGCCTTCCTTGCGGCCGACGAAGCCCATGGTCTCGTTGGTAGTGGCTTTTATGCCGACGCGTTCCGGAGGAATGCCCAGAGCTGTGCCGATGTTCTGGCGCATTGCCTCGCGATGGGGGAGGACCTTCGGAGCCTCCGCGATAAGTGTGGAATCAATATTGATGAGTTTCAGATTTTCTTCCGCCAAAAGATCCCGGCATTTCTCAAGAATGCGTAATGAGCAGATATCCTTGCAGAAATCCTCACCCGGCGGGAAATAATATCCGATATCCGGTTTCCCCATCGCACCGAGGACCGCATCCGCAATGGCATGGCAGAGAACATCCGCATCCGAGTGGCCGGAGAGACCATGGCTGTGCGGGATTTCCACGCCCCCAAGAATCAGCGGACGATTCTCCGCGAACTGATGCACATCGTAGCCGATTCCGATCATAGAATTTCCTCGATTGGAATTTTTCCGTTGGTGGCAACAATAGACCAGGAGTCGGCCTCTCCCTCGCGGCGGGTAAGCGTCACTTTTCCGCCAGCTGCCTCTACCAGCAGTTTCCCGGCGGCAATGTCCCAGAGCGAAATCGTGGACTCGACGTATGCATCAAGGCGACCACAGCAAATATAGGCCATCCCGAGGGCTGCAGAGCCCATCATGCGCATTTTACGGGCACGGAGGGAGGCTTTGTGGAAGCGCTCAATCCCTGTGTTGAGAGCTTCTGTGGATTTCCCACAGCCAACGAAGAGAATCGACTCCTCAAGCTTTTCGCGGGAGCTGACAGAAACGGGCTCTCCATTGAGAAGCGGCACGCCGCCTTTTTCTATCGTCCAGGTCTCACCGACCATCGGGTCGTGGATGACACCCAGCACCACTTCATCATCGACCCGCAGGGCAATTGAGATGCAGAAATGGGGGATTCCATAGAAAAAATTCACCGTGCCATCAATGGGATCGACAATCCACTGGCGGCCTGAATCCTGATTCCCTGCGATTCCTTCTTCACCATACAGCGCGTCAGTAGGGCGGGCACCCAGGAGGATACCCGTGATAAGCTCCTGGGACTCTTTATCGAGAGCCAGCTTGATATCGTGATGCATCGCCTCATCGACAACGAGAGACTTTCCGAAGTGCTTGCGCAGCAGTTTCCCGGCGGTGACAGCGGCTTCCGTTGCGAGTGAGAGATCATTTTCCATGGCCACTGGGTAATACCCTATGGGCATCAGGTCAATGGAAAGACCACATCGGCGTGATCAATCGAACCACTCATCGGTGGGATCAAAGGCGGGAACAGGGATATTTACGATCTTCATTTTACCGATCGCACGGTGCCGCACGAAGGGAGGAATAAAGATGGTGGACATCGGGCGGACAGGGTGGAGCTCGCCATCCAGCTCCATATGGCCCTCGCCTTCCAGAATCAGATAAATTTCGGTGAGTTTTTTATGATAATGGGTTTTTGCGTCCGTGGAAATGTCCACGTAGTGGATTGTGGCAGTCGTATTTTCCGGGACCGCAAAGGCGCGCCGGGTGGTTCCGCAAGGGCATTCGGTGGGCTCGATATCATCGAAATGGGTAACAATAGCTTTTTGCATGCATTTATCTTAGGGGCTTGGCAGAACCAAATCGACTGCATATTTCGCAAAAATGCGGATTCCCGGATCAGGCGGCATCAAGAAACTCCAGCAGGCCTTCCGCGAATTTTTCCGAAATCCCGGAAATCCCTGCGATCTCCTTGGCGCTGGCCTTGCGGATGCGTGCGAGCGAGCCGAATTTTGCAAGAAGCAGGGCTTTGCGGCGTGGAGACATCCCGGGGTAGTCGTCGAGGAGACTTTCTTTCATCCTGCGCCGATAGAGCAGTTCGTTGTAGCCGTTTGCGAAGCGGTGAGCTTCGTCCCGAATGCGTTGCAGCAGCTTCAGAGCTCCTCGATCGTGGGGAATGAGCAGGGGCTCGGACTCGCCCGGAAAAAATACTTCCTCCCGTTGTTTCGCGAGACCGATCAGTGGCAATTCCTGCAATCCGAGAGTGCGCAGTTGCTTGAAAGCACTGGAGAGTTGCCCTTTTCCTCCATCGACGATGATGAGGTCGGGCAGGATAATCTTCGCCTTACCTTTGCGGGCAAGTCGCCGCTGCGCCTCGATCAGGGGTTCCTGGGAAGACTCGGAATCTTCTCCCATGTTTTCCCGGAGAATCCTCGAGTATCTGCGGAAAACCACCTCTGCCATGGACGCAAAATCGTCTTGCCCGGAAACCGTGCGGATGCGGTATCTGCGGTAATTTTGGTTGTCTGGCTGGCCGTCTGTGAAACGCACCATCGAGGCAACAATATGGTTCGATGAAACATTGGAGATATCGAAACATTCCATGACGCGGGGAGGTCCGCCGAGGCCCAGTGCTTCTCCGAGATCCGCGAGATCCGCGGTGGGTTTCACGGTTGTAGGAACCCCACGGCCGCGTGAAAACTGGCGGGTCGGGGACAAGGTTTTTCTAAGGTTCTCCAAGATGTCGCGGAGGGTGGCCGCCTTTTCGAAATCCAAAGATTCCGCAGCTGCCTGCATTTCCGATTGGAGCTCATCGAAAATCGCCTTTTTCCCTTTTCCTTCCAGGATCAGGCAGGCTTCCTCAACTTTTTCCAGATATTCCTGCTGTGAGATACGGCCAATACATGGGGCCGAGCAGTTCCGGATGATATCGGCATTGCAATGGCGGTAATCCGTCTCGCCAGGGATAAGTGGCCGACAGACGCGGAGACCGAGGCGACGGTTGATCCAGTTCAATGTGTCGTGGAGTGCGGTCGAATGGGGGAAGGGGCCGAAGTATCTGGCACCATCATCCTTTTTGGTGCGGACCGCGATGAATTTTGGAAAAGGATCGCTGAGTTTTACTTTTACGTGGAGGAAACGCTTGTCATCACGAAAGGCAACATTGTAGCGCGGCCGGTAGTCTTTGATCAGCTTTCCCTCCAGCAGGAGAGATTCCTGTTCATTGCGGACGATATGAATTTCAAAATCATGGATGGAATCCATCAGCGCACGGGTTTTGATATTCGCGCGGGTCTTGCGGGATGGCGTGAAATATGAGGACAGCCTGCGTTTGAGATCGAGAGCTTTGCCGACGTAAATGATGGAACCCAGGCGATCTTTCATCAGGTAGACGCCAGGCTGGTGCGGCACATCGCGGAGTTTGTTTTTTAGCTCTTGGGAGACCATTGTTACGCGGAGAATTAACTGTCTGTGTGAACATGCCGCAAATTAGAAAGGTTGCAATCACAGGGAAAATGCCATACGACCCCCAGCCAACCAGCCTGCCTGTATTTATGTTATTTAAAAAAATCAGCCTGTTGTGCGCTAGTGGCGTTGTCGCCCTGCTTGCCAGCTGTGCCACGACTAAGCCCGCCGAGCCAACTTTGTCCAAAACCGACGAAGGTTATAAAAACCCTTACGAGCCAGGCTCCTATGAGCATTTCAAGGCGGAAAAGGATTATCCCAAGACCTACAATGTCTGGACAAATACCCAGAAACTTCCTGTCACGGATCAGTCAAACTCCTGGCTGCGTATCGATCTAAAAGCCCAGCGGGCGCTTCTGATGAACGGTGAGGAAGTAGTGATGGATTACCCCGTGAGCACCGGTAAATCCAGCCACCCGACTCCTCCGGGGGAGTATGAGATCCTCGAGAAGATCGCGGACAAGCATTCGAACAAATATGGTCGTATTTATGATGCCGAAGGCAATCTGGTGAATGGCGATGCGAATGCTTTCGAGGACGAGATCCCCGAGGGTGGCCGTTTCCAGGGTGCTCCAATGAAATACTGGATGCGTCTGACATGGGATGGCGTGGGACATCACATCGGCAACGTAAAACGCTATCCTGCTTCCCACGCATGTATCCGGGGACCGAGCAAAACCATGCCCGTCGTTTTCTCGAAGCTTAAAGTAGGTTCCAAAGTTGTTGTGAAGTAGCTTCTGGAATCCTGAGTTTATTCCTCTTTCCCATCCAAAAAAAGACCCGCCGGATTCTGATCCAGCGGGTCTTTTTATTGAAATTTTGCCAAGGGGAAAATCGATTCCCTTTAAGACTTATTCCTCGATGAACCTGTCGTGACCGACCTTTTTGCTTTCGCGCATTTCTGTGACGAGTTCCGCCACCTTGTCGGTATCGCCATCAAGGAATGCGACTTCGATATTGGCAAGGATAGCAATCAGTTGCCCCGTCATCGCGCGGTATTCGGCGGAAGCCTTAGACTTGGGTGCGCCTTCCGGCATGTCGGATACCATTGTAGGCACTTCGGAGATGGCCTTGATCATTGCATCCTGTGCTTCGCGTGCGAGAGCAGCGCCCTTTGCCGTATCTTTCTCGCGGCGCATTGCTTTGTAAGCATCATTCATGGCTTCCATCTGCTTTGCGAGCGGGGTGTCGTCGTCGGCCATTGTAGGCTGGGAAAGCATCAGGGAGGCTACGAGTCCGGATAAAATGAGTTTCATTTTCATGTGTTCACAATACGAAACCGAACCAAGCGTTCTTCCAAGCAAAAGATTGAGTTTTACAGAAAAATCACTGTAAAATGGAGTTTTGCCCTCTAGTAATTGTAGTGTGGAAAAGGAAACTTCAGAGCCGGAAATATCGCTGCGCTGGAAGCGCGTGGTGAGGTGGTTTCTGATCATCTTGCTTTTTACCGCTTTTTGTTGGTTTGTGCTGCCCTGGTTCTTTCCGTTATCCCCGGGATTGCTCAAAAAGCCTGCGGTTTCTCCGGTTCTGCTGGATCGGAACGGACGGGCGATCCATCACCTCACTTCGGAGGATTTCACCCGCTCCGCAGCTATTGGGTTATCATCAGTTCCGCAGACATTGATCGATTGCACACTCGCAGCTGAAGATAAGCGGTTTTTCACGCATCATGGGATCGATATTTTCGCCACCGGCAGATCGGGTTACGATTTCCTGAGAAAACGGAAAGTCGTTTCCGGAGCATCGACCATTACCCAGCAGCTGGCAAAGATATCCGCTCCCCCGGCACCCCGGAACATTGCCGCAAAATTCCGGGAAGCGATGGTGGCCCGGCGCTTGGAAATGAGCTGGGAGAAAAGCCGCATTTTGGAGGCGTATTTCCAGAGGTTGGATTACGGGAATCTCCGTATCGGCCCGTCGGAAGCAGCCCGTTTTTATTTCCAAAAGCCGTTGTCGGATTTGTCCCTGGGTGAATGCGCATTGTTGGCGGGCCTACCCCAGGCTCCGTCACGGCTGAATCCGCTCCGCCACCCGGAGCGCGCCATGGCCCGCCGGGAAATCGTCCTGGATCGCTTGGCTGTGAGCCGGAAATACAGCCAGGAGGAAATTGATTTAGCGCGGCAGGAGCCTTTGTCATTGCGTCCCTTGATCGAGGCGAAATCAGCACCATGGCTCAATCGCAGGCCCGGCAGTGGAAACCATGTGCGATCGACGCTGGATCTGGATTTGCAGAAAGATCTGGAGCAAATTGTTTCCGAGGAAACCGCCAGGCTCAAGGACTCCAATCTCAGGCATGCCGCAGTGGTGGTCATTGAAAACAGGAGCGGCGATATTCTTGCGATGGTTTCTTCCGCCGACTGGAATGATCCACGCGGCGGGCAGTTGCATGGCGCGCTGACTCCACGCTCTCCCGGATCGGCTCTGAAGCCATTCACGTATCTTCTGGGATTCCGTCATCTGGATCATTTGCCATCTACCGTTCTTGCGGATGTCCCCATGCGCTTGCAGACATCACAGGGGCTCCAATTACCGGAAAACTACGATCGGAAATATCGCGGACCCGTGACGATCAGGCATGCGTTGGCATGTTCTTTGAATATCCCCGCATTGCGTGAGTTGGAAAGCCTTGGAGGGGCCGGGCGATTGCACGACTTTCTGCAGAGCTTGGGAATCGGCACTCTACATGAGCCACCCGCGTTCTACGGATTGGGCCTTACCCTTGGGAACGCGCCGGTAAAATTGCTGGAGCTCACCAATGCCTACGCTTCGATCGCGAGAATGGGAAACTACCTGCCATCGCGTTTATTCATGGATGAGAAGAAGGCGGAGCCCGAGCCCCTCATCGAGCCAGAGTTTGCCTGGATGATCGCTGATATTTTATCCGATAAGGAAGCACGTGCTCCATCGTTTTCAACAGGTGGACCCTTGGATCTTCCATTCCGCTGTGCGGTAAAAACCGGCACATCATCGGATTTCCGTGACAACTGGTGCATCGGGTTTACGCCTCGTTTTACGGTAGGGGTATGGGCCGGGAATTTTGAGAACCAACCGATGAAAAATATTTCCGGCGTTTCAGGGGCAGGGCCGATTTTTCATCGTGCGTTAGTTCGCGCGGAAGGGGAGACGGCTGCGGAATGGTATGATCGACCGGAGGGTGGGCAGATCGTCAGGGTGGATCCGCGGACGGGAAAACGGATTGAAAAGGGAAAGCCCGGGAAATTTTCCCGAGAGGAATGGATACCGGAAGGTCGTGGGATACCTATTGGTGGGCCAAGTGATTATGATGGCGCCGGACGTGCGAAGCTACCGCCCGTATATTCGCAGTGGTATCGTAGCGGCCAGAATTTTCGCAGAGACGAGCTGATTATGGACGACTCCGCGGAAAATGAAGTTCCACTGAAGATTTACCGGCCTCTGGATGGATCCACGATCCTGCTGGATCCGGAAATACCCGGCAATCAGTCCGAACTACGGCTTTTGACCAATTTCCCGGACCTCGTCTCCTGGAGATGTGCAACGCTTAAGATCGATGGGGAAATCGCCCACCTCGTTGAAGGGGAGCATGTGCTGATCGCCACGGATTCACGCGATGGAGCAGAGCATATCGTTACGATCCGCGTGAAAAAATTGTAGGCTTTCAGATCGCCGGAGAGGAGTGTGGGCTTTTTTTTACAAACAGGATTAGAAGGCGCTTTTGAGGATGCCGCCTTCCACACGCATGGCGGCTCCTGTGGTCGCGGAAGCCAGCGGGCTGCAGAGATAGGCTACGAGGGAGGCAACTTCGGCTGGATCGGCAAAACGCTGATTGAGTGAGGTCGGTCGGTTGTTTTTGAAGAAATCTTTCTCAAATTCCTCCGCTGACTGGCCGGTTTGTTTTGCCATATCGTCAATGAATCCGATCACCCCACGTGATTTTGTGGGGCCTGGAAGAACGCTGTTTACCGTGATACCAGTGCCGGCGACGTCTTCAGCGATTCCCCGTGCAATGGCGATCTGAGCAGCTTTTGTCATTCCGTAATGAATCATTTCCGCAGGGATCTGCACGCCGCTTTCGCTGGAAATGAAGATCACCCGTCCCCAGTTTGTTTTCTTCATCCGCGGGAGATAGCTGCGGGAGAGGCGCACCCCGCTGAGGACATTTACCTCGAAAAAACGTTTCCAGTCCTCGTCCGGAATTTCTTCAAAAGGTTTGGGCTCGAAGATACCCAGATTGTTCACCAGAATATCCACTTCGGGATATTGGCTTGTCAGCTTTGCGATCTCTTCCGGCAATGACAGATCGCCGGCAAATCCCAGTAGTTCGCCTTTCGCCGTTGCCTTCAGCTCGTCGATCGCTTTTGCGACAGATTCCTCGCTGCGGCCATTGACGATGGTTCTTGCTCCCTCTGCGGAGAGAGCTTGTGCGATGGCAAATCCGATTCCCGCGGTGCTTCCGCTTACGAGAGCAAGTTTTCCTGTAAGTTCTAAATTCATATCTTTGTTTGTTTCTATTTCGGTCGGACTTTCGCACCGAACGTAAGGGCGGGTTTTTCATCCGCAATCGCTGAAAACGAATATTTGGGATCCTTGCCCGCTTGCTTCAGCCGGAAAACGAACGATGGTTCCGGCCATGATCCACACATTAGAACAATCCCAGTTTCTCCCGATTTCTCTGGAAGACGCATGGGATTTCTTTTCCAGCCCCCGGAATTTGGACCGGATTACGCCTGCCGAATTAGGATTCAAGATTGTCCATCAGCCCGGTGATAAAATGTATGAAGGACAGATCATCGAATATCGGGTGATGTTGTTTCCCGGATTCTGGGTGCCTTGGGTAACGGAAATAAAATGTGTGAAGGAACAGCTATCTTTTATCGATGAGCAACGCTTCGGCCCCTACAAGTTCTGGCATCATTTGCATCGTTTTGAGCAGGTTCAGGGCGGCGTGCTCATGAAAGACCTGGTCCATTATGCCCTGCCGTTATGGCCCGTTGGCGAGATCGGACATGAAGTGTTTGTGCGTCCGAAACTGGAGCGAATCTTCAGTTACCGTCGCGAAATTCTGGAAAAAGAATTTCGCGGACATTCGTAGGCTATTGATTCCCTACGGCGGACCTAGTGGCGGCTACCAGCTGAGGGAAATCCTGCGTGACATGCTTTGGGTCAGGAAACTGGTTCGACTTTGAGAGCTCCTCCCAGACGTTTGCACAGTCGGAAATCGCTGCTAGACCCAGCAATCCTGCGGAGCCTTTGATCTCGTGGGCAAGATCGCAAAACCCGCTCGCATCATTATTTTCCAAATGATGATTCAGCCGTGCCGGGTATTTTTCGCAATCGCTGAAAAAGCTTTCCAGCAAGGTGACGAAATCATCACCAAGCGTATCTCGCATGGTTGAAAACTGTTCGATATGAATCAGCTTCATATCATCTGGACTGAATTCTCCACCAGCGCTCATGTTTGAGACGCTTTCTTGTCATAACAGATTAGACAAGTAGAATCGGCCCATGATGCGCGGTCACCAATCTCCGGAGCTTGTTGTTGCTGAAGACAGTAATACGGCTAGGAACCTCCTCTTATTGCTGGCAAAACAACGGGGGGTAAGAGCTGCGGGCGCTGCGGATGGTGAGTCTGCGATGAAGCTCATTGGGCACGAGACCAAGGCGGTTTTGCTGGATTTGCGCATGCCTGGGTGGGATGGGTTCAAATCGCTGGAATATATGGCCCTGAATCACCCGAAAATCCCCACGATCATCCTCTCCGCGGCGGATCAGGCTGCGGAGGCAGTGCGGGCCTTGAAGCTCGGGGCGGTGGATTACCTTACAAAGCCTTTTGATCCGGAAGAGTTGTTTGCAGTCGTTTTCAAAGCCTTCGATCTTTATCGGATGCGCGAGGAGAACGAGAATCTCCGTGACGCCGTCGGTGAATCCGCCAACACGGAGGATATGGTGGCAGTCTCTCCGGGAATGGTCGCCCTGATGAGCAAGGCCAGGAAAATTGCTCCCTTGGATTCCAGTGTGCTTTTGACTGGGAACAGTGGAGTGGGAAAAGGAATGCTGGCGCGCATGATTCATTCTTTAAGCGGCCGCTCCTCACGGCCGTTTGTGACGGTCAGTTGTCCGGCACTGCCCAGGGAACTCTTGGAGAGTGAGCTCTTCGGCCACGAGAAGGGCGCATTCACAGGAGCTGTGAAGCGGCGTATCGGGAAAATTGAATCCGCTGCGGGTGGCACGCTGTTTCTGGACGAAATCGGTGATCTCCCGATTGATTTGCAGCCGAAGATTCTGAATGTGTTGCAAGACAGACAGTTCCAACGTGTCGGCGGCGAGAAAACCATTCAAGCGGATGTCCGTTTGATCGCGGCAACCAATATTGATTTTGCGGCTAAGATCAAAGAAGGATCATTTCGTGAGGATTTGTTTTACCGCTTGAGCGTGATTCCGCTGGAAGTTCCCTCGCTATGTGATCGCCGGGACGAGATCGGGCCCTTGGCGGAGAAAATCCTCGGGAACATCTCCCAGAGAAGAAATTGCCCGCAGATTCGTCTCAGCCCGGAAGTGTTCGAGCTTTTCCAGAAATATGATTGGCCTGGAAATGTCCGCGAGTTGGAGAATGTGTTGGAGCGTTGCTCGGCCTTTTGCGAAGAAGGGGAGATCACGCTCGCGGATCTTCCTCCAGAGTTCAACCAGGCGACTTCCAAGGGAAGTTCATCATCTGCGGGTTATTTGGCGGGGATGCCGCTGGAGGAAGTCATTCGTGCTGCCATTGAGCAAACTCTGGAACTGTGCCAGGGCAATCGGGCGGAGACCGCGAGAAGGTTGGGGATCAGTGAAAAATCAGTTTATAATAAGCTCAAAGCCTACGCAAATACGTAAGGTGAGATAAAGCCTTGCTGCTTGACCGGCCGAAAATACATAAGAAGATCATAGCTAATGTATGGGATGGTTAATAAAGCGGTGCAAGACCTCGTCATCACCAATTTTGGCGATGAAAAATGGGATCTGATCAAGCAAAAGGCTGGAGTGGAAGTGGATGTGTTTCTCTCCAATGAAAGCTATCCGGATGAGATGACCTATGATCTGGTCGAAGCGGCTAGCGAAGTGCTGGGAGTCTCCGGACGGGAGGTGCTACATGCCTTTGGCGAGCACTGGGTGTTACAAACGGCGCGACAGGGCTATGGCAGTATGCTGGAGGCAAATGGCCGAACCCTCCCGGAATTTTTGATCAATCTACCGACTTTTCATACTCGGGTGGCGATGATCTTTCCCGACCTAAAACCCCCACGTTTCAATTGCACTGATATTAAGGAAAACTCACTGTTGCTTCATTATCACTCCCATCGTCCGGGGTTGACAGACTTTGTAATCGGTTTGCTGCAGGGACTGGGGAAAATGTTTAATACCTCCACTAAGATCGTAGTCGCACAGCGAAAGGCTGAAGGCGCGGACCATGATGTTTTTGCGGTCAGCTGGGTGGAGGGAGAGGCCGGATGAATCCTCCGGACGATGATGCGGTGAGTCTTCACGGCCAGCAGCTTGAAAGGGCTTTTCCTTTTTTTATCCGCTGGGATGAGAAATTCAGGGTCTCAGGATACGGCGGAAGTATGCATAAAATCTGTCTTGATGTGAAAGTCGGGGCCGCGTTTGACGACTTGTTTTTTTTCGAGCGTCCCGCCGGAGATATGGAAATGGCGGAAGGTTTTTTACGGTCCAACGAAAATTCGCTTTATCTTTTCCGGCACAAGAAGACCCACCAGCTTTTCAGAGCACAGCTGGTGCTTCCATCATCAGCCCATGAGGCCGGCTTCTTCCTGGCTTCTCCTTGGTTCAATATTCCTGAACAGGTGGCTGAGTGCGGCCTGACCCTTTCGGATTTCGCCGTTCACGATCCGATCTTTGATCTTCTGCAGCTGGTGCAAAATCACCGGGGTGCGGTTGCCGAGCTGAAATCGTTGGCAGATTCTCTGACCAGTGAACGGACAAAACTCCGGCTTGCAAACAAGCGCCTCTCTGAGAAAGAGGCGGAATCCAGGACGCTGGCTCTGGTGGCTGAGCGGACCGATAATGCGGTGATCGTGACCGATGCGGCAGGCTGTATCGAGTGGGTCAATGAAGCATTCGTGCAGATAACCGGTTACGAATTGGAAGAGGTGGCGGGAAGGAAGCCCGGCTCGTTCCTACAAGGGCCATTAACGGATCAAAACACGGTAGCCAATATTCGTGAGAGCCTGGCAAATGGGAAAGGCTTGCGGACTGATATTCTAAATTACCGGAAAGATGGTAGTTCATATTGGCTATCAATGGAGATTCAGCCAATGTTCAATGAGGACGGGTCTCTCCGGAATTTTATGGCGGTGGAGCGGGATGTGACCCGTGTGAAAGAGGAAGAGCGGCGCCGTTGGATCCAGCATGCGGTTTCCAGTATTCTGGCATCTCCGTTGTCTTCGGAGCAAGCCGGAGCGAAAATTCTGCAAGCGGTTTGTCCCAAATTGGGAGGCTCTCTCGGGTTGATGTGGATGTTGCATCCGGAGACCAATAACCTGCGATGTGTCGAGACCTGGCATGATCCCCGGATGAATGTCGCCGGGTTTCTGGATGTATCGTTGGACCGGGAAATTTCCATTGGAAGTTATCTCCCGGGATTGGTGTGGGAATCCGGAGATGCGATCTGGGTTCCCGATCTAGGGCTGTATAAGGAATGTCCCCGTAGCACAGTGGCGGCTGGCCTGGGACTACACGGAGCCTTCGCATTCCCGATCGTTTCGAATGGAAGGATTATCGGGATTTTCGAGCTTTGTGGGCAGCACATCATGGAGCCCGATGAAGCTCTCTCGCAGGTCGTCACCGAGATCGGCTTCCAGGTGGGGCAGTTCGTGGCCCGGCGGCAAGCGGAAGATGACTTGAGAGAGGCCAAGGAAATTGCAGAGCGTGCGAACGAAGCGAAATCGCTCTTTCTTGCTACAATGAGCCACGAGATTCGGACACCGTTGAACGGGATTCTTGGTTTCTCCGATCTGCTTGCGGAAACATCTCTCACCAGGACCCAGCAGGAGCATCTGAGCACGATCCGCAACAGTGGCGATATTTTGCTGCATATTATCAACGACGTCCTCGATTACTCCCGGATTGAGAGCGGTGCGGTGAAGATCGAGGAGATAGCATTCAATCCATCGGCTCTTGCTGAACAATGCTTTGCAATCCAGCGACAGAGCGCCGAAAGCAAAGGGCTGGAAATCCTCCTGGATATAGATGCCGGGACACCGGATTCCGTAATGGGAGATCCCGCGCGGCTGCGTCAGGTCGTCATGAACCTACTGGCGAATGCGATAAAATTCACCGGGAAGGGGAGTGTAACCTTAAAAATCTGGGCCGAGGACGCCAGGCTCAATTTCGAAGTCCGGGATACCGGTATCGGCTTCGATCAGGTGATCATGGAGCAGCTTTTCAAGCCATTCCAACAAGCCGATGCCAGCACTACGCGGGAATATGGTGGGACGGGTCTCGGATTGGCGATCTGTGACCGACTGTTGAATTTGATGAATGGAGGGATCACTGCGGAATCGGAGCCTGGCGAAGGATCGGTTTTCCGCTTCTATATCCCGCTGTCTGTTCCCGAGAAATCAGCAGGGGAGAGGGAGGATGACGGAATTTTCCCGGCGAGGATTCCCTCAAAGGTAAATGCGGAAGGGCGGACGATTCTGATTGCGGAAGACAATGCGGTTAACGCACGTCTGATGAAAATTCTGCTCGGGAATCTCGGATATCGTGTTCTGCATGCGGAGAATGGCCTGGAGATTTTAAACCTTTTCAAAAAGGAGCAAGAGGCTGTGACCATTTTCATGGATGTGCGGATGCCAGTGATGGATGGCACGGAAGCAGTCCGGAGACTACGGGCCGGCGAATGCGGGGAGCGGGGGAAAATACTGCCCGTTATAGCTCTTACCGCAAGTGTGCTGCCGGCTGATCAGAAAGCCTGTATTGATGCCGGGATGAACCATTATCTGGCGAAACCGTTTCGCCCGCCACAGCTATTGGCTGTGCTGAAAGATGCCGGAGTGCTGGATTAGTCCTGGTCCTCCGCCACGGAGGGTGGGGGCTCCATGCCCTTCGGCATGGGTAGCGGGCCACCTCCGAGGGCCTTGAAAAGTTTTACCGAATGTGCCGCGAGCCTGCCCCGGGTCGCGGAAGCCTCGTCGCGCGTATCGATCGCATCCTGACGCGCGTTGAGCAAGCGCCGGAGATCGACAAGCCCGGAGCGATAGGAATCTGTCATCAGCTCGGCCGTCCGCTGGTATTCGGAAGCGGATTCAGAGAGTTTCTCCAGAACCTGTTTTTCGAAATAGCAACCGGCCAGGGACTCTTCCACTTCCGCCACCGCGGTGAGGACGACCTCCTCATACTGTGCAAGCTCCATTTCCAATCCGGCTTCCTGCTCCTTTATTTTTGCCTGATCCGCACAGGCATGGAAAATCCTCCACCGGAGCGTAGGGCCTAGCCCGAGATCTCTGCGAAAAAGATCGGTGATACCTTTGGTGACGCTTCGTTCGTAGGTGATGGCGCCAGAGAGTGAGAGGCTTGGATATAAATTCGCAGTCGCCATGCCAATCCTCGCGCTCTGTGCCTGGAGCTTTCGCTCTGCCCGGCGAATGTCCGGCCGGGATCTCAATAGATCCGCAGGTAGGCCTGTGGAAAGCTTTCTTGGTGGGGTTGGGATGGGGGAAGCTGGCCTGATCATCGCAGTGGCCTGGGCCGGGTAAGTCCCCACCAAGGCCGCCAATCTACTCAAAATAGCTGCCCGTTCCGCCTCCAGCTTGGGAATTTTTGATTCCTGCTGCTTCAAGCGAGCGGAAGACTCCAGGACGTCCATATCCGAGCCCACTCCCTCTTCTTTTCTAACTTTGGTAAGATCGGCTATTTCTTTGTAATTGGCAGCACCATCCCGACTGACCGCCAGGCGCGCGTCAAGAGTCCGGAGGGCGATGTAATGAAGAGCGACTTCCGCGGTCACGATCACATGAAAGTCCCTCCAGCCCTCGATGCTGGCCTCATAATCTGCGGTGACTGATTCGACCTGACGGCTGATGCCACCAAACAAATCGATCTCCCAGCCCACATCAACTTGGGCAATTTCATCACTGGAGCTGCCCGGATCCCAATCGATCCCACTTCGGTCAAAGCTTCCCAAACCATGATCCTGCCTGCCGAAAAAATCACTGTGGGGGAAGAATGCCGCGCGGATGACACGACGCTGATGCCAGGCCTGTTCTATCCGGGCGCGGGCCCTTTTCAGGTCCGGATTGTTCTTACGCGCTGTCGCAATCAGTTTTGTGAGATCCGGGTCGTTGAAATCCGCCCACCATTTCTGCGCACCGGTTTTGGAAGCGGACTGCTCTTTTTCCAGAACCCTGGTCCAGCCATCCGGAACCGGTGTGACAGGGGATTCATAGTCCGGTCCAACCACGGTGCAGCCCAGCAGCGCAACGCTAGCCAGTATCAAACCTTGAACCTGAATTACCCCCCTCCGCATTCGTGGATGATTTTCTAACGTCCATGGTCGGACATGACCAGACGGAATCCAAGGAAGATTGTTGCTAAAATGGGGTAAAATTTACCGGTCATATTTTCCGGGTCAGGTAAAATTTACCGGATCTTTTGCCGAGGGGTAATGGGTGGATTATTTCGGAGTTTTTGTAAGGAGCTTGTAGTTAGGTAGTTGTAAGTCTTTTTGTCGATTTGGCACGATCTTAGCGATGTAGTTATCGTCATGAAAACTATCTCTCCTTACTCTTCCATCATCCGTCCTACCGTTAGCTTCATCATTCCTGCGAAGGATGAGGAAGCAACTCTGGCAACGCTCTGCACAGAGATTCAAAAACAAATGGAAAATCTCCGTTACAAGTGGGAGATCGTTCTTATTGACGATGGTAGCACGGATGGGACCTGGAGCGAGATGCTTCGTCTGGCCTCCGAGTTGCCAAAGAATATCGTGTCCCTGCGTTTTCGCCAGAATATGGGTAAGGCGGATGCCCTTTCTCTCGGATATGCGGAATCCAACGGAGATGTAATTTTCACCATGGATGCGGATCTTCAGGATGATCCGAATGAAATTCCTCGTTTCCTCGAAAAGATCGAAGAAGGTTATGATATTGTGACCGGCTGGAAGCAAAAGCGTCACGATCCGTGGCACAAAGTCCTGCCAAGCCGCGTTTTCAACGCAATGCTCAGCCACATCGTTGGTGTCAAACTTCATGATCACAACTGCGGCTTCAAAGCATACCGCCGTGAGGTTGCAAAGCAGCTGCCGATGTATGGTGAGATGCACCGCATGGTTCCATCCCTTGCTTCGTTCGAGGGGTTCAAAACCGCAGAGCTTGTTGTGCTGCACCACCCACGGAAGTTCGGTAAAAGCAAATACGGTGTGAAAAGAATCCTCTGCGGCATCTTTGATATGACAACCGTCGGCTTCCTCAAAACCTACCGCAACCGTCCGATGCACTTCTTCGGGCGCATCGCAATCGTCCTAAGCATCCTTGCCCTGGCGATCTGGACAGGTGCTGTCGCCACACTGGTTATGGGGGGCTCCGGTGCTGCCTCGCTTCTTCTTGCCGGCACCGTGCTTATCGCTGCGGCTGTCAGTGCCGTTGGGCAGGGGCTCAGTCTTGAGCATCGCGTTCATGCCAATATGGAGCCGGGCCGTAGCCTTCCGGTCGCGGAGCGTAGTGCCTCCCAGATTCCCCAGTTGCGCGTAGTGCCGGAGCTGGATCGCTTTTCCGCCGATTTGGGGAACGAAGAGGTGCCTCCTACAGCGATGGGGCTGTAAGCCTGAGACCGCGTAAATTTTTCAACCCTTTTCCAGCTATCCCCAGTCATGAAATCAGCATCAATCCATAACACCCGCGGCCCGAGAGTAGCCGTAGTTACTTCGACATATTCCCGCTCGCAGGATGATCATCAAGTGCCATGGATGCGCGAAATGGCCCGCCGCACCGTATCCTCGCTGCAGTCTTTGAAAGTTTACGCCGCGACTTTCCGTGGCCTCGGAGATCACAAGATCGATGGGATCGAAGTCCACCGTTTCCGCTATGCGACTGCTGCGTTGGAGACGTTGACCCATGATTCCGGCGCACCGAACAAAGCCCGCTCACTCGGTTACAAGCTTTTGGTAATTCCCTACCTTCTGTCCGGTGTTTTCTCGATTTTCCGCTGGTGCATCAAGGACAAGACCGAGGTTTTGCATGTTCATTGGCCGTTTCCCCATGGATTCTGGGCGCTGCTACCGAAGTGGTTTCTCGGTGTGAGAGTTGTAGCCATGTGCCATGGTGCGGAGCTGGCTCTGGCCAGAAACAATCGCATCATCTGTAAAATTCTTTCTTTCCTGCTGCGTCAGGCAGATGAGGTTTGCGTGAATAGCTCCCATACCGCAGCGGAGGTCAAGCGCCTCTGTGGGGTGGAATCCCGTGTCGTGCCTTACGGTGCGACGGTCCCGGAAATTCCGGAAAATACCCATGCGGAGATTCGCGAGGTTCCGTTGCTGCTTTTCTGCGGACGGTTGGTGCAGCGCAAGGGTATCGATGTACTACTCCGCGCCCTTCCCCAGGTTCTTGCCAAACAGGATGTGGAAGTGGTCATCACCGGAGAAGGGGACCGCAAGGCGGAGTGGGAAGCCCTTTCCGCAGAGCTTGGCCTGACAGGGAAAGTCCGTTTTGCAGGCTTTGTTTCGAATGCGGAACTCAGCGAGTTGTATCGCACCTGCACGATGTATGTTCATCCGGCGATCTTCGATGACAAAGGAGACACCGAAGGGCTCGGAGTCGTGCTGATCGAGGCTCTCGCCAACCGCAAGCCGGTGGTTGCCTCCGGTGTGGGGGGGATTGTGGATGTGATCATCCATGAGGAAACCGGGTTGCTCGTTCCGGAAAAGGATGAAGCCGCTCTTGCTGCTGCGATCCAACGCATCATCGAAAATCCGGCATTGGCTGCCCGCCTCGGTGAGGAAGGAGCTCGGCATGCGGCGCGGGCTTTCGATTGGGAGCGCTGCGCCAAGCTCACGCTCGAAGTCTATCGCGGCGAGGTTCCGGAATTTTCCGAACTTCCAGCTTCATCGGAGCTAGCCGCGTAATCGAATTCCAACTGGTAGGAGCTATAACCATTTTTAAAATGAACATCAAAAAAGCCATCAAGCCCGTCCTGCTCGCCTGCGCGATCGGATTGCCCCTTTCGATCTTGTGGAAAAATCTTCCTGAAGTGCTCTCAGCAGCCAAGGGAGCCAATTATGGCTTGGTGGCAATGGTGCTGCTCGGGCTGGTGGCCTATACGATTATAAATGCATCGGTCTGGTCGGAGGTTTTAAGAGGCCTCGGCTGTGGCGTGAGTCGGCTGACTGCCACGAGGACCTGGATCGAATGCGAGGCCATGAAGTGGCTGCCGGGAGGAATCTGGGGCTATGCTTCGAGAGTTGTGAAAGCTCCTGCAATCGGCGTGCCCAAGGCAATTGCGGGGGCGAGTCTTGTGGCCGAGCTTTTGATTACGATCATGGCTTGGGCGGTTTTGGGCGGAGTGGGACTCCTGCTGGATGGGAAAATCCTTGATGAGCTTTTGATCAAACTCGGCGGAGAAAATGCGGATGCGGGCTCATTGTACTGGATAATCCCAGTTGCCGGAGCAGCTATCGGCGCAGCTCTTGTTGCAATCAAGCCGGTGAGAAGCGCGGTGTTGAAACGCCTGGCCCCACTTCGTGTGCACGGCTGGAGTGCGCTGCCGCTTTTGAGATCGTTCCTGGCCTATCTGGGGCTATGCGTATTCCATGCTTTTATGCTGATGCTGCTGGTCAAAGCCGTGTTTTCAGACTCGGTGGACTTTTCCTTCGCGACTGCATCCGCAGCGGATGGCGGGGCGTGGTTGATCGGCTTTTTCGCCATCGGCGTGCCAGGGGGGATAGGTGTCAGAGAGGCCGGGATTGCTTGGTTTCTCGCGAATTATCTCCCTTTGCCCGATGCGATCGCGATCGCGGTGATGTGGCGCGCGCTTCAAATTTTTGCAGAGCTTCTGGCACTTGGCGGCAGCCTGCTAATCGGTCATTTGAGTCATCAGGAAATTCCCGTATCGGAATGTGAAGTAGCTAAGTAAGGAGAGTTTTACTTCTGCAGGAATCCGATCGGATCGCTCTGGTAGTTCGTGTATATTTATTATTAAGTATTCCCAGTGATGAACAGAGCGATGCGTTTCCTGATGACCAAATTCCACGATTTGTGGTCTTTGGTGATCGAACTAACCTTGTCGAATCTCAAGCTCCTGATGGCGATTGTTGCCACAGGTCTGCTTGGGATTTTGCTTGTTGTCGCGGTGATCGCGCCTTCGTGGACAGATCCGAGATCGAAATTTTATAGCTCAAAGCTCGGCTATCCATCCGTCATACGGAAGCTCGGCCGGCCATTGCCTGTGGAAATCGCAATCGCAAAAAACGCGGAGTTCGAGCGGTGGATTATGGGAGAGGGAACATGCGCGAGCACTCCTTTGCTCGCGCCGGTTATTCCAATGGCAATGGTCAGAGAAGTTCTCGTGGAGCCCGGTGACGTCGTGAAGAAGGATCAAGTGCTGGCGCGGATGGATGATACCCTGGCATTGATCAAACTAGAGTCCGCGAAGCTGGCTGTTGATACTGCGAAGGCGGAGCTCTCCCGGGTCCAGCTAGGTTCCGCCTATGTCCTCGCGCAGGAGCGTCCGGCGATGGAAAAGGTCAATCTGGCGGCGGACGAGGAGCTGATTTTGCAAGCTGAGGAAAAGGTGAAGAAATATCGTGAGGCATTTGCCCGTGGCGCGGTTTCCCGGACGGCATTGCTGGCCGTAGAGGGTGAATTCACGGAGGCAACACGCAAGGTTTCCCAAGCCAGGCTGCAGATGGCGATGTCGGAGAAGGGAGTGAAGGAAAGCCTGAAAATCGCTGAAAACGCAGTGAAAGATGCGGAAGAAGCGGTGCGCCATCGCGAACGGGAATTGCTCGGGTATGATGTCCGTGCACCGGATGCGGGGATTGTGGAGCGGGTGTTGTTGAATCCAGGAGAATATAACCAGGATAGTGGAAAACCGGGATTCGTAATTGCTGCGGGCCGCTGGTTTGAGGCGTATTTCGATCAGGCGGATTTCACAGATGTGGAAACCGGGATGGCAGCCCAAGTTCATCTGGAAGCCTTCCCGGGACATCCTTTTCCCGGCACGGTGTCGTTGATCGTTCCGGTGGTTTCGTTCAACCAGGGTGGTCCGGAAACCAACCGGCCGCTGCGTCCCCGGGGTAGCGGAGCGGCGGAATGGGCGGCTACGTTCAATGCAAGAATTGGCCTCACTCCGAAGGCCGACAAGGCGGCGCTGGGCATGACTGGTTTTGCAAGAATCAGGATCAAAAAGGAGAACCTGGCGATTCCACGTGGGGCGCTAGTATCCATATCCGCCGGCACCGGCTATATCTCCGTGGTGGATGAAAATGACAATTGGGCATCACGCTTGGTGGAGGTTGGGATCGTCGAGGATACAAAGGTTGAAATCCTCTCCGGCCTCAATCCGGGAGAGAAAGTCATCGTCCGCGGTCATTGGGTGCTGGAGGAGGGTGATCCGATTAGAATCGAGCGGCGCTGGGAGGATTTTGTGCCACCTGCCGGAGATTGAGATATGCGCTCGATTTTCTCCATGCTGATGGCTTTGGGCGGACTGCTTTTCTTTCTCGCCGGTCTATGCATGCCTTGGTTTGCGCTGCCCACGGGTTTTGAAGTGGATGGGAGTTTGATCGTTAGGGATGCCCCTTCGACGCTGTGGTGGAAGGCTGGCTGTGTTTTCATTATTGCAGGCACGTTGGGCTGGCTGCTTCTACGAAAAAAAACGGCGGGCCAACATGCTACGCTTTCAGCGGTTTTCGCCGCTGTGCTGCCATTTTTACTGTGGTTTCCGCAGTCGGTGATCGTGATGGACGAGACGACCTCCGGAGATGCCGGTTGGCTGCAGCAGCAGTTTGATAACCTGACCTGGCTGGGCGGCGATATTTATCGGGGGCATTCGGAACGCCCCGTTCCCGGTGGAATGGGTTTGTGGGCCCAGGATCCGCCTGACCGGCTCGCGGTTTTCCGTCCGCCGATGTCTGGTTCGCTTTCACTGGGCATCGCGGAAATACCGGATATGGTCTGGTGGTTTGGATACAATCCGGCCTTTAGTCAGTTCGCGGGAAAAGGTTGGTTTCTCTGCGTCTTCGGCGTGCTCTTCATGTTGACAGGAAGTTTCGGCTGGGGGCAACGGGGAGCCGCGAAGGGAGAGCGGAAGTATTTGTTGCGGGGGACCGCGATTGCGCTCTGCGGCTCCGCGGCGATCTTCGTTTTACTCACGATGATACCTCTGATTCTCGGTGGAAGAGCGTTGAGGGAGGCCAGAAAGGATGCCATGTCGTGGCAGCCCCGGGAGGCATTGGAAAAATTGGAGTTAGCGGGGAAGCGGCTGCCTGCGCTGTGCATCGACAGTGGCGTGATCCTACAGCGTGGGGCCCTGCTCCGGCAGCTTGGACAGACGGATGTCCCTGCGGCGAAGCTCCACGAGGCATGGTTGCTCTTCGATAAAGGATATGGTGCGCGGTCGTCAGCGCTTTTGGAGGACTTATTGAAAAGAAGGCAGCAGCTGACCGTATCGGAGCGGAGAGAGGTGCTGCGGGGACTTTTGAGAAACTGTATCGACGATGTGAACTCGAGCCGCCTCACCGAGGCCAAGCGCAAGTTCGGATTGTTATTGGATGAGGAGCCGACGTGTATGCAGGCCTGGTTTCATTACCAGCTGGCCTGCCTGCAATCGGGTGATCTCGCCGGAAACCGTTTTGCCGCCTCAAGAATCAAGCCTCTCACAGGCAGTTTTTTACGGAAGGAGCGCCGGGGAATTCTGGCCGCCAGCCAAGGATTTTTAGCCCAGGGAGAAGCTGCCGCGGGAAATGACCAGGAAGCGATCGCCGCTAGAAAACTCTCCCAAGGACGATGAAATCCCAGCGGAACGATCTTTTGAAACTATGGCCTGCCATCTGGATTGGTCTTGCTGTCGCCATGGCTGTATTGCTCGGCGGGGAATGGTGGAAGCCATACGATCCGCCGGTGCGGGAAGTTGTATGGCCGGCGGATGCCCGATGGATTCGCACAGCAGATGATTTGCAGTCAACTGCTTGCTTCAGGCAGGACTTTACCCTTATCGAGGATGTGGACTCCGCATGGGTGAGGATTGCCGCACAGGGAGGTTTTGAAATCACGGTGAATGGAGATCCGGTGGGAGCCTGGACCTATTGGCGCTCGACCAGACAGTTTCAAAACGGTCTTGGCGCACCCGGGCAAAGATTGACTGCCTCGGATCCGGCGATGGCCTTGAACTTTCCACGGGAATTCCAGTGGACAGGCCATGCAAATCACAAGACGCCGATCTATTTCGATATCCGTCCATATTTGCGGCAGGGAAAAAACGCGATCTGCATCGAAACCGAGGCTAGGAAACCGCAGCCGGCCGTAATTTTGACCGGGGAAATCCGCTTGGTGGGTGGTTCTGTGGTCCCGATCAATACGAATAGCGCTTGGCTGGCGGAGCCTGTCCCGGTCGGCTGCACCCAGCAGGAATGGGTGAGGCCGGAGATAAGAATGAAAGGATGGCGAGAGGCCGAGGCATGGACGCGTGGCCCTCGTTCCGGAAAAACAATGGTTCCCCAAGGAACGTTCGAGAATCCGTTTCATGCAAGCTGGGTAGGGCTTTCTCCTCTGGAGAATGGTGCTGGCTACGAGGAGCTGGTGCTGAACTGGGATCAAGGAAAACTCCCACAAAATGCCATCCTTCGGGTCGCTACCGCAGAGGCCTACGCGGTATCGATCAATGGCAAGGCACTCCGTCCGGGAAGCCGTGAGAAAAGCTCATTGAACGATGGTGGATGGTTGGTCGGCTGGGAAGGGCGCCGGCCTTTGGCGACGATGCCGACGCTGCTGGATCCCGACGAGGTATCGAGCCCGTTTTCGGGAACACGTTTTGAAAACCCGCGGCACGGTGATCCCACTGCGAATGATTTCAAACGTTTCGAAAATACTTTGAACCGCACCCGGGAGCGGCCGAATTCCACTGCGGAAGGTGAAGGCCTGGATGACACTTATGGGGAAAAGGAAGTCAAAGGCCGCGAGGCAGATCCGTTGGGCTATGATGAAGAAGCCGCTCTGGTAGTGCCGCTGGAAGTCTCCCGGATTCGCAATGACGAGGGCTTTTTCGGCTACGGTGTCGATGGTATGATTCGTCGCGGTGCGAACGAATTACGCATCCGCCTGGTGCCGGGCTTGGATGCTGGATACACGAGAAGCAACACGCGGCGTATTGCAGCGGAGCTGGTTACGGATCACGCGGGAGGTGCCAGGCAGCTCTTTGCCACCGGGAGTTCCGCATGGCGGGTGGATGACGGGGCGAGATCTTCTGCGGCACCTGCTTTCAACTCTCTGGCGGATAGCAAAAAACTTCCGCCCATGAGCTTCGTCGGCAACGGATGGCCGGGCAGGCTATGGAAGGTGTATTCGATATTTCTGGGCATATTCTCAGCCCTTGGCGCCCGCATGATCATCCGCTACCTGCCGGGGAAATTGGTGCTGTCCTGCGTATGGTTTGCCATTGCCGCATTACTTGTCTTCGGGCTGAGGTCTTCGCTTTTCGAAAGATCGGAGTTTCTTTTTTTCCGCGAGCGGCATTGGGCTGGCTGGGCGCTGCTGTTTTCGTCATGCATCGCGGTGATGGCACCATTGGTGTTGAAGAAATCTTCCGGAATGCGCACCCGGGGCAAAGGAAGACGTTGGATGGCCTTCACAATTTTACTGGTGATATGTTTTTTTGTGCGCGGCTGGAAAGCTGATTTACAACCCATCGATGACGATGAATTTGCTTCGATCCAAGGGGTGGCTTCAATCGTGGTGAAAGGGGTTCCCGAGATCGGAAAAGACATCTGGTATACCCGCAGCCCGATGTATCATTATGTGGCCGCCGCCGTCGCTTGGATCTTCGGGACAAACCTGTGGACACTGCGGTTGTTCTCCGTTTTCACCGGAGTGGCGACCGGTGCCGCAGTGTGGTGGATGTGCCGTGTGTGTTTTAAAAATCGCTGGATAGCGGTGGGATCATTAGCACTTTTCGCCCTACATCCATTTCTGATTTTCACCTCACACATCGCGCGTTTTTACCAGCAGCAGCAGCTTCTAATTACTATTACTGCAGTATGTTTGATGCGCGGTTTTGTGCAGGCTGCCGGACCGGGATGGATCCTTGCCACAGTGTTCAGTTTTGGAGCGGCGATTTTGAGCCAGGAAATCAGCATCGGGTTTGCTCCATCATTGTTCGTGACCTACCTCCTGTTCGGCCGGGATATTCCGTGGCGTTGGGAGTTCAAGGCGGGGCTGGCGGGAGTGATTATCGGAGCTCTATTCGTGATTGATGTCCTGGTTTTCCAGATGAAATGCCTCACGTGGACTTCCGGTGTGTCGCCGAATGTCGAGGCGACGATTGCCCCAAATTTCTGGGAGCTGGGAAATCTAGTGTCGATGTTTATCGGCTACTCGCGCCTTCATTTGCTGGCGAGCGCATTTCTTCCTTTCAGTTTGATGGCCGCGCTGCGACGTGGTGATCGGAGTATTCTAGCGATGCACACTCTGTTGTATACGGCAGTTCTGTTTACGAACCTTTTGGTCACTTCCACGAGCTTCCGCTACCAATATGCATACACGACGTTATGGATCCCGCTTTGTGTCCACGGAGTGGCAGAGGTATCCCGGCAGGTGGTTTTCCAGCTGCGCCGGGTGGGTGCGCCACGCCGGATGGGGCCGGCGATTGCTGCATTGCTAGGGCTGGGAATTATCCTCAGCTGGAGCCCGTGGCGCATCCCCGGGTCTTATGATGAAACCCTCTTGGGCGATCCGATCACTCCGCTGAGATTTGTGCGCTCAAACTTGCGGAGCGAAGACAAGGTAATGATTACGGAGCCTCATCCGCATGCTGCGAAGATGGAGCTCGGCCAAGCGGATTATGATCTGGCTTTGCCGATTCTCTATGATTTCGCCTATTCCGATGACGGGTTGCTCAGGGATCGGAACGGTGATGCAAAAGTCATCAACCGGTTGGCACAGTTCCAGGATATTTTCGCGCGCGAGGAGCGGGTATGGATTGTGGTAAACCGTGAAAAGCTCCGTTCGAGGACTCGCAATTTACGCTGGGAATATGCTGGAGCACGGGAAGAAAATTTCATCCGTGCGAATTGCCAATTGGCGTTCCGCAGTTACCTCTGGCATGTCTATCTTTGGGATAGAACCGCCCATCGCTATCAGGCTTTCCGCACTGAGCCCAATCAATGGACCGAGTAGAGTGCGGAAAGCGGGAGCTGATGATTTTCAGGAAACGGGTGCCTTAACCTGGCCTTCGCCGCGGACGCGGTATTGATAGCTGGTAAGTTCGCGAAGACCCATCGGGCCGCGGGCATGAAGCTTGTCAGTGGAGATACCGATTTCCGCGCCGAACCCGAATTCCCCGCCATCGGCAAAACGTGTGGAGCAATTGTGCATCACACATGCGGAATCAATCGCGCGGAGGAATTTTTCGGCCTCATCGGTATCAGTGGTGACAATGCAGTCGGTATGATGGGAGCCGTAGCTGTTGATGTGCTCAATGGCCTCATCAATGCCGTCGACGATCTTGATTGATAGGATTTTCTCCAGATACTCCGTGCCCCAATCTTCTTCCGTTGCGGGGATAAGATCCGGGAGGATCGCACGAGATGCCTCGTCACCCCGCAATTCTACGGATTTTTCACGAAGTGCCATCGCGGCTTTGGGAAGGAAGTCCGCGGCGATCGATTTCTCGATTAGAAGAGTTTCCAATGCGTTGCAAACTCCCGGCTTCTGGGTTTTGGAATCGACCGTTAGCGCAACCGCCATCTCCTGATCAGCGTTTTTCTCGACGAAAAGGTGGCAGATACCATCGTAGTGTTTGATGACAGGCATGCGTGCGAGTGACACAACGGTCTCGATCAACCCTTTTCCACCACGTGGGATAATTAGATCCAGCCACTGATCCATACCAGCCATGGCCGCCACACTCTGGCGGTCCGTGAATGGCACGAGCTGGATGGAATGATCCGGAAGGCCCGCCTTCGCTCCACTGGTTTGCAAAGCGGTGGCGATGGCCCGGTTTGAATGGATGGCCTCGCTCCCCCCACGGAGGATGGTGGCGTTGCCAGTCTTGAAGCAGAGTGCCGCTGCATCCGCAGTGACGTTCGGACGGCTTTCGTAGATGATTCCGATCGTGCCGATGGGGACGCGGAGTTGCTCGATCTTTATGCCATTCGGACGGTCCCATGCATCGAGAACCTGCCCGACGGGATCCGGCAGCGTTGCCACATGTTCCAGCGCCTCTGCAATATTCCCGAGGCGTGTTTCATCGAGGCGAAGCCGGTCCAGCATAGCGGAGGAAAGACCTTTTTCCTCTCCAGCGGCGATGTCCTTTTCATTAGCGGATAAAATTTCCGCGGAGCTTTCGCGCAGGCCGGCAGCCATTGCTAGGAGGATGCTATTTTTCTTTTCCGTTGAGAGCTGGGATAGCTGATAGGAAGCGGCGCGGGCCTGACGACCCATTTCGTGAATTTGTTCGGTAATCTTGTCTGGCATGAATCAGCTGAGTTGGGGTTTGAAACGTGTGGACAGGCCTTTGCCTGCCACGATTTCGGAAAGTCTGTGCGGCTCCCGGCCGTTGGCAATGTGCACCTCGATGCCTTCTTCGACCGCGAATTTTACGGCTTTTAATTTGGATGCCATTCCACCCATGGAGAATTTCCCTTTGTCCGAGCGGACGTGCTGGAAGACGCTGTCGATATCGTCCACTTCGTGAATAACTTCGTTGGTCTCCGGATCTAGCAGACCATCGACACTTGTGAGGAGAATGACGCGATTTGCCCCGATGAGTTTTGCAACCCTGACAGATAACATGTCATTGTCTCCGAAGTTTAGCTCGCGGATGGCGACGGAGTCGTTTTCGTTGATGATCGGTAGAATACGTGGCTCGACGATGAGGCGGTTGAGCGTGTTGAGAATATATCCAGCGCGTTGTGGTCCCTTGATATCCCCGGCCGTCAAAAGAATCTGGGCCACGGAAATGTCAAAGTTCGCAAAGAGCGAGGTGTAGATCCTCATCAGGCGGGCCTGGCCGACAGCGGCACATGCCTGGCGTGTGATGATATCCTGCGGATACTCGGTAAGACCCATCGCTGAAACTCCGGAACCGACCGCGCCCGATGATACGAAAACGCACCGGTGTCCTCTCTTCATGAGTTTCGCAATTGCGGTAACCAGATGAACGAGCGCCGCGCGATCAATTGTGCCGTCTGCGACTTTTGTAAGGATTCCTGTGCCTGCTTTGATAACGGTGAGGTTTTTGTCCATGAGATAGTATTTGCGGATTCCCGCCAGAGAGGACTAACCCCGTCTGGCACGAATTGCCAATGTAAAGCTTGGGCGGGAGTTCCAAGTTCGCCTTGCGGAACTGCTGATGTCAGTCTATTGGCTACGCCTGTATTATGAAATTTTTCATCCGAGTTCTATTATTGCTGTTATTCCTGATGCCTGCAGGCGAGCTTATGGCAGCTTCTTCCGAAGAGGCTGCTTATACATTCGCGGATGGCTCCGTGCAGTATTCGCATCTGCCAATGCCGACGGAAAATTACCCGGAAGTGGAAGGTGGATTGATGGATGTATTGAAAGCGAGAGCTTCCCAGAATCCTTTCAACGTGGCGGCCACCATTATCTTCCTGCTCGCGATTCTGCATACATTCGCCGCGGGCCCGCTTAACAAGATTGCCCACAAGCTTGAAGTGGAACATGCGGAGAGGCTCCGCATCCGCGGGCCCAAGGATGACGCGCATCCCGACGGTGAGGATGAAGTTTCCTTTGGTGCGACAGTTTTCCATTTCCTCGGCGAAGTGGAGGCAATTTTCGGACTCTGGGTGCTGGCACTCGCGGGAGCGGCCGCATATTTTTATTCGTGGCAGGATTTCAAACTCTATGTGAACAATGACCGGGTCTACACCGAACCAATGTTTGTGGCGGTTATCATGGCGATTGCCGCCAGCCGCCCGGTTCTCCGGTTTGCGGAAAAACTAATGGCAAAGGCTGCCGGCCTCGGCAAGGGCTCGCCTGGCGCCTGGTGGGTAAGCGTTTTGATTGTAGCTCCGATTCTCGGTTCCTTCATCACCGAACCGGCTGCAATGACCATTGGCGCAATGCTGCTGGCGAAAAAATTCTATCGCAATCATCCTTCGAAGAAGTTCGCGTATGCGACTATCGGCTTGCTGTTTGTGAATATTTCAGTCGGCGGAACTCTGACAAATTTTGCTGCTCCACCGGTGCTGATGGTAGCTGCAACGTGGGAGTGGAGCACGCTTTTCATGCTTGAGCATTTCGGCTGGAAAGCAGTCACCGGGATCTTCATCGCGACTTTCTGCTACTACGTTTACTTCCGTAAGGAGCTTAAACAGCTCAGCGTGAATCAAGCAAAAGGCGAGGACGAGGATGGCCGACGCCTCCCATGGCAGGAGCGTGAAGACGATATCCCTACCTGGATCACCATGGTGCATCTCGTCTTCCTGGCTTGGACAGTATACACAGCGCACTATCCGGTTCTTTTCGTGGGTGGCTTCCTGTTCTTCCTGGCATTCCGCATGTCGACAAGACATCACCAAAATTCGGTATCGCTCCGGAGCCCTATCCTTGTTGGCTTCTTCCTGGCTGGTCTGATCATCCACGGTGGCTTGCAAGGTTGGTGGATTGATCCCGTGATCCGCTCTCTGGGTGATTCCACCCTGATGCTTGGATCCACAATTCTTACCGCTTTCAATGACAATGCGGCAATCACCTACCTTGCCTCGCAGGTTGAGGGACTTTCGATCACTGCGAAGCATGCAGTTGTCGCCGGTGCTGTAACAGGTGGTGGCCTGACAGTCATTGCGAATGCTCCGAACCCTGCGGGCCAGAGCATTCTTGCTCGCTTCTTCAAAGGCGGTGTTTCTCCCCTTTATCTGTTCCTAGGAGCTTTGGTCCCAACTATTATCCTCTATCTATGCTTCATCGTTCTGCCGAACGGTCCGGCTCAAGAGGGTGTGGAGCATGGCAAAGAGCACGATCAAGCTCCTGCCGCAGAGAGCATGGGCGATTTGCCGGCGAAAGTTTCCGAGTAGAGAAACCTACCGGATTCAATTCACAAACCAGAGGGTGGCATCGGCTGCTCTCTGGTTTTTTAATGTCTGCGTTTTCTGCGTAGGCAAAAAATCAGTGAGGAGAATACGATGAATGCGGAGGAGGAGGGCTCAGGAACAATCAGTGAAATATTATCAAAGCCGACAGGACCAATAAACTCATCACCGATTGCCGTGCCAATTTGGACGGCGGAAAAAAGTCTGATGGTCTGGATATTGGAAAGTGCTTCCGCGTAGGTGTCGGTGCCTATTTCCCCGGCAAAATTTCCCACCCGGCTAAGCTCGTTTTCCGCCACAGAGAGGGATACGTGGGTCCAGTCCGACAAGGTCCCGACAATGACGGCGGCGGAGCTCACAAACCAAGTCCCCCCGGATTGCATGGGAGAAGCCCGGGTGCCGAGAGCTACCCGCAGGTGCAAGGTATCGCTACTGCTGAAATTCGCGACATCCAGCTCAACAGCCGTAACGTTCATGGAGATGTAATCTCCGGTCCACGCCGTTTCTCTACTGAAGGTGATGAGCCTGCCCCTTTCTTCCGCTCCATCTGAGTCCAGCTTCAGATAAGGATTTCCAGCGGTAATCGGACTTTCCGTGGAAGTTGCCCAGGGACGCCAGCCATCGTCATCATTGTCAAAGGTGGAGGTGGTCAGGGAAAGACCGGCGGAAGCCAGAGAAGCAAAGGAGAGGCTGAAGACCAAAGCACAAGTGGCGGTGGTAGGTGAAGAGTTCCGGATCATGCGAGCATTCCCAGAGGGTGTGGCGTGGTGGATGGGTTGAAAAAGTTCCCGGCGTTCGGGAATACGGTTTCCAGTTCGCTATTGGGAACGCCAAACCAGGAGGCTAGCTCTGTGCCATAGGCATCCACCGAAGTGGTCGGAAGCAATCGCCCGCGGCCGATGTCCAATGAGCTGCCGCTCGAAAGATCCGGGTATTCTCCATAAATTTTTCCACCATTGAGCGGACCGCCATTTGTGCGGCTGCCGCCGATGACAAACTGGTTGCCGCCCCAGGCGTGATCCGATCCACTACCGTTTGAAGTCAGCGTGCGCCCGAAGTCCGAGGCGGTGAAAAGGACGACATCGTTCTGTAGTCCCAGCTGGTTCATTTCTTTCCAAAAGGCTTCGATGGCTGCATCGACTTCGGAAAAAAGATTCTGCTGGTTGCTCAGAACCGCGCTGTGGTGATCCCATCCACCGCGCTCCACAAAGAAAATCTGCCGGTTCATGCCCAACGTATTTCTTGCTTTCATCACCTTCGAGATCGTTTCCAAACGGCTGCCGACTGTAGTATTCGGGAAGTTTTCCGTGGTGCTCAAAGGACTAACGGCACTATCAAATGCGAAGGCAGTGTCTATCGATCCCCGGTTTTTCTCGGCGAGAGTCTTTTGATACAGGTTTTTGTAATTTTGGCTGAGAATACTGTTCACAGCGATGGTGCTGGGATCGCCGGGATTTGTCGGATCGTAGCCATCCAGCAAAACGACTCCTTTGGGCGAAGTCATATAAGGCACCGTGCTCTTTCCTGTTTGCAGCACATTGTTTCCGGATAGGGAGAGGTTCATGGCGATTGAGCCAGTGGAATTGACTTGCGCCATGCAGTCGGCCACGCGCCCCGCCCATCCCTTCGGACCCGCACCACGGATTTGTGGAACGACTGTCTGCCAATGCAGCCGTTCATCGGCATGTGAAAATAGCCCTGTGGGAAGCTTGGCGGATTTATTCTGATAGGATGAGATGCTGGTAGGCTCGATCAAGGTGCCAATGTTGGAAACAAAGGCAGCATTTCCGTTGTTATACAGGGTTTGTAGGTAGGGAAGTTCCGGATGGATGCCGAATTCCTGATAAGCCTGGCCAGTGCTGGTAACAGGCAAGAGATCGGACTTCGGCAAAGCAAGCGAGGAGCGGGCGGAGCTGTAGGCGGAGTAGGCTCCGGAATTACGCGGGACCAACATGTTGTAGGAATCGTTTCCCCCGGAAAGGAAGAGGCAGACGAGCGCTTTGTAATCTCCAAATGTTCCGCCGGATGCCGCACCAGCAGTGAGCCGCAGGGAAAGGAGTGTGGAGAATAGGGATGCCGTCCCCACGGCGGCGCAGCTGGTTTGCTGCAGAAATTGTCGGCGGTTTAGGTTCGGTTTCATGGCTTGGGATTTATTGGAGTGTATTGAATTCCGGCAGCAGGGTGATGAGCCATAGAGTCAGCCGGACGCGCTTTTCCCGATCGGAATTACTATTCCCATTGATCGCATCAATGGCATCGAAAATAGTGGCGCGGTTTGTTTCCAGCAACCTCCCGGGAGCCAACATTGTCGCCGCATGATTGATGAGAGCATGGTGCCCGGATGGATTATCGGCCGCGAGCGAGATCTCATAACTCAGATCCAGATCGGAGTGGGCACTGTTGTAGAACAGCGTGGGCTTGTAATCGTCCATCACCAGCTCGTGTAAGGCATTCTGCAGGGTAATGGCCAGAACATCGGTATGAATCTCAAACTCGGGAGCATAGAGGCCACGGTCTGAGATAATGCCTGGTGGCTGGAAGTCAGGAAGGTAGAAATTGAATACCGAGGGTGAGCCGAATGGCTCTTGGCCGACGATTTCATCCGTGTTTTTGAACGTGAAAATTTCCAACGGGTTGGTTTTCCAGTTCACGGTTCCGGGCGAGGGGGTGAGATTGAACGCTCTCCCCACACTGATGAGGCGGATCAATGGCTCGCGTAGCCGCCCGTGTCCGGGATCGCCCGATAAGGATGGATTACGGGCTTCGGGATGAAGGAGAATCGCCCGGAAAACAGCACCCATGTCGCCACGCTGGTTTGAGCCAGTCCCATTGTAGCTGCCGGAAATGAATGCACCGGCCACATCGTGTATGTATTGTGGGGACGGGTTTGAAACTGTCATCCGTTGAATCAGGTTCCTTGCGATGAAAGGAGCGGTGTTCGGGTGGTTGAACAAATGGTCGAGAAACACAGAGACTTCCTCCCGCATTCCCGCATCGTTGGAATCAAAGGGACCGATTATCGGCGCGGTCGCAGGCCCCTCGGGACCATCATAATCCAGTAGCTTTTTGCGTGTGAAATCGTGCCAGCTTGACTGGAGCCTCATCGGATCCACCCGGTTTCCGGTGCCGTTTTTGTTTTCCACATTGTCCCGGTTCGCCTGTTTCCGGAAGCCGGTGAAAATTTTTGCAAACTCAAAAATATCGTCATTATCATACGTTGGGATCTGGTTCCCGTTTGCATCGAGAACCGCAGTGCCATCCTGGTTCAGCAGCCACAGACCAATAGTGAAGAGCTGCATGATTTCACGCGCGTAATTCTCATCGGGAAACGTGCCGGTGGAGGTGTTCGCTTTTTGATTATTTGTGTAGGAAAGGTAATCGCCCATCATCGGGTGGTAGGTTACTTTCTCGAGAATATCGCGGAAGTTCCCGAATGCATTGCGCTGGAAAATATCATAGTAAGCCAGCCAGCACTCGACGGTATCTGTGCCGCTGAAGCCAGCGGTGGACATGACAAATATCTGGCTCAATGCCCATGCCGCACGCTGCCGGAGAGCGTCATCCGCACTGATGGCATGATGATACCAGATGGCTTGTTTGGTATTGAAAATCGTAACAATCCTCGGACTGGGATCGACCGTGCCGGATGAATAATAGCTGAATTCCTGTCCGTAAGCGGGGTTATGGCCTACCTCGGACGGGGAATTGCCGGTCATGTTGACGAAGTCCGGATTCGACCTTTGCCGCCAGTAGGCCCTTAGAGAGCCGACCGGTTTTGCCATTTCCGCGGTGATCCATTGGTCAAAAAAAACGTAAGGAGCTTCATTGAAACCGCTTGGCTCCGTGATCCCGGGAAAGCTCGCCATCATGTTCCTTGTCGGCCCGAAGGTTGCCTGCTGGAGAAAGCGTGAAGCGGCTTCCATGTTGGACAAGCCGGATCCGCTTTCAGTGACAACCCGATAGTAGCCGGAGGGTTGATCGGGATAGTCCGTCAGCACCTGGTTGCTGCCGGTGGTTCTGATCGGCAAGGCATAGGGAAAAAGATTTTCCCAGCTGGCTCCATGGCGGCGGGCAATGGGCTCCCAATTGATCAAATCCGGTGACCATTCGATCATGCGGAAATCGGACGATGCGGTGTCCGGTAATTTCACTTCGATGTGGTTCCCGACTGCCGAGACTTCGGGCGGATTCGCCAGGAGTGTGCTGGCAAGGGAGAACATGCCGAGGCCTACACGGGTAGCCTTCAGTCGACTTTTCGGTGAAAAGCTTTTCATAGTTTTGGTTTTTTTGCCGGGAGGTTCGGCTGGCCGGGGCAGAAGCGCTGCCGAGAAAAATAGGGGACCTGATTTTTATCGACAGCGCTCTGCTTTGTATCCCGCACTCGGTAGGCTGGGGTAAGCAATGTTTACCGCCTGCTTGCCGGGGTATCGGGATACTAGGCTTGGGTTTTGTTTTTGGGTTTTATACTGCTCCAAAATTTGGGGCAGTGGTGACAACTAATCGGTTGACATGTCGAAGTGAAGAGAATTTTGCATAAAAAAACCTGACACCGGAAAATCAGTGTCAGGTCTCGTGTCGGGAAAGCTGGAATTTACTTCTGGCGGATTCTCCAGACCTCGCAAATTTGGTTGCGCTCTGGAATCCGGCTGCTGAAGCGATCCGTCTGGCCGAGATAAACGGCTTGGACGCGCTGTCCGGAACGCTTGCGGCTGGCAAAAAATTCAGCACCGGCAGTGGCGCGGTTTGAGGAAAGTGTTTCGTTGGCAGCTGCATCGCCAGTGGTAGAGGCATAGCCGACAATCAAGACAAGATCGCCATCCGGGACATCGTCTTCGATGATATGTTTCAGTTGATCCTGTTCGGTTTGTGTCAGCTCGCTGGAGCCGGTTTTGAAGTGGAGGGTATGGAGAACATTTGCTCCCAGATCGACGCCGAGCTTGCTGTATTCCGTCGTCAGGTCGGAATCCGGGAGGCCTTCCAGCTTCCTCAGTCTACGGAACAACTCCACGGCAGCTGGAAGAAGCTCGTCTTCCGATTTGGCAAAAAGGTTCATTTTTCCCAGCTGTGCTTCGAGCTCCTTGACACGGTTTTCGAAGAATTCCTTCGACCGGAGCGTTTCCTGGAAGCGCCGCTGAAGATCTGCAAATTCTTCCTCATTCACGCTGCCGGACATTTCATTGAGCTTTTTACGAGTGGTCGCAAGCTCATCGGAGAGTGCGTCCCTCTGGGACTTGACGTCGTTGAACATGCGCTTGAGTTGCTCGTTGTCCGCACTGCCCAGAAGCGCTCTCTGGAGCTCCGCCTGGATGCGGGAATTTTCCGCGGAGACATCCTGGCGGAGTTTTTCAAGGCGTAGAATCTCGCTATTGCGCCTGGAGAGTTCCGTATCTTTTTCCGCGAGCATTTGCTGAAAACGGTTGGATAGATTCACCAGCGTATCGGCATCATTCTTGAGCCGTTCTGCAATATTTTCCAGTGGCTCAGAAGAGCCTTCGATGGGTGGGAGTCCCATTGCCATGCGCTGGCGGTTGAGCTCGTTGCGGCGCGCGTCGACATCGGCTTTGAGCGCGGCGACGGCCGGGTCGTCTGCCAGGTTTGTTTGAGTAGAGGTTTTGCCGCGCTTCATGTTGCTAACGACAAGCACCACAACCATCGCGAAGATCATGAACAAAAGGAAAACGATGGGAGTCATCATCCCGGCCATCTTGTTCTTTTCCTCCGCAGGGCCTTCGGCGGGGGTGACCTCAGGATCCAGCTGCACGGATTCGGTGTGGGTCGTCACCGTTTCGTCCACGATTTTGGTCTCTTCCACCTGTTTCTCTTCTGACATGGGGAGACCCTGTCGAATGCCGTGCTGTTCTGTCAATCAGCCAGTGATTCAGCCTTTCAGTATGGCAAACTCGCTGGGATGATTGAAAATGTGAGTGGGGTTCACTTTTTCCAAAGATTCCCGTGAATTGAAGCCCCAGCTGACAGCGGCGTGGGGGATTCTTGCTTTCTTGGCAGCCTTCATGTCCCGGAGTTCATCGCCGATGTAGCACATTTCCTCGGATCGCAGGGAAAAGGTCTTACGGATCGCGCGTAGATGCCGTGCCTTCCCTGTCAGTTTTGAAGTGGACGATACAAACTCGAAGAGATCACGGATTCCGTGGTTTCGCAGGAAGACATCCACATTGGCAGTGGCGTTGGAAGTGAGGATGCCAAAGCTGTCCGCATGCTCGCGGATATCAATCAGTGCCTCCTTCATGCCTTCGATGAGCTGTAGGCGATCGATATTTGCGCGCATGATGCCGGTGCCGCGGGCGATCATCGAAGGCACCCGGCGCTTCGGGATATCCAGTTCTGAAAGGATCTGCTTCAGGGAAAGGTGGCGAAAGGCTGCCATTTCGTGTTCTTCCACCTGGCGGATCCCGTAATCAGGAGCCAGCTCGTTGAATATTTTCCGGGTTTCTCCGAGCGTATCGGCAATCGTCCCGTCGAAATCAAAAATCAGCGCCCTGTATTTCATGCGGTGGAAATTTGTCCGGCATGGATCGCTCTTGCCAGACAAAAGCGGACTTTTCCTCAGAGTTTGAGGTTTGGATCGATATCGCCGTCCAATCCATCGATTTTCCCCGCAAAGTATTTGAGCAGGCCGGCAAAACCGATCATTGCCGCATTGTCGGTGCAGACACTGCCTTCAGCGATCACCAGCTCAAGGCCTTCTTTATCGCAGCGCTCGATGAAGGCATTCCTGACTTGTTGGTTGAGACTGACCCCGCCTGAGATACCGACCGTCTCCGCCCGCACCAGCTTCACCGCCCGAATGGTTTTATCCACCAAGACCTCTACCACAGCGGCTTGGAAGGATGCCGCGATGTCTTCCAACTTCGCCTGCCGATCCTTTTGCAGGGTGTAAAGCACTGCGGTTTTCAGCCCGGAAAAGGAAAAATCGAGTTCACCACCCTGCATCATGGACCGGGGGAAATCATAGGCCCTGGAATTGCCGTTTCTGGCTGCCTTTTCGATCTCCGGCCCGCCGGGATAGGGGAGGCCCAGCATTTTTCCCACCTTATCAAAAGCCTCGCCTGCCGCATCGTCGCGGGTGCTGCCTAGTCTGGTGTAGTTTCCGGCAGAATTGACTTCCATCAGTAAGGTGTGTCCGCCGGAGACGATCAGCCCCACATGGCGGGGGACTTCCGTTCTGTCCATGAAAGGTGAAAGCAAATGACCTTCCAGGTGGTTTACCCCGACGAATGGTTTCCCGGAGACACAAGACATCGCTTTTGCGGCCGTGCTGCCGACAAGAAGCGACGAGGCCAGGCCGGGGCCCATCGTGGCGCCAAAGACATCAATGTTCGCCATCGCTATCCCCGCCGTGGATAGTGCCTGCTCCACCAGGCCGTTGAGGCTCAGCGAGTGACTGCGGGAGGCCAGCTCCGGCACGACTCCGCCGTGCTCCCGATGCTCCTCGATCTGGGAGGCGATCTCGCTAGCCAATACTTCGGACACACCACCGGGCTCGCCACGTAGGATGGCGACCGCCGTTTCATCACAAGAACTTTCTATCGCCAGGAAAATTGACACGGGCGGATAGTTCACGGCTGTGCGGGATTTCGCAATAGCGAACCCATGTGATCTGCGAGACTAGAAGTGGTAAATGATGCCGGTAACCACACCGTGATCGAAATCCTCCGGTGAAGTGAGCGGGAACTCATAAGCGGCGCGGATATCGAGGCGGGAGCTGAGCCCGTAGCTGATTCCCAGCAGGCCTTCGGCATTGATTCTGCCTTTCTCGTCGCCGTTCAGTCCTACTGTTCCCGCGACTTCGGCGTGGAGATTCAGCAGACCAACAGAGCTATGATGGCTATGTGAGTGAGTGGCCACACCGCTTTTTCCGAAGGTTTTCACAAGTCCGAAGCCAAACACGAACTCGCTGGAATCTTCCGCGAACACGTGTTCTACGGAGGCTTGGCTATTCAACGTCCACCAGTTTCCGAGATCCAGCCAGGCGGCAAAGCCCGGGGCGATGGATGTCTCGCCGCCGATTTCATCGTCACCCGTGGGGGCGATCACCTCCACTTGAGCGGTGAGAAGGAATCGCTCGCTTTCATAAACCAAAGCACGGGGCACGATAGCAAGATCGCCGAATCCCTCGCTGGTGCCAACACTCTCCTCATCGACGTAGGCGTAGGGAAGCTCGAAAATTAGCCCCAGTCGGCGGGTCAGCGCCCACTCAAGTTCCGCCTCGATCTCGTGTTCATGCGTGCCATCACCTTTGCGGTATCTATGACTGAGGAAAAAGTCCCGGCCGGTGAGCGCGGGCTCGATGCCAAAGGAGTGAACCACGGGGGTGCCGCTTTTGCTGAAATGCACGTGCTCAAAGGGCTCAAGCCAATCTCCCTGTCCGGTTGGTGCGGCTTGGTCATGGGAATGCTGGTGGTGATCTTCCAGTGCGGCGCTGTGGATCGCGGAAGCAGCTAAAACGGCGGTGGTGAGGAGAAATTTGGACATGCGCGGGAAAAAGTGCAAAGAACTTGCATTAGGGTCAACAATGAAACGCGATAAACTCGCAATAGGAGTTTAATTGCGTAAGGTCTAAGCGTGCGTCTTCGTCCAAGTCCGGGAAAATCGACATAGCTGGGGGAAAAATTCTGAATAATTCGCCTCAAATGCCGAGAGCTGGTTAGCAAGATCCTCTTCTGCCCCGAGGACTGGGCTTGCCGCCGGGCCACGGCTGGCAATTCTACGGAAAGTCAACGCGAGACCCGGGAGACTGGAATAGCATTCCAGCCAGTTTTCCGAAATCATCCGCGGGAGAGCTTCACGGAAAAGTGGATTGAACCAGGAATCATGTTTTCGCAACGTATCGTAGCAGTGATGGATAAAATCCTTTCGGGCTTTTTCTCCTCCTATCCATTGCTGTGAAAGGAAGTAATCGTAGAAAACATCTACAACCACCCCGGCCAGGCGCCTACGGTGGGCCGGGAGCAGAATCCGGGAGCGAGCAAAGCTGGAGTGGGAATCGGTGAAAGCATCGATTGCACGATGTTGCCGGATTCCGGTGATCACTCCTTCCGGGAAGCGATCCTGGAGCGTCTCCGGTCTGCCTTTCACAAAGTCTCCCAGTATATTGCCAACGAGCGATTCATCCGAAGCTTCGGCGAGGTAGAGATGGGCAAGGAAATTCAAATTTACGGGCTGGCGGGGTGCACCCAAGTATCCCGCTTTTCTGCGATTCTTCCAGCGGTAAGCGATTCGAAGTGAATTGAGCCGAAAAATCTGCACGTTCAGGGGTGGACGTTCCGGGTCTGATGTTACACGTTCCCCGCATGTCATTCTCCGCTGACTTTCCCGGGCTGATTGCCAATCCCACACCGCTGATGCGCCGCTTCCTTGCGTTGCTCGATGATCGAGTGTCTTTGGAGGAACTGGCACGTCGTTCCCAGCAGACGACCCGGCAGCATTTTGGTAAAACCATGCGCCTTTTCGCTCCGCTGTATGTTTCCAACGAGTGTGTCAATAATTGCTCCTACTGTGGGTTTTCACGGGATTCAGCGATTCTCCGGACAACATTAACAGTTGATCAGGTGGTCACGGAGGCAAAATACCTTCACGATCAAGGCTTCCGCAATTTGTTGCTGGTGGCGGGGGAACACCCGAAGTTCGTTTCAGAAGGTTATCTGCAAAAATGCCTGGATGCGCTCATTCCGCTTTTCCCGACCCTTGCATTGGAAGTCGGCCCGATGGAGGACGATCAATATTCGGAAATCGTGGAACACGGGGCGGAAGGGTTGATTGTCTATCAGGAAACCTATCATCGGAATACCTACGAGAAACTGCATACCGCAGGTCCTAAGAAGAATTTCAATTGGCGGTTGGACTGCCCCGAGCGCGCATATACCGGAGGCTTCCGACGAATCGGGATTGGCGCTTTGTTTGGTCTGGCGGATTGGAGATACGAGGCTTTGGCACTGGCAGCGCACCTTGAGTATCTCTACAAGCATTGCTGGAAAGCGCAGTTTTCAGTGGCGTTTCCGCGGATGCGCCCCTACGCGGGGAACTATCAATACGAGCCGGATCCGAATCGCTACCTGCCAGATGCCGATCTACTCCGGCTGGTGACAGTTTTCCGGATCATCTTCCCCCAGGTCGCGATCGTGCTCTCCACCCGGGAGCCCGCACCGCTGCGGGATGCGATGGCTTCACTGGGAATCACCCACATGTCGGCAGGTGCCCGCACGGAGCCGGGAGGCTACACCGGAGCCGGATCAGAGGATCTGCACCTCACGGTGAAAGGGCGTCGGGTGGAGCTGGCGGAAAAGTCCGGCAAGGAAAAAGCCACCGAGCAATTCCAGATCCACGATACCCGTAGCCCTGCGGAAATCGCGGAAATGCTTCGGAACCAGAATATCGATCCAGTCTGGAAAGACTTCGATCAGGCGCTGGTTCAAGCGTGATCCCTGGAGTTTCGATCGTTTCCGGCTAGGGCGGAGAAAAGCTCTCCGCCCGCAAGTAGATTTTAAGAAGTGGGTCTCAGCGGCGGAAGATTGGGCGCAGAGAGGGTCTATTGTAGTTTTTCTCGGTTTCCACCGGAGTGGCAACAGGCACTTCTTTCCTGGCCACCGGGCGCGGACTGCCGCCCTTTTCCTCAATGACATCGAGCGGTGGAAGCATGGTGCCATCGGCAAAGCGACGGGTTTCATCCGACACGTTGTAACGGGAGTCCATATCGCTTTGAACGTAGTCGAGAGTATTGGTGCTGTTTACGATGGAGGGCTGGATGAAGATCATCAATTCATCACGGTCCACGGTGTCAGTCGTCGTCGAGAAAAGCCTGCCGAGACCTGGGATATCACTGAGTAGGGGGATACCGCTTACACTTTTTGTGTCACTGCTAGTAATGAGCCCACCCAGAACAATGGTCTGATTGTTCGGCACGGTGACTGTTGTGAGTAATTCGCGGGTGCCGATGATAGGCACGGTGCCGACCCCGTTGATTACCGAGGTGTCGATGACGTCATCGCTGATAAGGGAGATTTGCAAAGTGATTTCGTCCTCGGAGTTTACCAGAGGAATGACTTCCAGCTTCAGCACCACATCACGGTATTCAATGCTGGTGGTCGGTTGCCCAACGGTGTTTTGGGTTGTGGAAGTGGGAATCGCGATGCGGCGTCCGGAAGAGATCGTCCCGCGCTGGTTGTTTGCGGTGAAAATCGACGGACGGGATAGGATGGTGAAATCGCTGGAGTCGGATAGCAAATTGACATAGGCCGCAAGTGAATCGCCAATCTTGCCGTAGAGAGAGAGGCCGTTTTGCCCTGGGAAAGCTCCGGCCACATCGCCTACGAAAGGCAAGGTAAGACTGGTAGGGTTCACGGAATTATCGGCTCCGTTTGCGCCACCGCCGATTGAAGAACCTGCCACGCCGCCATTGTCGTTACCGCGATAGGCTCTCAGCCAGTCTACTCCTGTGGAAACACCGCTGCCCAGTGAGAGCTGGCCGAAGACCGTGGAGATCATGACCTGATCCGCTTTCACATCCACTTGGTCGAGAAGCTTTTCGATGATTTCCACTCCGGATGGTGGGCCTTGGACGATGACAGAATTGGTAATATTATCGGCGACGAGAAGAGTGCGGCCGATGAGCAACGACTCAGGTGCGGAGTTTACCTGGGGATCCGAGAGTGCGTTCCCACGGCTAGCTCCGGATGAGCTGCCAGAACCATTTCCGCCTTGTGCGGTATTGCCGCCGCCGTTGAACAGGTTGTTGCTATTGTTTTGCCGGGTGTTGTTCTGACGGTTGTTGTTTCCACCCTGGGTAGCCGCGTTCGGATCAGTATTGCCGGTGCCGGAAAACGCCCGCGTAAGCGCGTCTCCCGCAATAGGAAGGAAGTCGGCAACAGCGAGGAATTTCAGCTTTCTGCGGAGGAAGTTCCGTTGGTCTGACTCGGTATCAAACTCACGCACAAGTCCTTCAATGAAAAGCAGATCGACAGGACGCCCCATGGCGAAAAGACGGTTGGTGCGGGCGTCAGGGATGATCTGGACAGGGGTTTCCTCGCCAGATCCACTGGAGCCGGTGATGCCGTCCGCCGGTAGTCCGGCGGCTTGTGGTGCCTGATTCTGGGTGCGTTGCACACCGGCTGTCCGGGTGGCCTCCTGCTGTGTCCCGAGGAGTTCATTGAGCGTGGTGGAAAGCTCTGTGACATCCGCGTAGCGGACCGGAATGAAGCGGGTGGCCACTTGGGAGGAGGGCTTGTCGATTTCCTCCTTGAGATCGATCAATCGGCGGATTAGGGAGGTGTTTTCTGTAATAACCACGGATGCCGCGTTTGGCACGGCGGCGATGGAACCAAACGCTCCGAATTGCCCGATGATCTGGGTGAAGGTGCGGACGGCTTCATCAGGCTTGATGTAGTTCAAGCTCATGACATAGGAAATCACGGCGTCCCCTTCGGGAAGGACATCGCTATCCGTGTAGACTTTCACACCGCGCCCGGTGGGCTTGAGTCCCGCAGTGGCAAGCGTGAGGATATCGAGATTTTCATCGGATGCATCCGGGACGAAGACGAAATTCTCGACCGTGGCAGCTTTTCTGAGAAGGGCTGCTGCTTCCGCATAAGTGAGAGGATCCTGTGGGGATGCCGGCTGGATGAAGGAAAATTCCGCTTCCGCGGCTGCGGAGGAAACGATGACACGTCTGCCGGTGTATTTCCGGTAAAGTGCGGCCAAATCGTTTCCGGAGAGCTTGAGTTGCTCGATGCTTTCCTTGATCAGGGTATTTCCAAGGTCGGCCGGATTTGGCGCCTGGACTGCAATGTCCGGTTGCTGGGCATTGGGAGCCGGAGCCGCGATAGGAGGCTGGATGATTCCCGGGATTTCCGGAGCATTCTCGTTCTGCGAATACAATGGAAGGGAAAGGATGAACGGAAGGATCAGGATGGCGGAGTGGCGATTCATCGGGAGTTTTGTAAAATGGCTGAGAGTAACGTTGTGGGATTGCTTGGCTTAGCGGCGGCGTGAGCGCTCGCGAGATTGCGAGGAATTTGAGCTGCCGGAATTGCCGTTGCTTGGCGTATTGGTAGCCGGAGGCGGCACGATACGTGGGCGCGGTTGCCGCTGGGCAGCGGCGTTGGGGTCCGTCTGAGGCTGGGCGGGATTAACCCCGGGCGGGAGGTTTTGCGGCTCCTGGGGCGGTGCGGCGGCAGGAGCTGTTTTGAGAGTGATTAGTTCGGGCTCGAAGGTGACGGATCCCTGGACGTTGCCATTGGATAGAACCACTGTGGTGCCGAGCGCTTTTTCGGGATTCCGGTTTACGGAAACTACCGTGAACTCGTCGGTTTTTCCCGGCTCGAGAACTTTTTTGAGCTCTGGGTTCTTTTTACTGATAATCGTTATGCGGTAGCCACCGGGGACCGGCGCAATGCCTGTGAGAGTAAAATCTTCAAAGGGATTAATCGTTGCCGCGGCAGCTGTCGGAGGCGGTTTGGAGGTAAACGGGCTATTGGTCCACAAGCCGGTGTAGCGGGTCAGCGGGGCTTTCTGCGGAAGACCAGCAAGCGTGATCGCAGCCGTGGCTAGTGTGAACAAGCCGATCAGGCGTGGCTTAACCGGTGGGTTGAGGAAATTTTTGTTCATGTTGCCGGGACGAACCATTGTGAAAGTGTTGCCGAGCAATCGATGAGTGTATCATCCTGGGCATTCGGCGTGAGACGGATTTGATAGGCGCAACGAAAGGATTTCGGGTCGTTTATCGAGTCAAACCAACGGTAAAGCGATTGCTCCTGCCCGGTGAGGTTGATTTTTATCTGTGCCCGTTGGTAATAAACACCGGAGGTATCTGTCGGCAGGAGCTCCTGGGACTTGATGCTAAGGCCGAGGTTTCTTGCCTGCAGTTCCGCGTATTGCTGGAGTTGTGTCTGTATCGTCTGATAAACGGCGGTTTGGGGCTGGTTTTCCGCAAGCCATTCCATCTCATCCGCCAGTTCCGCAGAACTATCCTGGAAGGCAATCGCCTGCTGCAGTCTGGTCTTTGCGGAGCGGAAATTATTGTCGAACTGGCTTTTCTTCTGCGTGTAAAAGCCGAAGAGAAAGACATTCAGGATGATAAATCCCGCGATGAGCAGTAGGGCCAGGAGTTTTTTTTCGCGGGCGGACATGGATGATACGGAGATGAAATGCCGGAGAGGTATTGATTTGTTGGTGGAATTACTTTTTCCAGTGGCGAAACAGTGAAGATGTGCTCAGCGGCTGGAAACCCTAAAATGCCTGCTGGGTCGCGCCGGTAAAAACAAATTCCCATCCCCGGTTTGACTGCTTTGGCTCCGGTGTCTGCCAATCAAAATCCAATAGGTCGTTGTTTTTGCTGAGATTCAGCGAAAACTGGTTCACCGCCTGCGGTTGGGGAGCTTCTCCGATGACACGGACCTCGGTAGGTGACACGTCGGCAGTGCGGAGGCGTAGCCCGGAGTTCGGCGGTATGGAGCGCGCGACTCTGTTCAGGATGTCCACCGTGTTGTAGTTCATATCGATCGCGTAGGCGAGCTCGTCCCATTTTGCCCGGTGCAGCGCGTAGGCCTCGCCCTCGGGAGCGATGGCGGTGATCCTTGCATTCAGCTTGTCGGTCACGTTTTTTGTCTGCCAGAGCTGGAAGCCCAGATATGCGATTGTGCCCAGATAGAGGATGCCGATGGCTGCCACGCCCAGCATCATATTCTGGCGTTTCTGGGCTGCGTGGCGTGCTGCTCTGACATCGGCAGGTAGTAATTTGCTGGCGCTTTCAGGTAGGACCGGTGCCGGGCACGGAGCCACCTCCACGGGTAGAGAGAGTGATTCTGATACGGAGGTGGTTTGGATCTCCGCGGAGGAGGACCAAACCGTGGCACGCTCGGTGGATACCTCGATGCCCTGCATGGAAAGCTGGGCAAATGCGATGCGGATTTCACGAATCAGACCAGAATCCGGCGATTCCGAGGCAGAATTTGTTGCCTGGCAGTAAAGAAGTTTCCCTTCCTGGTGAATGGCAAAGACCCAGTATCCGAGCTCCCGCCATAGTGTCAGGTGGTTTCCCGTGGCTGAAAAGGAACGCGGGCTGATATCGAAGGCTTTTGGCGATTTCTGCGGAAGATCGCCGCTGCCGGGATTTCGTAAGACCACGGAAAGAAAGGATGACGCCTCGGAATTGATGAAAATCGGGAAATTATCAGTGAGCTGGCCGGCAAAGGGATCCGGGCGAAGCCCAACCCGCTCCGCATGGGTCGCGGCCAGGTCCGAAAACAATGATTCATCGCCGGTATTCACCCGCAGCGGAAGGGCTGTAAATGATCTTACAGGAAAGAAGAAAATGAGATCACCGGAAGGAAATTTATCAATCTCCGAAGGTTTTTCAACCGGATGACTGGAATGTTGGACCGCACCATCGGCAGTTTTCGTCCAAATTTCCCACGAGGTCTCGCCCGGGATCAAAAGGTGTGTAGTGGTATTTTTTGCCATACTAACGGTAGATTTAGTAAATGTTCAGGGAATGATTTCTGTGGTGCGGTCCAGTAGCGCGGGTTTGCCGGTCCGGTTCCGCACGATGACCGTGATTCGCCGCTTGGTATCGCCGGATCTTGCAAGGGAAGAAATTCGCGTGGTGTTATCATCCACGGTAAAACGCTGGGCGATGTCTTGGCGGGAATCCGCACTGATGCCAAGCAGCGAAAGTGCGTCGGCGACGTTTTCGAAAGGCACATCGTCATCGGTATCGCGTAAATTATCGATGCCACGCACGGTCTCCGGAATGATCATCGCCTGGGCCTCGCTGACATCGGCTGCCACCGCGATCAATTCCGCATCCGCTTCGTTCACGTCCAGAGTTCCGCTGGACCAGACCGTGAACCAATTTCTCCAATCGGGCCGGAGCTTTTCGATCTCGGTCATTCCTCGCACCAAGCTCATTTCCTCGATGTCATAAAACGGCCGATTGAAAGGTTGGTTGATACGTCCCATTTGCTCGTAGTCGGCCAGTTCAGCACCATTCAACGCAGTCTCGTCATCGGCATCCACCCAATCGGTAAGTGCATCCGTGAGTGCCTGGGCGGAATCCAGGTCCAATCCCCAGTAGATGAAAATCGAGCGAATAAGGGTTTTATCCTCGTCCATTACGAGGGTGTTGATGTTGAAGCGGGCACCTTCCGAGGTAAGCGTTACGTGGATTTCCTCGTTATTCTCCTCGTCGATCCGGTGTAAAATCGGGTCGTTTCTCTCGACGACAGGGTTCGAGCCGATGGCGATCCCCATTTCGGCCAATTGGAAAGCGCGCGAACCGTGCACTTTTGCCGTCACCAGCTCCATATCGAAGGAGATCACCCGGAGAGATGTGATTGCAGCCAGCGACAGGATGGCGATCAGCCACAGCACGGCGATTAGTGCCGCGCCGGGCTCCGAAAGCTGGGGATTTTTTCTTATTGGGAATCTCATGGGCCGGGAGGATCTGGAGGTGGGTTAGGACCCGGACCCGGGGGCTCGTCATCGCGGTCCGGTCGGGGACCTCGCTGGGCACCGCGGTTTTGCTGAAGTTGGCGCATGAAAATCTCCGGATCCTGGCGGGATGGGATCCAGAAAACATGCCGGATCTCTTCACCCTCGGCTCCGAAAGCGCAGAGCAGCTCCATCTGCAGGGGCATGCGGCCTTCGATATCCCAGTCGTATTGGTATTCCATCGTGCGACCGTCCAGCACCTGCCACTCGAAATAGGCGACATCCGTCAGCAGGGTGATTTCCGCAAAAGGTTCTTCGGCTACGGCTGTAGAGTTGAAGCTGGATCCAGAAGTGCTACTGGAATCGGGATCAATGATTTCATTTTCGTAATACCGGAGGACGATATCGAGAAAGCCCGAGCGCTTGAGCACCGTTGAAAGCTGGATGGCTTTTGCCGTGCGCTCCTGTCCGCCCCACGTGAAGGACAGCGGCACGTTTTCCATCGTGAGATCAGAGAGGTAGTGGGAGCCAGCATCGGTCACTGCCAGATCCAGACGGGTATTTCCCGGAAGCGTGCCGAAGCGGTTTTCCAAAAGATCGAAAAACGCCTGATGGAGCATCTCCTCGTTTTGCGTTTCCACGACGGAGTTTCCAAGCACGAGGGAAGTTCGCGCCGTTGCAAAAACCATCCCGACGAGCAGCGCGATCAATAACAAGGCGAGCACAAGCTCCAGCAAGGTAAAGCCCTTGCGGAAGTCCTTCCCGCCAGCCTGTGGAGCGTTTGTGGAGATAGGAAAAACAATCATGGCTGATACATGAGGTTGTTCCGCCAGGTTTCCACGGAACGGGATTGCCATGCTCCGGCTTCGAACCAGTTTGCCGTGACTTTCACGTGGAACATATCCTGGAGTAATTCCCCGTCCTGGTTTTCCAGATCCTCGATGGGTGTTACAATGACATCCAGCTCGATATCGGTGCCCTCGACGGGTATCTGGGAGACACCTTCCTCGAGGGTCGGGAAGGTGAGCTGCTCGGTCAGCGCGGAATCGAGGATCCGGGTGATCCGCATTTCGTTCTGAGCCATTGAGGCGGCATCCGCCATGCGGTGGAAAGCAACTGCAAGACCTGTGCATGCGATTCCGAAAATCCCAAGCGCCAGCACGACTTCCAGAAGCAGGAAGCCGTTTTTTTTGCCGGAAGGTATTTGCGGATGATTCACAAAAAATGAGAAAGACTAAGGGGACAGGGTTGCGGAGTTATTTCGCGTAAAGTTCGGAGTCCGCGATAGCGGCAGTCAGTGGGTGATAGGTATCCTGGGCATAGCTTTCGCCGAGTTGCAGATGGACGGTGATGGGCTCGGAAAGTCCATCGGGATCAAACCTCCAGATGATGATGGAAGTTTCGCTGGGAGCGAGGAATCCTGTGGTATTCCAATGTCGGACGGTGAGCTCGATATCCGGATCGATGTCGATTTCATCATGCAGGGAGGGGCTGCTATCATCGGTGACTGCGGTGCCCCCGATTGCATTTCCCTGTGCCGTGGTTTGTTCGATTTCCGAGGCTTCAGCGAGAGGTAGGACTCTTACGAAATTGCGGTGGAACTCGATGGCATAAGGCTTTTGATGGAGGATCGCCGCCATCCTGGCTTTTTTTGCCAAAAGCTCGATTTCTCCTGAGGCATCCCTTAGCTGCCGCTCGGAGGATGAAAGCACAACCGTTGTGATTGCTCCGCCGATAATGAGGCCGGTAATAGCCAGGACGATGACGATTTCCAGAAGGGTAAAACCTCCCGAAGAGGCCGGAGAGTGTTTCCCCGGCTGCAATCGATCAATCTTGGGATGAGATATCATCGTCGGTGCCTTCCTGGCCGTCTTTGCCGACGGTATAGATTTCAAAATCAGAAGGGTCTTTTTTGCCTGGGTAGCGGTATTTGTAAGGCTGTTGCCAAGGATCGAGAGGGACTTCCGTCGCAACCTGTGTCCATCGTTTCGGCACAGGAGTGGATGCTGGCTTTGTGACAAGTGCTTCAAGGCCCTGTGCCGTTGTCGGCACGGTTCCGGCATTGAGCTTATACATCTTCACTGCCGATGAGATGGTGTTGAAGTCCGATGTCACCCGCTGGAGTTTCGCGCTATCGCCCATTTTTCCTACCACTGCGATAGAGCCGCCGAGAATCACGGCAATGATGCCGAGCACAATGACGATTTCTAAGAGGGTGAAGCCGGAGGAGGAGTGAAGTCTGGGCGTGGTTTTCATGGTTGTTTCGTAGGTAATGCCGGTGGTTGTTCTAGTTGTCTGAAAATGTGACGGGCTTTTATTAATCAACTGGTTGTGCACGTAAAGGACGCTCCTCGACAGGTTGCGCACGGAGCGGGCGGCGCTCTTCGACAGGCTGGGCGCGTAGGGGGCGTTCCTCGACAGGTTGCGCCCGCGCCGGAGGCCGGTTATCCGGAATAGGTTGCGCCCGGGGAGGTGAGGGACGGCTTGGAGCCGGTGGTGCGGAGCGGATATCATCTTCGGAAACCGGCTGGGCCCGTGCGGGGTGAATGGTGCACAGATCATTGGAAGATGGTGCGGTATCGGCCGGGACTTGGTCGGTGTATGCCGTCCCCGCCTCGTAGCAGCCACTGGTGGCGCGTTTTCCGGAAAGTCGGCAGAGATCAATGGTCTGTAGGTTAACGTTTGAGTGGAGATCGCCGGCTTTGTAGCCCAGGCGATCTGCGGTTTTCATGAGATCCACCCAGACAGGAAGTGCCAGCGCGGATCCGTAGCCGCCGGAAATGGTCTTCTTGGGCGTGTCGAACCCGACCCATACCGCACAGGTGAGTGTTGAGGTGTAGCCGGCGAACCAGGCATCTTTGAAATCATTCGTTGTGCCAGTTTTGCCAGCTGCGGGCTTGGTGAAGCCAAGGCGCCTTACCGCTGCTGCCGTGCCGGAGGTGGCAACTTCCTGAAGAATCCGGGAGACCGACCATGCAGAGCCGGTGTTTGTCGCCTGGTAAGGAAGAGCGGGTGTTGTATAGAGGACATTGTCATTCCTGTCCCGAATCTCCGAGACGAGATATGGACGGTAGCAAACTCCATCATTCGGAAAAATGGTATACGCTCTGGCGACTTCCCAGGGGCTGGCTTCCCACGAGCCGAGATAGGAAGAAGGGGTTTCCGGCATGGACATACCAAAGCCCGCCTTGCGGGAGACATCCTTTACCTTTTCCAGCCCTGCATAGTTGCCAATGCGCACAGACATCGTGTTCCGGGAGCGGATGAGGCCGTAGGATGCCGGGTGCATGCCGCCGAATTTGCCATCGGAGTTATTGGGCTTCCAGTTCGCGGCGCCCTTGATCTCGCCCCGCTGGATCGGCCCATCGGAAATTTGTGTGGAAGGACGCAAGCCCTTATCGAAGGCAGCGAGATAAACGAAAGGTTTGAAAATCGATCCGATCTGCCGTTTTGCCTGAATGGCACGATTGAACTGGGATTCGTTTGCATCGCGGCCACCGACGAGCGCCAGGACTGCCCCGGTGCGGTTTTCGATCAAAACAGTGGAACCTTGGATATACTTGGGCTCGCCACGCTTTTCCAGCGGGAGGTTTTGCCAGGCTGCGCGGGTCTGGTGCGGGTAGCCGGAAAGTCGCTCTGTTTCGCGGAGCTTTTTATCGAGCGCCTCCTCCGCGACTTTCTGCAGGCGTTGGTCGATGGTGGTAACGATCGTCAACCCCCCGAGTTGGATGTTTTCCTTTTCCAGAATGATCTCGAGATCGCGGCGGATGGCATCCATCGCATAGGATTGCTGGGAATCCCGACGCCATGCCGGGCGGACGGTAATGGGCTCTTTTTTTGCTTCGTCCGCCTGTGCCTGCGAAATTTTCCTCGCTGCAACCATACGGGCAAGCGTGGTGTTCCGCTCGCGTTCCGCAGCTTCCATGGAGCGGAAAGGATTGTAGGCATCCGGTCCACGCACAATCCCGGCCATCAGCGCCGCCTCTGAGAGCGTCAGCTCCGCCGGGTGTTTTTCAAAGTATATGCGGGATGCCTCGCCCACACCCTTGATCTGACGGCCCCAGTTGATCTGGTTAATATAGGCTTCCAGGATCTGATCCTTGGAAAGGGCTGCATTGATTCGGAAAGCGATGGCGATTTCCAGGAATTTACGGTCGAGCTGTCGAAGTAGCTGGCCTCGCTTTTCCCCGGCCTTGAGCTGGAAAACGTCAGACGCCAGCTGCTGGGTGATCGTAGAAGCGCCTTCACGTTTTCCCTCGAGGTTTTTCAAAAATGCGCGGCCGATGCCGATGAGATCGACGGCACCATGGGAATAGAAGCGTTCATCTTCCCGGGCCAGGATCGCTTTACGGAAATCCTCTGCCACATCCTTGAGCGGAACGATCGAGCGTTTTTCCCCGTGAATGCGCCCGATTTCCGTTCCCTGTCTATCGAGAATAATCGTGCGCTCCGGCATTTGGTTGATCCGATTGAGATCGTAGCGAACGGAGCGGAAGCCGTAGACGACTCCAAGAAGCGTGAGAAAATAGAGACCGGCAATCGCCGGAGTGCCCAGAAAGCGGAGTAAAATGCGAACCGGAGCGGACATCCCGCGTGTCACGGCAAACAATAGATGAAATGGCCAGAAAAAGAGGATGGAAAGGGGATTTGCTGACTTGCGCGGAGCGGGCTTTTTACCGCGGGGTTGATTGGTCTGTTGTTTGCGTTTGGCCATGGTCGTTGCTGGCGGAAAGATACGGGCTTTTCGTTGATAAGCCAGAGCTAAGAAAACGCCGGGTGAAAGTCAGGCTGGGCGCTATTCGGGAGTCTGAATAGGAGTGCCTCGGGAAATTCATGTAGACGAAAGAGGTTTTCTGCGTCGATTATTTCTGATGATGAGAGTTTCCGTGATTGGACTATGGCTGTTGGTTGCTTCCGGTCTGGCGCAGGCCAGAGAACCGGTGGCGGATATTAGTGATTTGATAAAGTTGGAGAGCAAAGTGAGCGAGGTAGCGAAGCTGGCAATGCCTGCAACTGTGGCTCTGGTATCGGAGAAGACCAGTTCTTCCGGATCCGGGGTCATTGTCTCCAAGGATGGTCTTATTCTCACCGCCTCCCACGTCATACAAGGTATGGAAGAGGTGGACGTTTATTTTTCAGACGGCAAAAGATGGCGCGGCAAGGTTCTTGGAGCAAATTATTCCAAGGACATAGGAATGGTGCGGATCGAAAGTCCCGGGCCGTGGCCATTTGTCGAGCTCGGAGAATCGAAGCCGTTGGAGGCCGGCGATTGGGTCGTTGCGATGGGGAACTCAACCGGATTCGATCCCGCTCGTGAGGCTCCTGTTCGATTTGGACGGGTGATGTCAGATGGCCCGGGAAACTACTTCACAACGGATTGCACCTTGATCGGCGGGGATTCCGGAGGGCCGCTTTTCGATCTCGACGGAAAACTTGTGGGAATCAATTCCTCCATCGGCTGGTCCTGGCAAAACAACAATCATGCCGGGATCGATGGGTTTCGCGAAGATTGGGATCGTCTCCTGGCGGGGGAGGCATGGGGTATCCTTCAGATGAATCCCATGGCCAATCCCGAAACTCCCGTTCTGGGAATCGGAATGGGGGAGCGCCGCGGGATTGATGGGATTCTGGTCGTGAAGGTGGAACCGAATGCGCCGGCGGCGGCCAGTGGAATACGGGTCGGAGATGTGATCCGTTATCTCGATGGTGAGCGGGTGCGGCATGGGGCACAGTTTCAACAGCTTCTCATCAAGCGTGAGGCAGGGGATGAGGTGAAGCTGGGTCTCTGGCGAGGAGGTAAGGAGCTGGAAGTCAGTGTCGAGCTCGTAAAACGTGAACAGGTTTACAGATAGTAATGAAAATTTTCAGACACATGAAATGGTTGTTTTTCTTTTTTGCGCTCAGCTCGTTGGCATCTGCCCAGCAGGGAGATGGCGTTCCGCTGATGACTCCGCTGGAAGAAGAAATCGTGGATGCGCAATCCGTCGAGTTCAATCGGGCACTGGAGACCGTTCTTGGAGATGCGGCAAAATCCACCGTCAAGATCTGGGGTGTCCGCGGAAGACGTAGCGCTGGAATGCTCGCCTATGGAACCGTCGTTGGAGACGGAACTCAAGTTCTGACAAAATGGAGTGAAGTGCGGGGTTCGTTGCCCTCGCTGCAAGTCATCAAGGATGAGCGGACAGCGTTTGATGCAACCGTTGCGGGTGTATTCACGGAAGAGGATCTCGTCCTTCTGGATCTTGGCGAAGGGAATACCATCGATGAAAACAACAATATCAAAGTCATCCCGGGTAAGCTGGAGCCGGTGAAATTTTATGAATCCGATCTGGGGTTGGGTCGTTTTCTGGTTGCTCCCCAGCCGAGCGGGAAATCGACGGCTTTTGGCGTCGTGAGTGTTCTTGAGAGGAACCTCCGTGCCACGGATCAAGCCCATATTGGGGTGGGTCTCGATGAAAGATACCGCGGAAAAGGAGTCCGGATTTTATCAGTCCAGCCGGAATATGGGGCTGCAGAAGCGGGGCTGGTGCCCGGGGATGTGATTCTAAAAATCGATGAGCGAACGATCTCCGGTTTCCAGGAATTGAAAAATACTCTCTCGGACAAGCAACCGGGAGATGTGGTGAAAATGCTGATATCCACCGCAGGAAAAGAACGCGAGGTAGAGGTTCTCCTCTCGAACAGACCGGTCTCCGGACAATTCACGATCGATAAGCTCAACAAGATGGAGCGGATGGGCGGGGAGCCGAATCAGGTCCGGAGCGGGTTTTCGTATGTCGTTCAGTCCGATATGCAGATCCAAAGCAATAAAATGGGCGGACCGGTGGTGGATCTGAATGGCAGAGTTGTAGGCATTACCATGGCGCGGGCGGACCGGACCAGAACCTATCTGATGGGAAGCCGGCGTGTGCTCGATTTGCTTAAAGGTGAATTCGATTCCGTGGATGAAGCCATCGCGAAAAACGAAGTGTGGAAAGAACAGCTGGCGAAGCAGCAACAAGCTCTCATTCCCCGGATGCGTTCGCTTGGCAAGCGCAAGTCTGCAGAAAGGATGAGGCACCAGCTCGATGATCTGATGCGCCTCAACGAGCTGATGGAACTGGAGCTGCAGGAATTGGGTGGCAGATAATTTGACAATTCCGCACTTCAATTGGCAGCCGTTCCGCCTAGGATGGCTGCGCGATGAGCGATAAGGAATTTTTCTATCAGGATCCGTTCCCTTTGGGAGCTGATGAAACGGAATACGAGTGCATTCATAACGGGCTCGTCGAGACTGTGGAATTCCAGGGTGGGAAGCTTCTCAAAGTGCATCCCGACGCTCTGACTTTTCTTGCGGCGGAGGCGATCAAAGCAATCAATTTCACACTACGTAGCAGCCATCTGGCTCAGGTGGCTGCCATTCTGGACGACCCGGAAGCCTCGGAAAATGACCGGATGGTGGCGCTGATGCTTCTGAAAAATGCGGAAATAGCCTCGCATGGGATTTTGCCGGCATGCCAGGACACTGGCACGGCGACAGTTATCGGGAAGAAGGGACAGCGGGTGTGGACGGATTGCGATGATGCGGAATTTCTTTCAAAAGGTATCTATCAGACCTATGTCGGGGAAAATCTCCGCTACTCTCAGACCGCGCCTCTGACAATGTATGACGAGGTGAACACCAAGACAAATCTTCCTGCACAAATCGATCTCTACGCGGCACAGGGCGAGGAATATAAGTTTCTTTTCGTCAGTAAGGGCGGCGGCTCCGCGAACAAAACTTTCCTGTATCAGGAGACAAAGGCTCTTCTCAATCCACAACGTCTCAAAGAGTTCTGTATCGAGAAAATGAAGTCCCTGGGCACAGCAGCATGCCCACCATATCATCTGGGTTTTGTGATTGGAGGCACTTCCGCGGAGAATAATCTCAAAACGGTGAAACTGGCGACGACTCGTTATTATGATTCACTGCCGACATCCGGAAATGAACACGGGCGAGCTTTCCGGGATCTTGAGCTGGAGAAGAAGCTCCTTGCGGCGGCTCGTGAAATAGGTATAGGTGCCCAGTTTGGCGGCAAATACTTTGCCTTGGACGTGCGGGTGATCCGGCTGCCGAGACACGGTGCTTCCTGCCCGGTGGGGATCGGTGTGTCTTGTTCCGCGGATCGCCAGGCCAAGGCAAAAATTACGAGCAAAGGAATTTTCCTGGAGAGACTGGAAAAAAATCCCGGCCGTTTCATTCCGGAGAAATACCGTGACTGGAAGTTCAAGGGGGTGGAGATTGATCTGGATCAAGGGATGGAGAAGACCTTGGAGACGCTCTCCAAGTATCCCGTCACCACCCCATTGGCGCTTAGCGGGACAATCATCGTGGCCCGCGATTCAGCACATGCGAAAATGAAGGAAATTCTTGAGGAAAGCGGAGAGCTTCCGGAATATTTCCGCAAATATCCCGTTTACTACGCGGGGCCGGCCAAAACTCCGGTGGGCATGCCTTCAGGTAGCTTCGGCCCCACCACGGCCGGCCGGATGGATGGTTATGTCGATCTTTTTCAACGAAATGGCGGTTCAATGGTGATGCTGGCAAAGGGGAACCGCTCAAAGCAGGTGACAGATGCCTGTAAAAAACATGGTGGTTTTTATCTCGGATCTGCAGGAGGGCCGGCGGCTTTGCTGGCAAGCAATCACATTCGCTCTCAAGAGGTTGTGGCGTTTCCGGAGCTGGGTATGGAAGCTGTATGGAAGATCACGGTGGAGAATTTTCCGGCATTCATCCTCGTGGACAACAAGGGCAACGACTTTTTCCAGACAATAAATCAGTGCCCGGTCTGTTAATAAAAAGCTGGAAATATTCCCTCCCATATCCCTTTAATAATCAAAAGGTAGCAACTATGGCTGAAAAATGGCTGCCGAAGCATTGCAATAAATTTCTATATTATGAAGCTCGCACACTCTGTAGTTCTATCATTTTTGGCCTGTAATCTGGCCTTCTCCCAAATCACTCCAGAACAAATCCTGGTCCAGGCGGCGACTCTGGGAGATGCCGAAAGGGTTTCCAGCGCACTGACAGAAGTCGATCCCAACCTCAAAGATCCCTCAGGCACGCCCGTGCTTACGTTGGCGGCAAAGAGCGGAAATCTCAAGGCAGTGCGGGCGCTTTTGTGGGCGGGCGCTGATCCTGCTCTCCAGGATGCGGCGGGGAAAACTCCGATCGAGCATTTCACTCCTGATTCCTATAACCCAATCCAGCTTTTACTTCGCTGCTATAAATATGTCAGGGAAAACGGTGTCCAATCCAAAGATATCAAGCGGCGGAATCTAGTGCTTGTCAGTGATAACTACGTCGATTTCGAGCATCCGGATCTTGCAAAGAATTATTGGAAAAACGAGCTGGAGCTGAATGGAAAGCAAGGCGTGGACGATGATGGAAACGGATTTATCGACGATATATATGGATGGAACGTTTTCACCAACAAGCCACCCCGCAAGCCCGACTTCGATGCGCACACGGCAGTGGAGAAAGCCTACGTGACACACCTTCTGGCCGAAATTTCGAAACTCACCCCTGGGAATCAAAAACCACAGGATGCATATAATGTGCAAACGAAGTTGAAGAATTCATATACCAATCCGCTGGTTCGCAGTATGGGGTTTGGTTCATTGGCCTCCGCCGGGATCATCATGAATGATCTGACGTATGCTTCGATCCTTCAAAACGCTTCACATGGCACCCACGTTGCTGGTTTGGTCGTGGAAGGTAGCCAGGGAAAAGCCTTGGTTCATACTTCCGATTGGGGCGGATTTGAGGCTACCGGATATCACTTCGCAATCGATGACGAACTCAAGATTTTCAATTCTTCCAACACTTTCGAAGAGTTTACCACCCGCTACACGGAGCTGTTTCGTGCTGCATGTGTAAAGAATGGGAAACGTGGTAGCGCTTATTTGAAATCGACGGGTGCTGGTATTGTCAACATGAGCTGGAGTAGCCCCAACAAGGGTGTGATAGCTGTCCATGCCGCATACGATCGTTTCCGCGAGCGGAAAAATTTCCCCGCAGAGCTACCACCAATCGATAAGCTCAGCCCACAGCAATATGATCAAATCTTCGGCAAGCCGACCCAGGAAGCACGGATCGCGCAAGCTGCGGCGTATGCATTGCTCATTTATGAAAATCCCGGAGTCCTTTTTGTGATAGCTGCAGGCAACGAGTCCCAGAACAACGACAGCATGGCTCCTCTCCCGGGGTATCTGTCCAATTTTTTCCCGAATGTGATCACAGTAGCATCGCACGGCCCCACAAAAACTCTTTCTCCTTTCAGTAATTATGGAGCTTCATCGGTTCAGATTGCGGCCATCGGAGAGAACCTCCGGTCCACGGCGATGAATGGGAATTACTGCTATATGCAGGGCACATCGATGGCTGCCCCCGTGCTTGCCGGGGTTTGCGCCGGAATCCGAAACGACTACCCGTTGCTTTCTCCGCGGGATATCCGGAATATCCTGATGGAAACTTCCGAAGGTGAGCCTTCAATGCTCGGAAAAGTCGAATGCGGTGGAATTTTAAACGCAGCCGCAGCACGTAGTTTGGCGGAGAACAAAAGTTCTGCGAACTTTGGATCGGTAGTCAAAACTCTGGATTCACTACCTTCTCTTGGATCGATCCCGCCGGCGGTAATGGAGTTCACTCCGAGAAAATACTCCACGGTTGCCGTTGCCGGAGGGCGTTTTGACAGCAAGGTGATCATGGCTGCCGCCGATGTGCGTTCAAAAGAGCTGATCATCAGTTCCGGATATGCGTTTCCTGAAAAAGAAATCAAAGAAGCCTGGGCAAAAAATTATCGGATCACATCAATGGGCTGCTCGAGCAATGGCCATACGATCGCGATGAAAACCGGGAATCACGCGCAGTCCTTCCTTGCCTTCGACCAGGATGAGATCGCGCGTTTACAAGCATCCGGGAATCACATCAAAGCCCTTTCAGGCTATGCGGGAAATTTCTCGCTGATGATGGAGCCGGACCCAAACATCATTTCCCAACGCTTTACCATGCCGACCCCGTTCACAAAGTCCCGGCAACAATGGGTTCTCGATCGTTGGGCGGAAGGCTATACCTTGACGGCTGTAGGCGGTGATGATGATCCTAAAAATCCTAAAAACGGTTTCGTCTTCGTTATGAGTAAAACGAAGAGTCCTGTGCCTCCGCAGTCGTTCAGTCATGCGGGACCATGGCCGGAGAAATGGATTTCCGAGATGTCTGCCAAGGGTTACGGCATCACTTCTGTGGCCGGATATAAGGGACGATACATCGTGGTGATGACAAAAGGTGCTACGACGGACATGAAGTTCTCCAACGAAGGTGCTGCGCAGAAGCAGTGGCTGATGGATCCGAAGTGACCAACTTCCGGCGCCAATCACTAGGCCCACTCAACCGGGAGCTCAATGATGTTCCCGGCATCCTCGTATTTGATGAAGCCATGCTCCATCCCGTATTCGTGCACGAAACGGGTCACCTTCACGTCGTAGGCGCAGTATTCCGCAATTTTACGGAGAGGCTCGTATTCGCCCGTTTTTTTGTGCTCCTGCCACCAACGAATCGCGTCCAAACCATCGGCTGATTTCCCGGTTCCCAGCGAGGTGGAGGCGACATTATCCAGCTTTAGGAAACGTCCCATTCGCTCCTTCACATCGAGCATCATATCCAGGTTCAGCGTCTGCTCTTCCAAATTTGGTAAAACGTAGGCCTGAAGCACGGGATAATCGAAGCCGACATGGTTCCAACCGACAACAAGATCTGCCTTCAAAAGCTGAGTGGTGAGTGCATCCAGATCGTTTTCGCCATAGATGACATATTCATCTGTAGCGGTGGAATAGGTCACCGCGATGGATATGCATAGCTTGGCTTTGTTGGAATAGCCGCCCACGTCACTGATGCTGCGCTGGGTCTCCAGATCGAAGTATACGATGTTTTTCTCACTCACGGCTGGAGTGTGGACAAGCGATGAATCGGGAAAAAGGGTAAACGCCGATGGATTGGAATTTTCCCGTAATCAGCCGGCCACCAGGTTGATAGGTCTGCCTGTCTGAAACGCGGATATATTTTATGCTGTGACTGCCATCATGCGCTGCCGGGCCTCAATGGTAGCCCATGCGATGTGTGGGGTAAGGGTGAGATTCTTTGCAGTCAGTAATGGATTATGCGCAAGTATGGGCTCAACGGAAACGACATCACAGGCTGCTCCCGCGATGATGCTTTGGTTCAATGCATCGGCAAGTGCTTGTTCATCTATCAAAGCACCCCGCGCCGTATTTACCAGAAATGCGGTAGGCTTCATTTTCGCAAGTGCCAGGGCATCAATCAGTCCGTGGTTATCCTGGGTCAATGGACAGTGTAGAGACACGATATCGGATCTTTCCAGAATCTCATCGAGAGAAGCCCATTCGAAGGGATAGCTGGTGGTGGCCGAACGCGAACGGGAATTTCCAAGAATGTTCATCCTGAATGCGGAGCCAAGCTCTCCAAGGCGCTGGCCAATGCGGCCAAAACCGATGATTCCCAGGGTTTTTCCTGCTAGCTCGGTAAAATTCGGGTTATCCCAAAAACAAAAATCCATTGATCTCTCCCAAGCACCTTTCTTCACCAGATCGCTATGAAACGCGGGTCGTTTGTAGAAATCCAGAATGACGGAAAATACAAATTCCGCCACGGAGTCCGTGCTATACACTGGAACATTGGAGACTGGAATCCCTCTTTCCGAAGTATAGGCGGTATCAACTACGTTGTATCCCGTAGCGAGTACGGAAATGAATTTCAGTCTGGGTAGCCTGGAGAGAGTTTCCGCGCTGAGCGGAGTTTTGTTGGTGAGGATGATATCAGCTTCTTTGGCTCGCTCGATGATCTGTTCTTCCGATGTACGCTCGTATACGGTTAATTCGCCGAGTGTTTCGACTTTGCTCCACGAGTTATCGCCGGGATTGAGTGTGAATCCGTCCAAAACAATGATGTTCATGGGCGAACCATCGACCCTCGTATCGCCGAGATCAACGATGGATTGAAGCAAGTCCTATTGAGGAAGCATGTCGTGGAAAATGTCGATCTTGTGAGCCTCAAATTTGCGCAGGGCGGATCGAAAATCTTCCACCGCCTGTTTTCGTTTGCGGGCGCTGAGGGCTGAAGTGATTTCATCGCGCATTTCTTCCAGGGTTCTTGTCTTGGAAGCTTCTCGATCGACCACTTCCACAAGGTGCCAGCCAAGCTTGGTGCGGATGATGGCGGGCTCTGCCTTCTCCATGGTAAAAACTTGTTCGGCAAAATCTTCCGGGAGGCGCGATTTTGACATCCATCCAAGATCTCCGCCCTGGTCCTTGGTTGCCGGATCATCCGAAAGCTCTTTGGCTATCGTAACAAAGTCTTTTGTTTTCGATTCGAGGTCAGCAAGTGCTGCGTCGATCGTTTGTTTGGTTTCCTCGACGGATTTATCGAGAGTGGCGATGAAAATATGGCGTGCACGGATCCGCTCCGGAATCCGTAGCTGCTCTTTATTGGCCTCGTAGAAATCGGTTATCTCTTCCTCAGAAACGGTGATCAGAGGAGATACTCTCAAATCGACATATTTCTCCTGCTGAATCCTTGCTGCAATTCGATTGCGAAGGGTCTTCTCATTTGGAATTCCCTGGGCCTTCATGGCTGTTTGAAGATGTCCTTTGGTCTCGAATTTCCCCACGAAGCGTTTCAGCCTTTCATTAATTTCGGAATCGGAAACCAGAAGATTATGGGTATTTACCTTCGCTTTCACCCGGAGTAATTCGTGATCGATGAGATCGCCCAAGACGGCATAGGTGAATAGCTTGAGAGCATCCGGGGATAAGTCTTCCCGCCGTTTCCCTTCCAGCCAGAGTCTTTCGCTCATTGCATAATTGAGCTGGCTACGAGTGATCTGATGATTGAAAACCCGGGCTACCACTCCGTTTTTTTTCGCTTCCGCGATTGCCTCCGGGCTATTCGGATCCGAGGCTCGCAATTTCCGGTGGATCGGCCCGTCGAAGAGATAGAGATCACCCAGCAAGTAGGCGACGACCACTAGGTAGACGGCAAAACGCAGGGAAAATTTCGTAAAGACCCTCATATCGCGTTTCAATTACCGTATACCCACCGGGACTTTGATCAATTCGTCTTGATCGAGCGATTCAGCGAATTTCCACGCTGCAACCGGGGCGGAGCATGGCTGGAATGCGAACGATATCCCAGTTCGCCAGACGAATGCATCCTGATGAGCGGGAACGGCCGATGGTCTCCGGATCAGAGGTCCCGTGAAGACCGATTCCAGGCTTGCTAAGTCCACACCAGAGGACGCCGACAGGGTTGTTTGGACCACCGGGGATGTTCAGCGACTCCGTGCCTCGCTTTCCAGTGTCGAGAAGTTGCTGATCGTAACGCCAGACGGGTAGCTCAACGGCGTTTTTCATCTCCCATTTTCCATAGCGGATGAACTGGGGTTTCCCTGGTGTGATCGGGAAAGCTGCGATCAGGCTTTGGTTTGCAACAGAGGCAGGCGCATTGGGATCTGCAACGACCAGAGCCCGCAGGTTGGCCTCATAGATGCGGACCTGATTGAGCTTCGTATCTACCACGGCATGCCGCTGGCTAAGTGCCTCATCCTGCTTGAAGGCCGCGCCGGTCAGGTTTTCTATTTCGAAAGCTTTCACATTGGGAACCACGATGGTATCGCGCGGTTTCAAATTATTGATCTTGGACTGGCTGTTGAGCTCGATGAGGTAGGGGACATCCGTGTGATAGCGCTCGGACATAAATTCGCCGTTACTGCGGTAGGACATCTGTTTCTGCTTTGCCTGATCAGCTTTCTTATAGGGAAGATTCGGGTTTACCCATTTCTCGGTAATATCGGGAACCACTGCGACAGCGTATGGATTAGGCACGGCCTTGCGCGCTGCGATATTAACGGCTTCCCAGCTATCAATGGGGTGGCCGTTGTTCTCGTTCCATGATTTCACAGCGAGCTCGGAAAATTGGCCGATCCTCCCGTCGATGACTCCCGGACCAAAATTTGATTGATCGAGAAAAATCTGAAGGCGCACGGCGTCGTCTCCCGTGGGTTTGCTATTCAGAGGTGATGGAGCTTCAGCGGGAGATGCTGGCTCGCCAGGAGCCAAAGGCGCCGCGTTGGGAGTGGCAGGAGGTGCCTGTGGCGCTATCGCAGGTGCGCTGTCCGTATTTTCCTCAAAGTCCAGGGGCAGGGCGCGAAGCACCTGACCGGAAGTCTGCGGAGACTGTGCGAGAGCGGGACTGACCGAAAGCAGCAGGGTAAGAATAAAATATCGCATAGCGGGATAGTTGTGACGGGACATGTGACGAAAAAATTCAGGCTTCTATGCGGAAGTCATCCAATCGCCCGGCAATGTTTGCCGGAACTACAGCGCTCACCAGGATGTCATTTGCTTCATAATCTGTAGAAAGCACCTTTGCGTCCTGATGGAGCAAATTGAGGAGATCTCCCCGTTTTTGGGGAATACGGTAATGGCAGCGGGTGACACGATCTGCGAGGACGTGGGAGCAGGCTTTCAGGATATCGTCCATGCCTTCCCCCTTGAAGGCGGAAGCGCGGATCGCATCCGGGAATACGCAGTCGAGAGAGGCAAGTGTTTCCGAGTCCGTGACGAGATCGATTTTGTTAAGCACTGTGATGATAGGCTTATCGAGGGCTCCAAGCTCTTCGAGCACCTTCAGGGTCGTGGCATGGAAAATTTCGATTTCCGGTGATGTGGCATCCAGGACATGGATGAGAAAGTCCGATAAGACAGACTCTTCAAGAGTCGCTTTAAACGCCTCGACGAGCCTATGCGGAAGATTTCGGACGAATCCGACAGTGTCAGTGATCAAAAGCGGCTGTCCGTCCGGGAGCTCGATGCGGCGTGTGGTGGTATCCAACGTCGCGAAAAGCATGTCTTTTGCCATCACATCGGATCCGGAAAGTTGGTTGAGCAAGGTGGATTTGCCGGCGTTTGTGTAGCCCACGATCGAGCCGTGTGGTGTCTCAAATTTCTCACGTTCCTTGCGTTGCGTCTTGCGCTGCTTCCGGACGATTTCCAGCTCGCGCTTGCAGCGGTCTATGCTGAGGTGGGCCAAGCGGCGGTCGACCTCGATTTGTTTTTCACCCATGCCGCGGGAGGCACCGCCTGATCCACCGCCACCGGAGCCTGCCGACTCACGGTCAAGGTGCCCCCACATCCTTGCGAGGCGTGGGAGTGCATATTGCATCCGGGCCAATTCCACCTGTAGACGGGCTTCCTTGGTGTGGGCGCGCTTTGCAAAGATGTCCAGAATGACTTCCTCACGGTCTATGACGCAAAGGTTGGCCAGCTTTTCCCACTCGCGTTGCTGGGAAGGTGCCAGGTTGTTGTCGATGACGATGACATCGCACTCGTGGGCGTGGGCGAGCTCGACAATTTCCGCAGCTTTTCCTGTGCCACAGAGGAATTTTTTGTGCATTTCGCGTGATTTCGCCAAAACGGAATCAGCGATCCCGATACCCAGTGTGGAGACAAGCTCTCCAAGCTCCACCAAGAGCGAGGCAGACTCGTCCTGCTCGCGTGCATCAAAATAGAGGCGGACGAGCAAGGCGCGCTCGACCATTTCGGGTTTTAGTCTGACTTCAAACATCTATGCGAATATAACTAACACGCCTCGGGAAATGGGCAATGGTGAAACAAGTTCCGCGTTTATGGGGATTAGGAAAGGCGCTTCATCACCGCGGCGGAGAGTTGTTTACCATCCGCACGGCCTTCGGAAAGCTCTTGGGCGAGTTTCATCACCTTGCCCATATCCGCTTTGCCTGTGGCACCTGTTTCACTGACCGCTTTGTCCACGATGCTCTCGAGCTCCTCCTGGCTCAACGCCGCAGGAAGATATTTCGAGAGAATCTCAATCTCATTTTTTTCGGTGGCTGCGAGCTCCTCGCGTCCCGCTTTCTCGAATTGTTCGATTGAGTCCTGGCGTTGTTTGATTTGCTTGCGGATGACAGCAAGTGCTTCGTTCTCCTCAAGCTGGGTGCCCAGGCCACCTTTTTCAATAGCAGCATTGGTCAGGGCGCTTTTGAGAGCCCGCAAAGCATTGAGTGCCGCGGAATCCTTGGTCTTCATCGCGGTTTTGATATCGGTGGAAATTTGGGTGGCTGTATCGCTCATGGCGGGATGAAATACGGCGGACGAAGGCGCTAGCCAAGCAAAAGAGCATGGCGGGAATTTATTCTTCGGAGTATTTCCCGTCTCAGGCTTGCCTGTGGGTGGGTTGCGTCCTAGAAAGCCCTTGCGATTATGGCAACAGGATACACCGAAGACGATATCAAGTCACTTGACTGGCGCGAGCACATCAGGCTCCGCCCCGGGATGTACATCGGAAAACTGGGCGATGGCTCTTCTCCGGATGATGGCATCTATATCCTGTTAAAGGAAGCGGTGGATAACTCCATTGATGAGCACATCATGGGGCACGGAAAGGAAATCCGTATCACGATCGATGAAGAAAGTCGTGTGGAAGTGCGCGATTTCGGCCGCGGTATTCCGCTTGGAAAGCTTTTTGACTGCGCGGCCCAGATCAATACCGGCGCAAAGTATGACAGCGAGGCGTTCAAAAAGTCTGTCGGGCTCAATGGCGTGGGTATCAAGGCGGTCAACGCACTCTCCACATTTTTTGAAATCCAAGCCTGGCGCGATGGTGAGACGAAGGCTCTGGAATTTTCCCGCGGCGAGCTCACGGTGGATATGAAGAAGCCGCGCAAGGACGATGCGCTCAATGGAACGCGGCTGGTATTCGATCTAGATCGGACGATTTTTCCTCCGAAAACCAAATTTCGCGAGGCCATTGTCGAGAAAATGTGCCGTTACTATTCCTATTTGAATCCCGCGCTGACGATCGTTTTCAATGGGAAGAAGTTCCGCGCGAAAGATGGTCTGCTGGATCTATTGCGTGAAGAAATGGAGAGTGAGGCTCTCTATCCGCCAATCCATTTGATCGGCGACGATATTGAAATCGCGTTCACGCACTGTGCTGAAAGCAGCGAAGATTATTATACCTTCGTAAACGGGCAGAATACCTCTCAGGGAGGCACACACCTCGCCGCATTTCGCGAGGCACTTGTGCAGGTGATTCGTGGATTTTATAAGAAGCAATATGATCCCAGCGATATTCGCGCGGGTATTGAGGCAGCAATCTGTGTGAGAATCATCGAGCCGGTGTTCGAGTCGCAGACGAAGACCAAGCTGGGCTCGTCAGTTATCGCGCCGGAAGGGGAATCGCTCCGCACCTTTATTGGTAATTTCTTGAAAAACTCCCTGGATAACTATCTCCACAAGCATCAGCAGGTTGCCGAGGCAATCCAGAAGAGAATCTTGCTGGCAGAGCGTGAACGGAAAGATCTCAAAGGAATTCAGAAGATCGCCCGGGAGCGCGCCAGACAGGCGAAGGTTCACAACAAAAAACTACGTGACTGCCGGGTCAGATTTGATTCAAAGCACAAGCGTCGTGAGGAAAGCACACTTTTTATCACGGAGGGAGACTCTGCCTCTGGCTCGATCACCAAAAGCCGCGACGTGGAAACTCAAGCGGTGTTTTCCCTGCGTGGGAAACCACTGAATACTTATTCTCTGCCGCGCAAAATCGTTTATGAGAACGAGGAATTCGCGCTCTTGCAGGCAGCCCTGAACATTGAGGACGGCATTGAGTCGCTGCGTTATAACAAGGTCGTGATTGCCACTGATGCCGATGTTGATGGTATGCACATCCGCTTGCTGTTGCTCACCTTCTTCCTGCAGTTCTTTCCGGAAATGATCCGTGATGGCCACCTGTATATCCTTCAGACTCCGCTATTCCGTGTGCGGAACAAGAAGGAGACGATTTATTGCTACGATGAGCCGGAGCGGGTAAAGGCGATCGGCAAACTCGGGAAAAATGCTGAGATCACTCGCTTCAAAGGACTAGGGGAAATTTCGCCGGATGAGTTCAAGTTCATGATCGGGCCGGATATGCGTTTGGATCCCGTAGCTTATGAGGAGGGTAAGGGAGTAAAGGAATTGCTCGCTTTCTACATGGGGAAAAACACGCCGAGTAGGCAGGAATACATTATTGAGAATCTACGTGAGGATGTAGATCGGCAAGTTGCCTGACCCTGCGCCCGGAGAAGGAGGGACAAAGATAACGGTCAAGGTTTTTGCGCGACTGGCGTAAGCTTGCAGGGGATACGTTTCCCATCCCGAAGCACCTCGATGGTCGTGGATTTACCAGGGACGGTGTAAAATAACGCATTCACAGCTTCGGGGTAGTGGTCTGTGGTGTAATCTCCGGCACGCAGAAGAATATCATCCACACGGAGATTGGCCCTTTGTGCAGGTGATTCCGGCCAAATCCTGGTAATACGCGGAGTATTCGATTCCGTGCTCAAGGATATTCCGACCCAGCCACGGACGAGTTTATGATGAGCAATAATGTCATTCTGCACCCGGTGAATCGCCTGGGCTGGGATTGCGTAAGCCGCCGCGCCTCCTGCCGGCTGGAGAATAATGCCAATGATTTTGTTTTGCGCGTTTACCAGTGGTGTTCCGGTCGGCGGAATTTTTTGCTGAAAGGAAACATAAAGTAAGCTCAAGGGCAGGACTTTATCGCCTACTCTTGAAATCCATTTCTCGAACCGGCAGGCAATGATTTTCCCATTATCCAATGCATGGAGATTCTCGGGAGAGGTCTCTAGAAAAGATTCCACCCAATCATTGGTGGTAGCTTTTGTTTGATTGAGTGTTTTGAAAAAGCAGAGACGGGTGACCTTGTCCCGGCCGGATAGATTCAGTGGGATCCTATGCGCATCCTGGAGGTGATTCACTTTGCTTAGTGTTGCGGATTCCACATAAGCGCTTACCAGGAATTTTTGATCGGGGGATACGACTGCACAGGCGCGGCTGGCCAAGGGCAAAAACTCAATCGGGTAGGTCTCGGGGGCCGCGGAAATCAAGCTACCCATGATCAGAGGAACTACTGCGATACCCGTAATAGTAGAAAATACGCGGCTCATTACCGGCCGGATCAGGCGGTTATGGGAGACCATCGAAGGGGTGGGGAAGGTGGATCAGAACACTTGCTCACCTGCGGTGCCTTCCGTGGAAGGATCCAGGTCCAACTGTTCCAACTGCTCCAAAGCCGGAGCGGGAACCACCTGATGATTCACCGGTGAGCTTGGCATCGTCTCAACCTCGGCTCCACGGGGAACCAGGAAAAATGCAACGGTTGCTGCGGCGTAGGCGAGGCCCGCACCATAGGCCCATTTGGACGGGCTCACTTCAGACACCCAGGAGCGAATGCGCTCGAAAAAAGCAGCGGGTGCGGACCTGGAAGTCTCAGCCGCGCGCTGATTATGGTGAAATTCCTGAAGGAAATCCTGCCAGTAGCCTTCCTCCGGGCGCAAATCGCTGCGCTGCGAGAGAAGTTCACTTATTTGTTCGACCGAAGGTTTCATGGCGGATGATGCTTAAGATTTATAAAATATATCCACCTTGCGCAAGATGTTTTTAAAATCTTTCCTCCCAGGTTTGCTGTAAGGCAGACTGGAGTTGAAGGTGCGCATAATGGAGTCTGGATCGAATGGTTCCCTCAGAGGTTTTCAATATGGCGGCGATCTCGCCGTGCGAGAGTCCCTGGATATCGAATAGTGTGACAACCATTCTGTGGGATTCAGACAGTGTCATCATGGATTCGTTCAATTTTTTCTGGAGTTCGTTGATACTCGATTGCCTCTCCGGGTTGGCAGTGCTGGTGGTGTCAATGAGTGCCGGATCCTGATGGATGGCACTTTCCATTTCATTGATGCTACTCGTCGCACGGGTCTTCCGCTTCTTCAGGAAGTTCAATGTGCGGTTGGTGGCAATCTGGTAGATCCACGTGTAGAAAGTGGATTTACCCTGAAACCTGGGGAGCGATTGATAAGCTTTGGCAAAAATTTCCTGGAGTAAATCGTGGGTGTCTTCCTTGTGGGAAGTCATGCTATAAACCAGACCAAATAGTTTGTCGCCATACTTGAGGATCAAGGCATCGAAAGCCCGGGTATCGCCTTCTTTGGCGCGGGAAACGAGGTCTTGGTCAGGGTCAGGGGGGCGTGACTGACGGAACATGTAAGGGGGGGATGCGGGTGGGCAGTGTGGGATAATGCTACACGCCGTCAGAACGCTGTAAAGGCTACTAAAATTGCTTAATCCCTCTGTATTAGTGTTATGCGTGAACTAAAATATTAAAAAAACGTAAAGGTTCAGGATCTCCCGGAGCTCCGTGCCGATATTTTTCTCACGGTGGCAAAGGTCACTCCGGAAATTCCCAATAATACGGCTGAGAAGATCAGGAGAATTTTTCCCTCCGCCTTGTCGATCATAGCGAGAGCGGCCATGACAGCGGCAACGATAGCCAAGGTGACAGCCACCATTTTGGCGGGCATGGTGGAGGCCTCCACAGGTGGCAGCTCCTGGTAGCTGGCCTTGCTCGCCATAACCCGCTGCCAGCCGGGATGTTCGGATTTCGTGAAAACCTCCAAAATGCAGAGAATGAGAAAAGGCACAGCAATTCCCGAGGTAAGATCCGCTAGCCTGATATGATCTGAAACCAAGGTGATCAATGGTTCCAGAGCTGTGATACCGCTTAGGAATCCTGTCTGGCTGAGACCGAATTTCAGAACAATCAGGGCGAGAAAGCTTAGGAACGTGGTGATCCAGACTTCCCTGAGGCCGATTTTTCGTGAAAAGAGCCCCCAGATTGTGGGCAAAACCAACGGTCCCGTAAGCAACGTGGTGATTTCAATGATGAATTTTGTGTATCCGTAACGCGGGATCAGTAAGGCGGCGATCAAGACACCGATCCCCAGTATTGCGGTGAGAACCCGTCCCACGAAAACAAGCTGCTTCTCTGAGGCGGATTTATTGATAAGCTGCTGGTAAAGTTCCGTGGTAAAGGCGCCTGCGAAGACATTTAGCTGGGTCGTCGCCATGCTGGCCGTCGCCGAGGCCATTGCCGCGACCATCAGGCCCATCATACCGGCCGGAAGAACCATTTGGCAGGCGAGAATATATGCCTGCTCGAAATCGGCATCGGGATTGATCACCCGGTAGACCAAAGGTGGCATCATCCAGATGATCGGGCTGATGAGATACATCACGCCGAAAATATAAGCGGATTTTTTTGCATCTCCGGCACTCGGGACACATGTGTAACGCTGAACAAATGCCCACTCTCCGCCGATTTTGAAGAAATGGATGAGCACCCAGCCGATCAGGAACCACCAGGTGAAATCCTCGGCCACGGGCGATGCGAAACCCTCGGGCATCTTTTCGATGAAGGCTCCCAGCCCGCCTGCCTTCATGAGAATCAGCGGCACGACAAAGATGACCGATACTGTGAGAATGACAAACTGCAGCACATCAGTCATCAGCACGGCCCACAGGCCGCCGGAAAATGTGATCAGAATGACCATGATACAGATTGCTAGCGAGGCGAAGGATACGGAAAGCAATCCGGTAGCCGGATCCGCGAGAAAGTGGCCCTGTGGTAGCGGCATCAGTGCACTGATGATTTTAGCCAGAGCATAGACGGCTCCGCCCATGCTGAGAATGCCCACGAAGCCTTGGAACCAGGTGTAGAACTGCACGACGGATTTTCCAAAACGTAGTCTCAGAAACTCCGCGGCCGAGCTAACGCCGAGTTTTCGCCAATAACCTGCAAGGAACCAGCCGACGAGCAGTGCGGCGATGCCGTAACACATGCTGATGGCCACTGCCACAAAGCCGAATCGATAGGCAATGCCGCCCCATACCACGAATGTCCCGGCAGAGAACATTGTCATGAAGCCTGACAATCCGGAGACCCACCACGGGGATTGGCCGCCGGCGGAGAACATGTCATTGGAGCTTTTAACCTTCCGGGCGAAAATCAATCCGGCACCGACGATGCCGAGCACGTAGAGAAGGATGACGAGATAGTCGGTGAGCTGCATGGGTGTTATTCAGAGGGGGAGGCTGTGGTTTCCAACCCTGATCAAAAGCATTGAATTTGAAATATCGCTGCGGGAGCACCGTGGGTAGCGAGAACCCGCACGGTCAATTCCGCGAGCAGCATCCCCTCGGGCATGGTCCCAAGATAGCGCGTGGAATGATTGTCACGGGCTTCGTGGATGATTTTCCCATCACCATCGATGAGATCAAAATCCTTAACGCAGAAAGGCATTTCCCGTTCTGGATGGCCCATTTGGACGGTTTCCATCGGATGGTCGAAATCCGTATCGAAGAAGAGGGCGACGGTTTTTACTTCGATCGCTTCCTGCCATTTCAATTTCAAAGAAGGTTGTTTGTCTCCGGCAGCTGCGACCCATGCGTTCGGCCCAAACGACGGACGCTGTGGGCCGCTGAGAACCTGTGCTGCCTCAAAGCGATGGATCGGCTCGGCAAATTTCAACGCAAAGTTTTTCCCTCCGGGTCTCCGCTGGGGAAGCCAGAACTCGACTCTGTCGACACCGATCCCGGCCGGCGGCTCCTGCACGGAAGAACGGGCGACCTTGTCATTGCCACTATGCGAGACGGAAAGCACTCCGGTGACCCGCTGATCCGAGGTGATGACTGAAACTCCCTCCACAGGCATTAGGCAAAGGAACACATATTGATCGTGCTCGATCCTGCTTTGGAAAGCGATTTCCAGCGGCACGGTTTTCCCTGAAGGCACGCTGATTCTGCATGTTTCCAGAGTGATATCCGGGGTAAAGCTGGCGCTGCGCGATGAAATACGGAGCTGTGCCTCGATTTCGCAGCCGCTTTCCACGTCCAGATAAAAGGTCACCGGAGGAACACTGCCCTTCTTGCACGGGACAAGCATGGCCCGCGGGCGATCAAGCGGATCACGATCGGCTCCAGGCGTGAGTTCGTGGAGCTCGAAAGTGCTGCTGGCGTTTGCCGAGGCCTTGCTGGCGAGATTTTCCGGATCCTCGATATCGAGAAAAGGTATGTAGTGGCCGGTCCGTGTGAGCCTACGCTGAAGCAGCCCCATTTGCTCCTCTCCCAGAACATCGCGCGGCAAGATGCCTTTTTCCGCACAGATGGCGGCGGCCATACCTACTGCCTGGGCAGAATGGCCAGTAGTCGCCATAACGCGTGTCGACCCGAAGGCAACGTGCGTGGCACTGATTATTCTGCCTGCGAGAAACAGATTGGGGATATCCCGGCTATACATCGTTCGATACGGGATTTGGTAAACACCCTTGCTGTGCCATTGTGTGCATCCGTTCAGTTTGCTGAAAACTCCGTCGCCGGGATGGAGATCGATAGCCCAGCCACCATACGCGACGGCATCTTTGAAGCACCTTTGCTCGATCACATCTTTCTGGGAGAGCATATAATCGCCCACGAAACGGCGGCTTTCGCGCTTTCCGGGGACGTTGCCGACCCACTCGAGCGTGAGGTTCTCGGCCTCTGGAAAATTTCCTGAGTTTTTGATGTAATCCCATACTCCATAGATGACTCCCAGCAGGTCTTGTTTGATTTGGCGGGTATCGTGAATGGTATCCAGCCGTCCGCCGTGCTCCAGCCACCATAGCTGACAGCCGGTATCCCCGGCCTTGAAGTTTTTATAACGGGGGATCTTTGTGATATCCTTGAGGGCGAAGGAAGGGGCGACATAGCTCACAGGCTTCCCTGTATCTCTGGAATAAAAATACATGGAGTGGCCTAAAAGCCCGCCATATTCCTCATCGGGGGCGAATGCCTCATCAAACTCGGAGGCCGCCTCCGCGCCGATCCGGTAGCTAGCTCCGCTGAGAAAGCCCAGTATCCCATCGCCCGAGGCATCGATAAAAAGTGGAGCCGCGAGTGTGTAGCAGGTGGAATTCTGGCTGCAAAAGGCACCGATTTCCGAGATATGGCCGAGCTCATTCTTTCGGAGGGAATTCACCGCCGTGTCCAGAAGAAGCGTGATGGCCGGCTCCAAGAGAACCTTATCGAGTAACAGTGCATCGAGCAAATTGGCGTTCCCTTCCGGGTTCCGATAAAGGTTTTCCACCAGAATTTCACCCATCACTCCGCCTTCGCGGGACCAGCGGTTATTATTTCCCAGATGGGACGTGGCACCCAGAGCCCAGAGCCTCACTTCACTGGACGCATTGCCGCCCAAGACAGGCCTGTCTTGGACCAAAACGACCTTCATCCCTTCGCGCGCGGCTGTAATCGCAGCACAAACCCCTGCCAATCCTCCACCAGTAACGACAAGATCTGCATGCAAAATGTCTTGTTTCAAACGCCGTCCTGCTTCTTTCTCAAATATCTTCATGAAATTCTCTCTTACCCTCGGTCTGTGAGTGCTAGTTTGTTTTCGGATTTCTATCGACTAATCATTGGACTGACTATACGCAAAAGCGTCTATTTTCTTCGGGAATGCGTCATATTGCCTTGACGATCGATCCTTACCACTCCAGAACGGAAGTCTTGTTATCCAAACGAAGATGTCATGAAAGTTCCGAAAATTGCCATACTTGTTGATACGGCCACCGGATGGGGGCGTAGGATCGTAAGAGGTGTTTTGGATTACGCGATCGAAGTAGGTCCTTGGGACGTGTGGATCAATCCTTCAGGTCGCAATGAGCAGCCAACTCTACCCCAGGGTTTTGAATTCGACGGCGTGGTGGCACGGATCACGTCTCCCGAGATGTCCGCGCTTTTCGAAAGAATGGCGATTCCTGTGGTGAATGTTTCCGGAATTGTTTTTGAAAACTGTAATTTTCCTCGGGTCACCGTCGATAACGAGGTCGCTTGCTCTTTGGCGGAAGCTCATCTGCGGGACCGGGGATTGAGCCAGTTTGCTTACGTAGGGAGAATGGATCTTCCTTATGTACAGAGGCACGAACAGGCATTTCAAAAACGATTGGCGGAAACCGGGACGGATTGCCATATCTTCAAGCCCGAGCAGGGACACGGCAATGATCCCACCTGGCCAAGAAGTGATGATCGGCTGATCCCGTGGCTGAAGAATCTACCGAAGCCGATCGGGATTTACACATGGGGTTTTCAGATCGGACGGGATTTGGTGAGTGCCTGCCGTCAAGCGGAGATCTCCGTCCCCAATGATGTGGCGATATTGGCTGGAGACTTCGATGACTTGCTGAGCGACGCGTGTCATCCGCCGCTCTCAGGAGTCGTGACACCGGCCCGGGAAATAGGATTTGAAGCGGCGTCCATTCTCCACCGGATGCTAGCCGGACAGAAACCTCCCGAGCAAACCGTGCTGATGAAACCCAAGGAAGTCGTGAAGCGACTCTCTACGGAGACGATGGCGATCAATGATTCCCAACTGGTCCGCGCGTTGAATTATCTCCGGGAGCATGCCTGTGAAAACATTCAGGTGGAGGATATTTTAAAAGAGGTTCCAATGGCCAGAAGGTCACTGGAGCGTCGCTTTATTCGTCATCTGGGTAGAAGCCCCGCCCAGGAGATCCGCAGGGTGCGGATTGAGCGGGCCCGTAAGCTTCTTTCCAAGACGAACCTCTCCATTCAGGAAGTCGCCGAGGCCTGCGGTTATGCGACTTACAACTATCTGGGAACGGTCTTCAAAGAAGAAACCGGAATCTCGCCCGGTAAGTATCGCCTGATATCCCGCGAGCCAAATCCTCCGAAATCCGCGGGTGGGCAGAAAAGCTAGGCCCTGAATTTTTCATAGGCTTTCACGATATGCTCCACGATAGGATGGCGGACGATGTCCGATGGCGAAAACCTGGTGAAAGATATTCCCTCAATATCGCCGAGAGCGTGCTCCGCTTCGTGCAGTCCGGAGTGAATACCGGGCTTCAAATCCACCTGTGAGCTGTCACCGGTGACCACGAGTTTCGACTCTTCGCCCAAACGGGTGAGAGTCATGAACATTTGCTCCCGCGTCGTATTCTGGGCCTCATCCAGGATCACGAAAGAGCGGGAAAGCGTCCTCCCGCGCATGAATGCCAGGGGCGCTATTTCAATAATGGACTCATCCAGATAGCGCTGCGCTTCCTCGGGATCCAGCATGTCATTGATGGCATCATAAAGAGGACGTAGGTATGGGGCTACCTTTTCCTTCAGATCGCCGGGAAGAAAGCCCAGCGCTTCACCCGCCTCAACTGCCGGGCGCGTGAGTATAATCCGGTGGACCTGCCGCTTCTTCAACATGTGCAAGCCCACAGCCATGGCGAGATAGGTTTTACCCGTTCCCGCCGGACCGAGCCCGAAGCTCACATCGTTTTCCTGTATGGCTTTCACATAAGCCAACTGGTTCGGCGTCCTGGGTGAAACGGTTTTCCGGTTTTTCGATCCTACTAATTTAATCGTAGAAAGTGAGTTCAGCGGAGTATCTCCCGCCTGCTTCGCGATATCGATCGCCAACCGGAAATCCCGGTCCGAAATGTGGGAACCGTTTCGCTGTGATGCTTCCAAATCCGCAAAAATATTCTTCGCCGTCGCCGTAGCTGCCTCCTCACCGGTGAAGCTGATCCATCCCTCCCGGGAAACCGTTTTCACCCCGATCTCCTTCTCCAGATAGGTAAGGTTCCGCCTATCGTTGGCAAATAGGCCATGGAGAAACTGCGGTGTATCGTATTCAATCTTTAGAGTGATGGGTTTCAAGCGATGCGGAATGTAGGTTATCCCGCAACCATAATCCCTGCAGCGTCGGAGTAAAACAGTATTCGGGACAGGGATTGTGAATATGCGATTTATCGTTCCAACCTCGCTGGCAATGGCGCATGGATAACTGCTGGATTCTTATTATCAACAAGTTGGGAGTTACATGTAATAGTTTTAGTTAAGTTTTTTATTGACGGGGAAGGAGTCTTATTCAAAGCCTAGGGGTATGAAATTTATCCTAAACAGTATATTTCTCTCTGGAATCTTCGCCGTTCAATCAGCTAGCGCCGCCCTAACCGTGGCTTGGTCCGAGGATTTTAATTCCTACACGACTCCCGGAACTGACCTTAACGGCGTATCCACCGCCACCGGAACGGGCACTTTTGATACGACCTCCGGCGTGGTGGCTAATGGCAGTGGAGGTGTGACTCTTACCGCAGATACCAACCGCCAGCAGCTGGCGATTGAAAATGCCACTGCGGCTCTTGCTGGACGATTTACCTTTGATATCACACACGATGTCGTGCCAGACCCAGCAACAAATAACTCGATTTTCCTCCAGATGACGGAAGGCGGACGTAGCACCGGCAGTAACGAAGTGGCGGATTTTGCCTATACGCTCAATGGTGGCGCGGTTGGGACGACTCCGGTAACCTTTAATATCTTTTTCAACGTCACAGGCGCTGACTTTGCCTACACCGCACCTGACAACACCATGCAAACGCTCGTCACAGGCGCCTACGATGTGTGGATCGATAACACCCGGACCACGACGGCTTCGAGCGATACCAACGCAATGGGAGGTCTCCCCGTCAATGGCGTCAAGACCTTGTTCCTTCAGACTTTCAACGGCCAGGAAGGAAACGTCTATACCTTTGATAACATGTCTTTCAGTGTGCCGGAGCCGGGTAGCGCTTTGCTCGGAATGATCGGCGGCTTGCTGCTATTGAGACGTAGGCGCTAGCCGGCCGGGGCGGCCACGTGATGGCTCGGAAAACATTTTTCAGCTTTCAGAAAACAGGCGGGACCGGAAGAAGGCCCCGCCTGTTCCGCGTATGGGATAACAGATCCGGGCAGTAGTGATCCGGCGGTTTTGCCGGGAAAAAGTCAGGCGAGCAAATCCGCTAGAGCGTCCTCGCTGAGAATGACCACTCCCAGCTGGGTCGCTTTGTCGAATTTTGAGCCGGCGGATTCCCCGGCCAGAAGGTAGTTGGTCTTTTTGGAGACAGAGCCGGATACTTTGCCTCCGTTTTTTTCGATGAGGTCTTTGAAATAGCTGCGATCCTGCGAGAGCGTGCCGGTGATCACGAAGGTTTTCCCCGAGAGCGGAAGTTTCGGCGCTTCCGCCGGTTTGGGCGCATAATTATCGGAGACCGGATCGATTCCCAGATCCGCCAGCTTGCGGAGCGTATGCTCACCAGCAGGGGAACGGAAAAAACTCAGAACGGACTCCGCCACTGCCGGACCTACATCGCCGGTGATTGCAAAAGGCTCCAGCTCGGGATTTTTCTTCTTCGCATCTGCGCGGGTATCACTGATGAGCTCCGCGAGAACCGGGGAAGTGGAAAGATCAGAGAGCTGCCGATGTAGGCGCGAGAGTTCCTTTGCGGCGGACTCGCCGAGATGGCGAATGCCCATGGCGTAGAGCCACTTGTGAAGAGGTTTGCCGCGTGCGGAGCTGAGCGATGCCAGGACTTTTGCGGCATTTTTTTCCCCGAAACGACGCGGGCTTTCCTCTGTGCCGAGGTTCAAGTTGGCAAGCAGGTTTTCCGTCAGGGAAAAAAGGTCCAGCGGGCTGGTGGCATAGCCGTGGCGGACCAATGCTTCCGCGACGGTTTCTCCCATGGAGTCGATATCCAAGGCCTTGCGGGAAGCAAAGTGGGTGATGGCAGTCGTCGCTTGAGCCGGGCACTCGAAATTCGTGCAGCGCCATGCGACGAAGCCTTCTTCCCGCGTAATGGGGGCCTGGCAGGAAGGGCATTTGCCATCGACTGAATCGTAAAGCGAGAATGGTTTCGCAGACGGATCCGGATCGATGACTTTGACGATGGCCGGGATAATTTCTCCGGCTTTCTCGATGAGGACTCTTGCGCCCAGATAGATACCCTTTTTTTCGATTTCGTCCTGATTGTGGAGGGTTGCACGGGATACCGTGGAGCCTGAGATCAGCACCGGTTCCAGCTCCGCGACGGGAGTGAGCACGCCGGTGCGGCCGACCTGAACGGATATGGATTTCAGCGTGGTCTCCTGCTGCTCCGGAAGGAATTTAAAGGCAGCGGCCCAGCGTGGGGCACGCGATGTGAAACCGAGCGTCTCCCGCTCTTTCCGATCAAGAACTTTGATCACCACACCGTCCGTTGCGTGATCGATCTCATGACGATGATTGCGGAAAAAATCGATCCCAAGGAGCAATTCTTCCAGATTTTTCGCGATGCGGATCGGCTGGTTTCGCGGGATGGAAAGTGTGTCCAGGAGCTCATGGAAATCGTGCTCGGAGCCCAGCTCTTCCCCATCGTAAGCACCCAGCCCGTGCGCTAGAAATGCCAGCGGGCGGGTGGCAACGATGCGGGAATCCAGTTGCTTGACGGTTCCGGCGGTGGCGTTGCGCGGGTTGGCAAAGGTGGGTAGGCCTTGTTCATCGCGTTCTTCATTCATCGCCGCGAAGGCGGAGTTTGGCATGAAAATCTCGCCACGCACTTCAAGTATCGAGGGCACGATGTATTTCCGGCTGCTGTGTGCGATTGTGGGGCGGAGGCTCAGTGGCAGGCTGTGGATCGTCCGGACGTTTTGCGTGATGTCATCTCCCATGGTGCCGTCACCACGTGTGGCCGCATATTTGAGAGCTCCATTTTCGTAATAGAGCGAGACGGCAACGCCATCGATCTTGGGCTCCAATGTCACTGCAATATCTTTGCGCCCGAGGTTTTTCTGCAGCCGCTCGTAGAAGGATATCAGTTCCGCTTTTGGCTCTGGGGAGTCTTTGAGCTCAAAAACATCATCAATGCTGAGCATTGGCACCGGGTGGCTTACCTGGGTGAAAGCGGAGTTCGGAGTCGAGCCCACACGCTGCGTCGGTGAATTCAAGTCGGCCAGCTCCGGGTGGGCTTTTTCCAGATCTTCCAGCTCGCGGTAAAGTTTATCGTAATCCGCGTCAGAGATCTCTGGTTCCGCCTGGGTGTAGTAGAGGCGATTGTGGTGATCGATGAGTTGGCGTAGCTCGGCAACGCGCTTCTCTGGTGTAGAAGAATCGGAAAAGAGATCGAGCTCGGAATTCATGGCGATTTGATAGTGGACCGGATAGATGCTGAGAAGGCGAAACTAGTAGGACGGGAGGCTTCTGTTGCGAGTTGACGAGGAGGGCAGGTGGGAGCAGGTTAGCGCCGTTGAGTGCTGTGAATTACAAGATTGGAAATGAAAAGCTGGTGAAGGTGCTGGAAGGTGCCTCAAGTCATTTGCGTTCGCTACTGGAAAAGCAGGGGCGTGCGGATGGAGCTTTACGTATTGCGGTGATCGGTGGCGGATGCTCTGGATTACAATACAAGATGGATTTGGTCGATGGGCCGCGGGATCGGGATATTCTCATCCCTTCGAACGGAGTGAACGTGGTGATTGATCCAAAAAGCGCTTTGTTTGTAAGCGGCAGCGAGCTGGACTATTCCGATGATCTCCAGCAAGGCGGCTTTAAAGTCAGCAACCCGAATGCGGTGGTCACCTGTTCATGTGGCGAGAGCTTTGCTGCGTGAGGATCCCATGAATGCTTTTGAAAAACTTGGGTTAGAGCTGGAGCTTACCGTTTCCGAGGAGGAAGTGCGGGAGGCTTTTCGTAGGAAAGCCGCGGAGGCTCATCCGGATTCCGGCGGGAGCGAACAGGAATTTTCCGGGCTGCAGGCAGCGAGAGAGGTGCTGCTCGGCCCATCCGCCCGTCTCAGGGAGTGGCTGGCTGCGAAAGGAGTGGAGGTCGATCCCCGCGGGCAGATTGAGGCTTCGCTCATGGATCTTTTCCAGAAAGTGGCGGAAACGGGCTCGGGTGCGGAAGAGGCGATCAGACGCAATGCGGCTGCTCAATCGGCTCTTGCGAAGGCGATGCTGGAGGTGCAGCTGATGGCACGTCGTGAAAAATTGAAGGATTTGCTCGCGGAGGTGGAAACAGAGATCCGCGGACGCATCGATCGATTTGCGATGCTGGAAAAGAATCAGAATGACGCCGCGAAAATTTTGCGGGATCTGATTTTTCTCGAAAAGTGGCGCGGCACTCTGAAGGGGCTTTACGGTAGACTGATGTGATTTTCCCGGTGACGGGAGACGATAAAAAAGCCTCCGCAGGTGAATGCGGAGGCTTTGAGGAATCAGGATGTGGCCGAAGTTTCCCTCGGAATTTCTTTATTCCACATCTGTCTCGGAAACGCTCATGCGGTAGAAGCGTTTTCCGCCGGTTTCAATGGTTAGACGATAAGCGTAGAACATCGCATCATTCGTGATTTTTCCATTTCCCGCGTCCGCGCGCCCGTCGCCGTAGCTGACCAGAGCGCCCGCTACATCGACCATTTTGACATCCGGTGATTGGAAGTCGTTATCGTTTGCCACGAAGAGGAAGTAGTCGTTTTGCTGAGGAGTTGAGAGATCCGGGACGAGACCAAAACCTTCCATCTTCTCATTCAGTGTATTGGAGTCCGGCGCTGAGGTATTGGTGTTCAGGCCAAATTTTGCGAGGTCATCCGCATCGAGCATATTGATGACATCCAGCGCGGCTGCCGCCTTGACGGATGGGTCGAGCACTCCGCCGGGGCTGATTGCATCGGCTTCCGCATCGGCGAGAGCGAGGATGTTCGTCGCCGAGGAGAAATCGACCAGCTGGACCGATTTGTAAACAATCGGGTTTGCCGAGCCCGTGCCGAGGCCATTGCCGTCGCGGGGAAGCATCAGGAACTGGCCGTTGCTGATCGCGGTGATTTCCGATTGGGCGGCGGTTTTGTCAGCACCCGAGTTGTCACCGTTGGTATCGATCCTTGGCAGCGGCACGACGTATTCCCCGATGAGGACCGGCGTTTCCCGCAGCGCACCCTCGATATTGTAGACATAGAGGCGGGTATGGTTTCTGCCTTGCTGGCCAGCGCCGGTGTCCTGGACAAGTGCGCTCTGCATGAGTGCGAACAGACGTGTGCCATCCGGAGAGACCGACATACCTTCCAGTCCCTGGTTATTGCGGCGGCCGGTGGTAGGGGCGGCAATGGAATCAAAGTTCAGAATCCCAGCCGGCTTGTGCGGGCGGGCTGATTCCGGGAGTTGGGTGATGCCGGTGATTTCCTTCGCTGCATTGAAACGGGCGATGTAGGTGCCGTATTCATCGGAAACGAATCCGGAACCGTCGGCGAAAAGGTGGATTGCCTCAGCATCGAAGCAGAGGAGGCTTTCCTGGGCACCGCCGGGACCGTTTGCCGCTGTGGCGACACCTACGCTCTGGCCGAATGCCGTAGCCGTGTTCGTTACGTTCAAGCCGGTGGTGAACTTGGTTTTTCCTCCATCCTGATAGGTGAACTTCACCGAGACGTTGTTGTAGACCGGTTGGATCTGGCCTTGGGCGACGGGTTCGCTGCCATAGGCGGGCACAAAGCTGAAATCGACCTCGTGCAGGCGGGCAGCATAGTTGGAAAAGATCCCATCGGCATTGTATCCACGATCCGGAAGAACATTGAAGGTGCCGGTGAATCTTTCGCCATTGGCATCGTAGCTCCAGTTCGTGATAAACAAGCCGGAAGCTGCTCCCATGGTCTCACCGAATTTGTCGAGGCTGCCTCCGCTGAGACGTCCCACGCCGACGAGCCCGTGATTTATCACGCGAGCGCCTCCGGTGGATGCTCCATCGGTGAGGTTCGAGTTCGGGACGAGATAATCGGCCGATTGACCGGCAGGTGAAATGGCCGGGGCAAGAGTGAGAACCGTGGACCGTTGGTTGGCGGTATCCACCTGGCTTTTCACCGTGTAATCCACACCGGATAAGGCGTCCGACCAGTCTTCGAGGTTCGCACTGGTTTCAATTTTTCCCGTAAGGCCGATGCTTGGCATCTGGGTGGTGAAGGCAAGTTCCAGATTTCCCGAGTCATCCGAGAGGGCCGGAAGATTCCCGAAGCCGCTTCCTTCATTGGGGTTCAGGTTGAAAAAGTATTCGAGCGCATCAGTGAGGCCGTCACCATCGCTATCGTTTCCAAAGCCTGCCGAAGTATATCCGTTGGAAGAGAGCCAACTTGCGAACGAGGGGCTGATGAAAGGCGGATTGTTGATATTTCCCGGAGAGCCGGTTTCGCTGCCATGCATTGCTGCGATGTGAGCTCCGTTGATCCCCACGACGCTGAGCCGGGTGATGGTCGCGACATCCAGTCCCGCCGAGTTGTCAAACGTGGCATATGGAGCGGATTGTCCGGAGCGTCCGAACGATACGCTGGCTCGCCGGATATTGGTCGGCAGCGAGTTGTCATAGAGGTTTACCGCATCGCCACCGGTGCTGAGGCCGGCGCCATTGTAGGAACCGATTTGCAGATTGGAGGGTGGGTTTTGACCGAACCATGTACTGACAAACGTGGTGATGGTGGTGGCCGGGGTGCTGCTTTCGAGGAAAATCACAGACTCGCCCGGTGCGATGCTGGAGATCCCGATGAGTGGGACGGCATCTGCGGGAGTTTCGGAAGAATCATCGATTTTCCATCCCTCGATGTTTACCGGCCTGGCTCCGATATTGGTCACCTCGAACCAATCAGCACGGACGGGACTGTTGCCACTGGACCAAGGGGCTACTTCGCTGACGATCAATTTACCGGGGGCGGAAAAGCCGGGAGAACCGATTTCGCTGGCGCTGGCAGCTGCCGCGAAGGCGCCATTTGAGCCTATGCTGCTCAGACGTGTGAGAATGGTGTCATTCTCCGCGAGCGTATTGTCGAAGGTGCCGAAGGGAGCGGTGGAGGGGGATGAGCCGAAGTCCACTCTGGCCTGCTGGTTTCCGCTGGCGTTGAAGAGCGTCACCGCGTCGCCATTTCCACTTAGGCCGATACCACTGCCGGAATAGTAGCCGACCTGGAGTGATGCGGGTGGATTGGAGCCGAACCAATGGGCTTTGAAAGCTGCCACAGTCGTGGAATCGCCTTCGATAAAGATGACCGATTCGCCTGGCGCGATGGAAGTGATGCCGGTGAGAGCTACAGAGTTACCAAAAGAGCCCGAGTTGTCGTCCATTTTCCAGCCGGTGATGTTGACTGTGGCCGTGCTGGTATTGGTGAGCTCGAACCAATCCGCGCCAACGGCGGTGCTGCTGGACCACGGTGTAACTTCCGTGATGGCAATCACCGGTGCTGGCGGAGTTTCCGGCTCCAGATCCGTGAGTGTCAAAGTGTAGGCTACAGAGGTGTCCGGGCTTGTTCCCACGGAGCTGTCATCGACTTCAATGGTGATGGCGTAGGAGGATTTGCTTTCAAAATCCAGCTCCGTGCCGGACTTGATAAAGAGGCTGGTGCCCGAAATTTCAAAGAAGGCGGCATCCGGACCTGCGAGTGATAGCTCATTGGTGCCGAGACCGTCATCGGTGACAATGATGTCGCCGACTTTCACCGGAGATGCCGTGCTGGTGTTTTCCGCGATGGTCGTGATCGCATTGTCCACTTCCACGAGAGTCGGGGCCATGTTCGCGGCAGAGGATGGCGCGTAAACCCAGAGCTGTGGGAAATCGATACTGCCTCCGCCGTTTTCGTTAACGATATAGAGATTTCCGGCACGATCCATGGTGACACCTTCATGCTGCTGGTTTGCCGCAGTGAGAGGGTTGCCGGGATCTGAAACGATCTGAAGCGTGCTGAGAATGTTGCCGCTACGGTCGATGTTCACAACCCGCGCGTCCTGCTGACTGAGAAGGATCAGATTTCCTTCTTGTGGTTTCCCGGCTGTGGCTGGGAGGTTGGCCATTGCGAATACATCGGCAAAGTCACTCATCCCGCTAAGCGATGGGTCAAAAAGGTTGGTGGAATTTTCCGTGGTGGGAGAGCCGTTGGTAGCTGTTCCTGCGGTGAAATCGATGCCCGTCTGAAAAATGCCCAACGGGGAAATTTCTTTGAGCACGATAAAGCCACCGGTGAGTGGATCGAAGGTGAGTCCCTCGGTGCCGGTGTTATCCACAAAAGTTCCGATCTTCACGGTCTGTGTCGCAGAGCGCTCCAATGTCGCTCCGGCTGTGTAGGTAAACTTCACCAGCTGGCGATCGCGCTCTTCGCTCATCACAAATTCACCACCGCCGATGTAGGTGATGCCTTCGATATCGTAGAATTCGGTTCCCTGCGGACTGCTTCCCAAGGCAAGCGTCATGGTATCGATCAGCTCACCGGTCTTGGAAACCTGAGTGAGGGAGCGGCCACCATCGCATGCGATAAACAGCGTATCTGTATCCCAGTTGTAAGTGACTGCGGAAGCTTCCTGGCAGAGTAAATTGTGCGAGGGTGTTCCGGAGGGGAGGGTGGTGCGGGTCGGTTCCGGTAGATCGTATCGACCGATGCGGACATAGGTGGAGAGATCCACGGATGAAGGGCTGGTGACAACTTCCACGACGACGGTATCACTATCGGTGGAGAAATTCCCACTGGTTGCGCGCACCCAGTAGCGGGTTGTCCCGGCAAGTGCCGGTGTCTGGAAAGTGCTACCCGTCGCATTGGCGATCGGGTTGGAGGTGTCTCCGCTCTCTCCGAGATACCATTGGAAGGTAGGCGCCGGGAAACCGGTGGCTACTACGGAAAGCGTGGTATTTCCGCCGCTTACAATGGCTCCGCTGGAGGCTTGCATGCTGAACGCGGGGGCAACCTGGTCATCATTGAGGATGGTTCCGATGCCCTGGGATTTTGCAATGACAGTGTTGCCCAGTTGATTGACGGTATTGGAGAGCGTGAGGATGATGGTTTCATCTCCTTCTCCGACGGTATCTCCGAGCACGCTGATATCGATAGATTCCGTAGCGGCTCCAGAGGCGGTGAAATTGATGGATCCAGAGCTGATCGCCTCGAAATCCTCTCCTGCCGTGGCCGTCCCGCCGGTCACGGCGTAATCGACAGTAAACGAAGTGTCTGTATGGGAACGGGTGACATCCAAAGTGAGGATTTTGCTGCCGGAATCGCCTTCGGAAATCTCCGCCGATGAGATGGAGACGGTAGGGATGACCAGTCCGCGATTTCCCGGGGAACCGATTTCACCCGCGAGGGAGTCTGGAGCGTAGGTGCCGAAGTTTGTGCCATCGGCAGCTGTATAAAGCGCAGGGTTGCTATCCGGCACCCAGACCATGGATCTGACTTCGTAGGTGGATTCATCGGAGCCATCAGGACTTGCGGAATAGCCGGAATGGCCTCCGAGAGAGGCAGTCCCGTCCGCACGGTTGAACGCGCCTGATTCATAGCTTACGAAAAATACCTCATTACCTCCCGCTTCGAAAAGCCGCACTCCATCGTTTTTACCCAGACCCGGAGCGTTTGGCGTGAACGCGATCTTCGCCCCATCAGGCATGTTCCAGAATGCCCGGAAAACGGCGGGATCCTCAGAGGTGAAGACAATGGATTCACCGGGAGCCAGGATCGTGCCGGAAGGGACTTTGTCCAATGTCTCGTTATAGCTTCCGCCACTGTCGGACCAGGTGTAGCCACTGATATCTGCGGGATTGGCTCCAATGTTTGTCAGCTCCCAGAAGTCTTCATTGCTGCCGTCCTGTTTGGAGAGGATTTCCGTAAGTAACAAATTGTGGGGGAAAACATCGGCATCATCGGTGACTGTGATTTCGATGGTGCCAAGTGTCGCGTCGGTCGCTGTCGCGGTGATGTCAAAGGTCTTGTCGCCATCCGGGAAAATATCGTCGATAGCGTTGATTTCGAAAGTGGCGGAAGCTTGTCCGGCGGGAATGATGACGGTTTCGGGCACGGATGCTTCGGTGGTATCCGTGGAGGTCAGTGATACTTCCAGCGCCGCAGAAGTGGATCCTGTGCGGGTTACCGTGCCGATCGAGGCCGGGCTTCCGGCGCTTTCCCGAAATGATGCGGCGCTAACGCTTAACGAAAGGGAAATCGAAGGCGGTGCCACGCCGAATCCGCTGTAACCTGGAGAGCCGGTGTTTGTAGAGCTGGCCGCAGCCGCGAATGTGCCAAGGCTTGTGCCGGTCGCATACGTGTAGCGTGGTGTGCTGCTGCCTGTGGAGGCATCCCAGACAATGGCTTGGCCCGAGGCCCCGCCGGCTGAGATCCCGGCGTGATCGCCGGTGGAGGCATTTCCGTCCGTTTTGGTGAAGCCGCCCGCTGCGTAAGTGAAAAAGAACAGCTCGCTTCCGCCGGCATCGAAGAATGCTACCCCATCGTTTTTCCCGAAGCCCGGGCCGCCCTCGACGATTTGGACAGTATTCGCAATGCCCCACTGGGTGCGGAATGTCGCGCTGTTTTCTCCGGTGAAGACGATGGATTCGCCGGGTGCGATCATCGTGTTGGCGGGAATCGTGACACCGGATGCCGCTTGGCGGCTGTCATCATCCCAGGCATATCCGCCGAGGTTTATGGTGGTCGTTCCGGTATTGGTGAGCTCCCAGAAATCGCTCAGTCCATCGGACTGGATTTCGGTGAGGATCAGTTGCGCGTCGAGGGCTGGTATCGTGGCCAGCGCTGCAGTGATACAGGCGGCAGTGGTATGGAATTTCATTGGGGGAGGTAGAGGTTCCCCGCATTCCATGCATGCGTCCGAAGGCTGTCATTCGCGTGTTTGTGCCAGAACGGACACAAAATCCCAGCGTGCGTGCGCCGGGCTCGACAATCGAATCCGTCGGAAACGATAGAGGAAAAACCGGGCTGGCTCAGCGGCGCTGACTTGCCGGCGAAGAAGTCGGCGGGGTCTCCGGAGCCCGCGAAAACTCGCTACTGCTCGCAAGATAAAACATGGCACCACCGCCTCCTAAAACTGCGATCAGGATTAGAAGGGTGATCAGGAGGGAGAGAAACGCTTTCATGGCATGAAGTTTGGCTCCGGCCAACGTTTCTGGCCAGAGAGAATTTATTCATAAAAAAAACGGGCACTGCCTTGCGACAATGCCCGTGGGGAAAGGGGAAGACTTCCGTTTATTTCGAAAGGTAACTGCTGACACCTTGATGATCCGGGGTCATGGCATCGGAGCCTTTTTCCCAGTCCATCGGGCAGACCTCACCATTTTCTTCGAAATGCTGCAGAGCATCGACAACGCGGAGGCACTCACGGATGGAACGGCCGAGCGGCATGTCGTTTACGACTTGATGGCGGACGATGCCATTGAGATCGATGAGGAACAGGCCGCGATAGGCCACGAGCTCGCCAACGACGACACTCTTGCCTTCTTCGTCGATCTCGAAGTCACCGGCGAGGACATCATAGTCTTCGGAGATGGTTTTGTTGATATCCGCAACGAGGGGATAGGTGACACCCTGGATGCCGCCTTTGCTGCGTGGAGTTTGCAGCCACGCCCAGTGGGAGAACTCGGAATCAGTGGAGCAACCTACGACTGCCACATTGCGTTTCTCGAACTCCGCGAGCTCTTCCTGGAAGCGGTGAAGCTCCGTCGGGCAAACGAAGGTGAAGTCCTTTGGATAGAAAAAGAAAACGACATATTTTTTGCCGATGTATTGATCGAGGGAAAAGTCCTCGATGATGGTTTCACCTTTTACGGCTTTTGCGCTGAAAGATGGGGCTGGTTTACCTACTAGGACGGACATGATATTTCTTGGATGCTGAAATTTTTGAGTTCAGTGAAGTTCCGCAGACTGCGGTGGACGGCAACGGCGTAGTCCCGATTGAGGGTATTCTGCAAGTGATTTTGAGTCCGAAACCCGTGGAACCCTACGATGGCCCCGGACTGTAGTTTGACCAATCGCTATTCTGGTGGACCTTGGCCAATCATCATCCCGGACAAACCGGGGCTATTCCCGACGCGGGATGATCAATCAGACACAACGAAAATTATGAGTAAGAAAATAACTTCAGGCGGTAAGCTCCCGGCTATCACTCTTTCCACGGTAAACGCGGGTGAAATTACACTGGGAAAGGTGAAAAAGCCCGGGAACTGGCAGATTGTGACAGTTTATCGCGGCCTGCACTGCCCGATCTGTCACAAGTATCTGGCAAGAATGGAAGAGCTAAAGGAGGATTTTGAAAAGCTGGGAGTGGAGCTTCTGGCCGTTTCCGGGGATCCTGTTGAAAAGGCTGAAAAGATGGTGGATGAGCACGAGCTCACCATTCCTGTCGCCTACGGATTGAGCATCGGGGAGATGAAGGAACTGGGGCTGTACATTTCGGAACCGCGCAGCAAAGAGGAGACGGACAGGCCCTTTGCCGAGCCTGCGACCTTTGCGGTGAATGCCGAAGGAAAGCTGCAATTGATCGAGCTTTCCAATACGCCATTCAATCGGGCTGACCTGGGTGAATTGATCGAATCCGTCCAGTGGGTGCAGGAAAATGACTACCCGATTCGCGGAACCTTTGAGGCTTGAATCATTTGAGCTTCAATACCGCTGCAAACGCTCCGTCGGTGCCATTTTCTGTCGGGGTGATTTGCAGTGTCTTACGTAGCTCCAGCTCCGGGTGATTCTCTACAAAAGCTTTCACCAGCTCGATATTTTCCAGATCTTCGATCGAGCAGGTCGAGTAGATGATGCGTCCGCCAGGCTTGAGGCATGGAAGCGCATTGGCAAGGATCTCAGCCTGGATTTTTACCAGATCATCGATGTCGGTGGTTTGGATGCGCCAGCGGACATCGACCCGCCGGCGGATCACTCCGGTATTGGAGCAGGGGACATCGAGCAGTATCGCATCAAAGGCGTTGAGAAAACGCTCCGGAGCCGGCTTGCGCCAATCGTGCACAGAGATTTCATCGGCCTTGATGTGGAGACGCGAAAGATTTTCCTCGAGGCGGGGGAGGCGTTTCTCATTGGAGTCGGTGCAGGTCAATCCTTCGCCACCGCCGAGCTCGGAAGCAATCAGGAACGCCTTGCCTCCGGGAGCCGCACAGGCATCCAGAATTTTCTCACCCTTTTTCGGCGCCATCAACTGGATGCAGTGGCGGGTTGCCGGATCCTGGATATACACATTTCCCGCAGCGAGAAGCTGGGTGGGGAGTTTCCCCTCCAAGAGATAGTAATCAGGCGCGTGATCGAGCTTTTTGCCAGGGATTTCTCCCTCGGGTGGAGCGAGGGGATTGATCCTGAAATACGTCTCAGCAGGCTCGTTGTTCCACTCCATGATGGCGGTGGCTTTGGCCTTGCCGAAAGATTTTCTCCAGCGGTTGTAGAGCCAGTCCGGATGGGAATAAAGAACCGCCGGCGGCATTTCGTCCAGTTGCTCCATTAGCCGTTTCCGGGAAGTGATCGCCTTGCGCAAAACCGCATTGATCAAAGGCCGAACGGATGTTTTTCCCGCTTCGACAGTCTCGTTGACCGCGGCGTGATCGGGGATATTGAGAATAAGTATCTGGCAAAGACCCACGCGTAGAACATCGCGGGTTTCCGCGTCGAGCTTGCCTTGGCGGAGCTTGGAGATCCAATGATCCAAAATACGGCGGTGGCGCAAAACACCGAAGAGTATTGCCTGCAACAAGCCGCGATCCGAGGAGGACAGCATACGGCGCTGGGCATGGCGTTCGACAAGGGACTCGGCGTAATCGTGGCCTTTCGCCCATGCGCGTAGGGCGGAGACGGCGGCTTGGCGGACGTGGAAATTTTTAGCAGGCACAGGATTCTGGTCTTTGGTGGGAGGGTGGCTTTTTCTTGGGAATGCGGGAGCAAGGAATTAGCTGTTCCCGAGGAGCGTGTCGATGAGTTCCGGTGAAAGAAAATCCTGATTATGAATGATGTGATCCAGCAGTGGGACATCTGTGAGGGATTCCAGGATGCCTTTGTTTGTGATCATGGGCGTGTCCATCTCGTCTTCGAGTTGATTGAGGATGATACCGACGCAGGTGAGACCCTTTGCCTTGATGGCACCGAGGGAAAGCAGAATATGGTTCAGTGCTCCCAGGCGATTTGCTGCAACAAGAATCACCGGAAGATTCAGGTCTTTTGCTAGATCCGAGATGAAATATTTCTCCGTCAGCGGGACTTCCCAGCCGCCGGCACCCTCGACAAGCATCATGCCGGATTTTGCGGCGAGCTCTTGGTAGGAACGAACGATTTCCTGCGGGTTGATACTGGTGTTTTCCAGTAAAGCGGCAACATGGGGCGCGAGAGGAGAATGGAAATGCAGCGGATTGATCTCATCCAAGGGCAGGTCGCCGGATGCTGCGGCAAGAATCGTCGCATCTTCACGATCGCCGCAGGAAACCGGCTTGAAGCCAATGGCGTCTGTGCCTTCCGCGCGTAAGGACTCGATGATGAGTTTTGTGACGTAGGTTTTCCCTACTCCGGTATCCGTGCCTGTTATGAAGAAATTCACAGGGGGAGGGAGCTTGCCGCACGCTGGACGGTCAAGCCCAGAAGGTGCGCGGAGGGTTCTTTTTCTCTTCGACCCACCGGTCAATGTCAGTATATCTTCCGCAAGTGATCCACTGTCCGTATTGCCAGACCCTAATTCAGATTGATGCTCCCGAGTGTCCGGCCTGCCGGCTTTCGTATCCGCGGACGAGCGCTTTGGTCGGCGCTTTGCCACGTTTGAATCCGATGGTGGCGGACACCACCGGTCATCTCCGTGGAGCGGATGTCAATCGACTGAAGAAGCAGATTCTAAAAATTCAACGGCGTTTCCCCCAGCTGGTGCTGCAGGTGGTGATGCATCGATTTTCCAGCGAGCATCCATTTTCCATGCACGCGTTCTGGCTTTTCAACGCCGCGGCGATTGCCGGAGAGGGGAAGCGGGGCAGGAAGAACCATGCGCTTATGGTTGTTATCGATCCTTTCCGCATGGATTCCGCGATTGTGCCCGGCTATGGGCTGGAACCCTTATTGCGGCCCGATGCGCTGAATCATCTTCTGGAGCTTTCCGGCCCTGCCTTTGAATCAAAGAACTGGGAAATGGGGCTCAATCTCCTCCTTGATGGGCTCGAAGGCTTGCTGGAAAGTGTCTCGATCGTCAATGAAGGGGTGAAATACGGAGAAAACGAATTTTAGCATTTAGCTTTATGCAAATGCTCTCAGAAAGCCGACTTCCAGAGCTAGCTGTTCGGAGGCGTTCGTTTCCAATGTCTGGCGGAGTTTCTCCAGGGCATCCAGACGCTTGGTGATTTGGAAAATACTCTCTCCCTCCGCGATTTTTTCCAGCTGTCCTGCGGAATCCGGAAAATCCAAGCCACTGGAACCGGTTTTGATACGGATCAGATCGGCGAGCCAGGCAAGGATCACATCCAGATAACGGTTCCGCGCTTCGAGATAATCCGCTTCTGCAGCCGCTTTATGGAAGTCCTCGCGCTCCTTCAGCCAAGAGCCGTCCGTTCCATCCTTGTAGGTGGCGATTTCTTCTTTCGCCGCGACCTTGGCCGCCACTTCGGTTTCGCTTTTTTTCTCGGCCATGAAGTCACTGAACACGGATTTCAAATGAAGGGCGGTGACAGGGTTGCCGAAGCCCTTTGCAGCCACGCGATTGAGCTCGGCGACAAGTTCGTCTCCGCCATTGGCACCGAGCGAGCGACCGCCGGTGAGTTTCACCTGCACGCAGCGGGAAAGGATCGTTGGCAACAGCCGCTGCGGCTTGGTGGTTAAGAGTAAAAGCAAGGTGGCATTCGGTGGTTCCTCCAGAGTTTTCAGGAAAGCGTTCTCCGCTTGCTCGTTCATTCTGTCCGCATCGACAATCACACCGATCTTGGTCTCGCCGCTGGGAGCGGCCAGTTGCAACGTGTGTTCCAGATCGCGGATTTCACTGACTGATATCCGGCGGCTCTTCGAGCGTGGGCGAATCACCCGCACCCAACCGTTTTCCTGCTCATCGAGAGGAGGGACGACAACTTCTACCGGCTGGCCGAAAAGATCCATGCCACCGACCTCACCGGAGCTGTTGACCAGCGAGATGAGCCGCGAGGCAAGCTCTTCCTTGCCGCAGCCGAGATCCCCGGAAATCAGGAAGGCATGAGCCAAGCGCTCGCGCTCGTAAGCGGATTTGATCAGTTCGTATGCTTTTTCAGCGCGTTGGGCCATGGCAGGAGTTTTAGTGGTGAAATCCGGTTTGTTAAATGGATTTTTGCGATTGTTTTGTGCTGGCGGGAAACTTCCGTTCCAGCATGCTGTTAGGTATGAGTTCCTCAGGACTGCTGCTGCGAAATCTTCTGATCCTGCTGATGTTGATCAGTCCGCTCACGGCGGAAGTCCTGCCAAAGGCTTTGGTCGACGCAGAGGAAAAGTATTCTACTGCAGTCCACCAGATTTTATCAAAAGCGAGTAGCGAGGCTGAAGCACGCAAGAATCTGAGCAAACTGAACGATTCTTTTTTAAACCACCTACGTGAGATCAGCCCGAAGCTGCTAGCGGAAGATCGTAGATTGGCTCCGGAGATCGAGCAGCGGATCGAGCTCATAAAGGGCAAGCGGGATCATGCGTTGGAAGTGGCCACACTGGACGCCCGGCTAGCCTTACAAATGTTACGGAATGGCGATGAAGTGGTGACTGCAGCGAAGGTGCCCGCACTCGGTGAAAAAGACATGCCGATAGGTGAATTGAATTCGAAATCCGATGGAGAAAAAGTAAAAATCGGAAATGAGATCGTGTTGGAGGGTAAAGGGAAAAATATTCCCGATGATCACCAGCTACAGGTTTTCGGCATGCCTTATTGGAATGGATTGTTCCCTGTGCTGAGCCCTCAAACGCCCGAGCGTCGATTTGATATCGCCCGCACTGTTAGCGAGACCTGGAAAGGACCGGTGAAATATTACCTATTGTCTGTTCCGCAAGATGTGATGACTGACGTGAGATCATACATGGTGCTCCGCAGGCAATGGGAAGCGGATGAATTTGAACCATCAAAAGTTCCTTCTTTCCGCGGTGGGGCTGCGGAGAATATCTATCTGCAGACTCTGATTGATCTCGGTGCGGTTAAATTAGGTGAGGTGAGTTTCGAGATCGTCGAGTAATTCGGGCGTAGGGAGCTACTCCGTGGTATCGAAGATATTGTTCATCGATGCGAAAAAGCTATCGAGGTCGTCTTCCGACATCTCGGTATTCTGAATGTCATCGAATGTCGTATGCTCGATGTATTTATCGTCCATTTCAGGAATAAATGTGGAGGATTGGCAGCCGGTTTTCTGACCCCATTTCATCCGCACTGTGCAATAAGTCATCGTTAGTGATTCCTGGGCGCGGGTAATTCCCACGTATAACAAACGGCGCTCCTCATCCTTGGTTCCCTCCACAATCGAACGGCTGTGCGGAAGGACGCCTTCTTCCAGACCCACAAGATAGACGATAGGGTATTCCAAGCCCTTCGAGGCGTGCAGAGTGATCAGGGTAGCACCCTTTTTCTTTTCGATATCATCGTCCTCGCGATCGGAAGCAAGAGCGGAATCATCAAGAAAAGACTGGAGCTTTTTACCTTTTTCCACGTGCTGGCGAAGGCTGGCGATGAGGTTGTTGATTGATTCCCCGCGCTGCATCCGCTCCGTGTCGTTTTTGCAGCCACGCTCGATCCATGGCAGATAATCGATTTCCTTGAGCAGATCGCTTAGAACATCCGCCGGGTTTTCCTTGACTAGATCGATGCGGTTTTTCGCGGCAGAGATCACGGCCACGAAGTCTTCGATCGCGCCGCGTGCCTTGGCCCCGATGGTGGTGGTGAAAAACGGATCGCACAATGCCTGCCAGACGGATTGCTGGTTTTCCCGGCTCCAGTCAGTCGCCAGGACGGCGGTGGTCTGGCCAATACCGCGGTTGGGAGAGTTTAGCACACGCAGGAGCGGAACATCGTTGTCCGGAGACACAAGCAGCGCGGCGTAGGCCAATACATCGCGGATTTCACGCCGGTCGTAAAAGGATTGGGCACCGACCATCCGGTAGGGAATTTTCCTGTCGCGGAGTGCCAGTTCCAATTTGCGGGATTGGCCATTGGTGCGGAAAAGGATCGCGAAATCCTCCCATTCGCGGCCGACTGCGGTTTTCTCCCCAAGTATCTCATCTGCGATGAAATCTGCCTCTTCGTCATCACCCGGCATGGCGACAAGCCGCACATTCTGTCCCGCACCTTTTGTCGAACGGAGAGCTTTTTCCCGGCGGCCGACGTTATGTCTGATCAGGGAGTTTGCGGTATGGAGAATAGCTTCGGAGGAGCGGTAATTTTCCTCCAACCGGATAATTTTCGGATTCGGGAAAAAGTTTTCAAACTCCAGGATGTTGGCCACTTCGGCACCCCGCCAGCCGTAGATGGATTGATCGTCATCGCCGACGACGCACACGTGATAGGGCTCTCCCACGAGCTGTTGCAAAAGCCTCATCTGGAGGGAGTTTGTGTCCTGGAACTCATCCACCGTCACCCGGGTGTAGAGCTTGCGGAAGTGATCCCGGACATCGGAGTGCTCCCGTAGAACTTGCTCGGCAAGTAACAGGAGATCATCGAAATCCACGGCGTTTTGGGCGCGAAGTTCATTTTGATAGGCGACTGCCAGCTGCGCGAAATAATCGTCTTGAAGGTCGGCGAGATCGATCCCTTTGTTTTTCGCCTTTGAGATCTCCGAGAGCACATTCTCCGCTTTTATTTTCTCATCGGTGCCTCCTTTGCGGACGAGGAGATTTTTCATAATGCCGACCTGGTCCGAGTAGGCGGTGATGGAGAAATTCTTTTTGTATCCCAGCTTATCGATACCGCCACGAAGCAGCCGCACACAGAGCGAGTGGAAGGTGCAGACGGTCATCTGGTTGGCGGCATGCTTTGAGACCATCCCGCCGATACGTTCCTTCATCTCGGAGGCGGCCTTGTTGGTGAAAGTCACCGCGAGAATCTCCGCGGGATTGACCTTTTTCTCGAGCATGTGTGCGATGCGGCATGTTACCGTGCGGGTTTTGCCTGTGCCCGCACCGGCGAGGATCATTACCGGACCATCGAGATTGGCTACAGCTTCGCGCTGCGCGTGGTTCAGGGATTCAAATGCAAAGTCGTTGGCCATGGGTGCGAGTGGGAATGAATATCGGCGCGATGCTTTTGGCAATGGCTTAGGGAATTTTCACTGGCAACGGATGTGAATAACTTATCAATCAATCGTTCGAAACGTGATGGCACCGGATATTTTGAGGAAAAAAGCCGCACCCATCGCTAGGGATGGATGCGGCTTGGTCTTAGCGAAATTGATCTTTTGGACGAAATTCGGATTTCAGAATGAAGACAGGTTTTAGGTTCTTCACTCTGAAGTCTGAACGCTCCGCTGGATCAGGACGCGCGACGATAGTTTGGTGCTTGGATGGTGCGTGTTTCTTTGCTTCCACCCGTGCAGATGTAGCGCTCGGCATCGACAGTGACGACCTTTAGTCCCATGTAATAGGTTTCATGCAGGGTGCTAACGGCTTCTTCGCCGAAGGCCTGGCCAAGGTGGGTGCGGAGAAGTTCCGCCTCTTCGCGGCCAAGGTAGAGAAATGCTGGTGATTTCCCTTCCGTGGATTTCTCACGAATGATGCGGGCTACGGCTACGGTATCCCATGTGTTCCCGAACTTGTGCTCGCTGGGGCGCGAGTAGAGATCGGGATACGTTTTGTTTACAAATGCAGTGTTCATATGTGTGTGTTGCTTATTTAGCAGTGGCTATGCCACTTCATTGCTTAAGGTAAGTTGAGCAATTTCGGCTGACAAATACGCCACTTGCTTCCGTGACCTATCACCGAAAATGCGCTTCGTCTATCCCTGCTGTTGACTCTTCGGCAATGCCGCCGGAATAATGTGCCCGCGAAACGCTCATATCTGAACTTATCATGGAAAACGTCATCATCATCGGCACCGGCTGCGCCGGATACACAGCCGCCATCTACACTGCCCGCGCGAATCTTTCTCCTCTCCTCATTTCCGGCACCCAGCCAGGTGGACAGCTTACGACTACCACCGAGGTGGAAAATTTCCCCGGATTTCCCGAAGGAATCATGGGACCGGAGATGATGATGAACATGCAGAAGCAAGCGGAGAAGTTCGGTGCCCGGATTCAATATGCCACTGTGGAATCGATCACCAAGGAAACGGACGGAACCTTCCGCGTGCATATCGGCGGAGAAGCATTGGCGTCCAAAACCATTATTATTGCCACCGGTGCGGCACCGCGCCATTTGGGCCTGCCGAACGAGAAGGAACTCATCGGCCGCGGTCTTACTTCCTGCGCCACTTGTGATGGTGCGTTCTACCGTGATGTGCCGGTGGCGGTCATCGGGGGCGGAGACAGTGCTTGCGAGGAGGCAGGCTTTCTCACCCGTTTTGCCAGCAAGGTATACCTCATCCACCGCCGTGATGAGCTCCGTGCCTCCAAAATCATGGCAGAGCGTGCTTTGGAAAATCCAAAAATCGAGCCAGTGTGGAACTCAGGAGTGGAAGAATACCTCACCAATGAAAAAGGTGAGATGCGTGCGGTGAGATTGAAAAATCTTGTCGATGGCAGCGAGAGGGAGCTGGAGGTTGAGTGCGTTTTCGTAGCGATCGGCCACGTGCCAAACAGCAGCTTCGTGAGCGGCCTTGTGGATCTTGATGAAAACGGATATATCCTGCAAACGCCGGGACGCACCTCGACGAAAACCGAAGGCCTCTTCGCAGCAGGTGACGTTGCCGATCACTACTACCGCCAGGCAATTACTGCCGCGGGCCAGGGATGCGCGGCAGCTCTCGAAGCCGAGCGTTACCTTGCGGAGCACGAGTAATTCCTCGTCCATTTTCCTTTGGGGAGACTCCCTTCAAAAAGCCTATGCCGTATCTCGCGGCATAGGCTTTTTTTCCATATCGAAGCGAGGTTATTTGGGCTCTTGGGAATCCTGTTTCAAGACTTTGAAGACCTCAGCCGGAACGTAACGTTTCACCGTCTCTTCCCAGCCTTCGGGCCCGGTCAGGCTTTTGATCATGCTTGAAGAGAGTTCGGCAATATCACGTGGCGGCATAAGGAAAACGGTTGTGATTTCCGGCGCCATATCCGAGTTGATGTGGCGCATGACCCTCTCATACTCGTAATCATTCGGTGACCGGATTCCGCGTAGAACGTATGCCGCTTTTTTCTTCTTTGCGTAATCGACAAGATAGCGGTTGTCGAAATGCGATACCTCCAGCCGTTGGCTTTTTGGCGCGGAGGCCCGCAGCATCTCCAGCCTTTCCTCCAAGGTGTAGGAGTAGGTTTTCGCCGGATTGCTGCCGATTGCGACGATCAGGCGGTCAAACATCTCCAAACCGCGCTCGATCATCCATAGATGGCCGTTGGTCGGAGGATCAAAGGAACCGGCGTAGACTGCGATGCGCATGAGTTCAGCTTAGATGGTGGATTCTGGAGAGTGGAGGAGAAAATACCTATGCTTCTTTGATCAGGAGTGAAGCGTGGAAGCCATCATGTCCCGTCTCGGAGGGTAGTAGATTGTGCTGTGATAAAAGACGGTATTTGCCCGGATGTTTTTCCATGAGTTTGGTGATTTGATCCTGGTTTTCGGAGGGGAGAATGGAGCAGGTGGCGTAGAGAAGCTTGCCGCCGGACTTCAGCATTTGGGGATAATTTTCCAATAGCTCAGCCTGAATGGAGCGGACACGATCCAGCGATGATGGCTTGAGCCGCCATTTAAGATCCGGCTGGCGCTTCAATGTGCCGAGCCCGGAGCATGGTGAATCAATGAGCAAGGCATCCGCGACATCGGCGAAGTCCACGTGGATTGTTTCGGTAATCGGCTTCGGGGAAATGGCGGTGGCGCGGGCACGTTTGGCTCTGTATTGGAGTTGTTTGAGTTTTTTCTGATCCACGTCCATGGCGAAGACCCGTGCTTCATTATTGCTTAGGGCTGCGAGGTGAAGAGCCTTTCCGCCGGCCCCGGAGCAGGCGTCGATGATACGTTGGCCGGGCTGTGGATCGAGGAGTGGAGCAATGTATTGGGAGGAGGGATCCTGGATTTCGATGCGTCCGTCCAAGCGGAGGGATTTTGGCAGAATTTTACCTGGTTCTAGAGCAAGAGCATGCGGATGGCCTTCGATTCTGCTCGCCTGGACATTGTGCTCGGAAAGCCAATCCAGCGTGTCTTCCACTGTCGAAAGCAATGTGTTGACGCGCAGAAAAACCGAGGGTTTCTGGTTCAGGGCGGAGAGCTGCGGCTCCCACTTTTCGCCGAGTTCCTTTTCTCCGAGCTGGTCGAGCCAATCCGGAATCGACTGACGGACTGCCCGGGGCTGTTCTGCCAGCAAAGCTTGGCGCGCCAAAATGTCTTCCGCCGGTAGACCATTGTAGGTGCACCATTCCGGGAGCTCATAGCCCATAAGTATCCATTGAGCGCAGAGCAACGACTGGGTTTCTTCAGAATCCACAAGAAAGGAATGGGCCCGCCGCCAGCGTGTTACCTCGAAAAGGGATTCCGCAACGAAGGAGCGATCGCGTTTTCCCCATTTCGGATTTTCCTCGAAGGCTGTCGCCAGCTCGTGATCGAGAACGCGATGATTGACGAGAACTGATTTGGCAAGTTCGAGAGTGGAGGCGCAGAGGTGGCGGTGAAGTTTCATAAATGGCTGCTGGTGTGAATTGAGCGATATATGCTCCGGCGGAGCTTGGAAGTGAGTTGCAAATGCAGGCGGGCTGTGCTGAGACTGCGCGCGTGGCTAAGGTTCATTTAAAGTATCAGACGTTTCATCCTTCGATATGGCCGAAGATGGTGGGGGAGGTTTCACGGGATGCAAAGGCCGGAGATTTGGTGGAGGTGATTGGGAAGCAGGGGACGAGGTTTGGCTGGGGCTTATGGAATCCCAAAGCACGTATGCCGCTGCGAATGGTAAGCCATTCTTTGGATGATCTTGACGAGAGTTTTTTTGACAGGGCGATTGAGAGAGCTGGCGAACTACGCCGTGGTTTTCTTAAACTCGATGATGAGACAGAATGCTATCGCGCGATTCATGGCGATGCCGATTTTCTGCCCGGCATGGTTGCCGATAAGTTTGGCGATGTTTTATCCGTGGAAATCACGGCATTCGCCGCATGGATGCGTCTGGAGGGCTGGCTACCAAAGCTTCACGAAGCCTTCGGCACAAAACGGGTGGTGGTGCAGGTGGATACGGATCTGGCCCGGATAGAGGGCATCCCGAGATCCGGCGGAGTGGAAAGCGATCATGTGCGATTGGTGAAAGTGGTGGAGAACGGTATCCGCTATGAGATTGATTTTTCCAACGGACACAAAACAGGTTTTTTCTGCGATCAACGGGATAACCGGAAAAGATTCCGGGAAATGGCGGAAGGGAAATCCGTATTGGATCTTTGTTGTTACTCCGGCGGTTTCTCGGTTTCCGCCGCTCTGGGCGGTGCCGGTGATGTAACCGCTGTCGATCTGGACGAAGCAGCTGTCGCGATGGCCAAGCGCAATGCGAATTTAAACGATGCGAAAATAAAGCTAACTCATGCGGACGCCTTCACCTGGGTGCGGACGATGATAGAGAACGGTCGCAAGTGGGATATCGTCATGGTGGATCCGCCGAAGTTTATGTTCGGGAAAGATGATGAAACCGGCTATGCGAAATATCATGATCTTAATAAACTTGCGGTGCAGCTGGTTGAGAAAGACGGTGTGATGGTAACTTGCTCGTGCTCGGGGCATCTAACGGTCGATGGTTTTGAAAATATCGTAACCAATGTCATCCATCGCCAGGACAAGAGACTGCAGGTCTTTGATCGCACAGGAGCTGGCGGAGATCATCCAACGTTATCAAATTATCCTGAATCGCGTTATCTAAAGGCAATCTGGGGACGGGTAATTGGCTGAGCGATTATATAATCAGGATTTTTAAAATATATGAATCACCTGTCGACGCTGAGGATTTCCTTGTGTTTGGACAGATGAGTTGGGTAATTTCGCAATCGATTTTATAGATATGGATTTTTCATTTACACGAATCAAAGGGGGGATCGGTGCCGCCAGGGGTTTTCTATCCAGTGCCGTTAGCTGCGGGATCAAAAATCCGGATAGCGATCGATTGGATCTCGCTTTGATTTACTCGGAGTCTCCTTGTGTCTCAGCCGGGACGTTCACGACGAACAAGGTGAAAGCAGCTCCGGTGCGTGTGTCTCAAAACCACTTACGGAAGGGCGCGATACGCGCGATTGTTGCGAACTCCGGCAATGCGAATGCTTGCACCGGCTTGCAGGGGATCAATGATGCGAATGAAATGTGTCTCTCGGTGGCGAAAGGTCTGGGTCTTAAGAAGACGGAAGTCGGTGTTTGCTCCACGGGAGTCATCGGATTGCCGATGCCAATGATGAGATTGGCACCGAAAATGCCGGAGTTGATAGAAGGCTTGGCAGCCAAGCGCGGAAACGATGTGGCGCGTGCGATCATCACCAGCGATACCCATGAGAAGGAGATCGCGATCTCGTTTGATATGGGAGATCACCGGGTGAGGCTGGGCGGATGTGTCAAAGGGGCTGGAATGATCTGCCCGAGCATGGCAACGATGTTGTGCTTCATCACCACCGATGCGAATATCTCAAGCGACAATTTGCGCAAAGCCGTGCAGGAGGCGGTGGAGGAAAGCTTTAACCGCATTACAATCGACGGCGATATGAGCACGAACGATACCGTGCTGGTATTGGCCAACGGTGCCTCTGGAATGCCACGGATGCGTCGCAATGGATCCGACTGCAATAAATTCCGCAAGGCACTTTCCTGGCTGATGTTGGAGCTGGCGAAGGCGATCGTGCGCGATGGCGAACGGGTGACGAAATTTGTTACTGTAAACGTCAAAGGCGCCAAGACCCATCTGGATGCCAAAAAGGTCGCGGAGGCAGTCTGCAAATCCGCTTTGGTGAAGTCCTCGTGGAATGGAGGCGATCCGAACTGGGGGCGTATCATTCACGCTGTCGGCTATTCGCGCGCACGGATCCGTGAGGAGCTGATCGATATTTCCATTGGTGGAAAAGCCGCATGTTTGGGCGGCCTCCAGGCGGATACTCCGATGGACCAGCTGCGAGCGGCGGTGGCGGAGCCGGAGTTTGAGATTGAAATCAACCTCAACCAGGGAGAAGCGGAGTATCGCATGTATTCGAGTGACCTCTCCCCCGAATATGTCGATTTCAATCGCTCGGAGTATGCTTACTGGAAGCAGGCGCGCAAAGATGGCTTGGTCTAGCACTATGAGTGCCGGCAAGCGTTACAACTTGTAACGTCCACCGCTGGCTCTGCGCAGAGGCTCGAAAAGTGAGTCCATTCCACATTCCTTGATTTCGCAAACATGTGCCATCAGCTCACCCAGGCGCCCCTTGGGAAAGGTGCGTTGCTTGAACCACAGTAAATATTCTTCCGGTAAATCATAGATGGGCACGCCTCTGGGAGGGTATTTCTCTTTGCCAAACATTCCAAATGGCATGTGGGTTTGGTGAATTTCAAGAAGTAGATTGCGGAAGTCATCTCGATCGATATCGGTGAAGTTCATTGGGAATGGGAAGAAGTGGGTGCTGGCAGGTGGACTGATTTTCCACGAAGATGGAACGGATTGAGATGCGGACTTGCGAGCCTGCGGAAGCTGGCTAGATTCGGCGGGTGATGATTAAATTTTTGCACACACGCATCCGGGTGAAAAGTTTGGAAAAATCGATCGAGTTTTATGAAAAGCTCGGCTACACGCTCGCCGAGCAAAGGGATTCGCCCCAAGGGAATCGTCTGGCTTTTCTAAAGCTGGAAGGGAATGAGGTTTTTCTGGAGCTGACATGGTCTGCCGATTATACGGAGAGCTGCCCGGAAGATCTGATGCACACCGCTTTGGGAGTGAGTGACATCGTGGAATATTGCGATAAGGTGGAAAAGTCCGGTATCGAGATCTGGCCGAGCGGATGGCGTGAAAAGTTCACAGGCGGGGAACGCAAAATGGCTTTTGTGACAGATCCTGACGGCTACGAAGTGGAAATTCTGGAACGTTAATCATGGCTCAGACGGTCACATCACTTGCCTGTTTCCTCTGTGCGGTGTTTTCCTCCTTTGGGGCAAATGCTTTACCGGTGAATGACAAAAAGGCGCCGCAGTCCAGGGAAGATCTGCTAATGATCGAAAAGGCCTTGAAGGCTGCTTTACCCCAAACGAGTGCGGCAACGGTTTGCATCGATCTTGGCGAAGGCACAGGGAGTGGTGTAATCGTGTCCGCAGATGGGCTGGTCATGACTGCCGCTCACGTGTCCACCGGAGTCGGGAAAAAAGTCACAGTGATCATGCCGGATGGCAAGAAGCTCAAAGGGAAGACGCTGGGACTTATGGCTGATAAAGACGCAGCTTTGGTTCAAATCATTTCCGAGGGGCCCTTCCCGTTTGTTGAAATTGACCGGACGGATGGCACGAAACTCGGCGACTGGGTGTTTTCACTGGGTTACGCGGGAGGATTTGATGAAAGCCGGGGGGCGGTAGCACGTCTCTCGCGGTTGGTGCGTGTCGCACAATCGACTTATCAGACAGATGGGACCTTGATCGGTGGTGATTCCGGCGGGCCTTTATTCGATCTGGAGGGTCGCTTGATTGGAATTCACTCACGGGTGGGAGCCGCGTTGGCGATGAATATGCATGTTCCCGTGAAGATTTTCATCGAAGGCTGGGATAGAATGCTTGCTTCCGAGTTTATTGGCGAGGGGCCGTTCGCGACGAAGCCGGAGAAAGGAAAAGGGTTTCTCGGAGTGGCTACCAAAGACGTTCAGGGTGGGCTCGAGGTTACCAAAGTCGGTAAGAGCAGTCCTGCAGAGGCGGCAGGCATTCAGGAAGGTGACCTATTGCGGACGCTTAACGGAGAAGCTCTGGAAACCCGCGATGATCTGAAGCGGATCTTGGCGGAGCTTGCTGCCGGCGATGCCTTGGTAATAGATTTCACACGGAATGGAAAAGAAGGAACCATCAATTTTGAACTCGGCGAGCGCTAGATTAGGAATTGTCATTTTGTCTCAGGCTTTGGTCTGCGGAAGCTTGGACGCCCAACAAAGTTTGGAATCGACCTATCGGATTTCCGGGGAGGGGGTTACATCCGCTTTCGAGGAACAAAGGGAGGTTATCCAGAAGTCCAGCGCGGTGATTTATAATGGACGTGAGGAAATCGCTTATGGCGTTGTCGTTTCGCCGGATGGATACATTTTGACCAAAGCGAGCGAGGTTCAGGAAATCAACGATCTGGATGCGAGGGTGGATCGGGAATATTTCAAAAGCGTGAAGCTGGTGATGGTGGATCCACGCTGGGATGTTGCTTTGCTGAAAGTCGATGGCAAGGGCCTGGTTCCTGTGGAATACGCATCCACAGGTGAAATCCCGCAGGGGACCTGGGTCGTTGTCAATGGTGCTACCAGCCGCACGAAGCGTCGTGTGCTGGCCGGTATCATCAGCGCGAGGCCCAGAGAAATTCTTCCCGAAGGAGGCGCGGTCCTCGGGGTGCAGCTGGAGGAGGAAGGCGAAGAAGTGGAAGTCAAGGAAGTGACAGAAGGAAGCGGCGCAGAAGATGCTGGCGTGAAAGCCGGGGATGTGGTGCTGGCAGTAGGTGGGATTCCCGTGATGGAGGTTGAGGATCTAACCGCGGCCCTTGAGGATAAAAAGGCAGGTGAGAAGATCAAAGTCGCGCTGAAACGAGGTGAGGAGACTTTGGAACTCTCGGTGAGGCTCGCGGCCCGCGGGGAGCTTTTTGCGGAAGTGACACGAAATGACCAGATGAGTGGCGATTATTCCAAGCGTCGCAGTGGTTTCCCCCGTATCATTCAGCACGACATTCTAGCCAACAGTCACACGATGGGTGGCCCGGTGATCGATTTGGACGGCCGTATGGTTGGAATGAATATCGCACGTGCCAATCGTGCGGAGACTTTCGCGATCCCCGTGGAAGAAGTGCGGAAACTCGCAAAAGGGATGATAGCACAGGCTGCCGAATGATCCTCACGGAAAGGATGTAATATTTGCGGTATGTTGTGGCTTGCCAACGGGCTGCGTATTTTCAACCTTTCCAGCGCCTGATGTCAGAATCTCTTCCAGAAGAAACTTTATTACTTGTCGATCCAGATTTGGACTTTCTCGACTGGGCCACGAAACATTTGGCTGCCAAAGGATTACGCATCTTACGCTGCGATGATGCCGGCAAAGCAATCAAAGTGATTGAGAAAACTCCGGTAAACGTAGTCGTCTCCGCTGTGCTGTTGCAGCCATTCGATGGCTTGGATCTGCTTAGCCGTATCCGCACCCAGAGCCCGGATACGCTTGTGATACTTACGACCGGCTTTCCGACCACCGGGCAAATAATTGAAGCCACACAAAAGGGTGCCCACGATGTCCTTCGCAAGGAATCGCTCTCTTTCGAGTTGCGTCCGGTGGTGGAGTCCGCCTTGCAAACGGTGGAAGATCGCCGTGGCGCGGTGGAGCCATTGCCGGAAATGCCAAGTGGCGATGGGCGCGTGAAAATCATCGGAGTTTCCCGGGCTCTTCAGGATGTTTTCAAGCTGGTGGGACGCGTGGCCAGATCGGACGCGCCCGTTCTTATTTCCGGAGAAAGTGGGACGGGAAAAGAGCTGGTTGCCAAAGCGGTGCATGAATACAGCCCGCGCAGGCAGCAGGAGATGATCACCATAAACTGCGGCGCGATTCCCGAGAATCTTTTGGAAAGTGAGCTCTTCGGACACGAAAAAGGCTCTTTCACTGGAGCAATTGCCAAGCGTTCCGGTCGTTTTGAGCAGGCGGACGGTGGCACGCTATTTCTCGATGAAATCGGAGATATGCCACTTTCCATCCAAGTAAAACTTCTGAGAGTCCTCCAAGATGGCACATTCTCCAGGGTTGGCTCCAATGATACGATTAAAACCGATGTTCGCATTGTAGCAGCCACTCACAAGAACCTGGCTGCGGAAGTTTCCGCCGGCCGGTTTCGCGAAGATCTTTTCTACCGCCTGAATGTTGTGGAGCTGCGTATCCCGCCACTAAGGGAACGTCCTGAGGATATCCCTTTGCTAGCGGAATATTTTCTCCAAAGAATTACCCGCAAGAATGGTATGGCGAGAATCCGTATTTCGGCCGAGGCCACGGCATCGCTGGCCAGCCACCATTGGCCGGGAAATGTCCGCGAATTGGAAAACACCATTGCCCGTGCGTGTGCCTTGGCTTCGTCGCAAATCCTACTTCCCGCAGATATTCCGCTTTCGTCCGCGCCAGGCAAAACCTCTGCCTTGGCCCATGGGCTGGATCAGATCATCAATTCCGCGCCGTCTGATGCGCCATTGGTCGAGTGGATCACCAAACAAGTGGCAGGCAGACTTCTTGATCGTTCCGGAGGCGATTTCAAAGAAGCTTCCATCTTGCTCGGAGTGGAGCAAATGGAGCTGAAACGTATTCTTTCATCGAAAACTGTCTGATTCCGGATCGACTCAAAAAAGGAAATCCACAACAGGTGCTGCGGAAGTTTTTTTTGAGTCGTCGGGTCCCGTGGATTATTTGCGGGGAAGCGGTTTCAGATTCCGGATAATCAGAATGGCATCCGCCTCTCCACGCCATGGACGCCAGTCCCAGAATCCGAGATCTTTTTCGATATACTTTGTCTCTTTGCTGTATTCACCCGTCAGGGTATTGAACCATTGCTGGGTGGCGTTCGAGTAGTCGAACTCCGACCGTAATTGTCCATCCACTCCAATGTAATGGTTTTCCTTTGGAGTATACATGAGGATGATTCCGTCTTTTCTGTTCGTCAGATTGTAGCCGCTGGAGTTCTGATTTGAGAGAGGGACACAATTTTCGAAATGAACGGTGTCGAATAATTTCCGCATGTGGGAAAAATAGTCGAAGTGGGGTTTGATAAATTCCGCAGGCTGTTCAAACGGATTGTGAATTAGGACATTCCAGGATGCGCCCTGCCAATAGTAAGTCGTATATCCTCCGGCGAACAGGCAGAGATAGTTTCTGCGGAGACAAGCTTCCGCGTCCGCATAGGCACCCGGAAAAACAACGTATGGCGATTCCTCATAGCCTCCGTGCTCAATATTGAAAATCGGCTTCCCGGGAAAATCCTTCCTTGCCTCCAGCATGTGCTGATAAAGTGTGTGTTTCCAGTTTTGCATGGAAATGAAATCGACCTCCTCGGGATGATTGCGGCAAAACCCGTAATCGTGAACGGAAATCAACCGGCCATACGAATCAAGTTCTCTGGTCCGCTCAATCCTCTCAGAGATATACTCTTTGGTAGCCCGGGTTCTGTGAAGTGCTTCCTTGGAGACATCCCAGATCATATTCGGAAAGGCCTGATAACGCTTCACCACATAATCGTAATACATATTATCTGCCTCGGATTCCATCTCCGGCCATGCGACCAGTTTGTTCCAGACATAGATCATCAGGTGGCAGGCAAGCGCCCGATCATCCATTTCTGAGATGACTTTGTCGAAATGCTTGAAAAAAGCGATATTAAGCGAGCTATAGTCAGGATTCGAATTCGAACCGAGAAAGGGAAAAATATCTTCACGCCCGCCATATTCATGCTCCGGGTGTTTTTTGAGGAGTGGATCCTTAGGCCATGAGACATCATAGGAATAGACGTTCATGACGATTTGATTGAATCCATTTTTCTCAATTTGATCGAGTAGATGCCTTGTTTTCGGGAGGTCGGGAGTTCCATAATCGAGCGCGAATAGCCAGTCGCATTCGAAAGCGAGATTGAAATAGTGGGAGCCATCCTCGTAGAAGAAATGCTGGGGGTGGGCTTTGTTGAGAACTATGCCGCCGCGGCGCTTGGGAGAGGTGTTCCTAGTGACGATGAATTCGCCTTTTACTCCGTCCAATCCAGGAATCTCGGACTCAAGAACGAAGCTTTTTTTCCCCACCGTCGAGCTTGAGTAACGGAACAACCATTCGTTGCCGCTATTGTAGAAGAGGGGGATTTTTTGAGATTCTTTCTGGTCATTCTCAGCTGTTACGATCGCAAATACCTTTTTGGCGAAAGGAGAATCAATGTTCTCATCCAAATGATAAACGAGATCATTCACCTGCCATTGTGAGATTTCCATCGAAGTCTGTTTCTCTGGCTCCGTCCATAGCTTGATCTCCGCTTGGGCTGACTGGAACAGGGCTGAGATAAGGAGAAATCCGGCAATAATTTTCCGTTCTAGGTGTTTTTTGTAGCTCATGGGTTTTATTTCGTCTGGAGAGTATGTGCGAAAAATGATGAATTTCGCATTTAAGTGACTCCGAAGCTACAGGGCTTATTAATAAATAGTAAACAATCTTCCGCGATTTGTAGGCGCAGCCTGGTTTGATTTTTCCGGGAATCGTTGGGTCCCACGCTGTGGGGTGACAGAGCGGAAAAAAAACGTCGGCTTTTAAAATTCTGGTTTGCCATGATCACAAGCGTGACTAGATTCGCCGTCTACTGCTGTGTTCGACCATTTTGGAAGCTGGCCCGGACCGATGTTAATATTAGGGATCACTATCCGATTGGCGACTGTCATGCCTTCTCAGGAAGACATGCAACCCTTTGGACGATCCCACCTGTTGAGTCTCCGGAACGTGGCTCACAGCCCCAAGGACGGCACAGCGGTTACTTCTTTTCCCGGACAGATGCCTTGAATAAATCTGGGGATGCTTCACGTTTCCAGACTCATGAGGTGTCCTGCTTTGGTATTTTTCTTTTTTGCGGCGGCAATGCTGCCACAGATGCACGCGGAAACTGCTTCTGGGGCCGGAAACCCAGATAAAACGACCCAACTCCCCGGCTCTGACGGACAGGGAGCTGATATTGCTACACTAATTGCGGGCCTTTCGGATGATTCGTTCCAAAAGAGAGAGGAAGCCACCAGGGAATTGTGGAAAATAGGTAGCTTGGCAATCCCGGCACTGCGGGACGCTGCGAATTCGGATGATCCGGAAATTTCGCTCAGAGCAACCGATATATTGGAAAAGGTGGAGCTAAAGATCACGCCGGAGACTCCGGATGACATTCTTCAACTGATACAGAAATACCGGGAGGCATCCCAGAACCAGAAATCGAACTACCTCAGTCTTCTCAAACGCAAAGGCGCTTTTTTCCAGGTTCTCAAGCTCTATAGCATGGAACGTCCGGAGCTGAAAATGTCTTTGGCCTCCAGCATACTCGGTGTGGCAATTTCCGGTGCGCGGGAGTCTTTGATTGATGGCGATGCCAATTCCGCGATCGAGCTACTGAGGATTTCTGCCGGAAACCACAATGATTTGATGGCACTGGCATGTGTTTACCGAAATTCCGGATTGTTGGATGAGCAACTGGAGAATCTCGATCCGCCCGAGAACGTTCCGACGGAAGTGTGGAAGAGTATATTGCTTCAGGCGAAAGGGGATCTTGAGGAGATCATCGCTTATGCAAAGGCGACGGATCAGGTGCAGTTGTTAGCGGCGATGAGAGTGTTGTCGGGCGATCCTGTGCTATGGCTTGAGCAAAACGGTCTGGGTGATGATCGCCAGCAGGCTCCCGAAGCTTATACGGCTGTTGCTCTGAAGCGTTGGAAAGGAAAGACGGTTAGGAAATCGGATCTGACGCCACTTGAGGCAATGTTGGAATCCGGAAATATCGAGGAAAAAGCCCACGGAATATCCGCGTTGGCCTCGTTGGGGATTTTACCGGCGCTTGAAAGAATAGAGGCAAAGGATAGTCCCAGCACGGCCTTTGCCTACTTTCTTTCGCAGGAAAGGATTCCAGAGGCACTGGAAGCTCTGGGGCTTGATCCGGAGATGCCTGATTTCGAGGGATGGGTAGCAAAACGATTCGAGCTTCTGACAGGCGATGAGGATCGCCACGAACTCAGTTTGTCAGCTGAAGACGAGCTTTTGCTGCTGGCAGGTTTTCTGGAGCGGAGGGGACTGCATGAAGGGCTTTCAAAATCGTATGGCAAAAGGCTGAGCAAGTATGCCCAAGACAATCAAAATCACTTTCTTGATTTCTTGCGTAACCTGTTCGATCCGAAAAGCGGTGCCCCGGAATTTGCCGCAAGAGCTGCTGCGGAGTGGGCGGGGGAGGATAAGGCCCGTTGGGAGGAGATCCTGATCGTGGCATGTGGAGAGGAAGAGATTACAGAAAAGTGGCTGGGGATGTTGGCAGCGATTGAGCCGGATCTAACAGGAAAGGATTTATTGAACGTAGCGATGGCACTTTTCCAGATCAGCAACAGTCCGGGAGGATTGAGAGAAGAGTGGCTGGGAAAAGCTTGGAACTTTTTGGAGACGCTCGATGATGTCAGTAGAAGAGAATACATCCAGGCGATCAGAATCCTATGCGTCGACCAAGGTGACGTGGAAAATGCCCTGAAGGCTTGGGACAGATTGAGCCCCGAGGAAAAATCGAGCTCCATGTGGGGCTCCATCGACAAATACCTTAGTGCGGCCGGCCGGTGGCAGGACGCGGCGGAGATTCTCAGAAAAAATGAGTCAAAACGGATTAGCCGCTCACCGGAAATCCACGCATACCTGGCTGTGAACTTGCGGCGAGCGGGGATGGAAAAGGAAGCGAAAATCCATGATCAATGGGCTGAAAAGCTAGCTCTGGGGTATTCCGCCAGCTACACCAGAATCGCGGCCTACTATTCCTATGGCGGGGATCATGTCCGCGCTGCCGAGTGGTCCCGGAAAGCAGTCATTCAGGCGGATGTCCATGACGGAGATTTCGTCAACACTTTGGACGGTTATGCCTCCGCGATGTTTCAGGGTAAAGATTGGCGAATTGCCGCTTCATGCTACGAAGCCTTGGTGCAGGTTTACGCGGCGCAGGAATATGTGGAAGGCTCACTCCTTTCCTTTTCCAAGGCCCGGCTAAACGCGGACTTGGCCAAAGCTCTGGCGATTCTACCGCAGGATAAAAAAGGAGCGCTCGCACTGTTGAATCAAATCCACGCGAACTTTATGACAGATGGCGTGCTGGCGGATGACTTTTTCCCGTTGGTGCGTGAGGCGGGTCTATTGGAGGAACATAAAGTCTGGTTTGAAAAATCCTGGCAAAAAATTTCCGAAGTAGCGGAGAAATATCCAGCTTCGGATAATACCAGGAATACGGCGGCGTGGTATGCTTCGAGAGCTGGGTTACAGCTGGATGCTGCTCAGAAACTCCTGCAGGTAGCCATTGATCGATCCCCCGAGCAACCTGCGTATCTGGATACCATGGCGGAGATAAAATTCGCTCAAGGTGACCGATCTTCTGCCATCGCCTGGTCAGATAAGGCGGTAAAGTTTCAGCCACTGGACCCCATGATACGGCGCCAGAACGAACGCTTCAAATTCGATCCATTGCCGCAATAATCAGTCGGAGGAATTGGCAACTTAGGAGTTTGTGATTGTCTGGATTGCGAAATAACGGACATTTCACCTCAGATGAGTTCAGAAAACAGCGCAGAATCCATACGTATTCTTTTTCTTGGTGACATTGTCGGAGAGCCTGGGAGAAAGGCAGTCATCGGGGAATTATCAAAAATTAAAGAGGAACACGCTCTGGACTTCATTATCGTAAACGGGGAAAACTCCGCGGGCGGTAGGGGGATAACGCCACGTATATCGATTGATCTGTTACGGGCGGGTGCGGCGGTTATTACGACCGGAGATCACGTCTGGGATCAGCAGGAAATCGTCGATTATTTTCCTACAGAGCCGCGGTTGCTTCGTCCGATAAATTACCCGCAAGGAACTCCGGGGAATGGAAGTGTTGTGCTGACTACCGCGAAAGGGAAAGTCGCAGTCGTGCAGGCACAGGGAAGGAGCTTCATCCAGCCGCCATTGGAAAACCCATTTCTCGCTGTGGAAGCAGAAGTGGAGCGATTGCGCTCGCTTAATGTCAAAGTCATTGTGCTGGATTTCCATGCGGAGACCACTTCCGAGAAAATTGCGATGGGCCGGATGTTGGATGGGAAAGCCTCTTTGGTGGTGGGAACCCACACACATGTTCAGACAGCCGATGAAACGATTTTCCCCGGCGGGACAGGATTCCTTACCGATGCCGGGATGTGCGGGCCGGAGGAATCGATTCTGGGACGGTGCGTGGAATCCGTGGTATGGCGTTTCAAGTCTGGAATGCCTACGCGATTTCCAGTGGCTAAAGGCGATGTAAAGCTCTGCGGCGTGATAATTGACGCAGATACCGAGTCTGGAAAATGTTTACGGATCGAAAGATTCGAGAGAAAAGTTTCAAATTCGGCCGAAAATGAAGCTTCACCTGCTGCTGGGAAGTCGGTAAAATAAAGGGTTTCAGATAAAGTGAGAAAAGTAACATAATTTTTTTGACAGAGTTCCGCTAATTGTTACTGTCCCGCCGCTCTTCCCCACAGCATGTCAGGGGTGCCGCGCCCAGTCCGGGTTAACGTGACAGGTCGCGGTTCTTTTGTCGGTAGCAGGAAGGGTAAAATAATCCAGTTTGCTCGTGTAGCTCAGGGGTAGAGCGCATCCTTGGTAAGGATGAGGTCGGGGGTTCAATTCCCCCCACGAGCTCCAGGATACATAAGTAAAACTCTCAAACGTCTCAGCGAAACCACAACCACAATGGCCAAAGAAACATTCCAACGCAACAAGCCGCACGTAAACATCGGCACAATCGGTCACGTCGACCACGGCAAAACAACTCTCACTGCAGCGATCACAAATACGCTTGCTGAAAAAGGTTTCGCCAAAAAGCAAAGCTATGCAGATATCGACGCTGCTCCCGAAGAGCGTGAGCGTGGTATCACGATCAACACAGCGCACGTTGAGTATGAGACCGATAAGCGTCACTATGCTCACGTTGATTGCCCAGGACACGCCGACTATGTTAAAAACATGATCACCGGTGCGGCTCAGATGGATGGTGCGATTCTTGTTTGCTCCGCTGCTGACGGCCCAATGCCACAAACACGTGAGCACATCCTTCTTGCTCGTCAGGTTGGTGTTCCTGCTCTCGTTGTTTTCATGAACAAGGTTGATCTTGTTGATGATGAAGAGCTTCTTGAGCTCGTTGAAATGGAGATCCGTGATCTTCTTTCTTCCTATGATTTCCCAGGTGACGACATTCCTATCGTTGCTGGTTCCGCTGTGAAGGCTCTCGAAGGAGATGCGACTCACATGGCGAACGTAATGAAGCTTATGGATGCGGTTGACTCCTACATTCCTGAGCCAGAGCGTCCAATCGACAAGACTTTCCTTATGCCTATCGAGGACGTGTTCTCGATTGAAGGACGTGGAACAGTTTGCACCGGTCGTGTAGAGCGCGGTATCATCCATAAAATGGAAGAAGTAGAGATCGTTGGTATCCGCGATACTCAGAAAACCACAGTTACAGATATCGAAATGTTCCGTAAGCTTCTTGATGAAGGTCGCGCAGGGGACAACGTTGGTCTTCTTGTTCGTGGTTTGAAAAAGGATCAGGTAGAGCGCGGCCAGGTTATGGCTAAGCCAGGCACTGTAAAAGGCCACACTATCTTCAAGTCCGAGATCTATGTTCTTTCCAAGGAAGAAGGTGGTCGTCACACTCCATTCTTCTCGAACTATCGTCCACAGTTCTACTTCCGCACAACAGACGTGACAGGCAGCATCAAGCTTCCTGAGGGAGTCGAAATGGTTATGCCAGGCGATAACATCAGCCTCGAAGTTGAGCTGATCAGCCCTATCGCTATGGAGCCAACCATGCGCTTCGCGATCCGCGAAGGTGGCCGCACTGTAGGTGCAGGTCGCGTCGGTGAAATCGTCAAATAATTCAATTATTGGTTTACTAGCTGACCACGTCTGCTAGTAAACCCAGACTTACGGGGCACTCCAAGTCGGAGTGCCCTTAAGTCGCCCCTAAATATCTCATTTATCTAACACGTCAGTAGCTCAATTGGTAGAGCATCGGTCTCCAAAACCGAGGGTTGCGGGTTCAAGTCCCTCCTGGCGTGCCATTCTTTTCTTGTTCTTCTTTTTCATTCCATGCTTACCAAAATCACAGGCTTCATCGGCGAGGTAAAAGGTGAACTCCGCAAAGCAAGCTGGCCATGGGAATCAGATCCCAAAGTCAAGGGCTTTAAAAAATATAAAGAGCTTATCGACTCGACCGTAGTGGTCTTGATCGCGGTAATTCTTTTGGCTGGTTTCGTCCAGTTTTGGGACTTTGTTCAAGTTCTCATCGTTGGTTTCCTTACGGAGATCTTCCGCTAATTTTCATTTTTATACACATTTCAGCCAAACTTAGATCCTAATGCCCAACGCTAAAGATTACAAAGACCAGTGGTATGTCGTCCAGGTTCTTTCGGGAATGGAAGGCAAAGTGCGTGATCGTATTGCGCGCCAGGTCGAGGCAGAGGAGATGCAGGACTATATCCGTGAAGTGCTCGTTCCAACGGAGGTTGTTTCCGAGATCAAACGCGGTAAAAAAACCGAAACGAAGAAGAAATTCTTTCCCGGATACATCATCGTGAACATGTATCTCGCTACCGAAGATAACCAGCTTGTCGAGAAGACCTGGTTTTTCATCAAAGAGATGGACGGAGTGATCGGTTTCGCTGGAACAAAAGATCGTCCTGCTCCAATGCGTCCGCGTGAGGTGGAGGCTATGCTTTCACAGATCCAGGAGCGGGAAGAGGTTGTCCGTCCGGCAATTTCCTTTGAAGTCGGTGATACCGTAAAGGTAGCGGATGGTCCATTCCAATCCCAAAACGGTGTGGTCGAAGAGATCGATCCTGAGCGTGGCAAACTACGTGTCTCCGTAACTATCTTTGGCCGTAGCACACCGGTCGAGCTGGAATACTGGCAAGTCGAACGCGAGTGATTTCTATCTCGGTTAATTTCAATAATTTAGCATCTCTACCCAATTAATATATCATGGCCAAGGAAGTCGTAAAAATCATCAAACTCCAGATCAATGCTGGAGCCGCCAACCCGTCCCCACCAGTAGGTCCTGCCCTCGGTCAAGCGGGTGTCAACATCATGGCGTTCTGCAAAGAATTCAACGCCGCTACACAAGCACAGTCCGGTGACGTTCTTCCGGTTGTTATTTCCGTCTACAAGGACAAGTCCTTTACCTTTGTTACAAAACGCCCACCTGCAGGTAACCTTTTGAAGAAAGCTGCAGGTCTCGCTTCTGGTTCGGGAGAGCCTAACAAGAAAAAAGTCGGCACTATCACAAAGGCAAAGCTGATGGAAGTTGTAAACATCAAGATGCCTGACCTCAATACCAAGGATCCTGAAGCCGCTGCGCGTATTCTCGCTGGCACAGCACGCCAAATGGGACTTGAAGTCGAGGGGATGTAAGTCTATCTCCGCTCCGTTCTTGGACGGAGCACCCGCAAGAGGGTGGAATGTATCCATCCGTTATCACTGCAAACCACTAAAATAATGTCAAAAAAACATAGCAAGCGCTACAATAAGGCTGCCGAGATCGTCGGTTCCGGCAAATCGTTCTCACTCGTAGAAGCGATCAGCACTGTCAAAAAACTTCCTGCCCCGAAGTTCGTTCCTACTGTAACCCTTTCCTTCCGTCTTGGAGTTGATCCACGGAAGAGCGACCAAATGGTCCGTGGCTCGGTTTCTCTCCCTCACGGAACAGGTAAGAATGTCCGGGTGGTAGTATTTGCCCAAGGCGCTGCTGCCGAAGCTGCTGTTGCAGCTGGCGCTGAGCACGTTGGTTACGAGGATCTTATCAAAAAAGTCCAGGAAGGATTTGTCGATTTCGACTCAGCAATCGCAACGCCAGACGCCATGGCGGAAGTTCGTAAGATTGCTCGGGTTCTCGGTCCCCGCGGTCTCATGCCGAACCCGAAGACCGGCACTGTTACCGATGATGTAGCGAAAGCTGTCAAAGAAGTTAAGGCTGGTCGTATTGACTACAAGCTCGACAAGAACGGCAATATTTCAGGCGCGATCGGCAAAGCTGATTTCGACGAAAAACAACTCGAGGATAACGCCCGTGCTTTCGTGGAAAGCGTAGTTCGCGCCAAGCCTGCATCCGCTAAAGGCAACTACGTTCAAGCAGTGACACTTGCTGCATCTATGCTTCCGGGCCTTCCTCTTGAAGCTGCCACCTACGCAACCAAAGCATCTGCATAACCCCAGCACGCAACGAAAATGAATCCAGATAAACAAATCATCATCAACAGCCTGCTGGCGCGCGTTAACGATTCCCCGTATGTAATCGTTATCGACTACACAGGCTTGACCGTTCCCCAGTTCAGTGAGCTTCGCAATCGCCTTAGTGACGGCGGCGCAAAATGCACAGTAGCCAAGAATAGCTATATGCGTAAGGCGCTCACCGAAGCCGGCCTTCCGGATATCGGTGCCGAGCTGGTCGGGCAGACTGCCTTTGTCACTGGCGATGCAGAAGTCTTCTCTGCTGCAAAGGTTTTGAAGAGCTTCCAGAAGGAATTCAAGAAGCCTGAAATGAAGGTAGGTATTCTTGGCGAAGAGATTTTGGATAACACCAAACTACTCGCGATTGCTGAAATTCCATCCCGCGAAGCGGTTCTTTCCCAGCTTCTTGGCCTCATCAACGAGCCAGCTACCCGTATCGCGCGTATCCTTCTCGAAAAATTCGATCCGGAACGCGAACACTTCAAATCTGCTGAGGCAGATTCCGAGGAAACTGCGGAAGCCGCTGCTGAGTAATTAGAAAACAATCTGAACTGATAGCCTGTCGCGCCTCCACGCAATGGCTTGATTAACAATGGTTCCTCGTCGGTTTCCCAGCTGGGAAATTGAAATCTCCGGAAGCTCCGGAGGCGACGATACCGCAAAGGAGAAAATACATGTCAAATATTGCAAACCTCGTAGAAGAACTCGGCAAACTTACCGTTCTGGAAGCTGTCGACCTCGTTAAACAACTCGAAGAAACCTGGGGTGTCTCCGCTGCTGCTGCCGTAGCTGCTGGCCCTGCTGCTGCTGCTGGCCCTGCCGAAGCTGCTGAAGAGAAAACAGAATTCGACGTAGTTATCGTAGATTGTGGATCCAACAAGATCGCTGTTATTAAGGCAGTGCGTGAAGTGGCTCCAGGTCTCGGCCTTGCTGACGCTAAGAAGCTTGTTGAAAGCGCACCTGCCAACGTCCTCGAGGGCGCTGCCAAGGAAGCTGCCGAAGAAGCCAAGAAAAAGCTCGAAGCAGCTGGCGCAAAAATCGAACTCAAGTAATTCGTTACGGATTTCGCCCGGGGCGGTATTACCGCTCCGGGTATTTCCATCTTTATATTTCTCATCACTTGCAAATCGGAAACGACGCGTGATACTACCTATACCGCAGTGTTACGCGTCGCTTTCGCTCATTTGTTCCAATCGTCCATCTCCTGATCTCAATTCCGCCCGCGCCATAACCGGCCCGGGCTCAAACTCGTAACACCAATACCACCGCACACCATGGCTGAACGTCTCTATTTCGGTAAATTTGAAGAGGTCATTGACCCGCCTAACCTCATTGAAGTCCAGAGCAGGTCTTACGACGAATTCCTTCAAAAGGATGTCTCCCCGGGAGATCGCTCTGACACTGGTCTCCAAGCTGTATTTCGGGAAGTTTTCCCAATCAAATCCTATGATGAGGCAATCGAACTAGATTTCGTTTCCTACGACATCGAAGATCCGAAAATCACTTCTCTCGAGTCTCTTCGCAACAGTGAATCTTTCTCGGCTGCGCTCTATGTAACCTTCAAACTCAAGGATGAAACCGGCACCAAAAAGGAGCGGGTTTATATGGGTGAGTTGCCAATGATGACACGTCGCGGGACGTTCATTATCAATGGTGCCGAGCGTGTTATTGTTTCCCAGCTTCATCGTTCTCCTGGTATTTGCTTTGAGACTTCCCAACACCTTAACGGGAAGATGCTGCACTCGTTCCGCATTATTCCGGACCGCGGGTCATGGCTGGAAGTCCAGTTCGATACCAACGATCTTCTTTACGTTTATCTCGATCGCCGTCGCCGGAGAAGAAAATTCCTTGCGACCACTTTCCTTCGCGTTCTCGGCTATCCGACCGATCGCGATATCGTGAGCCATTTCTATTCGATCGAGAATCTCGCATTGAACAGCAAGATGGACGAGGCGGAATTAGGCCACAAGGTTCCATTTGAAGATATCCTTGATGGCGAGCTAGTCATCGCGAAGGCATATGAGCCGCTCACCGCTGGCATCGTAAAGCAACTTCTTGCCCTTGGTCATAAGAAATTGGAAGTGATTGACGGCCGTGAGGACGAAATTCTCCTTAAATCCCTTCGTAAGGATCCGGCAAAGGATGAAGAATCCGCGCTCAAAGATATCTATCGCAAGCTACGTCCGGGCGATCCTCCGACAGCTTCGAATGCAAGAGCACTCCTGAAGCGTCTCTTTTTCGATGCCAAAAAATATGATCTCACACGCGTCGGACGTTACAAGATCAACCAGAAGCTCGGTATCGGCGTGGATTCCGATCAACGGATTATGGTTCCCGAGGATTTCCTTGCGGCCGTTCGTTATATCCTCAAACTGAAAAAAGGTGAGGGCGTCATCGATGACATCGATCACCTTGGTTCCCGCCGCGTTCGCGCAGTTGGCGAACTTCTTGCAAACCAGTGCCGCGTGGGTCTGGCTCGCACAGAGCGTTTGGTGAAGGAGCGTATGACCCTTTTCGATGTGAATATCGAAGGCATGACCCCTCAGAAACTGATCAACCCCAAGGCACTCTCTGCGGTTGTTCGCGATTTCTTCGGGCGCTCCCAGTTGTCACAGTTCATGGACCAGACCAACCCTCTGGCGGAGCTGACTCACAAACGTCGTCTTTCAGCCCTCGGACCTGGCGGTCTGAACCGGGATCGCGCTGGCTTTGAGGTGCGGGACGTTCATCCTTCCCACTATGGCCGTATCTGCCCGATTGAGACTCCGGAAGGTCCGAACATCGGTCTTATCAACTCGATGTGCACCTATGCCCGGATCAATGAGTTTGGTTTCATCGAAACTCCATACCGCAAGGTTAAAGATGGAATCGTGACCAACGAGATTGAATACCTCACAGCGGACCAGGAGGAGAACTACCTCATCGCCCAGGCTTCAAACGTCATCGATAAGGATGGACGCTTCGATAATGAACGTATCGATGCTCGTGAGCGTGGAGAATTCATCGAGTCCACACCTGCCGAGGTTCATTACATGGACGTTTCGCCAAAGCAGCTGGTATCGGTAGCTGCGGGACTCATTCCATTCCTTGAACACGATGACGCCAACCGCGCTCTGATGGGTTCCAACATGCAACGCCAAGGCGTGCCTCTTCTTGTGTCCGAGTCTCCATTTGTTGGCACCGGTCTCGAAGGCAAAGCCGCCCGTGATTCCCGTGCAGTGGTGGTTTCCGAGGCAGACGGCATCGTAGCAGCAGCTACAGCCGAAATCATCATCACCAGTATCGATGGTAAACTGCCCGTATCTGATGAGAAATTCCTCAGCGAGCCGGAGTCTGTAAAAACGAACGTGACCAAAGGGATTTTCGCTTATCCGCTGCGTAAATTCATGCGTTCCAATGCAGGCACCTGCATCAACCAGAAACCTATCGTCAAAGTCGGTCAAAAGATCAAAAAGGGCCATGTCCTTGCCGATGGACCAAACACCGAAGACGGGGAACTCGCCATCGGTCGTAATGTTCTCGTAGCCTTCATGCCTTGGAACGGATATAACTTCGAGGATGCGATCGTGATCTCGGAGCGGGTTGTGAAAGACGATGTTTATACATCGATCCACATCTCAGAGTTTGACGTAGCGGCTAGAGACACAAAACTCGGACCGGAGGAAATCACCCGCGATATTCCAAACGTAGGTGAGGAAGCACTTCGCAACCTTGACCACGACGGTATCATCCGCATCGGTGCTGAGGTAAAACCAGGAGACATCCTCATTGGTAAGATCACTCCAAAGTCCGAGACCGAACTTGCGCCTGAAGAGCGTTTGCTGCGCGCGATCTTTGGTGAAAAAGCGGCTGACGTAAAAGACACCTCTCTGCGTGTGCCATCCGGCTGCACAGGTATTGTCCAGGACGTGCGCGTTTCCTCGCATGGTCTTGCCAAAAAACGCGCTGAAAAAGTCGATCCCGTAGAGCTCAAAAAGCATCTCAAGAAGATCAATGACGAGCATAAAAAGAAGGCGGATAAGCTGACTGACGATCTCACCGAAAAACTTTCGGATATTCTTCTCGGCGAAAAGATTCCTCTCGATGTCGTAAACGCGCAAACAGGTGAAATCATCATCCCTGCGAACCGCAAGATCACGAAGACTCTACTTCGCAAGCTTGCTTCGGTTCACGATCATATCGAAATCGATCCTTCCCCGATCCGTAATAAGATTGTCGAAATCATCAATTCTTTTGAAGGTCGCTTCCAGGAACTTGATACAGATCGTGAGCGTAAACTCGATCAACTCGAATCTGGTGACGATGTTGATCCAGGGGTTATCAAAGAGGTGAAGGTCTTCATCGCCGCCAAGCGTAAGCTTTCCGTGGGTGATAAGATGGCCGGTCGTCACGGTAACAAAGGTGTTGTCGCAACTATCGTTCCCGAAGAAGATATGCCTTTCCTTCACGATGGAACGCCAGTCGATATCTGTCTCAACCCGCTCGGTGTTCCTTCCCGGATGAACGTTGGTCAGGTTCTCGAAACCCACCTGGGTGTTGCCGCAAAAGCTCTTGGTTTCAAAGTCGCCACGCCGATTTTCGATGGAATCAAAGAGGATATCATCTGGAATTTCATGTCGGAGGCCAAAAAGGTCGACGGTGTAAAAATGATCGGTGGTGGGGAGAAGGCACGCGAGCGCCTTCCCGGCGAGCCGGAAACTCCCGGCTATACCTGGATTGGTGACGGCAAAGATGGAAGCGTAGCTGGTAAATCCACACTCTACGATGGCCGCACCGGTGAGGCATTCCATAACCCAATCGTTGTAGGATACATCTACATGTTGAAACTGGGTCACTTGGTCGCAGACAAAATTCACGCACGTGCTGTCGGTCCATACTCACTCGTTACCCAGCAGCCACTCGGTGGTAAGGCCCAATACGGTGGCCAGCGTTTCGGGGAAATGGAGGTGTGGGCATTGGAAGCATATGGTGCCGCTTATACCTTGCAGGAAATCCTGACGGTTAAGTCGGACGATGTCCAGGGACGCACACGCATCTACGAAGCGATCGTTAAGGGTGACAACAACCTGGAGGCCGGCACTCCGGAATCGTTCAACGTTCTAATCAAGGAAATGCAATCGCTTGGTCTCGATGTCCGTCCAGGACGCCAGGGCCAGACCAACCATGGATCCCCATTGGCTGGCGGTGGTATGGATGATTTCTCCCTCGATGACCTCACTCTGTAATTTTAAACGCGAAACCGAACCCTACCTAACGAACTACTATCTATCATGAGTGTCGAAAACAACCTTCGCGAAATCTTTGGCGTGGACGAGCGTCCAGAGGCCTTCGATCAAGTATCCATCACCGTGGCATCTCCGGAAATCATCCGGTCCTGGTCAAAAGGTGAGGTGAAAAATCCTGAAACCATCAACTATCGGACCTTCAAGCCTGAAAAAGGCGGTCTGTTCTGTGAACGCATCTTCGGTCCTACCCGTGACTGGGAGTGTGCTTGCGGCAAATACAAGCGTATCAAACACAAGGGTGTCGTCTGCGATCGATGCGGCGTTGAGGTGACTCTATCACGTGTCCGTCGTGAGCGCATGGGCCATATTGAGCTCGCCGTTCCTGTTTCCCACATCTGGTTCTATAAATGTATGCCTTCCCGCATCGGCCTCATGCTCGACATGAGCGCCCGCCAGTTGGAACGCGTGATCTACTACGAGGACTATGTGGTGACCGATCAGGGCAACACAGCTCTTGAGCTTGGTCAGCTCCTCACAGAAGTAGAGCTTCGTGAGGCAGAGGACACCTATGGCGATGGCTCATTCAAAGCCATGATGGGTGCCGAGGCGATCATGGAACTCCTCAAACAAATCGATCTGGCCAAACTCGCCGTCGAATTGGAAGAGGAGCTTGCTACAACGAAATCGAAGCAGAATAAAAAGAAACTTTCGAAACGCCTCAAAATCACCCAAGGCTTCGCAGCATCCAACACTCGCCCTGAGTGGATGGTTCAGCTGGTGCTTCCTGTGATTCCACCGGATCTTCGACCACTTGTTCCGCTTGAGGGAGGACGTTTCGCGACTTCCGACCTGAACGACCTCTATCGTCGCGTCATCAACCGGAACAACCGTCTGAAGAACCTGCTTCTTCTCAAGACTCCGGAGGTCATTATCCGGAACGAGAAGCGTATGCTTCAGGAAGCGGTTGACGCTCTCTTCGATAATGGACGTCACGGACGTGCGGTTACCGGTGCCGGCAACCGTCCTCTCAAATCCCTTAGTGACATGCTCAAGGGTAAAGGTGGACGTTTCCGCCAGAACCTTCTCGGTAAGCGGGTCGATTACTCCGGCCGTTCGGTCATCGTTGTGGGCCCGGATCTTAAACTAGGTCAGTGCGGTCTGCCCAAGAAAATGGCTCTTACCCTGTTTGAGCCATTCATCATCCGTCGTCTGAAGGAGCTCGGTTACTGCCACACAGTCCGGTCTGCCAAGAAGATGATCGATCGGAAAACCACAGAGGTTTGGGATATTCTTGCGGAAGTAACCAAGGGACACCCGATTCTCCTCAACCGTGCTCCAACACTGCACCGTCTTTCCATTCAGGCATTCGAGCCTAAATTGATCGAGGGTTCCGCGATCCGCGTTCACCCACTTGTCTGCACAGCTTATAACGCTGACTTCGATGGTGACCAGATGGCTGTTCACGTTCCGCTGTCAATCGAGGCACAGATGGAGTGCCGTCAGCTGATGCTGGCTCCGAACAACATCTTCTCCCCTGCATCCGGACGCCCAATCACCGTTCCATCCCAGGATATCATTCTTGGAACCTACTATCTCACATGGGCCGGTATCCGGACCCAGTCAGATCGTGACAAGCAGGAACACCTTCCATTGTTCGAAAACTCATCCGAGGTAGAATTCGCAATTGCTTCCCGCAAGATCGACTACCATTCCTGGATCCGCATCCGGAATCAGGATTTCGGAAAGAAAACCGTCTATGGAGAGTCCGACCTCAAAGTCATCGAGACCACACCGGGCCGCGTTCGCTTCAACGAAATTTGGCCGGATGAACTGGGCTTCTACAACAAAACCGTAGGCAAGAAACAGATCGGAGATATCATCTGGCGCTGCACTCAGGCTGCCGGTAAGAAGAAAACTGTTGAGGTTCTCGATAAACTCAAAGCGCTTGGCTTCATGGAAGCAATGCGATCCGGTATTTCCATCGGTATCGTTGATATGCTCATCCCGGAGGAAAAACCTGAGGTCATTGCCAATGCCTACGCAGAGGTTGAAAAAGTCTCCAAGCAATACCGCAATGGTGTCATTACCAACGGCGAGCGCTATCAGAAAGTTGTCGATATCTGGACCCAGGCCACCGATACCATCGCGAATGCGCTTTATCGTAAGATCGAGCATAACGAAGGTAAGAAGAAGGCTTCTCCTCTCTTCATGATGGTCGATTCCGGTGCACGGGGTAACAAATCCCAGATCAAACAGCTTGGTGGTATGCGCGGACTGATGGCGAAGCCATCCGGCGAAATCATCGAACGCCCGATTATCTCGAACTTCCGCGAAGGTCTCTCCGTGTTGGAATACTTCATTTCCACTCACGGAGCCCGCAAAGGTCTTTCCGATACCGCACTCAAGACCGCAGACTCCGGATACATGACCCGCAAGCTCGTGGACGTGGCCCAGGATGTGATCGTTTTCCAGCAGGACTGTAATACAGCCAATGGAATCAGCGTCGAAGCGATCTATGACGGCGATGAGGAAGTGGCATCACTCTCCACACGTATCTACGGACGGGTCTCCTGCGAGCAGGTCAAGGATCCTGTCAGCGGTGATATCATCGTAAAAATCGATGATATCGTCACTGAGGCACAAGCAAATGCATTGGAGAAAATCGGTCACGAGAAACTCAAGATCCGTTCCGTGCTCACGTGTGAAGCCGATCGCGGTTGCTGTGCAAACTGCTATGGTCTTAACCTCGCAACAGGATTGCCGGTAAAAATTGGTGAAGCTGTTGGCATCATTGCCGCACAGTCCATCGGTGAGCCGGGAACACAGCTGACCATGCGGACTTTCCACGTCGGTGGTGTTGCCTCCGCAACCTTCAAACAGCCTACCATCAAAGCCCGGAATGCTGGACGTTTGGTCTATAAAGATCTGCGCGTTGTGCAGGATGCGGATGGAAACTGGGTTGCACTGAACAAGAATGGCTCGGTCTCGATTCGCGACAAAGGCGGTCTGGAACTGGAGAACCACCAGGTGATCATCGGTTCCGTGATTAAGGTCAAGGATGGTGAAGACGCCAAAAAAGGCGAAACCATTGTCGAATGGGATCCATACAACGTGCCGATTCTCACCGAGAAGCCCGGCAAGGTCGAGTTCCGCGATATGATTCTCGGGATCACCGTAGCTTCCGAGGTTGACAAGGAGACCGGTAAGAAGGGAACCATGGTCACCGAGCATAAGGAGGACCTCCATCCCCAGGTTTGCATCGCGAACGAGAAAACCGGTGAGGTGATCATCAGCTACTCGATTCCTGTCGGCGCCCACCTTTCGGTAAAAGAAGGTGATGTGATCACTGCGGGAACGCAGCTCGCCAAGACTCCGCGGAAAGTAGCACGCACCAAGGATATTACCGGTGGTCTTCCACGGGTGGCAGAGCTTTTCGAGGCTCGTAAACCTAAGGAATCCTGTGTGATCGCGAAGATCGAGGGTGATGTATCCTTCGGAGGCAATGTCCGCGGCAAGAAGAAGGTAATTGTTACCGATCCTCAAACCGGGGAAGAGATCGATCACCTTGTGCCAATGGGCAAACACGTCATCGTGACAGAAGGGGACCGTGTAAAACGCGGCGACCAAATCACCGAAGGCCCTGTTTCTCCTGAGGATCTTCTCGAGGCATGTGGTGCCACCGAACTCCAGGAACACCTGGTGAACGAAGTACAATCCGTTTACCGTGTGCAAGGTGTGGAGATCAATGACAAGCACATCGAGGTCATTGTTCGCCAGATGCTGCGGAAAATCAAAATTACCGATCCCGGCGATGCAGATCAGTTCCTCTGGGGCGATCAGGTCGAGCGCACTACCTTCAAGAAGGTCAACGCAGAGATCATCGCAAACGGTGGTAAGCCTGCTGAAGGCGAGCCTGTCCTGCTCGGTATCACAAAAGCATCCCTTGAGACTGATTCGTTCATCTCTGCTGCATCCTTCCAGGACACTACCCGTGTTCTTACCGAAGCTGCAACGCTTGGACGCATCGACTACTTGACCGGATTCAAGGAAAACGTGATCATGGGTCACCTGATTCCAGCAGGAACAGGATTCCATCATCACCGTGATTCCGAGTTCGAGTTCACAGTCGAAGAACCTGAGCCAATCATCGAGGAGCCAGAAGCTCTGGAGGACGAGGAAGATGTCGTTTCGGCATAATCCAGCTCTTTAAGTCATCAATCAAACCCCGTTCATCACAAGGTGGACGGGGTTTTTTGTGCAATTGTTCAGGGATGCAGACATCTTCCCGAGCGTATTGACCACGATCGCAAATTTTCAGGGCTGTGCATAAATTGTATTTACAATGTGCGGTCGAGTGCTAATCTTGTAGTCACATCGTAAAACTTATTGAAACTCCGGCGTAGCTGCTTATTCTCGCCTGAGAACTGTAGACAATCTAAAACGAAAAAACCTATGAAACCGCTAACTATCAAAAACCTAAAGAGGCCAGCGTCCTTAGGTAAACCCGCATTTGCGCTGGTTGTCACATTGTCGCTGATGATCCTGCTGACGATTATCGCCCTCGGCCTGCTGAGCTTATCCACAATTTCATTGCGATCATCTTCGAAGAATGACGCGATGATTGCCGCTAGATCGAATGCCAGAATGGCGATGATGATTGCAATTGGTCGCCTTCAGGCAGAGCTCGGTGCTGATCAGAGGATTTCGGCAAACGCCGCGATCACCGATGACAGCGACATCGCCAACCCGCAATATCTTGGCGTGTGGGATTCTTGGAAAGCAGGAGTCGAAACGAGTGGGAATGATGCCGCCAGCCATCATCAAACGATTGCTACTTCGGGGGCACCGATTGCGAATTCGATGCATCCCACTTACGAGGAGAACCGCGAGGATCATTTCCGTGAATGGTTGGTTTCCACAAGAGGTAATGCTAAAGATATCTCACTTCCTTCGACTAATGTCCCAAAGGTGGTATCCCCTAAGAAGGATTCAAAATCGGTTACGCTCGTTGGGACCGGGACTCTTGGTGAGGCAGCGGTTACACCCGAGAATGAGCATATCGCGGTGGAATTGGTCGACGTTTATGGTGACCCCGACAACACCAGCGATGTTACAGGTAGGTATGGTTTTTGGGTAGGTGACGAAAGTCAAAAGGCGCGTATCATGGCCGATGAATACGAACTCAAAGGTTCCTTGAACAAGGATGAGCAGGTTTTCAGAAATCAGTCTCCAGGCTCAACGGCGACTCGAATTTTTGCTGGATTAGAGAATGTTCCTGCTGCAGAGGAAGAATCATTCGAACGGGTTGCTACGTTCAATAGTTTAGAACGCATCGCAAGTGTGGATCGTGAGCAGCTTAAGGGGAGTTTCCTTCATGCTACGACTTACTCACTTAGTGTTCTTTCTGATGTCCGCTCTGGCGGTCTTAAAAAGGATCTGAGCACCTTACTTGATCAACCGATCAATCCGTCCCAGACCAGCGATGAATATATGTTGGCGCGCTTCAGTAGCGGGATTCAAGATGCGATACCAATTCAGGACCTGGCAAATTATTACCAATTGTATCGTAATTCAGACGCTGTAAAACTTGATACAAGAGGTTATAACGTTAAAAATATTGATTTTCTTGATGGTAGTAACCTTCCAAGAGAATCAACTAATATTTACCGCTCACCTGTAATCGTCAAACTACAGTTCGTAGTGAGTTTTGAGCTCCAAGATCGATCAACAGCGAGTGTTGGTAGCTCTAATCTAAGAACTTTCCCTGAGCTGAAAGGAACTCCAAATGAAGGAAGGAAAGGAACGTCGGTGACGCTTTCTGATGGAAATAAATATTATAACTTCGATCAATATCGTTTGCTCGGTGGTATCTCACCAGCGTTTACATTGTGGAACCCCTACAATGTGCCGCTTGTCCTCAAAAGTGGTGATGCGGAAGCAACCCAGCTGCGCCTTGATAACATGCCGATCTCTTTCAAATGGAAGAAAATCAGTGCTGAGACTGGATTGGAATATGAAACGGAAACTGCGTCTTCTCTAGCGGCAATTTCGGGCATTCAACGGGATAATTTCGGCGGATCAGATGCATCTTTTAGTGTCTTTTTAGGCGGGAGTTCTGACATTGTTTTCCAACCCGGAGAAGTTAGGGTGTTCTCATTAGCACCTGGGGCTCAGTTCAGTCAGATCAACGATTTGAATAAAAATTCTCGTAACCTCGTTCTGGTGCCAGGGTGGGACACTCGGAATTTCTTGAAAACCCGGAGCACGGTAGATGCTACCCGTAATAAAGATGGAGATGTCTTCGCTCCCAACACACGGAATGAAGTCACCTATAGAAATTCCGATATGCGGAATTTGGATTACTATGAAGAGCCAGACTATAATCAATTTAGATTGATTGATCAAAATCCACTGACTCAGGCATATCTTCGAAATACAGCGAAGGATGCTGGTTCTCGCGGTGCTGCGTTAACTTTCAGCCCGGGAGATGAGATCTTTGTTTCAGTCTTTCCTGATCAAGGTAGCGTCGGGCTGAACCAGGGTTCCGCGATGCGTATGTTGATGCGTCAGAGTAGTGTTTCAAAGGCGCAGCAGTGGGATCTTAATAATTATCTGTTCTCCTCCCCACGGGGTGGTTGGAAAAATAACTTCAATAAGCAGTTCATGCAAATAAGCTTTGAAGATCCGAATGCCGATTCGCTGGAAGATTCCGAGTCGATCACTTCTGCACAGTTAGCAGAGCCCTATCCGATGATCATTGTAAACATGATGGCAGGTGCTGAAGCGTATCAAGGGACAGCCTTCGGTGCATATGAAGGTCGTAAATTTCCTGCAAGACCGTTCCTTCACTCCACGCCCATTACTGGTGGCGTAGCTCTCGGCGGATTGGCTCCAAAGGATTTCTATCACCATGGATGGTCGTGGTGGGTCCAAAGACTTTCGGGTGGTTTGCCTACAAACCTAGGCACTGCTCCTGATAATCGTGGTTACTATGGAGGCGGCTACACGGCTTCCAACGGGACGACGAGAGTGGTGCAGCAAGAAATCCCCCTCGTCCCTCCAATTTCAATCGGTAGTTTGAGTCATGCTATTCTGGGTGGTATGTCTGTTGCTCAGGAGGCTTTGATTGGAGGAAACAACCTTGAATACTATCGTCAGGTTCGTGCGATCGGTCAAAGTGGTCTGTTCCCTCATATGGTTCAGGCGATAGGAAATTCGTATGCTTACCCGGAGATCGCTCCGGACCGGGCTACCGGCACGTGGCAAATGACTTATGATGTCGTTGCTGGTCCGACAAACGAGGTAATGGTTGATCAGTCGTATGTGGCCAATAAGGCGCTATGGGATGATTATTTCTTCTCATCTATTACCAATGGAGGAGGAACGGTAATGGGCAGCGGTAACGCTCAAGCTCGTGCTACCGCATTTTTTGACGGAACTACAAAACTCCCAAATACACGGATGGTTCCCTATACGGCCAATTTGCCGAGTGATGGAATCTCAGGGTTGTTTTCCACTACTGGTGCCATCGCGCCTGCGACTACAAAGGCTGTTCATCACCTTGCAGCTCATATGATGGTAGAAGGCGGATTCAACGTTAATTCAACTTCGGTGGAAGCATGGAAGGGATTGTTTTCGTCCATGAGGAAAAAGTCGGTGGCTTCTCTCCCGGAAACCGGGGGAAGCACCTTCGATTCTAACGAAATCGAGGATGGTGCCGTCTCCGGATTCTCGTTACCGGTGGGCGATCCAAGCTCTGCTCCTAGTAGTGCCTCGGACGAAAATCAATGGTTGGGACTTCGCGAATTAACTGAGAAGGAAATTGACGAATTATCTGAAGCTATGGTGGAACAGGTGAAGGAACGTGGTCCGTTTCTGTCCCTATCAGAATTTGTCAATCGTCGCTTGGATTCATCGAATAAGGACTTAGCGGTAAAAGGCGCTTTGCAAGCAGCATTAGATGACAATAGTGTAAGTATAAACGCAAATTTCCGACAAGCTGGACGTTCAATGTCGAGCGGGGAAAAAAGCTTTCATACACCTGAATTCCCTGAAGCCTTGGACGGGCCGATTTCATATGGAAGCGCCGCATATGTGGATCAGGCAGATGTCCTTCGCGGTCTGGCAGCACAATTAACTGTCAGGGGCGACACATTTGTGATAAGAGCATACGGAGATGCTTTGGACCCATCGGGTAATGTCACTGCTAGAGCTTGGTGCGAAGCTGTAGTCCAAAGAACACCTCAATATCTTGATCCAACGGATGAAGATTATGAAGAGTATGACAAATTGAATTCCTCTGCTAATAAGCAATATGGCCGTCGCATGCGGGTGGTTCAATTCCGATTCCTCAATCCTTCAGAAATTTAACCTTACTCAATCATACCTAAATCCATGACAAAATTCCGATCGTTGCTCTTACTTAGCTTCTACTCTTGTCTGGGTCTTCTTTCTGCTCAGGAGGGCCCAAGTATCACGGGGAAATTCCTAGTCTTTCCTAAGACTTCTGATCAGACTCCGATTAGCCTCATCGCAGGAGAAGGGGCGTTTGAAGAAATCAATCCAACGAGCGGTCGATTCACGAAGCCGATAAAAATGATCGGAATGAAGGAGTGGGTTGTTGGCAAGCCGGGGGTCGATGCGGAAGGTAAACCTACATTCGAGGTCTGGGGTCGTTGTGCTTCTTCCGGCGCCAAACACCAGTCAATTATCCTATTCCGTAAAGGTGAAACAAATGCGGATGGTTTTAGCATGTTAGCCTTTGATGATAACGAGTCCGGTTTTGGAAAGGGCAAATTCTTAGTGTTTAATGTAACAAATAAGGATGTCGGTGCCCAAATCGGAGATAAACGATTTCAGATAAAGCCAGCCGGAAAAGCTATAGTCGAAGCTAAAGGTGATATCGATAAGGGGCTCTGTTCATCTACTTTTGCCGTCAAACTTGATGGAGAATGGAAAGGGATCTTCAGTTCCAATTGGCCACTTTCTGATAACGCACGTGCGTTGATCTTTGTCTACGGGGATGCCAAAACAAAAAAATATACGGTCCACGCAGTTCGAGATTTCATCAATTAAAAGGACAACGTGCTCTCAAGACTCCGGCTTTTTCATGAAGGCCGGAGTTTTTTTATTCCCTATCGAGAGGATCCGGGCATCGGTCTCTAAGGCGGCAGCGGCTACAGTATTCTCCTAGAAACAGCTCATCTGCCCAATCCATTAGCGGGCGGATGTGCGTTAATTCATTGGTTAGGATGCCTGCTTCAAAATTCCGGCGGTCCGGATGTTTTGCACCGAGGCCTGCGCCGGTGAGATTGGCAGATGTGATGAATGCTTTGGTCCCATCAATGATTATTGCCTTGGTATGAACCCGGGGGCACAGGACTCTCTCGAAAAGATCGCTTTCGAGCAGGACCGGATAACGATCAAAATCCTTTCTGAATCTGGGACCGGGTTCCTTTGCATGGATCAAACGCACGGCGACACCATTCTCCACCAGCTCGGCCAGCAAGGCCAGAAATGGAAGCGATCTCTTGCCCCTGACCACATGCATATCCTTGATGTCGGCTGTGATGATCCAGAGAAATTTTTCGGCGGAATGGATTTCCCGATCAATGATGCGGCCGTAGATATCTTCGTTGAGGATGAGCTCGGTCATTGAAGGGCGATGGAAAGATTGTAGTGCCCCCCGCGAAAAATCCGCAGATCGCAAAGATTCAGTTTTTAGCCAACGATTGAATGAAGTTGGAAAAAAATACTTCTCCCTCCTTCAGAAGAGCAAGATCGATGAATTCATCTTTGGTGTGGGCTTGGTCGATGGAGCCGGGACCGAGACAGATTGATGGCAAACCGGCCGCCGATAGGTGGGCCGCATCCGAGAACCATGGAGCACCGGCGGGTAGGGTGCGGCTATCGGTTGCAAGAAGCTTCTGGATGTAAGGGTTGTCCACCCGGGTTTCCATCGGTGGATTTTCGTGGGCGCTGCCGATGGCTAGCGGTAACTTGAGTTCATCAATGATTTCCGTAAGAATCTTCAGTGCTCCGCCCGCTGCGTGTAGCGCAGGAGTCAGCCGGATGTCAATTTGGGCACTTGCCTGATTGGGCACGATGTTCGGGGCTGTTCCGCCCGTGATTGTGCCGATGTTCATTGTCGAGTGGCCAAGCACTGGGTGATCGTAGCCAGCGAGGACGGGAGCAAGGTTTTCCTGCAGAGTGACCAATGCCCCGCCGAGCTTCAATATGGCATTCTCGCCAAGGTGGGGCTGGGAAGCATGAGCGGAAACGCCCGTGGTGCTCAGTGTTGCCCAAAGAGAGCCTTTCGTTGTGTGGACAACCTGCATTGAAGTTGGCTCGCCGATGATTGCGAATTGATAATCCTTCGCATGATGCGCGGCGAAATGCTTGGAGCCATGCTGCGAGGCTTCCTCTCCCATGAACGCGATGAAATCCACCGCGATGGGCAGATCGCTTAGGATATTTTTGTTTGCCTTCAGTGCGGAGAGCATAGCGGCCATCGGACCCTTTGTATCAGATGCGCCTCGTCCCCAGACCTTGCCATCCCGGATCTCTCCGGAAAAAGGATCAATCGCCATATTTTCCACACTGACGGTATCCAGGTGTGGACCAAGCAGAATACGCGGGCGCCCATCGAGCGGAGCGAAGCGGGCAATAAGATTTGGCCGCTGGGGTGCGATTTCCTCCAGGATCACGTTTGCGCCGAAATCTGTGAGATAATCCGCGACAAATTCTGCGATCTTCTGCTCGTTCGTGATATCCGGCCGATCGGGGGTGTGCTCCGGATTGACGGATGGAATGCGTATGAGCTGTTGGAGGAGGAGCATGTCGAACCCTTACATTTCTCGCGTGGAAGTTCAACTTGCAAGGCGCGACAAGAATGCCTGCATCACCTCTGGGAACAAAAGTTGATCGAAACGATGGCTTTCCTTTTGTGGCTCTATCGGTAAGGACGGAAATTGCTCTTTTCACATTCACGCCGTTTCCATTTCATGGGTGAATGCATGGGCTGGTATTGGCGGGTGGCAAGGGGAGCCGTATGGGGCGGGAAAAAGGGTCATTGCTCCATCCGGATGGTAGGAGTTTTCTCAAAAGAACTGTAGATCTGCTTCGGGAAGTCGGTTGCGAACGGATCGTGGTATCTCTACGCGAGGGTCAGGCAATCCAAGAGAAAATCGATGGGGTCTGCTATGTCAGGGACTCCGGAAATGGGCCTCTGGACGGTATTATCGAAGGCTTGGTGCACCTGGAGGATGGGGGATGTATCGTCACCGCGTGCGATTTACCGGCTTTGGAAGTGGATATTTTCGAGGGGCTGTGCGGACATGAAGATCGGTTTGTGGTGTATCGCAGTGAGTTTGATGGCGGGCTGGAGCCATTGTGCGGATTCTATGGAAACGGCGCTCTGAACATCCTCGAAACAGCGAGAGAACGCGGCGAGTGGGGATTGCGAAGAATTTTATCCGAAAACGAGGTCAAAATCCTCGACCTCCCACGCCGGGGAGCGCTGCTGAATGTTAATCACAGAGAGGAATTCCGAGCATTTCTCGAAAAATCCCGGGATGATGGGGATGGCCGTGGCTACTTGTCCGAAGAGTAGATTTTCAAATCATCCACCACAACTTCCCGAGGGACGGATAAGCGAAGTGTTTCCTTTTTATCATGGGCGATCCCTTCCGAGGAGAAACTCACGACTTCTTTCCCGTCAATGGATGCCGTGGCGACATTGCCTTTGACCGTTACAAGTAGGGAATACCATTTTCCGGTTTTCAGGTCGATTGGGTTGTACTTGCGTTTGGTTTTGAGGATTTCCTGATCTTCCGGAGTGCTATTGCCGGCCTTTCTGCGGGCATAAATTTCGTTGGCCATCACCCCGGTTTTGAGATCAGTGATGCTGGCTTTGTTCCGGCTGATTTCCACTTTGAAGAGATGGCCGGCGTGGACTTCCTTGAAGGTAAGATCGGCAAAGTTGAGCCCGAGCATATCCTTCTCATTTTCCAGCATGAAACGGACTTCCACCGCGCCATCCTTGAAGCCCATTGGATGGGTGACGGAGACCGCGTGATCTGCAGTCGCGTGCATGTAAATATGCATCGTCCCGTCACGCAGATCGACTTGCTTGTTACCTCCGGCACGCCCCTCACTGTTGCTTGCCCAGCCATTGCCAATCTCTTCTTTGAACTCCTGGGATTCATTCCGGTTGAAATCGTCTTCGAAAAGAAGTTTGCCGTGTTCAGATGCCATGGCACTTGAGAAGGATGACAGCAGGAGGGCGGAGAGGAGTGTTTTTTTCATAAAATAGCAGGAATGACTGTGTCGGAAATTTGGCTTTTCCAAAAAAAAGCCACGATCTTTATCTGATACTTCCTTACTTGAACTGATTTCTCATAAATCATCGGAAATCATTTGAGGCGTTCGGTCAGGTGGTGTTCCGGGAAGACAGTTTTATGCAGAAAGGAAGCACTGCAGAACATATTATCCCCGATGTTTCCGTATTTTAAGTATCTAGGCACGACGCTGTGTCCAGTGGTTCTGATCTTTTCCGCATGTAAAAAGACCGAAGCTCCGCTGGTGGAGGTTAAGGACAATTCCATTCAGATTCAGGTGAGTCCGGAGCTGACCCGATCCATTGACGGGATCAGCAAGTTGGACCGGAAGCGCTATTTCGCGCTCGCGGATCATGGTGAGAATCTAGACAAGAGAGTGGGCTCCGATGAGCGTTTCGATGAGCTAACTGAAGACTTCGATATCAGCCTTGGTAGGATTCTCGGACCTGTGAAAGGCTATGTGAAAAATTCCAAAATCGTCCGCGAAGATACGGCGAGACCAGGCTATGTGGATCTTGAAAATCTGATCCGGGAGCTGGAAGAAAGGCGACAGCCGGATAGCGGGAAGCTCAAGGCCATCTTCGGCGAGAACATGAATATTGCGGCGCATGATCACCATAATGCTTACCCGGAATTTATGGGGAAATATGAGACCCCGGAATCGGCTCAAGAAGGCAGCCATGCACAATATATTCCGAAGGATATCGAAGCCGCGGCTGAGCTCAGCGCACGGATCTTGAAGCACGGATTCACTGATTTTACCCGTCCCGCTTACTACGAGTTGGTGAACGAGCCGCATTGGTCATTTTTCAAGGATCAACATCTGGCTGATTGGCATCTTGCCACAAAGCGGAAAGTCCATGAGCTCACGCCTGATGTCCAGGTCGGAGGGTTGTGCATGTCGGTCGCTTACTTTTATAAGGATTATTACAAAAATTGGTTGGGGATGAAGAGCTTCATCGACAATACCCGAGGCGAATTGGATTTCTATTCATTCCATGTTTACGATTATTACAGAAATCCTGAGGCAGGCAAGAATGCCACCCGGATCACCAGCGGCCTGCCGTTGGAAGGGGTGCTGGATCTCGTGAACAATTATGCGGTGAACACTTTCGGCAAGGAGCTCAAACTTGTGGTGAGTGAACACGGTGGCTACGCAAGCAAGCCTGGCGAAGATAAAATGGATTACGACGGGCAGTTTCTTGCCGATGAGCTTTATGACTCCCTCGTAGAGGAAAAAAAGGACGGATTCACCGGGGAGATGGAACGCCGGTCAATGATTCAGTGGCTACACGTTTCCAGTATTTTGGCGAACACTCTGACATTCATGGATCGTCCACAATCGGTGGTGAAATCGGTGCCCTTCATTCTGGCCAATACAGAAGCGTGGGATCCGAAGTATTACGCAAGTGTCTACACGCCGGAGGAATACGAAAAAGGGGCGGAGCTTCAGGCAAGTTTCCTCGCCTCGTTTTATAAATTGTTTGCGGGTATAGAGGGCCGTCGGGTGATCGCAGATAGTCCTGATCCTGATCTGCAGGTCCGAGCCTTTGCGGACGGAAAGAAGGTCTACACAATCGTAAACAACCTTTCGACCGTGGAACATCAAATCACCTTGAGCGGCTTGGAAGGCGCGAAGCATGAGGAGCGACGCATCAGCCGTGGGAAAAATATGTTGCCGTCCTACACCGTCAGTGAGCCGGAGACGGCAAAGGGCATTGTTCTTGGGAGCCGTGAAGTGATCGTCTATATCTCAACCTTTCCGGAGGAGGTAAAAGAGAAGTCCATAATCTTTGAGAAAGTTTTCTACGGTGACCGGATCACCCAGAAAATCGATGGGGAGAACCCTGTTGCCACGATCAAAGTGAAAGTGCCGGACGGCGGGAAAGCTCTGGATTCCATGTTGCGGATCGGAATCGATCGGGGAGTGAATTCCAGCTATTTTGTGAATGTTTCGATGAACCACATGCCCTTGAATGTTCCGCAGGAAGATTCCGCCACACGCTATGATGACAGTGATGACGGCTACGCATCGACGAAGTTGATCCCTATTCCAGCGGGTAAACTTGCGAAGGAAAATAACATTCTCATATCGTTCCCCGATGGTGGAGATGGGGCCGTTGGTTCTGCGGTAATCCGTGCGAGATTTTCCCAGCCGTCGGTGAAATAGCAACGATAACGGGATTTTCCCGTGGCGTGGAAAATGCTACCGTGGGTTATGGGCGAAATTCTCGAAACTCCGGCACTGATTGAAAAAATCATGATCTCAGAAGGTCATGATTTTCGGGGTCGGCATGGCTTGGGACGCATGAATTACGATGTCGTTTCCAAAGAGTCAGTGTCGTGTGTCGCCGGAAGAGGCATCGAAGGAGATCGGTATTTCGATTTCAAAGAGCATTTCAAAGGACAGATCACTTTCTTTTCAAAGCGGATCCTTGATGAATTGTCCGAAAAATTTGGAGAGATAGATCCTGCGGCGCTCCGGCGGAATATCATCGTCAGCGGGATGGATCTGGAAGCTCTGGTAGGAAGAAAATTCTCTCTACAGGGATTGGTCTTCGAAGGAAGTGAGGAATGCAAACCGTGCTATTGGATGGATCAAGCGGTGGGTGCCGGAGCGGAAGATTTTCTCAAAGGGAACTGTAGGGGCGGCCTGCGGGCGAGGATCCTCAGCAGCGGTGAGTTGCGGGTTTCCGTGCCGTAATTCTCATAAGCTGTGCAACATTTCTTTGGGGATTGAGTTTTTCAGGACACAGAGGCACTTTTCCTCCCACGTGATGACTGAAGAGATGGTTACAAATTTGGCGGCATATCGTTTTGTAGAACTTACGGAGCTGAAAGAGCTGCGTGAGGAGTTGCTGGCACTTTGCAAGGATTCCGGCTTGCGGGGAACGATTTTGCTAAGCGTGGAGGGGATCAATCTTTTTGTCGCGGGCTCCAAGGCGGCGGTGGACGGCCTCATGGCACGGTTACGTAAAATCCCCGGGTTGGAAGATTTCGAAGGGAAAGTCAGCGAAAGCGAGGATCAGCCATTCCGTAGGATGCTGGTCAGAATAAAAAAAGAGATCATTTCTTTTGGAGTGGAAGGCGTGGAACCCCGCCGGAAAACTTCTCCGAAGCTCCAAGCAAAAGAGCTCAAAAAGTGGTTGGACGAAGGGCGAAAGATCACCCTTCTGGACACGCGGAATGATTACGAGGTGAAGCTGGGAACCTTCAAAGGAGCTATCGTGCCGGATATCCATACCTTCCGGGAGTTTCCGAAAGCTGTGCGCGAGCTACCGGATGAGATGAAGGAGGAAACGGTGGTCATGTTCTGCACGGGTGGGATCCGCTGTGAAAAAGCCGGTCCGTTCATGGAGATGGAAGGCTTCAAGAATATCTACCAGCTGGACGGAGGTATTCTGAAATATTTCGAGGAATGCGGTGGAGATCATTACGATGGCGAGTGTTTCGTTTTTGATCAAAGAGTGGGCGTCGATCCCGCGCTGAAGGAAACAGATAGTGCCGTTTGCTATGCCTGCCAGGCACCATTGGATGCGGAAGATCAGGAAGATGTGCGTTATGTGGCCGGAAAAATCTGCCCGTATTGCTTCAAATCGGAACCGGAAAAAATGCTGGAGAGAATTCATGAAGCGCAGGCAAAACTCGATGAAGTGTGCGAGGTCCTACCTGGTTCCACTCCCCGGGAGAACCGCAGGCCTGTCAATGTTTCCGCAAAATATGACAAATGGACCCTGGGCGATGTCTTGGTGGATCAATTCCCACAGATTCCGCGTGAGGAGTGGGAGCAAAGATGCGCGGCAGGTCGCTTCATAAGCTATGGCGGAAAGGTCCGGGGAATGGATCATATCGTCCGGGCGGGAGAGCGGATTTTACAGATCTTTCCTCCGGCAATTGAGCCTGATGTCGCCCGTAATATAAGGATCATCTACGACGACGAAGCATTTGTCATGGTTGAAAAGCCGGCTCCATTGCCGATGCATGCGAGTGGCCGCTATCATCGCAATACGCTCCAATACTTGATGAATCAGGTCTACGAGCCGAAGTTTTTGCGGCCTGTGCATCGTCTGGACGCGAATACAGCTGGCCTGGTGCTCTTCGCCAGAACCCGCCATTTTTGCAGATTGCTGCAACGTCAGTTTATCGAAGGAAAAGTGGATAAGATCTACCGTGTGCGGATCCAGGGTCACCCGGAATGGGACGAAAAGATATGTGAAGCAGCCATTTCCTCCGAGCCAGCCGGACCGGGAGGTAGAATCATTGATGATGAGGACGGTCTGGAGGCTAGAACCGATTTCAGTGTGAAAGAACGCTGCGAAGATGGCACCAGTCTACTGGAAGCAAAGCTCGGCAGCGGCCGCACAAACCAGATCCGCGTGCATCTGTGGGAGCTGGGCTTTCCGGTAGTGGGAGACCCTTGCTACCTGTCCGGAGGCAAGATGGGGGATAAGCAGACACTGGAGGTGGGCGATCCACCACTGGAATTGGAGGCATGGAAACTTGCTTTCACGCACCCGATCACGGGCCAAAGGATGGCTTTTGAGCACAAAGCGTGAAAATGGAACCGGAGAGTCGCTGGCTTGAGACTGCTTCACGGGCGGAAAAATGGCTGTGCGGGGTCTCCGGTGGGCTGGATTCGATGGCGCTTTTGCATCTCCTGAACGCAAAAGGTTTCAAAGAGATCGTCGTTTGTCATTTGGATCATGGGTTGCGCGGAATCGAGTCCGGCGGCGACGCAAGGTTCGTGGAGAATGCGGCGAGGGAAATGGGCTATGATTTCGAGCTCGGGACGGTGGATTTACGCTCGCGAATGAAGCAGACCGGCGAGTCGCTCGAGACGGCGGGGAGACTCGCCCGGCACCAATTTTTCGGAGCCTGTGCTGAGAAGCATGGGTGCTGGAATTTGCTTTTGGCACATCATGCCGATGACCAGGCGGAGACGGTTTTATGGAATTTGCTACGTGGTTCCCATGGCTGCAGGGGTATGCGGGAGATTACCGGGATTCGTATGAACAGAGCGATGGTTCAGGTCATCCGGCCGCTGCTGGATATACGGAAGTCTTGGTTGGAGAAATGGATGAAAGGGAATTTTCATGTGTGGCGGGAAGATGCGAGCAACTCGGTGAATGATGTCGTCCGGAACCGGATGCGGAATGAAGCTCTGCCTCTCCTCGCGGATATTGCCCGGCGGGATGTTGTTCCGATGCTGAATGAGGCGGCCTGCGTGGATGAGGAATGGCGCGGTCTCTTGAGCTGGGCTGTGGAGCAAGCCCATGCGCGCGATCCACAGGGAAGGATCCATCTCAAAGCCTTTCGGGAGCTACCCCTGGCTCTGCAACGCGGTATTCTTGTGGATTATTTAAGAGAAAATAATATTTCGGGTGTCAGCTCAAAACTTGTAGAGCAATGCCTTGAACTCCAGAATATTACAATGGCTTCATCGGTGAATTTGCCTGGTGGATCACGCCTGAGAAGACGTGAGGGAAGAATTTTCATAGATAAGGATTAAGCCAAAGCTTGCTTTCATAACTATGATGATAGCAGTCTGCAGATGTGTCTATGAATGAAGTAAAGGCTACAAAAGGAAGACGCTGGAGCGCGTTTGTATGCGCGGATTGTCGGTTTGTTTTCCGTGTGCCTAGAGATCATGATGGCTTGGGGATTATTTGCCCTTCCTGCCGGTTGATGATGAGAATACCAGGCAAGGGCAATGAAGCAGTTGCTTCATCCGGGCCGTCCACAGCAGAAAAGAACAAGAACCCGGGAACAAGTGCTGTGGACCCGGAAGCGGGAGCGACGAGAAAGCGGAAGAAGATCGAGCCAGAAGCAGAAGTTCCGGATTGGGACGCCAGCGCCGGAAAGTGGCGAGAAAGCAAGCAACATAAGAAAAAAACCGGAAATGGATTAAAAGTTTTTGCGATTATTTCCGCGGTAGCTGTCACTCTTGTAAGTCTCTTTTTTGTATTGGGAGCCGGTAAGGATAAGACGGTGAAACGATCCCCGGATAAGGGAAATCAGGATAGTTTTGAAGACCTGGTCGGCATGGCGTCGGTGCCTGCACAAGAAGATGACTCCAAAGAGGAGGATGTCATTGAGCTGCCTGCGATGATGAAACGCAATGAAGCGGAGTTCGTGAAAGAGGCAGAGCCGCTTGCCCAAAAAATTTACAATGCGGTCACAGTGGAGGAAATTTTGCCATTGATTTTCAATGCAGGAAACCTGGAGCCAAAGGTCCGTGAATATTATGGTGACGGTGAGATCGAGCCAGAAGGTTTGAACAAGTTCAACTCGGGCGGAAACATTGCCTATGATGCCAATTTCGCAGCAGTCTCGGTATTGAACAAGAATTACGAAACCCGACAGATCGCGTTTATCGATACCGAGGACGGGTTGAAGGTGGATTGGGAAAGCTGGGTGGGCTGGTGCGAAATGCCTTGGGAAGATTTTATGGAAAAACGTCCAACCGGGCCCGTTCTGGTGCGGGTGCAGGTGAAATGGGTGGATTATTATAATTTCGAATTCGCAGACGAAAGCCAATGGCGTTCCTATCGGCTTTTGTCCGTCGATGGCGAGACGACCTTGTATGGTTATGTGGCGAGGAACTCACCATTGGACCAGCGTATCCGGCCATCCGATGCGAGCTCGGTATCGATGATACTCAAAATCCATTTCCCGGAAGGGGCGGAATCTGGAAACCAGGTTCTCATCAGTGACTTCGTCGAGGATGGCTGGGTGATGAAAACGGCCAATTAGGCGCACTTCCGAGAGATATAATTGCCTGTATTATATATAGTGTCCGAGGCGGATACTATTGGTTGCAATTTTGCGGCGTGTAAGAGATAGAGTGCGGCAATGTCAGCGAAGGCCACATGGAAAGTTAGTGCTGCGGTGATGCTGAGCCGGGTGCTGGGACTTGCACGTGAGACAATGTTCGCCGGGCTTTTCGGCGGGAGCCGCTGGATGGATTGTTTTTATCTGGCTTTCCGGGTGCCGAACCTGCTGCGTGATCTTTTTGCAGAGGGCGCGCTCTCCCAGGCATTCGTTACAACTTTCTCGAAAAAAGTAGAATCCGATGGGCCTGAAAAGGCATGGGTGCTGGCCAACCGGATGATGACGCTCGCCGCTATTTTCATGAGTCTGGTGACATTGGTGGGCATCTTCGTGGCACCGTGGATTGTCCAGTTGCTTACCTCATTTTCCAAAAGTGGCGAGACTGCCCGGGATTACAATGTTGCCGAGATTTCCCTGATGGTGGAGATGGTGCGGGTGATGTATCCGTTCATCGCGCTGGTTTCTTTATCCGCATTGGTGATGGGGATGCTAAATGCCCGGAATATCTTCGGGATGCCGGCTCTGGCTTCGTGTTTTTTCAATATTGGCTCCATGGCCGGAGGCGCCGCTCTTGGCTATTGGATGGATCCCAGCTGGGGACCCCGCAGTCTTGTGGGTTTTTCATGGGGCGTGGTGATTGGTGGAATCGCCCAGTTGGTCTGTCAGTTTCCCGCCCTGCGTGCTGTCGGTTATCGTTTTGTTGCGGATTTCAAATGGAATGACGATGGCGTCAGGCAGATTTTGAAATTGATGGGACCGGCGGTCATTGCCGCTTCCGTCACCCAGGTGAATGTGGTGGTAAATTCGATGTTCGCCTACGGAGTAGGGGAAGGCGCGGTCAGCTGGCTGAGCTATGCTTTCCGGCTCATGCAATTGCCGATCGGTGTCTTCGGCGTCGCGGTGGCAACAGTGACTTTGCCCGCGCTATCCAGAGCTGCAATCAATGGCGTTTCCAGGGATTTCGGTCCTACGCTCGCCAAGGGGCTCAAACTGGTAATGTTTCTGGTTTTCCCGGCGACCGTTGGCCTGGTGATGCTGGCGGGTCCGATTATCAGTCTACTATACGAGAGAGGAAAGTTCGATGCCACGGACCGGATTGCGACGGCTGGAGCTCTGCAGGCATATGGTTATGGATTGCTTTTCTATGCGGGATTGAAAGTGCTGCAGCCTGCTTTCTATGCGATCGAGAAGCGATGGTTCCCGATGATCGCCAGCTTTATGGCGCTGGCTGTGAATATCGTCTGTAACTATCTGTTCGTATTTGTTTTCAAGTGGGGGCATGAGTCTCTGGCTCTCACAACGAGTATCGTAGCCTGTATGAATTTCATTTTCCTCTATGTTGCGATGATTCGCTATGCGGGGGATATAGGAACGAGAGGGCTGTTGAGCGCATTTTTGAAAATCGGCGTTGCTACCGCTGTCATGGCTGGCATCTGCCACGCGGCCAACCGTTACGTTTTCAACGATCTGACTGGGATGGCGCTCCTGATGAAAGCCGTTTGGCTGGCTGCGGTAATGGCGGCTGCAGGCGGAATCTATTTTGCAATCGCCCTCATCCTGAAGGTGGAAGAGGTCACCGACATGCTATTGATCGTCAAACGGAAGGCTGGGAAAATAAAATAGACTTCGGCTTTCATGGGATTTTTCTGCGAGATTTCCCGCAATCCCGACGTAGTGTCCTCTTGAACTTCTGCATTCTGCGGACGTTAGGTGCTATTTCCCTTTCAAGATGACGATGTCTATTCAGCGATTTTCTAGAAAATTCTCTATCATGGGAGAGCTGTTGGTCATCGGGTGGCTGGGGGTTTCCGGAGCAGGAGCTGAAGATCTGGAAGAGAAATTTTTCACAGAGATCGAGCCGATTTTTGTCAATTACTGCTATGATTGCCATGGTGATGGCTTAAAGGAAGGAGGCTTGGCGCTGGATGATTACGAACAGGTGGCGGAGATGATTAAAAATCGCCCCCAATGGAAAAAGATCCGTGATCACATCGACTTCCGGCTGATGCCCCCACCGGAAGAATATGCTCCGGAAGATGCGGAGCGTGAGAAGCTTGTGAAATGGATCGATGACGCGATTTTTCCCGTCGATCCGGAAAATCCCGATCCCGGTGCGCTACCCATCCGCAGGCTGAACCGAACCGAGTATGAGAATACCATCGCGGATCTCCTGGATGTGAAAATCGATGCCGCGAACATTCTGCCCCCGGATGACAGTGGCTATGGCTTCGACAATATCGGAGATGTTCTGAGCATTTCTCCGCTGCACATGGAGCGGTATTTGCAGGCAGCCCAGACGGTCTTGGATCTGGCGCTAGACTTTTCCCCGCCAGCCTATCCTGAGGCCTGGGTGGAGGGACGGAAGCTCAAGGGGGTAGGCGAAGTGAATGGAGATTCCTGGTATATGAAATATTCCGGGACGGCCACCGCTCAGATCCGGCCGAAGACCTCGGGAAAATATCGTGTTCGGATGCTTGCAGGAGCGGACAGATGCGGAGATGAACTTGCAAAAATGGAGGTTTCGATAGATGGAAAGGCTATTGAGGTTTTCGATGTTGGAAGCTCCATTCACCAACCTTCCGAGTATAAGACAGAGGCGATACAATTGGAAGGAGACGGAAAGATCGAGCTTGGGTTGAGTTTTCTAAACGATGCCTACGAGCCGGAGGCGGAGGAAGGGATGAGAGATCGTAACTTGCTGATCCGGCATGTGGTCATTGAGGGGCCGCTGGATGGTCCACCTCTACCAAAGCCAAATTCCCATCAATTGATTTTTGTCGAAAGAGCTGCAGAGCAATCGGATGCGGATTATTTCCAAGCCGTATTGGGAAATTTCATGCCAAAAGCTTTCCGGCGCCCCGTTGAAAATGAGGAAGTCGCGCGATATCTATATTTCCTGAACGTGGCCGAAGCCAACGGGGAAGGCGTTGAATACGCAATCCGCCAGGCTCTGAGTGCGGTATTGGTCTCACCCTCGTTTTTGTTTCGCGAGGAGGGAGGGACCGGAACGCCGGGCCGTGGCAAACAGCTTGTAGACGAATACACGCTTGCTTCCCGACTATCCTATTTCCTGTGGTCCACCATGCCCGATGAACGCCTGTTCGAGCTGGCATCGCGCGGGGAGCTACGCAAAAATCTACGCGGTGAGATCAAACGAATGATGGAATCTGCAAAGTCCGCAGCGCTGGTGAAGAACTTTGTCGGCCAATGGTTGCAGCTGCGCGACATGGATTCTGTCCAACCTAGCTCCAGTGCCTACGGAGGGATCGATCGCAGGCTTCCGGTGGATATGCGGCATGAAACCGAGCTATTGATCTGGGATGTGATCCGGCGGAATCTGCCGGTCGAGACTTTGCTGAGTGCGGATTATACATTCATTAACGAGCGCTTGGCGAAGCACTACGGCATTGAGGGCGTCGAAGGTGGGGATTTCCGTAAAGTTTCACTTGTCGGCACCCCACGGCGCGGATTGCTGGGGCAGGCTGCGGTGCTGACCTTGACATCACACCGGAATAAAACCTCGCCGGTTTTGCGGGGAAAATATGTTTTGGAAAACCTCCTCAATACCCCTCCGCCACCTGCTCCGCCGAACATTCCTTCCCTCATCGAAGGTGGAGATCACAAAGGTCTCAGTTTGCGGCAGGAGCTTGAGCAGCATCGGGCGGATCCATCTTGTTCTTCCTGCCACGCGCTCATGGACCCGATCGGATTCGGCCTGGAGAACTACGATGTTGTCGGACGGTGGCGGGATCAGGACCGGGGAATGCCTCTCGATGTGACCGGGAAGCTTGTGACAGGACAGGAATTCTCCACGGCGGAAGAAATGCGGGATATATTTATCCGCGATTACAAGGAAGAATTCCGGAGAGCTTTCGCGGTGAAATTACTGACTTACGGTTTGGGAAGAGGTGTGGAATACTTCGACCGACCGGCGCTCGATGAAATCGTAATGAAAGGCGATCAAAACGAGGGCCGTTTACTAACATGGATTTATGCCATCGCCGAATCCGTGCCGTTTCAATATCGGAGAAACTAAGCCACAATGTTTCTTCAAACCACAAAACCTGATTTATGAACAACCGACGCGCATTTCTCAAAGGACTTGCTACAACCCTTGCCTTGCCAAGCATGCAAAGTTTGGGAGCCTCTACGGCAAAAGCAGCCCCGCCGACACGGGTGGCATTTGTTTATATTCCGAACGGGGTCAACGGTGCCGAATGGTATCCGGACGGCACACAGAATATTTCCAAAAGCCTTCGCTCACTTGGTGGACTCCGCGATCATTACTCTGTCCTGCGTCATCTGGATCATGACAAGGCCAAGGCAAATGGTGATGGAGCGGGCGATCATGCCCGGGCGAACGCGACTTTCCTGACAGGTTGCCAGGCCCGTAAAACCGCGGGCTCGGATATTCGCCTGGGGGAATCGGTGGATCAGATTATTGCCCGACAAATCGGTTATCAGACGAGAGTTCCCTCCTTGGAGCTCTCCACGGATCTCTCGCGCAATACGGGGATCTGCGATTCCGGTTACTCGTGTGCCTACGTCTATAATTTGTCGTGGCGGAATCACAATACCCCCATGCCTGCCGAAAACAATCCGCGCATGGTTTTCGAGAAGCTCTTTGGATCTGGCAATATCAAGCAGGATATGACCCGGCGTGCTGCTCAAAAAAGTATTCTGGATTTCGTGTCAAGCGATGCCAAACGCCTGCAAAACCGACTCGACGCCGCAGACAAGGCGAAGCTGGATCAATATATGACGGCGCTTCGGGAAGTGGAAAGTCGCATCGAGAACGCGGAAAAATTTCAGATAAAAACCCCTGATGCGGAGCGGCCGACTGGGATTCCTCCTACTTACAAGGAGCACATACGCATGATGTATGAAATGATGTTGCTGGGCTTTCAGACAGATACCACCCGGGTAGCGAGCTTCCTCCTGGCTCACGATGGCTCCGGGCGCGCCTTTCCGGATCTCGGCATTTCTAGCGGCCACCACGATCTTTCCCATCATAAAGGGGATGCTGGAAATCTGGAGAAAATTGCGAAAATCGATAGCTTCTATATCGAGCAATTCGCTTGGTTCTTGGAGCGTTTGAAACAAACGCCGGACGGTGAGGGCAATCTCCTCGATAATTCGATGATTCTCTACGGTGGCGGTATCGCTGACGGAAACCGACATAGCCATGATGACCTTCCGCTGCTACTGGCCGGTCACGGCGGGAACTTGAGGCAAGGCCGCGTTATCCACGCCGAGGCGGGCACGCCGATGACAAATTTATACCTTTCGCTAGTCGATCGTATGGGGGCGAGGGCGGACCGTGTTGGAGACTCGAATGGCAAGTTTGAGAAGATTTCATAGGCGTTCCCAAGGCTTGCACTTTATGCCGGCTTGGGGCTGCACTTGCTGAAATGAAATCCGATAGCAAAATCATCGCTCTGCTGGCCACTGCCCGAATTGCAAATGTGCCTAGTGTTTTGAGCAATCTTGGGGTCGGGGTGCTCCTGGGAAGTATTCAAAATGGAGCATCCTTCCAGTGGCCATGGTTGCTATCCCTGGCGGCGATATTGTTCTACATCTGCGGCAATTTTTTCAACGATTGGGCGGACCGTGACTGGGATAGGATTCATCGTCCGGAGCGCGCTTTACCCCAGGGAATGTTTTCCGCCAATAGCTATCTGGCAGCCGCCGTTATCGGGACAATTACTGGGTTGTTCCTGGCCGCACTCAATGGATTCGGCGCCTTTCTGATGGCGTTGGTATTGGTGAGTTTCATCGTCCAGTATACGAAAGTTCATAAAACAGCAGCCTGGTCAGTTATTCCCATGGGGCTTTGCCGGGCTTGCCTGCCATTGCTTGGATACGTGGCGATGCGTGGGGGACTAGCCGGGCCTGTGATTTTTCCATCGCTGGCTTTGCTGATTTATATCATCGCCCTGTCCCTGAGTGCGCGCTGGGAGGCAAAGGGTGACATGCCGGCGGAAAAAAGATGGCGGTCCAAAAGTCTGCTCTACGCTGCGGGAATGATTGCCGCTGTACTGCCCGTTCTGACCTATCCGATGCTCGGCTTCATTGGCCTCTTACCATTTTTCGTATGGCTTCGGCTCTGCTTATCAAAATTCCAATCGCCTGTTTCGGTGCATGTCTCCGCATTATTGGCCGGAATTCCACTTGTCGATTGGGTGACGCTGCTGCCAATGGGACTGATTTGGCTGAAATTGGAAAGGACTTCCGTTATGGATCCGATGAGTCTTACGGCATTTCTTCTGGCCCCGGTATGTTTTGTTTCCGGACGTGTTCTCCAGAGATTGGCATCTGCGACCTGATCTAGGCTTGAAGTTTCTCCATTCGTGCTCTCCATTGCCGGTGAGGAAATTTTTATGAGTGGAATCGCTGAGAAACAACAACGCTTGCTGGAGGATCTGGGAATTTTCCAAGACTGGACCGAGAGGTATGAATATGTCATCGGACTGGGAAAAAAGCTGGAACCGATCGCGGACAGCGCCCGTGATTCCGAGCATCTGATCAAGGGCTGCCAGTCGCAGGTCTGGCTGGATGCGGTGATGAAAGATGGGCGGGTTTACTATTATGCGGACTCGGATTCTCTGATCACAAAAGGGATGATTGCACTCTTTATCGACGTGCTAAGCGGCGAAACTCCAGATGCGATTCTGACTGCGGACATGGGTTTTATTGAGAAGACGGGGCTCAAGGAGCATTTGGCTCCAACGCGTGCAAATGCGCTCAATTTGATGGCCACACAGATGAAGCAGCGCGCACTTGCTTTCGCTGGATGACGCATTGCCGTTGACGTAACCGCTGGGAAGCATAGAAGCTCGGGAAATGTTTATCGATCACATCAGAATTTTGGCGAAAGCGGGCGATGGCGGCGACGGCGCTGTCTCATGGAGGCGCGAGAAATTCGTGCCACGTGGCGGACCCGATGGTGGCGATGGTGGCAATGGAGGTAAGGTGATCCTGGTGGTCGATAATTCCGTGGATACCCTTCGCCAGTATCATTATGATCCCAAGCTGATCGCGGAAGACGGCAAGCCGGGCGGTAAGCACAAAAAGACCGGAAAAGGTGGCAAAAACAAGATCGGCAAAGTTCCGCCCGGAACGGTTGTTTATCGCACCAATGCGGCTACGGTGAACGAAGCCGTGGAATATGAGCGGAGTGATGAGGGTATCGATCTCGATCCTATCGCAGACCTCGTGGAGGAGGGTGATACTATTGTTCTATGCGAAAATGGGGTGGGTGGTGAAGGAAACTTCAAGTTCCGCACTGCAACCAATCAGACCCCGATGGAATTCACCCTTGGCACACCTGGCGAACAGGGGGTGTTTTACCTGGAGCTCCGGCGCATTGCGGATGCTGGATTGGTCGGCTTTCCCAATGCCGGAAAATCAACACTCCTCGGAAAACTTTCACATGCGAAGCCGAAGGTTGGTTCCTATCCGTTCACGACTCTCCAGCCGATGATCGGCGTGGTCGAGTTTGGCGGTTTCCGGCGGTGCACCGTTGCCGATATTCCCGGGCTGATCGAAGGCGCACACGAAAACCGCGGTCTCGGGCACGAGTTTTTGCGTCACATCACACGCTGCCGGGTGCTTCTTTTCGTCTTGGATATGGCGGGCTCGGAAGGCCGTGATCCAATCAGCGATCTGGAAATTCTCCGGAAGGAAATCAAAGAATACGACGAGGATCTCGCGAAATTTCCCTGGAAGGTCATCGCCAACAAGATGGATCTGGAAGGGGCCGCGGAAAACCTTGAGACATTCAAGTCGCGTTTCCCCAAGGTTGAGGTCATCGCGATTTCCGCTGACAAAGGCGACGGCTTGGACGATCTCAAAATGATGTTGGACAGCGAAGTCTCACAACGGGCGAAGAAATGAATCCGGAGCATGTATTCGTCTACGGAACATTGCGGCGTGGCGGCTCGAACCACTTTCGCATGAACGGAGCGGATTTCATCGGATCCGGAAGAGTTGCCGGGAAAATCCATAAAATCGATTGGTATCCGGCACTGGTTTGTGGAGGAGATCAATCGGTCCGTGGAGAGCTTTATCGTATAAAAAGCACCGCTCATCTCAAGGCGTTGGATGATTTCGAGGGCATCACTTCCGATGCCGAGGAGCCTAGGGAATATCGGCGTATCAAGGTCGAGACGATGCTTGATAGTGGCGCGATCCAAGAGGCGTGGGTATGGGAATGGATCGGCGATTTGTGTGATTCCACCCCGCTGGAAGGTGACGATTGGCTGGACTACGAGCCTAACCCTAGCTGAAATTTTCTTCCGTGACACCAGATATCATTCCGCCGGATATCCTTCTTGGTGCCTACGCGCAGGGAGCTTTTCCCATGGGTGACGATGGGGAAATTATCTGGGTTTCTCCGGAGTTCAGAGGAATTATTCCCCTCGACGAACGTTTTCACATTCCGCACGGATTGAAGAAAAAATTACGTAAGAGTCCATTTGAAATAAGGATCAACAGTGCATTTAGAGAGGTGATGCTCGGTTGTGCGGACCGCGAGGAGACTTGGATCACGGAAGCTATTCTGGAAAGCTACTGCGCCCTACATGACAGGGGGCATGCGCATTCCGTGGAATGCTGGGATGATGATGGATTGCAGGGCGGCCTATACGGGGTTTCTCTGGGAAAAGCCTTTTTCGGAGAAAGTATGTTCTCCCGCAAGACCGATGCTTCAAAGGTGGCTCTAGTTTTTTTAGTGGATCATCTGAGATCCATGGATTTCCGGCTGCTCGATACCCAATGGATTACGGATCATTTGAAAACCTTTGGCGGGTTGGAAATCAAGAGAGAGCAATATCTTGATTTGCTGGCTGAAGCGATCGGTGCTTGATCGCTCCAAGCTCTACCTCCGGAGGCACTTTCCGCTCACGGGTATTTAATTTGTTCAGATTAATATTAAACATTTATTGATCTTTGTATTCTAATAAAATGCTTGCTGAATTATATTTAGTGCTTTTAGCTGGATAGGTTGTTCGCATTTGTGCGGACAATACCCCCCCAAATCCCCCCCACCCAATGAAAACACTAATTGCCCTCGCGGCAGGTCTTGTCGTCGCGTCTTCGTTGCCCGTTTTCGGGCAATCTATCACATGGAACCTCGGTGGTTCCTCCAACGTCACATCCACAGGAGGCACAAAATCCTTTACGGTGAATGGCGTAAAGGTAACAGCCAGTGCATGGTCTTACACCAAGGGAAGTAATAATAATGCTTTGGAAGCTTCCAAACTTGGACAATGGAGTCCGGGTCTGGGAGTCATCAATAATGAAGAGAACGGCTCTTCACCATGGCATCAGGTGGACAATGAAGGACAGAATGATTTCATCCTCTTCACCTTTGATACCCTCGTGGATGTGGAAAGTGTGAAGATCCAGGCTTCCCCAGGTCCATACGATCAGGATGTTTCCTATTGGGTAGGCAATACCAACAGCTCCAATCTGAATGGTGTTACCTACAGCGGTCTCTCGGCACTTGGCTTTCTGGGAGAGCAGCAGGAGAATGGAAATTCCACCAGTAACGCAAAGAATGTATCAATCAATAGCCCTAGCTCAGGTGTGAACGCGATTCTGTTCGGCCCAAAAACCGGTTTGGTCTCCGATAGCAGATATATTGATGCCTTTAAGATCAATTCAATCACAGCAAGCGTAGTCCCCGAGCCATCGACAGCACTTCTTTCCGTGCTCGGCGTGCTTGGAATCTGTGCGAGAAGGCGTAGATAAGGGCCTCCGACACATTTCATGTATTGTTTCCCGTGCCCGAAAGGGTGCGGGTTTTTTATTGCGTGGGAAAAAGCCGGAAAATCCGGAGCTTGATTCTTTAAGGTTTGCGAAATATCTTGGCGCCCTGATTTGCATGAGTGAGGGGAGACGAAAACGATCCGGCAAAATTCCGGCTAATCGCAAGCGGGCAAGACCATCCGTGTCTGAGGGTCTGGGGACGATGAACCGTCGCGCTCATGAAAGAGCCAGACGGCAGCTGGATTTGAACCGCAGAGTCAACCGGAGAGGCGAAAAATCGATCTGGGCCTCAATCGCGATTGAAGACATGGCCGAGCAGGACGCGGGAGATGGCGTCGGCCTATTTAGGCAGCTGTATCGATTGCTGCTGGGGCTGGTGCTTTTGCCACTATGTTGGGTGACGACGTGGACATTTTTACGGACATTTTCGCATGCCACAGTTGAAAAAGGTTTCTGGCAGAGCGCCCAGTTCTGGTATTTTACCGTTGGGGTTGTATTGATGCTGGGCTGGTTCTGGTCGAAATTGGCCCAACCTTTTTTCCTGTATCTATATGTTTTTGGTCATGAAGTCACCCACGCGGCATTTGTGAAATGCTTTGGAGGCAAGGTATTGGAAATAGAGTGGGGAGCGGACGGTGGTTACGTCACCACGGATAAAACCAACTGGGTCATTGCGCTTTCTCCATATTTCGTGCCGTTTTGGAGCGTAATAGCGCTGATTCTCTACGTTACCGTCAGCATATTTACCGAGATCCGTCCCATCGGGAATTTAGTCTTCTACAGCGTCATCGGTGCGACCTGGGCGTTTCATCTGGCCTGGACCTTATGGATGATTCCTAGAGATCAACCGGATCTGAGTGATAACGGGACATTTTTATCTCTGGTTTTAATTTGGTTTGGGAATCTCCTGGTGCTCGTCACATTGCTTTGTTTTTCCTCTCCGGCTCCTCTCGAGAGCTTTCGCGAGTTCGGCTTTTCCTGGCTCGGCACAGCTGCCACATGGGGAGACCAAACCTTGTATTGGCTGGAGCAATTCGTGGCGAAGGTTATGACTGAAATTTAAGTCCGGTTTCCGGGTTGTTTTTTTCGTGTGGGACCTGAAAATCAAAGCTGTGATAAATCTTGATGCGAACGCCACCACCGGGATGCTTCCCGAAGTTCTTGAAGCCATGCTTCCGTGGCTGAGCGGAGTGCAGGCAAATCCCTCCGGCAGTTACAGAACAGCGAAACTCGCCCGAAAGGCTGTCGATCAGGCAAGAGAACAGGTCGCTGATTTAATTGGGGCTCATCCGGACGAAATTATCTTTACCGGATCGGGGACTGAAAGTGTAAACACCGCCCTTAACTCTCTGGATAAACTGACAGGTGAGGGGAGGGCCCTGGTTTCCGCAATAGAGCATAGTGCGGTGCTACGATTTGTGGAATCACGGGAGCGTGCATACGATCTGAGTCCGGTGAATCAGGATGGCTTGATCAATCTTGAGGCATTTTCCGAATTATGCAAAGGAGCCGGCTATGTCTCAACAATGGCGGCAAACAACGAAACCGGCATGATTCAACCGCTGGCGGAAATTATCAATATTGCCAAAGAGAACGGGCTGCCAGTTCATTCGGATGCCATCCAGGCGGCAGGCAAGATCTCCATTTCAGTCCGGGATCTTCCCGTGGATGTGTTGTCGATTTCTGCGCACAAATTCCATGGTCCAAAGGGTATCGGAGCCTTGTATGTCCGGAAAGGCCTGGAGTTCGCGCCATTGATTTTCGGAGGAGGGCAGGAGAAAAACCGGAGGAGCGGGACTGAGAATGTCCCAGCGATTGTCGGGATGGGAATGGCTGCACAATTGGCAAAATTCTACCTGGAGCACGATCGAAAAGAAAATATCGCAGCAGAACGGGATGCGTTTGAGGATTACCTTCTCGCCAATGTCCCGGGATGCCTTCGAAACGGCGATCCTACCCATCGGCTTCCGAATACCTCGCATCTCTCTTTTGAAGGATGTGACTCGGCTGGCATGTTGATACTTCTGGACGAAGCCGGAGTGGCATGTGCGGCTGGGTCCGCCTGCATGACGGGGAAACAAAAACCATCGCATGTTCAGCTGGCAATGGGTATCCCCGAATCCCGCGCGAAAACCAGCCTGAGATTCAGCTTCTCACGGGAAAATCGCTCTGGAGATACACTTGTGGCCGCAGAAAAGGTCAGGAAATGCGTCGAGAAGCTCCGGAACGTACAGGGTTCCGGCATTGGACCTGTCGCAATCTATACTAGTTAATTTAGATTTCTGAATCTTCAGTAAATACGAATCATAGTAGATTCTATTTACATGCTCAAGGATGCTAATGTATTAAAGGAAACGCTACCTCAGCCGAGTTCCGGAATCACCCCCCCTCCGGAATCACCCCCCACGGAGAGTTTGCCATGTCACCCACCCCCCCCACCCTTAATCCGTCGCAAACGGTTGAGCGGATCCGCGAGATTATCGTAGGCCGCCATCTGGAGCGTCTCGAAGGCCGCATTGCGCGCTTGGAGACAGCTCCTGATACCGTTGCCAATGCGCCTGTATCCGACGCTCCCATTTTCGAGGATCGCCTGATGATTGCCGAAGCCAGAGTCGAGGCTCTTCAAGAGCATGTTCAACGTTTGGAAACCACGAGCGAGGAGAAGGAAAGGTTGGCTGAAATGCATCGGCAGGATGCTCAGAGACTTGCTGCTCAGATCAATGATATTGCCCGCGAAAAGGCGGAGGCAACTGCTTTGCCGGCAGTCCAAAAACTTGAAAACAAACTGGGTGCATGGCTGGCAGAGTGGCAGAAATCCTTACACCTCCGTCTGGAAAACCGGGATGAGAAACTCCTTAATCAACTCAAAGCGGATCTGGACGAGCTGCGCTCCGGAGTGGAAAAGCGTTTCCTGGAGATCGAAGCGAAATTGCCAAAAAATATCGAAAAGCGCCTGCAGGATCTAGCCAATGCTGCCCGGGTTTTTGCCGATAGCGCGGCTTCCGCTGCCAATCCGAACTGTCAGGAGAAATGAACCGGAATTCACTTTCTTCGCTGCCGGTGGCTGCCTCTTTTGGTGCGGGTCCACACCGGGTCATTGAATTCGGCTCTGTTCTGCCTGCGTCAACTGCACATGAGCCGATGAAATGGTTCCCTCCATTGGTGGTAATGCCTCCAGTTCCGGCGCAGCCTACTAATCCCGGCGTGGCATCAAAGGATGCTCCGGTGTCATTGGTGCCGATGCCTTCTGGAGTTGATCCCGCGGCCAAGGAGGAGATGGATAACTATAGAGAGATCGTGTTTCCACCGGAAAAATTCTCCCACATTCCGAAGCTTTCGATCACAGCCGCGGATCGGATCAATGAGACGGAGGATGCCGGGAGTAGCTCGGGCGGACTCAGGATGCTTCCGGATATCGTTTTGCCATCTGAAACAAAGCCGCGCGGAGATGTGTCCGGCGTGCGGAAAGAGGAGCCAGCACATGCCAGTGAAACCAAACCGCCAGCAGTAGAAGTGTCTGGAGCTCGCATGGAACCGGAAAATGATTTCGTGCGTGAAGTTCCGTTACAAGCTGCTCCAAGCCCCTCCGAACCCGACTTTACCGATAAGGATCTTACAGAGGCGTTCGCTCCATTGATTGAGTCCATCGCCCGGCGGGTGGTCGTAACCGGAGACCGTGATAAGTTGGACGCTCTCTTGGAACCCATGCTTCGGGCGACCGTCCGTCGTGCACTGGCGGAATATAGTCCATCAAGGCGCCCGTTTGAAGCGCCCGGATTCGTCGATAAAACAATTTGGAGAATGCAGGCGCTATTCTCAAGTAGGACCTACGAAGAGGTGTTTTTCGAGAAAACACATCGTTTCCAAGTCGAGGAAGTATATCTTTTGGATGCGCAAACTCTGGCTCTGGTTTCCTTCGCCAGCTGCGATCCCGCCCGGCATTCCACGGTGAAGAGAGTGGAGGGCTCTGCGAAACGCGTCGCTCAGCAGATTCGTGAAAATAATGGCGAGATCCGGCGTTCATTTGAAGCTGCTGACGGAAGAAATGTGATCGCGGAACGTGGAGAATATCTCATCATGGTTGCCATTGTCCGGGGGCAAGCCAATGAAATGATGCTGGCCGACCTGGAGTTCTCCCTGAAGCGCATTGAGGAGCATTTCCGGGAGCGGTTCCAGGAAGCGGGATCCGCACTGATGCACGCGCTCCAACCCTTTCTTGAGGACTGCTTGTTGATCCAATCACCGGCCAATGCAGCTTGATCGCAGCCGAAGGTGTCAAGACTTTCGGCTTGCATGCTTGTAAGTTTGAAGGTATCAGGTGTTCAACGAACAACCTCTGTCACATGGAGAGTGGGTCTATGCCCACTCTTTTGCGTCTTTACAACTCTCATACAGCTGAACCCCTCATCCTACTGAAACCATACGTTTCGTATTGAAAACTCAGCAGCACTGCCCGCTAACCACATGACCAACGACATCGTCGCACTCATCGAATATTACGAAAAAGAAAAAGGTATCGATCGCAATAAGATCGTTGCTGCTCTCGAGTTTTCTTTTGTTTCCGCTTATCGCAAAATGGTTCCGGGTGCCGATGCTATTGAAACCCTGCGCGCAGATGTGGATACGAAAAAGGGCACGACGAAGATTTTCGCTTCCCTCTCCGTAGTCGCGGACGAAGAACAGCAGGATAAATTCAACGAAGTTCCGTTCAGTTTGGCTCAGAAAAAAGATCCGTCGGTTGAGATCGGCGGGACGCTTGAGTTCAATGTGACACCTAAGGATTTCGGTCGCATTGCCGTGCAAACGGCGAAGCAGACGATGATGCAACGGCTCCGCCAGGCGGAGAAGGAAATGATTTACGAAGAATTCAAGGATCGGGCAGGGGATATTGTTTCCGGCACCGTCCGTCGTTTCGAGCGCAACGATGTGATGATCGATCTCGGGAAGTTCGAAGGCATCATGCCGAACCGCGAACGTGTCCAAGGAGAGGATTATAACATCGGTGACCGTATCCGCTGCTATGTTCTCGCTGTGGAAAACGAAGGTCGTGGCCCGGAAATTATCCTGTCACGCAGCCATCCAAATTTTGTTCGTCGTCTTTTCGAGGCGGAAGTGAATGAAATTTCAGATCATACGGTCGATATCCGTGCGATCGCACGTGAAGCCGGTTTCCGGACAAAAGTCGCGGTTTTCAGCAATGATCCAAAAGTCGATCCAGTAGGTGCGTGCGTTGGAATGCGCGGTGCCCGGGTCAAAAATATCGTCCGTGAATTGAACAACGAGAAAGTCGATATCATCCGCTGGAGCGAAGACCCTGCCGAACTCGTCCGCGAGGCTTTGAAACCGGCAGAACTGATTTCGATCACAGTTAACGAAGAATCCAAAGTGGTTCTTGTAACGGTAAGTGAGGAAGACCTCAGCAAAGCAATCGGCCGCAAAGGCCAGAACGCCCGCCTATCATCACGCTTGATGAACTGGGATGTTCAGGTCCGTAAGGACGAGACCAAAGAGGAGCAATTCAAAGAGAAGATCGGAGGTGTTGCACACTCTCTCGGCGAGCAGCTGGGAATCACCGATGAGCTCGCGGAAAAGCTCACTCTTATTGGTGGAGTTAGCGCGGAGATGATTGTCGATATGCCGGCCGAATTCCTGACCGGAGCATTGGAAATTTCCACAGAAGAAGCTGAAAATATTCTCACCCGTGCTAATGCCATAGTCGCTCCGGAAGAGGAGACTGACTCGGAAGACGATACGACACTTGCCACACAGGACTAATTTCAGACGATACTCCAGAGATACAATTTAATTTGCCTACTACTCATACTTCAGAACGCCGAATGCCTAAGAATAGCGATAAATCCTCAGAAAAGCCGAAAAAGGTCCTCGATCTGATCGACGACACAAAAAAGCCATCCCGGAGGCAACGCCAGAAGCAGGAGGCTGAGGCTGCTGCTGCCCCTAGCAAAGTTGAGGCAGCGAAAGCAAATGCTCTCGATCTTTTCGCTGATGACAAGAAACCAAAGGTGCGCAAGAAGGCACCAGCTGGCAAAAATGTTCTCGGTAGCATTTCTAAAATTCTTGATAAGGAATCCGAAGATCCTGCCTTGGTGAAAGATCAGGATTTGGCTCCATTACCGGCAGCCGATACCGAGTCTACTACGGGCGAGGAGACCGTCGCTTCGGATGATCCGAACCTGATTGTTATCAAGCCACCGATTCTTGTGCCCGATCTTGCAGCTCGTCTCGGTCTGAAGCCATTTAATGTGATGGCGGATCTGATCAAGCTCGGTGTTTTTCCGGCGCCCAATCAGCCACTTGAGCCAGAAGTTGCCGCGCAAGTGTGTGAAATCCATGGATTTACCTTTGAGCGCGAGAAGCGGGATAAGGACAAAGGCTTCCATAAGGTCGAAGAAGTTATTGTGGAACCGGAAGCTCCTGAAGCGGAGCCTGAAAACCTCCTAAAGGAAAGACCTCCAATCGTCACGATCATGGGGCATGTCGATCACGGCAAGACCTCAATCCTCGATTACTACCGCAATAGTAAGGTCGTCTCTGGCGAAGCAGGCGGGATTACCCAGCACATCGGTGCCTATCAGGTTAGCCACAATGATCAGCTGATCACCTTCCTGGACACTCCCGGTCACGCCATTTTTGCCGATATGCGTAAGCGCGGTGCGAACATCACCGATATTGCGGTGATCGTGGTGGCTGCCAATGACGGCATCATGCCACAAACTCTGGAGGCCATCAAATTCGCCCAAAAAGCACAGAAAACGATCATCGTCGCGATCAATAAGTGCGATCTTCCGTCTGCCAACGTGGAGCGGGTAAAAACCCAGCTTGCCGAGAACGGGCTGCAAACCACCGACTATGGTGGTGATACCGAATTCGCCTGCATCTCCGCTCTGAAAGGAGATGGTATGGATGTTCTCCTTGAACTCATACTCCTTCAAGCCGAGGTGATGGAATTGCGTGCCAATCCCAAAGCAACAGCCCGTGCCGGAGTAATCGAGGCTCGTGTTGTTCCGGGACGTGGCACTACCGCTACAGTTATCGTGGAATCTGGAACCCTCAAAATCGGAACTCCGTTTATCTGTGGTCCTTTTGCCGGAAAAGTCCGCTCCCTGATCAATGATTTGGGCAAGAATGTAAAAGTCGCACTTCCCGGAACGCCGGTCGAAGTTATTGGCTTCGAAGAGTTACCTCACGTCGGCGACCATCTTACTGAGATGAAAAATGAGCGTGAAGCGAAGGCTTTGGGCTCGGAACGGCAAGAAGAGCTTCGTCTCAAGCGCTTGAAACCACAACACCGGAACCGGATGGAAGATCTCTTCACAATGGTGAACGAAGGCGGTGGCAAGAATCAGCTCAAGATCATTCTGAAATGTGACGTTCAAGGCTCGGTGGAGGCGATCAAGAAAGCAATTCTCGCGATCGAATCCGAGAAAGTCGATTGCCAGTTCATTACTGCGGCAGCTGGTCCCGTAACAGAATCTGATGTGGCGTATGCTGCATCATCGGACGCGATCATCATGGGCTTCAACGTCAAAGTGGAAGCCAAGGCTGTGAAATCAGCAAAGGCGGCGGGTGTGGAGATCAAGCTCTACTCGATTGTCTACGAGCTTATCGACCAAGTTCGCGAAGCCATGCTCGGATTGCTTGAGCCATTGACGCGCGAAACAGTCATTGGTCATGCGGAGTGCCGCCAGGTATTCAAGGTGAACAAAGGAAAAGCTGCCGGATCATTTGTCACGGATGGTAAAATTCATCGAAAAGCCCATGCGCGCGTTCTTAGGGGCGGTGTTCCGGTTTTCGATGGAAAAATGTCCACTCTCCGTCGCTTCCACGAAGAGGTCGAGGAAGTCCGCACAAACTTTGAGTGTGGTATCCGCCTTGGTGAGTTCAATGAATATCAGGAAGGTGACATTATCGAATGCTATAAGCTCGATAAGGTCGCACAAACTCTCTGATTCCAAACCCTTTGAACGGTCGACTTCTGGAGCCTTTTTATAAGTCTCCGGAGGTTTTGACCGTTTTTTCTTCCAAATCATCCTAATCCGCTTTTTGCCATGTCCAGACGTATAGACAGAGTCAACGAACTACTTCGTCGAGAAATCTCCACTGTAATCCAACACGATTACGAATGGAATGGTAAGCTTGTAACAGTAAGCGGAGTGGAGGTCACACAGGATCTCAAGGAAGGAAAAGTATGGATCGGCGTGATCGGCGGCGCTGCAGCCCCCGTGATTGAAAAATTGAACAAAGCCCACGGCGCGATTCAATCCGCAGTGATGAAACGAGTGGTTCTCAAGTCGACCCCGGTGCTCCGATTCAAGCATGACGCTTCTGCCGTCCGCGGTGTGGAGATCGTGAATCTCCTCGAAGAGGTGGACAAGCTCCCAAAGGCACCCGAGGAAGAGGAAATTTAACCGTTTCTAGTAATTAAATAATCGCCACAAATTCCCCCGAAAAACGGACACACTCCACACCTGCATCGGCGATCGTGACGTCCAAGCGCATTCGTGCTTTATGGCGCTTCTCGAAAGCATTCTTGAAGCGCTCAAATTCTCTGCTTTGCGGAAGCGAACACAGCGCACTGATGTTGTTTTTTACCGGGCGGTAGTATTCGATACTACTTCGCTTGACTACAACATGGGCATTGGAATCTCCCAATGCCGTCCATAACATACAGTATCCAGCAAGTGTGGCTATGGCAACGAGGCTCCCGCCAAAGGCAGTAGCGAGATGGTTATGGTTGATATCGAGTGGAGCCTCGAGAATGATTTTGTTTTGAGAGCAGGTGGCAACATGGATTTCCATCAACTTTGAGACGGGAATCTTTTTATGGAGAAAGTTCTCAAGCTCCTCGGAATTCATGATGCTGATGGGGGATCACTGATTCACCTTTTTCACATACATAGCCTTTAGAGCAATGGAGAGACCATTCATCTTGCAATCGATCTCATGATCACCCTCGCGGAGCCTGATAGGTTTTGATTTGGTCCCGTTTTTAAGAACTTCCGAGCTGCCCTTCAGCTTCAGGTCCTTGATCATTGCGACGATGTCTCCATTTTCCAGAACATTCCCGTAGGCATCCTTCACGACCCGCTCACCCGGCTCATCGATTTCTGTTTTTGTTTCTGGCCTCCACTCATGTCCGCACGTCACACATTCGTTGTGTTCAGCTAAAACGAGAATTTCGTCCATGGTGCAAAGAGGGCAGGTAGAGTCGGGCATATCAGGTAGGTGGGTTGGTTCTTGAGATATTTTGAAAAGGAATGGTCAGTGACCTTGATCTTTCTTCGGTGGTTCCCATTCACGGCGGGTGCGTGATCGGGTCGAGAAGATTACCGGTATTCCCGGTGCAGGATGCGCGGTGCGGAACTGATTGGTTAGATACGCCAGGTAGGAATCCTTCATCAGATGCTTGTCGTTGACAAACAGGACGACGGTAGGAACAGGAATCACAGAATATTTTTCGTTGAGAGCAGCCGTCGCGTAATAAAGCTTGAGACGCTTCGCCTTGTTATCCGTTGGCGGCGGATTCTTAAGCATGGCCGTCTGCAAAATGCGATTCAGCTTGCCGGTTCCCGGAATATCCTGGGCTCCCTTCTTGATGGCCAGGGCTTTCTTGAGAACATGTGTGGTAGAGTCTCCGGTTTTGGCGGAGCAGGCAACGAATGGAGCGTAAGAAAGGAAGAAAAGCTCCCGTCTGACATGTACTTCTGCTTCAGCTACGCGATCTTTGTAATCCGCGCCCGGATGATAGAGATCAAATTTGTTCAGAACGATCAGACATGGCTTTTTCTCCTCAAGAATAAGTTGTGCGATCTTACGATCCTGGGCAGAGACTCCGGCGGAAAGATCGATGACGAGAACGCAAAGATCTGCACGGCGGATGGCTTTTTCCGAGCGTATTGCGGAAAAGACTTCCACTGAGTTGTCACGCTTGCCCCGGGGGCGGAGTCCTGCCGTATCGATCAGTGTGAAATTTTCACCGTTGAAAGTGTAAGGGAGATCAACAGCATCTCTCGTTGTCCCGGCAATTGAAGAGACGATGGTGCGTTCATCCTGAAGGATAGCATTGATAAGAGAAGATTTCCCGGCATTTGGTTTGCCGACAATAGCCAGCTTGATACCCGCGGCTTCGGCGACTTCCATCACCTCTTCCGTCTCCACATGCAATGGCTCAATGACCTCATCGATTTTCTCGATCAACTCAGAAAAGTTTCGTCCGTGCTCTGCGGAAACAAAGACACTGTTGGGAAGACCCAAGCTGGTAAAATCCGAGAATGCGGACTCGTGCTTATCGTGGTCGACCTTGTTGAGCACGAGTAAAACTGGTGGTGTGGCTCTGCGCAGCTTTTGGGCTAGCGCCTGATCAATGGAGGTGAGTCCTTCCTGGGCATCTACGAGAAATAAAATCAGATCCGCTGTCTGCATGGCGATGTCTGCCTCGATTGCCACCTGTTCGCCGAAGCCATCGTCCAAGGTTGCGCCGATACCGCCGGTATCAATCAGAGTGCATGGATGCGTTGTGAGGGTGCAACCCGCGGAAATGCGATCACGCGTAACTCCGGGCTGGTCGTGAACGATTGCAATCTTACGTCCTGCAAGACGATTGAAGAGTGCGGATTTTCCGACGTTAGGACGTCCAACGATTGCTACTGTGGGCATGACTTTAGATTTCAGATTTCAGGTTACCCGGAACAGGGAAAACTCTGAGGGATGCTAGATGCGTAGATGCGAGATTACTATAAAGAAAAACCCCGCCGATGGGCTTTTGAAAGCCGATGGCGGGGTCAACTCGAATAGGGATGGCGGAGCGGACGGGGCTCGAACCCGCGACCTCCAACGTGACAGGCTGGCGCTCTAACCAACTGAGCTACCGCTCCATCCCGTTCGGGTGCGCGGAAGCTATTGGGAGTTCCGGTTTTCTGCAATCTCTTTTTTACTCTAAATGCATTTTTTTTTCCAAGGTGTCTTCAAACCCTTGAAACAGCTGGGTTTTGCGATGTTGAAAAAAGTCTCCACGCTTGGCGAAACGTCTGCAGTGAGTAGTCTGAGTGCATGATTTTTCGTGATTTGGAGCTTTGGATTGATCCTCTTCGACGTTCCGGGCCTGAAAATATGGCGGTGGATGAGTGGCTACTGGAGAAACAGGAGTTACCGTTGCTACGGGTTTACCAGTGGGACGGGAACTGGGGTAGCATCGGCTACTTCGGGGAACTCGCAGAAGCGCAGTATAATATGGGGGATCTCAAATGGGTCCGACGCTGGACGGGTGGGGGTGTGGTGGATCATCGAAACGACTGGACTTATAGTTTGATGATTCCCCGGGGTTCTGCCGCGGCGCGTATGAAGAGTGCGGAGAGCTATCGGGTAATCCACGATGTTTTGGTGAAAGTGCTTTCGCGGGAAGGTGTCATGGTGGCTCTTTCTGGCGGTGTTGAAAAGTCGGGAGATCTTTGTTTCCAGAATCCGGTGGAGTTCGATGTCGTGGGAGTGGAAGATGGAAGGAAGCTGGCTGGAGCCGCACAAAGACGGAGCAAAAATGGATTGTTGCATCAGGGTTCTGTCGCGTTAGCTGATGGAGATAACCGGGCCGCTAGAGGCAAGGCTTTCGCCGGATGCCTTGCGGAGAATTGGCATGAGGCTAGAATTTCAGTGGATTCCGCCCGGATTTCGGAGCTGATAGGTCTCAAATATGGGACCGCAACCTGGCTGGGGAGGCGTTAAGATGGCGTTGAGGAAGCTTGACCGGATTCGTTGGAAAATTTACCACAAGTCATGCAGCCAATTTATGAGGGGAAAGCGAAGCGACTGTGGGAAACCGAAGATCCTACAACGCTAAGGATGGAGTTTAAAAACGATGCGACGGCTTTCAATGGTGAAAAGAAGGCTTCCTTTGAGAATAAGGGGCGTCTCAATAATGCGATTAGCACACTGATTTATCAATATTTGGAAAAAGTAGGGGTGCCGACTCACTTTGTCCGTCAGATTGACGAAACAAACGTTGAGGTGAAACGTGTCGAAATCCTGATGGTGGAGGTGATTGTAAGGAATATTTCCGCTGGGAGTTTCTGCAAGCGCACTGGGATGGAAGAAGGAAAAGCATTCGAAACACCGATTATCGAGTTTTCCTACAAGAGCGATGAATTGGGAGATCCGCTTATCAACGATGATTATATCCGGGAAATGAAACTGGCATCGGTTTCGGATCTCGAATTTCTGAGGGAATCCGCCTTGAAGGTGAATGGGATTCTCAGTGAGTTGTTTTCGGAAGTGGGATTGAAGTTGGTTGATTTCAAACTGGAATTCGGGCGTCTTGCCAGTGATCCATCAAGAATCGTCTTGGCGGATGAAATTAGTCCGGACGGGTGCCGCCTTTGGGACCTGAAGACCGGAGAAAAAATGGATAAAGACCGTTTCCGTCGTGATTTGGGAAATGTCATGGAGGCCTATGAGGAGGTGCTCGGTCGTCTCAAAGCCCGCCTTTCCGCGTAAACAGACTGCTTGTTCTTTATGAAAAATTACCTGATTCTAATGGTTTGTGCCCTGGCGGGTTGTGCCGGCCCCAAGGAAGCGCTGGTGGTGAAACAATACACCCTGCGGGATCAGGTAACAGATAAGACGGACGATCCCATGGTCCGGCAGGAAAAACTGCGTCGCCTCTACGGGGCGGTTAGCATGGAAGAGCGGGGCAATCGTCTTGGACAGTATTTCACAGTGCTGTGGAATGCCGAAGCAGGGGCGAAAAAGGAACTGCTTTTCCAATACCTGCAGGGAGAAAGCGGCAGCCGCGTCAAAACGATGCGCCGTGATATTTCTGGATCTGGAGCCCGGGGAAAGGAAGAATTCTCGGTGATCGGAAAGGATTATTTCGAAAATGGACGGGTGCTTGCCTGGAAGATGAGTCTCATTGTCGATGGTGAGCCGATTTCGACCAAGCAATCCTATCTTTGGGAATAGCTGGAAAACAGCTCTGTCATCAAGGTTTACCAAGCTGTCTGAATGGAGAACATCAGACGGCTTTTTTCATTTTTACCAAAAGTTTGGATAATCGGGCTTGAGAGATGGAAAAGCCGCGCCGAATCTCCGGCGTGAAAATCGAGATACTCAATACCGGAACAGAACTTTTGCTTGGCAATACGCTAAATACCCATGGTGGTTGGTTCGGGAAGGAACTTTTCGGAATGGGATTGAGAGTGGCGCGGCAGGCGACTGTTCCGGACGGCGATGCGATCCGCGAAGCTTTTGAAGAGATCGTCGATAGAGCCGATGTTCTTCTGATTACCGGTGGTCTGGGGCCGACTAGTGATGACTTAACCCGTGAGATCGTGGCTGAGACTCTTGGGATAGAGCTTGTCCAGGATGAGGCGGCGATGAGGACCTTGGAGGTGTTTTTCTCTGCAAGAAACAAAGTGATGGCAGAGGCCAATCTCAAACAAGCGCTTGTGCCTGTCGGCGCTGATGTTCTGCCCAATCCGAATGGAACGGCTCCTGGGCTTTACCTTCCGCCGCGTATCAACGGTCGCTCGAATTGTGCAATTTTTCTACTGCCCGGCCCCCCGCGTGAACTTTATCCAATGTTTCACGAAGAGGTGAAACCGCGAATCAAAGCGCTGGCCGGTGTGGAGAACATTTCTGATGTGCTTGAACTGAAGTTCACGGGAATCGGCGAGAGCGATTTTCACCAGAGCATTGATGCCGAATTGGCAGCGATCGACGGTTTGGAGTATGGTTATTGCGCACGGATCGGCGAGGTGGATTTACGACTGATCGGGAAGCCCGAAGTTATCCGGTTTGCGAGAGATCTCGCGGTCGATCGCTTTTCAGGCGGTCTTATTAGCGAAGATGGCTCCAGTCTTGAAGCTACGGTAGTTCGGCTACTTGCTGAAAAATCCCTGAAATTGGCATCTGCAGAGAGCTGCACTGGTGGCTTGATTGGAAGTAGGATCACCGATGTTCCCGGTTCGAGCGAGGTTTACACCCATGGCTGGATAACCTACTCAAACGAGGCAAAGGCAAGTCAGATCGGCGTAGACGAGGCCTTGATCGCTGCTCATGGCGCTGTGAGTGAGGAGGTAGCGATAGCAATGGCTGAAGGTGCCAGGAAGGAGAGTGGAGCCGATATCGCAATTTCGGTGACAGGTATTGCCGGACCGGGTGGTGGAAGTCCTGAAAAGCCCATCGGCACAGCATGGATTGCTCTTGCCGCAGAAGGTTGCGGGACCAGTGCCAGAAGATTTTTCCATCCCCGCAATCGTCTCGATTTCAAGGAGTCTGTCAGTCAGTCCGCATTGGATATGATCAGAAGACATTTGATGAAAATCTAGATGTGATTTCAGAGTTGTCTGGCAGGAGAGAAATCAGAAGGATCGCGCATGTCGAAATATGCTGGTGAAGAAGTATTGGTGGTGAAACGTGCCTTGCTCGAAGAGATTGGAATGTTCGAGGGGCTCCGTGCCGATGGTGTCGATGACGCAGTGGCCGCTCTGCTGGAAGACGATGCTCATTTCTTCATGGATCGTGCGCAGGCGGAAGAGGACCCAAGCCACAAGCAGATCATCCCTTACTGCATTTTTAAATGCGGTGAAAAAGTTCTGCATTATACCCGGGGTAAGGCAGGCGGTGAGAACCGTCTTCATGCAAAACTATCGATCGGGGTGGGCGGTCACATCAATCCCATCGATATGCTGGATGGAAGAAAAGGCGCGGCGGCCTATTATTCAGCGGTTCAAAGGGAGATAGATGAAGAGCTTGAGATTCTCTGCGATTACGAGATGCGGATCGTGGGCTTGCTCAATGATGAGTCGAATCCGGTGGGTGAAGTCCACTTGGGAGTTGTCCATCTTGTGGAGCTCGAAAGCGAGGAAGTTTCATCCAGAGAAGACGCTTTGACAGATCTTTCGTGGGCGACTATCGAGGAGCTCAACGAAGAATTATCCGAAAGATTGGAAACGTGGAGCCAGCTCTGTGCCGGATGGCTCGCCGGGCAAAACTAAGGTATTACTTGTAATACTGCGTGTATAGTTTTTCCGCGCATTTGGCTGCTTCGGTGGGGCCCTTCAGGCGGGTGAATTGATAGGTCGCCACCAAACGAATGACTGTCAGAAAGCGCAAGCCGAAGTTATCATTCCACTTCACCGCCGAGACCGACCACTCGTGGCCGAGATAAAGGATAGGTCCTCGTTTATCTAGCTGCAGGCTTGCCTCAACGTCTTCCATCAACGGTTGTGCAGGAAACCCGCCGAGGCTATCGAGCGCACTTCGCCGGATAACCATGGTTTGATCTCCGAATGCGACTCCGCCGAACACAACCCGAAGTTCGTTAAGTATTTCCACAAGCAATGTTCCAGGAGAGACTTTGTCAAACCTCTGCCCGAGAACCATCAAAGCCGCCTCCGGATGCGCTTCGATAGCTAACATAAGATTTTGATACCATCCCTGTGCCGAGATGGTATCCGCGTGGGCGACTAGGACCCAATCGGTGTCCAATTTGGAGATTCCAGCTGCAATCTGATTGCCACGACCCAGTTGTTGTGAAGCATCTGCAATGATGATTTGAGTTCCAGCGGGAAGCTCGTTGCCAAGCCTTTCGACGAGTGCCTCTGATCGGGCGCCTTGTGCTATTACAGGGATCACAATTCCAAGATCGTTCCTGGCTTTGGATTGCCGCCCGGTCTTCAGGAAGTAAGCGATCCTAGCTGGTAGGTGTCGGTTCTGGGCAAGAAATGCGCAAAACACAGGAATCCATATGAATAAAGAAACCTCGGGCTGGAATCCCCACCAGCCATGGACTGCCTGAGTGCGCCAGGCGAGGAAATATACGGCCATAGTTATCGAGGCTGTAGTCCAACCAAAAGAGGGTCGTAATGCGGCGAATGGTAGAATCCAGGCAAGATACCAAAAGTGAACAATCGGCGAGCAAATGAGTAGCAATGTCAATGCAATGCCCGATGATGCCGCTAACGCCAGGCCGCGGATTCGTGCGATACACACTGCGGTAAAGCCCACAAAAAAGACGATATAACAGAGAGCACGGACGAGTAGTTCGTTTGCGCCTAGAACGCTGAAAAAAGTAAATAGCGGTCCGTTGAAAGCGCTGTTCCCCGCGAAATCGGAGGTGCCTCTGATCCATGAGATCAGTCCGTCACCAAAGGGGATCGAGGGAGCAATCAACATCAGGAGAAATACCCCGAATGCGGGTAATATAGTAGCTACGTGCTTTATGGTTTTTCCGGCGTTTCCCGTGTCCGGAACAAGGAACAGCGGCAACAAAATCAGCGCGATAAATTTTATCTGGACCGCAAGAGCTAAAAGAAAAAGGGCTGGCAACAACCGCTTCGCTTTTGCTGCCATCAGAGCGCCTAGAATTGTGGCGATCATTAGGGAATCGAAATGGGCTTCCGCCGCAAAGGCGATCAGTATCACAGGATTGAACGCATAGAACCCGGCCCACCGAAGGGGAAATCGTTCACGGTTAAGGATGATGATAACCAGCAGGAGGGATAATAGATCCGCGGCTACCGATAAAATTTTGAATGAAAACGGGTGATAGTGGATACTTGCCGTTCCCGCCATAATCCACTGAATACCCGGAGGATAAGCGGTAGGACGATCGCGATGATTCATTCCCTCCCAATAGATATCCCGTCTCTCCATCCACCGTGGGTCATCAGCTGTGCTGAGATACGGATTTTCCCCGGAGGAGACCAGCTTTCCTTCCCATAGATAGCGGTTCACATCGTCCGAGACCGGAGAGGGAAGAAGCAATATCCGTAGAAGAATTGCGCCAAACACAAGCAGCCCGATCGAACTTTTACCGGTGACTGCTGGGAAGGTAAAAACCATTCCGAGCATTGTAATACCTAGTCCGCTGAACAGAAAGACACGGAGCTCCGGTTCGCTCTCCAAGGCTGGCAGCAAGGCCCAAGCCGTGACGAAGATCAAACCGAGGATGAGCGAGACTGTCCACGCAATAGGGCGGAGGGAAATCATGGAACTAGGCTGTCCGTAGTTGCTCGCGGAGGCTTGAAGTGCCCACCATCATAAAACCAAAAAAGTAGATACTCATGAAAGGTAGGATCGTGAGATTCCCATAATGAGCGAGAAGATAGATGGACCATGCCGCGTAAAATCCGGCGCCGATCTCTAGCATCGGCAACAGGTTCGATCTTGTCCGGTAGGCCTTCTTGATAACCTCGCCGGATTTCGGTGTGCGGACAAAACCGCTTTTGATGCCGAGAAGTGCCTCGAAAACCGCCCGGGTATTTGAAATGCAAATACCGAAGCCCACCAGCATCAGCGCAGGCAAGATGACGACCCGGCGCGGCCATTCTTTCGGGTAAAGAAGAACCTGGCAGGAAATATAAAGGATGGAAGGCCCCAGAGTGGCGAGAATCAACGGCACAGAAAAGATCGCGACGATAACCGGATGATAGCTGGCGGACCCGATCTGTCGGAATGTCGGATACGCCAGGAGAACCACCAGCAACATCAGAAAATGTGCGAAATAATGGCAAAGGTGAAAGAGTGATTGTAGCTTTGTGAAAAGGCTCTCCTTTGACCGCAGGACAGTCGGTAATAGTTTGATAGCCGTTTGCAGGGAGCCTTTCGCCCAGCGAAATTGCTGGCTTTTGAAAGCCGTGTAGCTTTCCGGAAGCTCGGCAGGAACCGTCACTGCCGGCACATATTCGAGATGCCACCCGCGCAACTGCGCACGGTAGGAAAGGTCCAGATCCTCGGTCAATGTGTCCGCTGTCCAGCCACCTGCGTCGTCGATGGCAGTCCGCCGCCAGACCCCGGCGGTCCCATTGAAGTTGAGAAACAATCGGTTTGCGGAACGCGCGGTTTGCTCAATGAGGAAATGACCGTCGATCCCGATTGATTGCGCACGGGTAAGGAGTGAGTGCTCACGGTTCAAATGCGTCCATCGTGCCTGAACGAGAGCGGTATTTTGGTCGGCCAGGTGGGGCAGCATTTTCCTGAGAAAATCCGGAGCAGGGATGAAATCGCTATCAAAAATGGCGATGAATTGGCCTTTGGCCTCCGGCATGGCATCATTCAATGCACCCGCTTTGTAGCCATGGCGCTTTTGTCTACGGAAAACGTCGATCCAGATTCCCTTTCCGCGGAGCTCGGCAGCCAGTCTGTCCACCAGTTCCCGGGTCTCATCATTTGAGTCATCGAGAACCTGGATCTGGTGCTTGCCTTGCGGATAATCGAAGGCGGCAACGGCGGATATAACTCTACCTGCAACATTCAGTTCATTGTAGAGCGGGATTTGAGTGGTAACGATTGGAAGATCGGAGTCTGCTACGTTCTTGATCCATTGTTCCTCCTGTTCAGTTTGCCGTTCGGCGGTGCTTCGTGCACGGCGTTTGTATAGGTAAAGGAGTATGTAGGAATTCAGCCCATAAAAAATGAGTCCGAGGCTGGCGGTGACATAAAGACAAAGCGCAAAAATACGCAAAATTTCCAGGAACATGCTTAAGAATTATCTGCGTTTTTTTTGCGCCGCTCGGCCAGTTGAACCAAGGATGCAGGAAGGGTATCGAAGATTACTTCCCGCCCACCAGAGGTTTCTTTTCCAAATCTACCGAAATTCAGAACGCCGGTTGGGCAGCTTTGGACACATGCGGAGCAGCGCACACATTCCGGGTCTTTCAAAGGCTTGCCTTTATTAGCGAAAGCCATGACATCAATTCCCTGGTGGCATACGGTGGTGCAAACGTTGCACGAAATGCACTTGTCTTTGTCGGCAAAGATCCTGAAGCGCGTGAAACGGGCGTAGATGTGCATCAACGCCGCCAGTGGGCAGGCAAATCGGCACCATACACGACCTGAAAGATGGAAATAAAATGCCACACCGAGAACGCCGGCCAACCAGAGATCTACAAAATATGAGTAATTGAGGACTGGCATGTCATAAAGCAATTGCTTGAAAAGATCGTTCAGTCCGGTGGAGGGGAAGATCCAGCCGACGATGCGGACCCCGAGAATGACGAAGGCGAAGGCAAGAATCACCTGCCCAAGCATGTTGAGCTTGTTCCAAAACGGGCCATGCGGCATTTTATGTCGCTGCGCATCGCCCATGGTCTCGGCAAGAGCCCCGCAGGAGCAGATCCAGCTACAATACGCGCCTTTTCCCCAGCGCCAGACGATGAATGGGATGATCACAAAAGTCTGGACGAAGCCGAGAACCAGCCACCCCCACATTGGAGCATCGGTGAAAAGATTGAAGACAAAGAGCGGCCACGCGAGAATGAAACCGAAACTCCGCCAATATTGATCCGGTGCGGTGCCGGGCCCATTGGATAAAAAAGTCTCGCCGAACCACTGGCCGATGCCGCCGGAGGTGAATACGCCGTTTCCGCCCATCCATGGGAAAACAAAGTAGGGAAGTATAAATAGCGGGATCCACTGGATGAGTATCAGCACCGTAGTCTGGCGCTTCACATATGGTGTTTTACGACGGCGGATTCTGCGTAGGCCAAAAAAGAAAACGCACAGGCAGTAGGCCAGGGAGTAGTAAAATCCGGGATCGCTGATCGAGCTTTTGACAATTTGTCCTACAGTCCCCGGCGTGTCCCACCAGCCGGTAAACATTGTGTAGAGATTACCCGGTCGGGGATTGAGAAATGCTGGCAGCTTGCCTCCAAAAGGTAGATCGCCTCCCTTTTTCCAATGATACATCCATACGCAGAAGAGCAGTGCCAATGACATCGTCAGCCAGAATTTCAGACCTTTGTCTCCTGTGACATTGATGCCGGATTTGCGGAAAAAATCCAGCGGCGCCTCACGCCCGATGAGGGTAAAGACATAATCGTTGTCGATCACGTTATCACAACCGTCCTCGCCACAGAGAGTAACGGATTCGTCTGAAATATCCTGTAGATTTGTGCCGAGCTGGAGAGTGAGCCTGCCTTCCGATTCCAATTCTTGCAGCTTTTCGATGTTCTCAGGCTTGGGGCGGGAAAATTCCTTCTTACGGTAAGATAGATCAACGCTCGCTCCTGCCTCCGCGAGGGAAATCGCAGCTTCCATGGCAGAGTCGCCTCCGCCTACCACCAAGACTCGTTTTGCCGAATATTTGGAAGCATCGATCAAGCGGTTGGATACTTTGTCCAGGCCCTCTCCGGGGACGTTGAGTTTGCGGAAGTTCCCCGTGCGGCCGATGGCAACAATGACCCGATTGGCCTTTATTACGCCGCTATCCGAGTGAAGCTCGATATATCCGTCCTGGCGCGTAAGTTTCTCAATAGCAGCTTTGGTTGTCTCAATTCCATGTTCCTCCCGCTGGGCGTTTAGCTCCACCAATAGATCTTCTTTGATCTCCGCATGAAAGCGCATTTCACCGGCTGGGGTCATCTCCGTTGGATACGCGTAGATAGGCTTTTTTCTCGGGAAATTCCGTATGGTGGAGAAAGATTCGGCAGACTCGTAAATGGCGTAACGAAGTCCTTTCTTTTTTGCTTCAATGGCTGCGGAAATACCGGAAACACCTGCTCCGATGATAGCGAGATCCAATAAGTCCGTATCAGCACCGCCTTTGGAGAAGCCGGGCTCAGACAGTATGGATGCGACTGCCCGTGCACCGGTATCGGCGGAGAACTTCAGCAATGGGACGCCGGTCAGATCCCCGACAATGTAGATCCCGGGAACATTGCAAGTGCCGTCATCATTGACTTCCGGAGATTTTTCCACTTTCCCGGCAGGCCATTTGCCGTGAAGCCAGTTGAAGTATTTTGCAATAGGGTTTGCCATCATTTTGAGAGGTTCCGCAGGTGCGAATCGCGGGATCAACGAGATGCCCGGATACACCTTTGGAAGAGCCCTCGCGTGCGGCAGTATTCCAGAAAAGTTGTAAAAAATGAATATATTCCTCGGCTCTTAGAGCGCGGTCAGCGGAATCGGCGGAGCCAAACGGAGTCTAGAGCCAGAACTTGCCCGATAATTCCAGGTTTGAGAAAATTGACCACCCGTTCTGAGCCGAAACGGAACCGGGAGAGACGTCCATTTTGCCGAGTGCGCCGCGGGCTCCGGTTTTGTCCGGTTATTGTCAGCCGGAACATCACTGACATGATTCCGGCTGGATAGGAGTTCCGGATTTACCCGGCCGTTTACTCCTTGTCGGCACACGGTAGGGTTCCCACAGGGCAATCTGCCACGCCGATGGTTCCACGAGTCATCGCTTCCACATCTGCCTGGGCTTTCCCGGGATTCATCACCCAGTTTCTATAGAAATCGAAAGGACATGCCGCGACCCCCTTATCGCCGTCCCCGGAATTATGAACCCCGGTGTAGCCGCGGTGTAGTAATTTGAAAAGGTGGTTCTGAGACTGGTCATTGGCGCGTGCATCACGGATCTGGCTCACCGAAAGCTGCGCGTATTGGACACCCATATCCTCTTCTCCACACTCGCCGAGAGTCCTACCATCGAATCCTATGATCGCAGAGTGACCGAAGTATGAATAAACTCCGTCGAACCCGGCGGCATTTGCAACTGCGACATAGCAATTGTTCGCCCAGGCCATGCTCTTTGCCATCATCACCTGCTGCTCTTTGGCCGGATACATATACCCTTGGCAGCGAACAATCAGCTCAGCTCCTTTCATCGCACAATCGCGCCAAATTTCCGGATAGTTTCCATCGTCACAAATGATCAGGCTGATTTTCATCCCTTTCGGGCCTTCGGAGACATAGGTGGTATCGCCGGGATACCAGCCTTCGATGGGACACCAGGGAATGCACTTCCGGTATTTTTGGACGATCTCACCCAAATTATTGATAAGAATGAGGGTATTGTATGGAGCTTTATTGGGATGATCCTCGTGCTGTTCTCCTGTAATGGAAAACACACCCCAGGTATTGGCTTCCCGACAAGCCGCGCTAAAAATCCTGGTCTCATCTCCCGGGATAGTGGCAGCAGTAGCCATCATTTCATCCCGGTCATACATGATGCCCATGGTGCTGTATTCCGGAAAAATCACGAGATCCATACCAGGCAGCCCCAGTTTCATCCCCTTGATCATCTCCGCAATTCTTGCTGCATTTTCCAAGACATCTTCACGCGTGTGAAGCCGTGGCATCCTGTAGTTTACAACTGCTACTCCTACTGTATCCGGGCTACTGGAAATATCTCCGTGTCTCATAAGTTCGATCTGATTTAAGCTTTCGGCTACCCAGCATCCTCCATACCAGATCCTGGCGTTAAACCGCTTCATCAGGATACTGTAGATCTAGTAAAATGGCTCATACGTGCGGATATTTTCCATATCTCAAAACCGCTGGTTTTAGTTGGCCAGCTGCCTGCGTTGCTTCACTTTTTCCGGTTTTGTGCAGCTCTATCGTGGTGCCAGATAAACGGATTTCCCGGATACAAATATCCCAGCGCACCAGCTTTATAGCCACCGATTGCAGGAATATTTGGGATTTACCTGGCGGAGGGTCTCGTGAAGTATACGCCCATGAGCGATTTCGATGCATTTGAGATAAAAATGAGGACTGCGGGGATGGGCGATGCTCCTGTGGCTGTCTTTCGCAGGAATTATGAGGCTCTCCTCCGCAATGAGACGGGTATGATCCCCGAAGAAAGCATTGAGCCGAACGCCGATTTGCTGAAGGCGGAGGAACTCCCATCGCATCAGGAGCCGGGTCTGCTCGGGCAAGTGGCGGTGATAAAACTCAATGGCGGTCTCGGGACGGGGATGGGCCTGCAGGGGCCGAAGAGTCTTCTCGCGGTTCGGAAGGGGGTAAATTTCCTCGATCTGATGATCCGGCAGACGCTGTCCCTGCGAGAACAGAGCGGAAAGAAGGTCCGGTTGCTGCTGATGAACAGCTTTAGCACCAGTGAGGAAACGCTAGGTCATCTCGCGAAATACGAGTCGGATGGTCTGTCATCCGCCACGGAGGTGGAAATGATGCAGAACATGATTCCCAAAATCGATGCGGAAACGCTAAAGCCTGTCGAATGGCCTGTGGATCCGGAGCAGGAATGGTGCCCTCCCGGGCATGGCGATCTGTATCCCGCCTTGGTGGGCAGCGGTTGGCTGGACCGCCTGCTGGCAGAAGGCGTGAAGTATGCTTTTGTCTCGAATTCCGATAATCTCGGAGCAATCCTAGATCCTTCGCTGCTGGCATTTTTCGCGGAATCCGGCGCTCCGTTTATGATGGAAGTCACCCGCCGCACTGCTGCGGACAAAAAGGGCGGACATTTGGCCAAACGGAAGCGCGATGGACGGCTTTTGCTGCGGGAGGTCGCCCAATGTCCCGAGGAAAACCTGGAGGAATTCCAGAACATCGGGAAGCATCGCTATTTTAATACAAACAGTCTCTGGCTGAACCTGGAGAGATTGAAAGCCCAGCTTGGTGCGGATTCTGGAGTGCTTCCGTTGCCGATGATTAAGAACCGCAAAACTGTCGATCCTCGTGATCCCGGCTCTACGCCTGTCTTTCAGCTGGAGATTGCTATGGGCTCCGCGATCGAATGCTTTGAGGGGGCGCTGGCCATTGAGGTTCCGCGCAGTCGTTTCGCGCCTGTGAAAACCACATCCGATCTGCTTGCGCTGAGATCGGATGCCTATGAAATCCTCGAAAACGGCCAGGTCAGATTGAGGAATGAACGCAATGGCGTGCCACCGGATATCTCGCTTTCAGCTGAGTATAAACTAGTGGAATCCTTGGACGCACTTGGCGTTCCCAGCCTGATCAAATGTGATTCACTTGTCGTTTCCGGTCTGATCGCTTTCGAAGAAGGTGTGATCGTTGAAGGAGATGTAAAATTTGAAAATCCGCAGGCGGAGCGAAAAGTCATCGCCGCGGGAACTTATAAAAACGGAAGCTATTAGTATGTGGAAAGGACGTTTTGCACAGGATACGTCGTCGCTGGTTGAACAGTTTGGCGAGTCGATTTCATATGACTGGAGATTGTTTCCGCACGACGTTGCGGGATCCATCGCGCATGCGCGTGCACAGTTGAACGCCGGGTTGCTGACAGAGGAGGAATTCAGCTCGATTGAAGAAGGGCTGCGCGGGATCGAAACCGATATCCGGGAAGGTCGCTTTGAGTTCCGGACTTCTCTCGAGGATATCCACATGAACATTGAGGCGGAGCTTACCAAACGCATAGGTGCTGCCGGCGGAAAGCTCCATACGGCCCGCTCGCGCAACGATCAGGTGGCGACAGATACCCGGTTGTATTGTCGCACCCAGATTGATGGTTTGCTCACGGCGATCACTGGTTTGGAAAAAGTCCTTCTGGACCAGGCTTCCCGGTATGCGGCGACGGTGATGCCAGGCTACACCCACCTTCAGCGTGGTCAGCCAGTGACGGCGGGTCATCACCTTCTGGCGTATGTGGAAATGTTGGAGCGCGATAAGGGGCGCCTTGCGGATTGCCGGAAGCGTCTGAATATTTCGCCCCTCGGCTCTGGAGCGCTCGCGGGGTCCACGATTAATTTGGACAGAAATGCTATCGCAAAAGAGCTGGGTTTTGATGGTATCACGCATAACTCGATGGATGCGATCGCGGACCGCGATTATATCGCAGAGCTGCTTTTCACGATCTCCATGTGCGGTGTCCATCTCTCGCGTCTCAGTGAGGATCTGATCCTGTGGTGCAGTAGTGAGTTTGGCTTTTTGAACCTTTCCGATGCACATACCACGGGCTCGTCGCTCATGCCGCAGAAGAAGAACCCGGACGTGTGCGAAATCACCCGCGGCAAGACGGGACGCCTCGTGGGAAACCTCATGAATCTTCTCGTTGCGATGAAGGGTTTGCCGATTACTTACAATCGGGATCTGCAGGAGGACAAACCTCCACTTTTCGATTCCGTGGATACCCTTCTGCTCGTTCTCGCGGTGAATACCGAGATGATTGCCGCGATGGAAATGCGAGAGGAGAAATGCCTGGCAGCCGCAAGCGATCCGATGCTGTTGGCCACCGACCTCGCCGATGCGTTGGTGAAAAGCGGCGTTCCTTTCCGCTCCGCTCATGAGCTGGTGGGCAAGGCGGTCGCTGAATCTGTAAAAAGCGGGGTGCCGCTCGATCAGCTGGATCTGAAAGAAATCGATGATGCCTACACTGATGAAATGAAATCCGTCTTTTCGCTGGAGGTGGCATTAGCCGCCCGGACAAACGTCGGTGCTCCATCCGTGGAGAACGTGAAGCGTGAGGTTGAAAGGTGGCAAGCGTGCCTGTAATTTATCCGCCGATAGATCACTGGATCTGGCTGATTCCCGCAATTCTGATCGGGGCCTGTATTGGCTCTTTTTTGAACGTGGTGATCTACCGGATCCCGTTGGGTATGTCGGTGAATAAACCAAAACGTTCGTTTTGTCCTATTTGTAAAAACCAACTTTCAATCTGGCAGAATATGCCGGTGGTGAGCTGGTTGTGTCTGCGCGGTAAATGTGCGCATTGCCGCGCTCCGATTCCTTTCCGCTACATTGCGGTGGAAATATTAACCGGAGTGCTTTTCGGTCTGGTTTGGTGGAATTTCCCTCCCCAAATAGCGCTGTTCCTGTGGGTGTTGATGGCTCTTCTCGTCGTGATTACCTATATCGATGCAGAGCATTTGATTATCCCGACAAATCTTACATGGGCCGGCTCGCTCATCGGCCTGATCGGTTGTGCGGTGTGGCCCGAGATATCCGAGCTGGCAGGTTACAATATGAGCTGGATCGACGGCTTGGTGGATGGCGGGATTGGCTGGGTAGCTGGCTTTTTCGGGCTTTGGGCGGTGGTTGAATTAGGGAAGAAAGCTTTTGGGCGCAAGGAGATGAAATTCGATAAAGAAGTCGACTGGCAGCTGAGAGAACCCGAGGGCGACGAGGATCCCCTGTGTTTTGTCATCGGGGAAGATTCCGTGCCCTGGTGGGATATTTTCTCAAGGAAGACCGATAAGTTGATCGTCGATGCCACGGAAGTCGTAGTGGACGGCGAGAAAACCGGTGGTGGTCGGCTGATTATCCGTGAGCAAGACATCGAGCTAGCGGATGGACGCACCTTCCAACTGGAAAATATGGTTTCGCTGAGTGGACGTGCCAATGGCGCGGTGATTCCTCGTGAGGCCATGGGAATGGGCGATGTCCATTTGCTGGGGATGATTGGTGCGTTCTTCGGATTCAGTGGAGTGTTTTTCTCACTGTTCTCAGCGTCCCTTTTTGCATTGATCGCGGCATTGATTGGCAGAATCGGCTTCGGCAAGCAGTTGCCCTTCGGGCCGTTTCTGGCGATGGGTGCTAGTGCGTGGCTATTCGGAGGCTACAAGCTGTGGGAGTGGTATATGAACCTCGTGGGTATCTGAGAGATTTTTCAGAAACCGGATCATTTTGCTTCTAACGATCCCGCCTCCCCGTAGTATGGCCGGAAATCGGTTGAAACCGATTTTTTTTCTGAAAACCCATGGAAAATCCACTCTATCAGCTTATCCGTGATGCATTTGAGAACGATGCATCCGACGTTTTTTTGATGGAAGGAGAGCCTCCCCGCATACGGAGATCCGGCGTTGTCGTGCCGCTCAATCCCGAGCCAATTTCCCGCGCAAGTTTGCAGGAACTTTGGCACGGCTGTGATGTGAATCCAACTCTGAGAAAGGAAGCGGACGTCTCCTGGCATGTTCCCGGGGGGGGGAGGTTACGGGTAAATCTCTATCATTCACTGGGGCGGCTCGCTGCGGTGATGCGCCCGATCAAGGAAGATATTCCAAGCCTGGAAGGCCTTTCCCTGCCCTCGCAGCAGCTGGAAGCTTGGATGAGAAAACCCTTCGGATTGGTGCTCGTCACCGGGCCCACGGGCTCGGGGAAATCCACGACGGTGGCCGCGTGTCTGGAATGGATCAATCAACAGCTACCCCGACACATCGTGACGCTGGAAGATCCCATCGAGTTTCTTTTTACCAATAAACAATCGCTCTTTTCCCAGAGAGAAATCCGGCAGGATTCCGAGAGTTTCGCCGAGGGCTTGCGTTCGGCTCTCCGGCAAAGCCCAGACGTGCTCTTCCTGGGTGAAATCCGCGATGCGGAAACGGCTCTGACCGCGCTGCATGCTGCCGAAACGGGCCATCTGGTGATCTCTACCTTACATAGTAGTGGCGTGGTTGATACACTGGATCGGTTCATTCACCTGATTGGCTCGGAAAAAAGCGGTGGTGCGCTCTATTTGTTGGCCTCGCAGCTGATCGGGATTATCTCCCAGCAGCTTTTGCCGCGGAACGGCGGTGGAATGTTCCCGGTCCTTGAGTTTATGCAAAATGAAGCGGGCACCCGCCGCTGGATCATGGAAAAACGTCTTCCGGAGCTTCAGGATTATCTGCTGAAATCCAAGGAACCGACAAATTGTTCGCTTCTGGAATATCTTGTGGCATCTGTGAAACAAGGGTTCATCGAGGCAGAAGTCGCCCGTGGCGTTTCCGCACGTCCCCAGGATTTCGATCGCGTCATGCGAGGTATCCACTGAAAAACTACCAATCCCCGAAAAAAATGCCCCGCGAAATAGTGGAATATCTTCAGGAAACCGTCCTTAGAGGCGGCTCCGATTTACATCTCAGCCCGCTGGCACCGGCGTGCGCGAGATTGAACGGATCACTCATCGCTCTGGATGATGAAGCACTTGATTCGGAGGCTGTGAAGAATCTGATACTGGACACCATGTCAGAGGCACAGCGGGCCACACTCGATGAAGAGTGGGAGCTGGACTACGCATTGCAAGTCGAGGGCGTGGGAAGATTTCGCGGGAATGTTCACATCGTGCGCGGAAATGCGGAGGCGACTTTCCGCCATATCAAAGATGAGATCCCGGAACTGGAAACACTGGGACATCATCCGGTGATTCATCATTTTTGCAATATCCGCAGTGGATTGGTGCTGGTGACGGGCACAACAGGCTCTGGAAAATCGACCACGCTGGCCTCCATGATCCGCAGGATTTCCGATAGTCGGAGGGGGGTGATCATTAGTCTGGAAGACCCCATCGAATACGTTTTCAACCATAGTTCCTGCCTGATCAAACAACGTGAAGTCGGCAGCGATACGAAGAGTTTCCCGCGTGCGCTGCGTCAGGCGCTGCGGCAGGATCCTGATGTCATCGTCGTATCGGAGCTCCGGGATCTGGAAACCATTCGTATCGCAATGACAGCTGCGGAGACCGGGCATTTGGTTCTGGCCACCCTGCACACGGCGGATGCGCCGCAGACGATTGATCGGTTGGTGGACGTTTTTCCCGCGGATCAGCAGCCCCAGATCGTAACCCAGCTTTCCACGGTGCTTGAGGGGATCGTCTGCCAGAGATTGCTTGCGAGAGCTGATGGAAAGGGGAGGGTGTTGGCTACGGAAATCATGCGCCCCAATCACGCGATCCGGCACTGCATCCGTGAGCATAAGCTCGAACAAGTTGTCGGGCTGATGGAGATCGGCTACAAAGAGGGAAACCGCACGATCGACCAAAGCGTAAAGAGTCTCCTGGAACAGGGCTTGATCACACGGGAGGATGCGATTTTTCATAGCCGCGAGCGCGGTATCTTTGAAAATCCGGAGCCGCCGAAGAAGCCGAAATCCATCTGGAGCTGAGGATGACGAAGGAGCCCGGAAGACTGAAACTTCCTCAAGGATAGGCTAACTCAAAATACCTTTGATCAGCTCGCCATGGACATCCGTCAGGCGGAAGTCTCTACCTTGGAAGCGATAGGTGAGACGCTTATGATCCACTCCCAGTAAGTGCAGCATGGTGGTGTGAAGATCATGCACGGAAGTTGGATTTTCCACAGCAGAGTATCCCAGCTCGTCAGTGGAGCCGTATACCGTCCCTCCTTTGATGCCGCCTCCGGCAAAGAAGACGGAAAATCCTTTGATGTGGTGGTCGCGGCCTGTGCCCTGAGCCATCGGAGTCCGTCCGAATTCTCCCCCCCAGATGACCAGAGTATCTTCCAGAAGGCCACGCGCTTTGAGATCTTTGATCAGTGCTGCGGTGCCCTGATCCACGTGCTTTGCAGAGACAGGGAAGTTCTTTTCCAATGAGTTGTGATGATCCCAACCGCGATGATAGAGCTGGATGAAACGCACGCCGCGCTCGGCCAAACGCCGTGCCATCAGGCAGTTTGACGCAAAGCTCCCATCGCCAGGTTTGCAGCCATATAGATCGAGGATATGCTGGGGCTCTTGGCCGAAATCGGTCAGCTCCGGCACGGATGCCTGCATTTTGAAAGCTAGTTCATACTGGGCAATCCGGGCCGCGATTTCCCGGTCATGGCTGGCATCAAGCTGCATGTGGTTGAGGCTATTGATCGTATCGATGAGGTCTTTCTGCGCATTACGGCTTACACCTCCGGGATTGTTCACGTAACTGACGGGATCACCCTTTGATTGTAGCTGGACGCCCTGGAACTTGCTGGGCAGAAACCCATTGTTCCAGAGCTTTGAGGAAATTGGCTGGGCCTGCCCGCCACCCTCGCTGGTGAGCACGACATAGCCGGGTAGATTTTCCGAACTACTACCCAGTCCGTAGAGTGTCCATGCTCCCATACATGGACGCCCCGGAATAATGGAGCCCGTATTCATAAACGTGTGCGCCGGATCGTGGTTGATCTGCTCCGTATACATGGAACGGACCACGGCGATATCATCCGCAATGGTGCCGATATGTGGGAAGAGATCGTTGATCATCATTCCACTTTTTCCCTGGGGACTGAAGCCAAACCGCGGAGCCATTATCTTCAGCTTCGAGCCTTGGAGCTGCGCCAGTTGCTGCCCTTTGGTAAAGGAGTCCGGCATTTCCTGACCTTCCAGCCGCGTGAGCTCCGGCTTGGGATCGAAAGTCTCCAGGTGTGATGGTCCGCCTGCCATGCAGAGATGAATCACGCGTTTGACTCTCGGCTGAAAATGAGAGATGCCGCCGGCCGCCGCACTCAGCGGATCAATACCTCCGGATTTAGCCAGCAAGTCGCCGACGGCAAACGCGCCGAGACTGCTCAGAGATCGTTTCAAAAAAGTTCGCCGATTGGTATATGTCCGAAAATTTTCAAGTGAGGTGGGATCGATTTTCATAAACACTTAGTATCGGGTGATGGATTCATGGAGGTTAAGGACGGCACGGCTGACGCTGGTCCACGCCGCTTTTTCAGGCTCTGGGATTTTGTTTTTGCTGTGATAGAGACCGATGCCGAGCAGCTCGTCGGCTTGATCAGGTGCGGTCTGGAAGCGTTGGCGTTCTTTCGCCAGAAAGGAAGCCAGCCGGGTGACTTCCCGGGGGCTGGGGGATCTTGCCAAAACGCGAAGATAGAGGCTCTCGATTCGGCTTGAGTCGTCTGCGCTAGCGGTCAGGACCTGGTCAGCCAAGGCTCTGGCTGCCTCGACGAATGTCGGGTCATTGAGCAGATTGAGAGCTTGCATCGGGGTGTTCGATACAGGCCTGGAGACAGCGCATTCATCTCTACTGGGGGCATCAAAAGCCATAAGCATCGGGTGCAGGAAGGTGCGCTGCCAGTGGGTGTATAAACCGCGGCGATACTGGTTTTCGTTGTGATCCTCCTGATAGGTGCGCTTCGGGAAGTTCAGTTGACGGTAATAGCCGGCAGGTTGATAGGGGGTGCTGCTTGCGCCTCCGATCCGGCGCACGAGGAGGCCGGAAGCGGAGAGCACATTATCGCGGATGTTTTCCGCCTTTAGCCGGCGGGGAGTTTGGCGGGCCAGCAGCCGATTGTGTGGATCGATCAGATCGAGCTCAGGGGTAGATCGACTGGTCTGACGGTAGGTTTTCGACATAAGTATCGTTTTGATCAAGTGTTTGATATCCCAGCCGGACTCCATGAATTCCGCAGCCAGCCAATCCATCAGCTCTGGATAAACCGGGTATTCTCCCTGGAGTCCGAGGTCTTCCGGAGCGCTGGAAAGGGGTGTCCCGAAGAAATCGGCCCAGAGGCGGTTCACGTAGGTTCGCGCTGCCAGCGGATTGTCGCGATTGACGATCCATCTGGCCAGATCCAGGCGATTGAGCCTTCTGCTGGAATCCGAGGTGATCGAGAAATCGAGAAATTCGGGAGTGGCAGGTAGCACGATTTCGCCACTCTCGTCCATCCAGTTTCCGCGTGGAAGAATACGTATTTCACGGGGAGTTGCGCTGATCGTTACGGGAGTTTCACGCGTGCCGTGGATGAACTCCGCCAAGAGCTGGTGATTCTCTCTGAGAGCGATTTGATCAGGGCTGCCAGCATGGGTGGTGAAGAAAATTTCCCTCAGCCCGGACATGGATCGGGTGTCGGATGGATGGTTGATACATTGCCGGAGAAGCCTAATTGCTTCATTGCTCAAATTCCCGATTGGGACCGCGTGCAGGGTGGTCTGTAGTTTGAAATTCCGGATTTGGGTCGGCTTTGCATCCTTTGCGTGGGCATTTTCGATGAATGTCACTTCGGAAACTTCAGCATGCCGGTGCTTCTTAAGCTCACGCAGGTCGATGGTGAGAGTGGACCATTCGCGGGCTTTCGGCATCGCGCCTTTGTTGATCAGGATGCGTTGGTCGGATTCTTTTTTGGGGGACTTTCCCCAGAAGAAAACATACCGGGCATCAGGAAATGTGAATTCCACCGCGGCACCATTTTTCGAGCTGTCAGGCTCGCCGGGAAAAATCTCCAAAGAAAAACGGTAGCCGTTTTCAGCAGGCAGTTGCCCCTTGGCAATCCGGAGGCCTCTGTGTTTTCCGAATGAGGGCAAGGGATACTCGGCGGGAAGCTTGCTGTCGTAGGCCTGACGTTTCTCCGAAAGCCATTTCTGGAATTCAACTTCGGCGGCCTTTGTTCCATGCCTCAAAACGTTCCATCGTTCCGCAAGCTCTGCTTCCAGTTCATCACTGTCTTGAAGAAAGGTCCGGTTCGGAACGCGAAGCGAAGTGCCGAATTTTGTATCTATTTTGACAGCCGGATCTTTCAGGAATTTCGAGAGGTCCTCTTCCTGAAAGCTTCCGGAATTGTTGTAGGCACCTCTCTCCAAGATGTCCGAGAAGAAGGCGGCAAACGAATAAAAGTCCTTTGCGGTAAACGGATCGAACTTGTGATCATGGCATTCCGCACAGGCAAGCGTGGAGCCCAGAAACGTCGTAGAGGTAGTGCGGACGCGTTCTGCCTGATACTTTTTGAGATATTCCTTGTCCTGTATTCCACCTTCCTGGCTGCTCTGGTTCAGGCGGTTGAAGCTGGAAGCGACGCGCTGCTCCAGCGTTGCGTTTGGAAGAAGATCCCCGGCGATTTGCTCGATGGTGAATTGATCGTAAGGCTTGTTGGTGTTGAAGGCATGGATCACGTAGTCGCGGAACGGGGAAGCATCGCGGGTTTGGTCTCCATGATAACCCAAGGTATCCGCGTAACGGACTGCATCGAGCCAGGACGCAGCCATGTTTTCTCCAAAATGCGGCGATGCCAGAAGCTCATCCACCAAGCGTTCATAGGCGTCAGGCGATTGATCGCTCAAATAATTCTCTATCTGCTGCGGAGTCGGCGGAAGGCCTATGGTATCCAGATAAAGCCGGCGCAGGAGTGTTTCCCGGGAGGCTTCCTGTGAGAGCTTCAGCTTCTTCTTTCCTAGATTGGACTCTACGATTTCATCGATGGAACCGGCTTCCGGACGTTCCACTCGTTTGTAGGACCAATGGCTATCGTATTCCGCACCCTCCCGGATCCACTTCACCAGTTTTTCCTTCTGCTCCGGGCTCAAGCTTTTATGAGCTTCCGGCGGAGGCATCACCTCACTGCTGTCTTTGGAAAAGATCCTCTCGACCAGATCGCTGGATTCGGGCTCTCCCGGAGCAATGGCGTATGCCGCGATGGCTTCCGCGCGGATATCCAGCCGCAGATCGGCCTTGTTGTTTTTCACATCCGGGCCATGACAGTAATAGCAGTTGTTCGAGAGGATGGGACGGATATCCCGATTGAAATCGATCGTCTCCTGTTCCTTCGTATTCTCGGCATAGAGAGCGTTCGGGGCTATCGCCAGGCCTATTGCGATAGCCGCGCGGGAAAAAGGTCGGATCCAGTGATGCTTCGGATGCTGCATATGGATTTATACCGAAGAAGTGCAGAATGTGACGCGGGAAGGATTATTTATTCGAAAATCCGGATTTCGTTGAGCCCGCCGCTGCCTTCGTGACGATGCTTTTCCTTTTTATAATGGGATTTGCCCACAATGCGGACGTATCGGGCTTCCACACTGGGAAAGTCAAAGCGTTCATAGATGTAGGCACTGCTTTCCGTCGTTTCGATCGCTGCCAGCCGGGCTTCTACCTGTGTGGTGTAATGCACGCCATCGACGGAGGTCTGAATTTCGAAATCTTTAAGCCCTCTATCGGCGTGATGGCGGTTTCTGGTATTCTGTAGATCGACCCGGGAGATTTTATGCGTCTCCAGGAGATCCACCGTGACGGTGCCGGATTCGCCATTTGGAGCCAGCCAGAAGGACCAATCCCACGGGGATCCGCTGTCGCCGTCCCGGTTGTCTGTGAGAGCAGATGGCCCGAAGGTTTCACCATTATCAATCGAGTTGTAATGGCTGGAACTGCTCGCTGGTTTCCCAAGGGCAAGATTATGGAGAGATTTTAAATCACGGTCCGCGTCCGTGAGTGCGAAAGTTCCGGTAACTTTCACGTCCTCTCCGTTTACCTCATCGACAATACGTTGGGATTTGTGATTACCGAGAATCGCGAAACCTTTGCCCTGTTTTATACTGATGGGCGTGCTTGTTTTATCGTCGAAGATTACCTCACCTTCGTAGACTTCCGTCATCACCATCGAATCAGTGACTCCGTTACCGATCGTCACCCCGAATTTTGTGCCAAGGTCCGTCAGGTCGCCTACGGGTGTGATCACCTTGAAAGCCCCCGGTTTTCCCTGGTGGTGCACGGTGATCGTGCCGGAGGAAAGCAGTATGGAATGATTGTCCTGCACCTGATACCAAGCAGGTCCTTCGATGATTGCAGTGGTCTTGCTCGGGAATTCCAGAGCCACTGCGCCGCGCATCAGGTGCATCATCCGGTTTGTTGCCGGGTCTCCTGTTTTAACATCGGAACCACGGAAATCCGTCTGCTTCAGTGCTACATATTTCACACGGATGGTATGCCCGCGGGCTGCGAAAAAGGTAACGATCGCACCGACTAATACGACGGCTGCGGAAATGAGTAACAGGCGTGGAAGGATGGGTTTTCCGTTGGGGAAATGGAGAAGATTCTGAGGTTTCTGGAGCTTGTCTGGTGAAAGTTTCGCGCAGATATCAAGGCCGTTGTGAACCTCCACCAGAAGCTGGTATCTACTGGACAGGTCGGAGTGCTCGGAAAGCAACCGCTGGAATTGATCAAACTCTTCCGGAGTGATCTCTCCATCCAGATATTTCCATACGAGATCGTCGAAATCTGTGAAATGTGGCTTCATGAAGGTTAGTTCTGGGTTTGGGCTTCGATGCAGCTGGAGAGCTGTGAACGTAGCCTGCGGAGCATCTGCGATAAGGTGTTCGGCTGGCGGTTGTGCAGTTTGGCGATGGTTTCGAGGCTGTTTTCCCCATCATATCTCTGCATGAGGAGTGATCGCTTGCTGCTGTCCATCTTTTCGAGACAATGCTCAAGAGCGTCCTCAAGCGCCGAGTTTTCGTGGAAACGTGGAGTATCCTTTGCCAAAGTTTCCAGCACGGCATCGGTGAAGACCAGACGTTCCTTATCTCTTCCGGCATCGCGGAAATGGGCCTTGGTCTGAAAGTAAGCGATGCGATAGGCCCATTTGAGAAAAACTGTGGCGCTATCCCAATCCGCCCGCTTCTGCCAGATGACCAGATTGGTTTCCTGAAGGATATCGTCGGTATGGTGACGATCGCCCACAAGCTTCCAGATGTAGGCACGCAGAGGAGTCTGTGCTTTGGAGATCTCCCCGACGATCACGCTGTCTGTCTCACTGTTTCCATCCATTTCATGCTTTATACCGGAAAAAGCTCAAATATGACACGTGCGAGATTATTGGGACCGGATTCTTCCAATACCACCTTCTCGGCGGGTTGTTCAACCGCTGGATTGGTCAAAACCCATCCCCGGGAAACAAGGCTACGCGGCAAGTTCAATGCTTCTGTTTCTATATTGCTTCAAGGGTATTGGTGTTCGGGATTTATATATTGGTAGCTCATGGTTTCCGAGGTCCATCCAGGTGCCGGATACCAATAATATATGCAAAGGCTTTATGCATGCAGCGGATTTGCAAACTGCAATCCGAGAAGTGGTTCCAATTCCGCACGGACTCCTATGATTTCTTGATAGATACAGGGATTTACGGATTTTCCTCACATGGCACCCGGACTGCGAAGGCAGCACGATTACCGAAAATCCTTCGAGGCGATCAGAGGTATTTTTTTGAACCATGAAAACGAACAATTACAATATCGAGGGTAAGTATGCCTTGGTTACAGGGGCAGGTTCCGGCATTGGCAGAAGCACAGCGGTTGCCCTGGCCGAGGCAGGGGCGAAAGTCGCACTGCTGAGCCGCTCACTCGTGCAGCTAAAGGAAGTGGCGGAGGAAATCGGCGGCGAGGAAGCCGGTCATTTGATCCTGACCGCCGATGTCTCAAAAGATGATGAAATGGAGTTCGCGTTTCAACAAATCCGGGATCTTTGGCCAAGGCTTGATATCGTTGTCGCCAATGCAGGGATCAATGGGGTTTGGGCACCGCTGGATCAGATCAAAACCTGCGAGTGGGATATGACACTCGGGGTAAATCTGCGCGGGACATTTCTAACAGTGAAGCTCGGCTTGCCTTTCCTCAAGGAATCCAAAGGCTCTGTGATCATTGTATCCTCGGTAAACGGGAACCGCATGTTTAGTAACAGCGGTGCCACAGCGTATGCGTGCTCGAAGGCGGCACAAGTGACCTTTTCGAGAATGACAGCGCTTGAGTTTGCGGAATTCGGCGTGCGGGTAAATGCGGTCTGCCCGGGTGCGATCGATACCCAGATCGATGATTCCACGGAAATACGCGGTGATGACGAACTCCATATTCCCGTGCAGTATCCGGAAGGACAGGTGCCATTGACCCATGGAAAATCCGGTTCGCCGGGGGATGTCGCCAGCGCAATCATGTTTTTAGCCTCGGACGCGGCGCGGCACATCACCGGAACGGAAATTTATGTCGATGGCGCACAGTCTTTGCTTCAGGGATGAAGTATATATATAATCACACCTATGAAAGACGATCTGGAATCCTACCTGAATGATCATTTGGCTGGCAGCAGTGCGGGAATACTGATGACTCAGCGTCTTCTGGAAAATACGGTGGATGAGGAGGAACGGGAGTTTTTCCAAAGTCTTTTGGAAAAGATCGAGAACGACCGGGGTCAGCTGGAACAAGTCATCGAGTCGCTAGAGCTCAAGCTCCATGGCGCCAAGCAAACAATGAGCGGGATGTTTGCCCGCATCGGACTTTGGAGAATGGATTTCAATGGCCTACGCATCGGCGAGCTGGGGAAGTTTGAGCTGCTTGAGCTACTGATCCTGGGAATCCAGGGGAAAGGACTGCTGTGGAATGTGCTTGGCGATATTTCCGTCTCCTACCCCTCGCTGGAGAAGTATGACTTCGGCCGCTTATACATTGAGGCAATGGCGCAAAAAGAGGGGTCGAGAAGTTTCGCCTCCGGGAAGGGCGGTTGGTTTTCGGGTGTTTTGGTAGCGAATCGTGAGCGTTTTAATGGAACTCTGCGCTTTATAGTCAGAGTGTTTTTAATGTTCTAGCTGCTTCAAGCTCAGGGATTGCGGATCTTTCAAAAAACTTTACTTTTTTTAGTAAAAATGTCTTTTGGAGTGGTCCCTTATGAATACCAGCCATTACACCCAGATGTCTGCCATCGCCTTAGCCGGGCTTTTGGCAGCTTGTTCTTCTTCTCCGCCGGATGTCACCCGTGTGCCCGTATCGGCGTCACCTACAGGAGCGGATAAATCACTGCGCGGTCAGATTTTTGATGAGGTAAATCAATACCGGACTTCAAAAGGAAAGAGCTCTCTCCAGCGTCATTCCGGCTTGGATGCCATTGCGCAGAAACACTGCGATTATCTTGCCGGCAATATCCAGAGTCACGGTCTTACCAACCGTTCCATCAATCACAACGGCTTTGAAGGCCGTGCTCTTGCCGCCCGCCAGGCCTACCGCATTTCCACCATTGGTGAAAATGTAGTAACCTCCATGGATCATTCCTCGAAACATCTTGTGGATCTCTGGTCCCGCTCGAAATCCCACGAGCACAATATGCGCAGCGACTGGACATATACCGGAATAGGCACCGCGGTAACTTCCCAGGGGCTGGTCATTTCCACCCAGATCTTTGGCTCGGCTGAAACCACTTCCCACACAGAGCTTTCAAACCGCTTCTCCCGTGTATGGTGAATGTGCTAGGCTCCCGGCGTGCCGGATTTAACCTATGAAAATAACCTGCTGGCCCGTGGATTTCTGCGGGTGGCAGGTGTCGATGAAGCCGGAAGAGGACCTTTGGCGGGACCTGTCGCTGCGGCGGCTGTCATTCTGCCAAAATCTTTTTCGTGCCCATACCTGAACGATTCGAAAAAGCTCTCCAAGAAACGCCGCGAGCAACTCTACGCCGAGATTACCGGAAATTCACAGATCACGTGGGCGGTTGCTACCGTCGGCCCGGAAGAAATCGACACCATCAATATTCTGCGTGCGACCCACCGGGCCATGGCAATGGCGCTTTCCACTCTTTCGGTAATGCCGTGTATCGCTTTGGTCGATGGCTTGCGGGTGAAAGGGCTGCCCGTGGAGCATGAAGCTCTGGTAAAGGGAGATGGGCTCTCCTTGTCCATAGCCGCCGCCAGTGTCATTGCCAAGGTGACAAGAGACCGGATGATGGAAAAGATCGACGCAGAATTCCCTCAATACGGCTTTGCCAAGCACCAAGGCTATGGCACCCGCATCCACCTCGAAGCATTAAAAACCCATGGGCCTTGTATCCATCATCGTCGCTCGTTTAAGCCGGTTTCTCAACTCACCATATCGCCAGCGCTCGGGAACTAGCGGAGCGAGGAAATGGATGGGAGACTATGGCGAAAAGGTCGCTGCCGATTGGCTGCGGGCCAGAAACTGCAAGATCCTATCGAGAAATTTCAAAGGACCGAAGGGCGGGGAGGTGGACATTGTGGCGAAAAAGGGGAAACAGCTACTATTCGTGGAAGTAAAAACACGTCGCCACGGCTCGAAAATCCGGGGCTTGGCTGCCGTAAATCGCAAGAAACAAGCACTGATACAACGCGGCGGAAACGAATGGCTCAAACGGCTAGGCAGTCGCGAGGTGCTCTGGCGATACGACGTTATCGAAGTAGAGGTCACGGAAGGAGAAAAGCCCTCGGTGACCCACATCGAAAACGCATTCCAGAATACAGCACAACGGCGTCAATTCTAGTAATATCCCGTGATTTCATCACCTGGATCTCACAAAAAGTGTGAAATTCATTTCTTTGGTAAAATGGTGATTGCCAAGTCGTCCCACACATGATTCTTTTTCCGCCCGACTGCAGAGTCGGCCTAAAGTGCGCGCGTGGCGGAATTGGTAGACGCGCTAGATTCAGGTTCTAGTGGGGGCAACCCCGTTCAGGTTCGAGTCCTGTCGCGCGCACCATTTTTTTTACCAAAAGGATCCGGAGGAGATAATGATCTCTTCAGAAATGCGATCATACTTCTTGTTGAACGTTTGGTTTCAATCCGCGCTCCCGTGAAGGAGCGATGAAAAACTTCGCCGGGCTGGATAAGGACGCAAAGTTTCAATCCGCGCTCCCGTGAAGGAGCGATTGAGTGGCGCGGTCTTAACCAAGTTATGGACTCGGTTTCAATCCGCGCTCCCGTGAAGGAGCGATGCGGACTGCTCGTCACCCGCGAGGTGAATGTGATGTTTCAATCCGCGCTCCCGTGAAGGAGCGATTCCCGCAGCAGTCACCGTCGTCTAACTCAACCCAGTTTCAATCCGCGCTCCCGTGAAGGAGCGATCCGTGAGGTGGCGCAAACGGAATATCTGGCCGGTGTTTCAATCCGCGCTCCCGTGAAGGAGCGATAATCATCGCAGGTATCAAAGGGTTTCTGGAGAACGGTTTCAATCCGCGCTCCCGTGAAGGAGCGATGCTGAAAGCGGCACTCGTGGAGAAACTCCAAGCTGTTTCAATCCGCGCTCCCGTGAAGGAGCGATTCTCTCCCGATGATCTGGTCGCCCGGGAGGGGTGGTTTCAATCCGCGCTCCCGTGAAGGAGCGATTCTGACGATCCGACTCAATCAAATGTTGTGGATGTTTCAATCCGCGCTCCCGTGAAGGAGCGATGATATTGACCCGCCGCCTTCTCATTCTCAAAAAGTTTCAATCCGCGCTCCCGTGAAGGAGCGATTTGCTGACTCTTCTAAGTTCCGCAAAATACTCATATGTTTCAATCCGCGCTCCCGTGAAGGAGCGATCAACTGCTATCACCTTATCAATCACTCAACGCTACGTTTCAATCCGCGCTCCCGTGAAGGAGCGATACATTTAAATTCCGCTGGATACACTGCTGTAGGTGTTTCAATCCGCGCTCCCGTGAAGGAGCGATTGAAGAGCCTAGAGCGACCAGCGCACCGACGATAGTTTCAATCCGCGCTCCCGTGAAGGAGCGATAAATTAAGGCAATACGGCCTGTAGTTAAAACGCTGTTTCAATCCGCGCTCCCGTGAAGGAGCGATGCGAGTGTGGTTTAAACAGCCACTAGCACTGCTGGTTTCAATCCGCGCTCCCGTGAAGGAGCGATTAGGGGCTATTTTTTTAATGTTGTCAAATGAGCGGTTTCAATCCGCGCTCCCGTGAAGGAGCGATGCAGCTCATCTCCATCCAGGATGAGCACGGCCAGTTTCAATCCGCGCTCCCGTGAAGGAGCGATGAGGAACACGGCAAGAATACCAAGACCGGCAGCGGTTTCAATCCGCGCTCCCGTGAAGGAGCGATGCTCCGCCAGATCCGGGGCTGTCTTGTCCCCGGTGTTTCAATCCGCGCTCCCGTGAAGGAGCGATGGCATCCCGCTCTCACCAACTTGGCCATCATAGCGTTTCAATCCGCGCTCCCGTGAAGGAGCGATTACGTTAAAATTTAACATACACCAAAAAAATCGTAGTTTCAATCCGCGCTCCCGTGAAGGAGCGATAGAGGCCTTCGAGCTGATCTTTGACCAGCCACTGGTTTCAATCCGCGCTCCCGTGAAGGAGCGATAAATGGTAGTTGCAGCGCCTACGGCCTCAGTGATCGTTTCAATCCGCGCTCCCGTGAAGGAGCGATTCGGTGTCCGTCAGGCGGCTACGTCCAAGCTTCAGTTTCAATCCGCGCTCCCGTGAAGGAGCGATACAAACTTGCGTTACAAATATTGAGGTATATTTCGTTTCAATCCGCGCTCCCGTGAAGGAGCGATAGCACTCAATAAAGCAATCCGGAAGGCCAAAAGGTTTCAATCCGCGCTCCCGTGAAGGAGCGATCCAGTGACATAAAGGGTCCGGCTCGATGCGTCGGGTTTCAATCCGCGCTCCCGTGAAGGAGCGATCCGCTATTGACGATGTAAAAAGGTACAATGACGGTTTCAATCCGCGCTCCCGTGAAGGAGCGATATGCACTGGGTGGCGGCGTGCTCCAGGAATTCCAGTTTCAATCCGCGCTCCCGTGAAGGAGCGATTCCGATGCCGGGGCCGGTGTAATCGAAGCAGGTGTTTCAATCCGCGCTCCCGTGAAGGAGCGATAAATCGGAGGGAGCAACGAGGGGGAAACCAGCAGTTTCAATCCGCGCTCCCGTGAAGGAGCGATCGGCGTGCCAAACTCTACCCTGGCGCGTTTCATGTTTCAATCCGCGCTCCCGTGAAGGAGCGATTCCATGCTTGGATCATCATCGACAAGTACAGGCTTGTTTCAATCCGCGCTCCCGTGAAGGAGCGATTAACGGCCAACTGGACAACTACAAACTTCACTTTGTTTCAATCCGCGCTCCCGTGAAGGAGCGATACTCAACACTGGTTTGAGCTAGCCCCTGACTTGTGGTTTCAATCCGCGCTCCCGTGAAGGAGCGATTTGTCTCGATCCACTCACCACCGCCGGACGGCTCAGTTTCAATCCGCGCTCCCGTGAAGGAGCGATTCCAGGTATCGCAAACAAACGGCTTGATCGGCCAGTTTCAATCCGCGCTCCCGTGAAGGAGCGATCACGGATCGCAGCGACGAGATCAAAACCGGATTGTTTCAATCCGCGCTCCCGTGAAGGAGCGATGGGGGGAGAAGCAAGCGGAACGTCACCGAGGACGGTTTCAATCCGCGCTCCCGTGAAGGAGCGATCCGATTATCTTGGCCTTAAGATCGTAAAAGTTAAGTTTCAATCCGCGCTCCCGTGAAGGAGCGATGGAAATTGCAACGCCCTCTTGATAAGGCACTATCGTTTCAATCCGCGCTCCCGTGAAGGAGCGATCAGCAAGGTCGACCATATGCTGATCCAGAAACGAGTTTCAATCCGCGCTCCCGTGAAGGAGCGATCGTGGAGGTCCTCCAGCGTCCACACGTGCGCTTAGTTTCAATCCGCGCTCCCGTGAAGGAGCGATCATCTACAAGTCAGGGCCTCGCACAAACAAGCGTTGTTTCAATCCGCGCTCCCGTGAAGGAGCGATGTTTTATTACTCTCACTGTCGATCCAGATCTCTATGTTTCAATCCGCGCTCCCGTGAAGGAGCGATTCTCAACCTTCGAATATCGAGTCAACGGCGATGTCGTTTCAATCCGCGCTCCCGTGAAGGAGCGATCGATCAAATCAATTGCACCCAGGCTAACATTAGTGTTTCAATCCGCGCTCCCGTGAAGGAGCGATCCTGCTTTACCGCTCAAAATACTACGCGGACACAGTTTCAATCCGCGCTCCCGTGAAGGAGCGATTGGACCAGGTGGTGGTATCGATATGATCTGCAAGGTTTCAATCCGCGCTCCCGTGAAGGAGCGATAGCAGGATGCGCTCTACAATCAGCCCTGGGACGGGTTTCAATCCGCGCTCCCGTGAAGGAGCGATGCGGCGAAGAGTGACTATGCGGCGGGGAAATTCTGGTTTCAATCCGCGCTCCCGTGAAGGAGCGATGATCGACGTGGCGGTGCAGGAGCTGAGTGGAGAGGTTTCAATCCGCGCTCCCGTGAAGGAGCGATCGGGCAAGGATGTGACCATCACCGATGACCAGGAGTTTCAATCCGCGCTCCCGTGAAGGAGCGATCCTTCCTCAACGGCTTCGCCTCAAAGCTTTCGCTGTTTCAATCCGCGCTCCCGTGAAGGAGCGATGGAAGATGAACTGGGCAGTGATACGCCATTCATCGTTTCAATCCGCGCTCCCGTGAAGGAGCGATAGGGAAACTATTTCCACTTTTGGAAAGTCATCAATGTTTCAATCCGCGCTCCCGTGAAGGAGCGATCTACGATTGGAGCGACCGGCGGCGCGGGCTTTGTGTTTCAATCCGCGCTCCCGTGAAGGAGCGATCGGCCACGATGTGTGATTGCCGTTTTTACCAGCCATGTTTCAATCCGCGCTCCCGTGAAGGAGCGATTTGAACAAAAAGACATGAGCGCAGCAAACCTCGTTTCAATCCGCGCTCCCGTGAAGGAGCGATAACCGGGGGCGGCTAACCTCAACCAAAAACGAAAATGTTTCAATCCGCGCTCCCGTGAAGGAGCGATTGGTAAATGCCGTGCGGGCGCCTTTTTGGCGAAATGTTTCAATCCGCGCTCCCGTGAAGGAGCGATAAGCTGGAGCTTCGTTTGATCTTTCTGAGGCCCTGTTTCAATCCGCGCTCCCGTGAAGGAGCGATTGCCCTCTTAACCGGGGGCGGCCTTTATGCTATGTTTCAATCCGCGCTCCCGTGAAGGAGCGATGGAGTCTATGCTCCTGATGAGTTCGACGAAGGGGTTTCAATCCGCGCTCCCGTGAAGGAGCGATCATTGGCTGCGGTGGAGGTTTTAACGATCCCAAAGTTTCAATCCGCGCTCCCGTGAAGGAGCGATCGCCGACCTTGGCGGGCACGTGCTGGAGTTTTGCGTTTCAATCCGCGCTCCCGTGAAGGAGCGATCTAGATCATCGTCTCGAAAAGCAACGCGACGACGTTTCAATCCGCGCTCCCGTGAAGGAGCGATCCAGACTTTACCGTCTACCAACCGCAGCCGGACGGTTTCAATCCGCGCTCCCGTGAAGGAGCGATTCGTTGGGTTAGTTTTTTTTGATTAAAGGGTTTCGTTTCAATCCGCGCTCCCGTGAAGGAGCGATTTTTTGCGCTCCGGTCGCGGCTGAGTTGAGCGCGGGTTTCAATCCGCGCTCCCGTGAAGGAGCGATTCCCCCGTCACAAATGGCGAGCCGATCGCGGAGAGTTTCAATCCGCGCTCCCGTGAAGGAGCGATGACTGGACCCAGTGGTGGTTCTGGATGTGGGGAAGTTTCAATCCGCGCTCCCGTGAAGGAGCGATGCCCACCCACAGCCCGGGCCGGCCAATAGGAGAGGTTTCAATCCGCGCTCCCGTGAAGGAGCGATTTTCACTTTTCGAGTTTGGCTTCTGTCTCCGTGAGTTTCAATCCGCGCTCCCGTGAAGGAGCGATGGACATAAAGCGGATGTCTTTGCCCTCGGTCTTGTTTCAATCCGCGCTCCCGTGAAGGAGCGATCTTTTTCCGTATCGGTAAGGATGCGATTGTAGATGTTTCAATCCGCGCTCCCGTGAAGGAGCGATACGTGTGGCGGGATAGACTCCACTTGCGGCGGTGGTTTCAATCCGCGCTCCCGTGAAGGAGCGATCCGGGGCGAATAGCCCGGTGACGCTCCAATCCATGTTTCAATCCGCGCTCCCGTGAAGGAGCGATCATTCGAGCGAACGTGATCGGAACCATCTCTTGCGTTTCAATCCGCGCTCCCGTGAAGGAGCGATTCGACGCCGCGCTAATCGCGGAGTTTGTCCGGACGTTTCAATCCGCGCTCCCGTGAAGGAGCGATTTTCTCCCCGGCAATGCTGATATAGTAGCTGCCGGTTTCAATCCGCGCTCCCGTGAAGGAGCGATGAAGGCCACCCCCGCCTGCGCGGTGGGATTGTAGTTTCAATCCGCGCTCCCGTGAAGGAGCGATTCTGTGGGCCTGTTTCCGGCACTGTTGTTTTCTCGGTTTCAATCCGCGCTCCCGTGAAGGAGCGATGCCCCGGAACAACGGGGACAAATACGCCCCGCAGTTTCAATCCGCGCTCCCGTGAAGGAGCGATCACGGATGGCAGCGACGAGATCAAAACCGGATTGTTTCAATCCGCGCTCCCGTGAAGGAGCGATCCTTTTAATATCACGGTAGGACGCGGAGATGCGCCGTTTCAATCCGCGCTCCCGTGAAGGAGCGATTCATCTTGCGAAAACATCGCGCGGATTGCTCTTGTTTCAATCCGCGCTCCCGTGAAGGAGCGATAGCTCCGCCTTGTTAACGAAAACGAATAACTCCCGTTTCAATCCGCGCTCCCGTGAAGGAGCGATCCGATCACGTCCTCGTAGAGTTCGCAGGTTGCTTGTTTCAATCCGCGCTCCCGTGAAGGAGCGATCTCGCCAAGTAAGCAATAAACAGGACGAAAAGTATGTTTCAATCCGCGCTCCCGTGAAGGAGCGATGACCGGCGGGCGGAAGAGTTTATCGAGGATTTTGTTTCAATCCGCGCTCCCGTGAAGGAGCGATCTCGGATTGCATTCATAATGCCGGCAAGTTGTTGTTTCAATCCGCGCTCCCGTGAAGGAGCGATACAAGGAATTTGTCAAGAACCTATGAACACTCAAGTTTCAATCCGCGCTCCCGTGAAGGAGCGATCTAAAGTCTGCCTCACGATTCTTGATGACGGATTGTTTCAATCCGCGCTCCCGTGAAGGAGCGATGAAACCCGCTGGCTTGTGGGCTCAGCGGGTGTGTGTTTCAATCCGCGCTCCCGTGAAGGAGCGATCACGCGCAGGCAGGAGCTATCAAATCACCAATCGTTTCAATCCGCGCTCCCGTGAAGGAGCGATTGGTATCTTCATAATTTTCTTGGAGAACGCCCAAGGTTTCAATCCGCGCTCCCGTGAAGGAGCGATCTGCCCTCTTAACCGGGGGCGGCCTTTATGCTATGTTTCAATCCGCGCTCCCGTGAAGGAGCGATCCCACCCACAGCCCGGGCCGGCCAATAGGAGAGGTTTCAATCCGCGCTCCCGTGAAGGAGCGATGCGAATGATTGTAGTTTATTCATAATTCAAATGCGTTTCAATCCGCGCTCCCGTGAAGGAGCGATGGAGGCCAAGTTTAAATCGATCACCGAGCACTCGTTTCAATCCGCGCTCCCGTGAAGGAGCGATTCTCGGGACATAGATCAGTTTACTTGGTGGCCTGGTTTCAATCCGCGCTCCCGTGAAGGAGCGATTTTGAAGGCATGTCTTGCAAAGCAGAAGTATCAGGTTTCAATCCGCGCTCCCGTGAAGGAGCGATATGCCAACCGGACAAAGCCCAGAGTTTAAAGAGTGGTTTCAATCCGCGCTCCCGTGAAGGAGCGATTTGAAAGTAGTTCGATTTCGGGTGCCATACATAAGTTTCAATCCGCGCTCCCGTGAAGGAGCGATCACTCATAATGGCCTTTTGCGTGTCTCTGCCGGTTGTTTCAATCCGCGCTCCCGTGAAGGAGCGATCAGACGTAACATCGGTAGCGTCTGCCATCGCAGGTTTCAATCCGCGCTCCCGTGAAGGAGCGATACAAAGGCGGACAACTGGAGACAAACTAGACCAGGTTTCAATCCGCGCTCCCGTGAAGGAGCGATGCAATCTCAATTTGGAAAGTGGCGGAGCGCCCTGGTTTCAATCCGCGCTCCCGTGAAGGAGCGATTTAGGAGTCTGTAAATCAGTAAGGGAAATTTCCCGTTTCAATCCGCGCTCCCGTGAAGGAGCGATCTTTCCAAATTGAGATTGCAAATCTCCATTTGTGGTTTCAATCCGCGCTCCCGTGAAGGAGCGATGCCGCCACCGTCACCACCGGATCCATTCCCGCCCGTTTCAATCCGCGCTCCCGTGAAGGAGCGATAAAATTTTTGGAAGTCTGCCAAAAACGAACACGGGTTTCAATCCGCGCTCCCGTGAAGGAGCGATTAAATGCTGCCAGTTGAAGCAATAGAGGTACCCGTGTTTCAATCCGCGCTCCCGTGAAGGAGCGATCAGCGCGCTCAGAATAGACAATAGTGCCAGAAATAGTTTCAATCCGCGCTCCCGTGAAGGAGCGATAAAGTTTCCCAAGCGTCTCCAACTGCTGGAAACTGTTTCAATCCGCGCTCCCGTGAAGGAGCGATTTGCGCTCCTCTGGCGTTATTCCCTTGCTGTCATGTTTCAATCCGCGCTCCCGTGAAGGAGCGATAAACTGGATTAGCACCGGAGCAGGCAGGGGGGAAGTTTCAATCCGCGCTCCCGTGAAGGAGCGATACCGTTGAGACCGAAGCGGACAGTATAGCCGCCGGTTTCAATCCGCGCTCCCGTGAAGGAGCGATTACTGTTTATACCAATATTGTTCTCAATTATGATGTTTCAATCCGCGCTCCCGTGAAGGAGCGATACTGTTTATACCAATATTGTTCTCAATTATGATGTTTCAATCCGCGCTCCCGTGAAGGAGCGATACACGCCCACCACCCAAAAAGAGAGGTTCCACGGAGTTTCAATCCGCGCTCCCGTGAAGGAGCGATTGTCCAGCTCGCAGGGCAACCAGCAAGTCCAGAAGGTTTCAATCCGCGCTCCCGTGAAGGAGCGATCACACGCTTTTGCGGCTGTTTGGAATAATCACCTGTTTCAATCCGCGCTCCCGTGAAGGAGCGATGCCCGTCCACAACCTGGGGTTCAAGAGTCAGATTGTTTCAATCCGCGCTCCCGTGAAGGAGCGATAAATGGCAGTAGCGTGGTGTCCTCCGGAATTTCGTTTCAATCCGCGCTCCCGTGAAGGAGCGATCAGTCCTTCGGCCTCAAATTAGTCAAAGAAGAGGTTTCAATCCGCGCTCCCGTGAAGGAGCGATTGATTGGTTCGAGCGGGGCCGGGACGCTTACACAGTTTCAATCCGCGCTCCCGTGAAGGAGCGATAGGCGGCGCAAGCAGCATTGGACAACCTTGAAAAGTTTCAATCCGCGCTCCCGTGAAGGAGCGATTCCTGTATCCCCAGGGTAGGCGGCAGTCGCCACAGTTTCAATCCGCGCTCCCGTGAAGGAGCGATTGTCACCAGCAGATACATGCTCTCCATCTGTGTGTTTCAATCCGCGCTCCCGTGAAGGAGCGATTTCCGCCCGCGTCACCGTCTTCCAGCCCATCCCGGTTTCAATCCGCGCTCCCGTGAAGGAGCGATGTATCTTCCGTGAGCGTGAGGGGTGTTTCGTAGAGTTTCAATCCGCGCTCCCGTGAAGGAGCGATTTGAGTTTAGGAGTGACAGCGTAAAAGCTCTTGTCGTTTCAATCCGCGCTCCCGTGAAGGAGCGATGGTGAACAGGTATTACAGCCGAGTAAGTGCCGAGTTTCAATCCGCGCTCCCGTGAAGGAGCGATATCCCACCGCCACCCCTTCCGGATCAGCCCACAGTTTCAATCCGCGCTCCCGTGAAGGAGCGATTTCATTTGGAACAACATACTCACAATGTTCAAGGTTTCAATCCGCGCTCCCGTGAAGGAGCGATTGAAGACTGTTTATGAATCCACAAGTCTTTCAACTGTTTCAATCCGCGCTCCCGTGAAGGAGCGATCCTGACGACAAGGCAGCTTATGAAATGATAATTGGTTTCAATCCGCGCTCCCGTGAAGGAGCGATCGCGAGTCACTGCAGTATAAAGCCACCTCTTTCTGTTTCAATCCGCGCTCCCGTGAAGGAGCGATTCCGGCGGTGCCCAAGGAAGAGGAATATTATGAGTTTCAATCCGCGCTCCCGTGAAGGAGCGATTCTCACTCAGTCTTGCATGAGGCTTTTGCTTCAAGTTTCAATCCGCGCTCCCGTGAAGGAGCGATTGAGAACCCCGGAAGTACTCCACCAGTTAGGAGGTGTTTCAATCCGCGCTCCCGTGAAGGAGCGATATCAGCCGGAAGCAAGAAATCAGATGATGACCGAGTTTCAATCCGCGCTCCCGTGAAGGAGCGATTTTCCTTTTCGCTTATGGCCTTTGATTAAAGGTCGTTTCAATCCGCGCTCCCGTGAAGGAGCGATCTCTGTGTGCAGATTGAAACTCTTTGTTGAACAGGTTTCAATCCGCGCTCCCGTGAAGGAGCGATCGATGCGCTCCCCGTCATACTGCGGGAGGGAGGGGTTTCAATCCGCGCTCCCGTGAAGGAGCGATATAAACGACACCGAAGCGCAGGCCGAATCCCTCGTTTCAATCCGCGCTCCCGTGAAGGAGCGATCTTCTGGTTCTCTTCCATCGGGCGTAGAAATTAGGTTTCAATCCGCGCTCCCGTGAAGGAGCGATCCATCTCCGTCTTGTTAGCCGCTCTTACATTGCGGTTTCAATCCGCGCTCCCGTGAAGGAGCGATGCGCTTCGTTTCGTTCACGTTCCATCATTCGAGCGTTTCAATCCGCGCTCCCGTGAAGGAGCGATCTTCCGTGCCCCTTTGCTGCGGCCCTGAGATCAAGGTTTCAATCCGCGCTCCCGTGAAGGAGCGATAAGAAAGCCACGGCCTGCCTGTAACCAACACCATGTTTCAATCCGCGCTCCCGTGAAGGAGCGATTCTCCGTCTTGTTCATCCTCTTCCGAACTACCTGTTTCAATCCGCGCTCCCGTGAAGGAGCGATTGCGCAAAAACAGCGTGGAAATCGATCAAAGACCGTTTCAATCCGCGCTCCCGTGAAGGAGCGATAATCCACGGGTCGGCTTCGACTTCGAGGAAATCGTTTCAATCCGCGCTCCCGTGAAGGAGCGATTTTTCGTTTTCATTGGTTCTGAGTCTTGGGGTTTGTTTCAATCCGCGCTCCCGTGAAGGAGCGATGCATAAGCTCCGTCTTTACCGGCGGTAAAAGCGTTGTTTCAATCCGCGCTCCCGTGAAGGAGCGATGCGCTTCGTTTCGTTCACGTTCCATCATTCGAGCGTTTCAATCCGCGCTCCCGTGAAGGAGCGATTCCGGTCTTCGGAGTTGGGACGGACTCTCTTGCTGTTTCAATCCGCGCTCCCGTGAAGGAGCGATTCACTGGACTGCCGCGCCATTACGGGGTGACTCCAGTTTCAATCCGCGCTCCCGTGAAGGAGCGATCCAATCACGTCCTCGTAGAGTTCGCAGGTTGCTTGTTTCAATCCGCGCTCCCGTGAAGGAGCGATATAAACGACACCGAAGCGCAGGCCGAATCCCTCGTTTCAATCCGCGCTCCCGTGAAGGAGCGATTGATCCATCGCGTAGGACTCCTCACCCGTCCACGGTTTCAATCCGCGCTCCCGTGAAGGAGCGATAACTATTTTGTGAGAGAGTCTTCTTGTCGCGAGGGTTTCAATCCGCGCTCCCGTGAAGGAGCGATAAATGACCATAACTAAAGACTTCGCAGGAAAAGCGTTTCAATCCGCGCTCCCGTGAAGGAGCGATGATTCCGCGAAGTGGACGACGACCGCTGCGGCCGTTTCAATCCGCGCTCCCGTGAAGGAGCGATCTACGCCGCCCTCGATGGCTCTAATTTCTTGGATGTTTCAATCCGCGCTCCCGTGAAGGAGCGATGAGCGCACAAGCTAAACAGCCCAAGACGGTCATCGTTTCAATCCGCGCTCCCGTGAAGGAGCGATGCATCAGCACCCCGTTGAGGCAATGCCCCACAAGGTTTCAATCCGCGCTCCCGTGAAGGAGCGATTGCGCAAAAACAGCGTGGAAATCGATCAAAGACCGTTTCAATCCGCGCTCCCGTGAAGGAGCGATCGCGGGGTATTTTAAGCAAGGTTTTACAAGGGGTTCCAGCCTTGTTTCCGCGAACCTTGGTTTTGGTGATGTCAAAGAGCTGATGGTTGGGTTAAAAATCAACGCGAGCGCTAGAGGTTCGCGCAGGGGAGTTAGAGGATGAGCGGAGCATCAATGTTATAGTCATCATTTTTGCCATGGTGCTCGACCTTTTGCTCCCAGTTTTTCCCGAGATGATAGATTCTCACACTATCTGTGGCTGTGTCGATGATGGAGAGCAGCTTGCCGCGAAATTCGACAAGTTGGGCAGGGTTGACCTTGCATTCGAAGACAGAGTTTTGGACTCGTTGTCCGTAGTCCATACAAATCCTGGCAACCCGTCGCAGGCGTTTTTCGCCAGCTTTGGTAACAGTGGAGACATCATAGGTGAGGAGTATATACATGGGAAAATGGGGCGTTGCGAGATGGATGAGGGTCACTTGTGAAGGTAGGCCGGATAAGCATCATGATCGCCCCGAAGATAACGGGCGAGCAGTCTGGCCTGGATTTGCGGTAGAAGGCCGTAAGTGATCGTCTCATCTAGAAATGGATGGGTGAAAGTCTCTTGCTTGCGTTCTTGCCAGGCGGTCAGGATTTTTTTGCGGGAGTCTGGTTTTAGAAAAGTTGCACCATTTTCTTGGAGTTCGAAGTCATCCGCTTTTACTTGCTGGCGGTTGATCAAGCTCAGTGCGAGCCGGTCTGCAAAAAGAGGCCTGAATTCTTCCATTAGATCGAGAGCAAGCGAGTGGCGGCCGGGTCTAGGCTGATGAAGGAAACCCGATTGGGGGTCCAGGCCGACTGTCTCGCAGGCGGAGCGGCAGTCATGTGCTAACAAGACATAGAGAAAAGAGAGGAGGGCATTGGTCCGATCAAGTGGAGGTCGTTTTGTTCTACCGTTCAAAAGGAAAGCTGGACCCTCAATCGTGATCAGATGGTTGAAGACCGCGAAGTAGGCAGCAGCTGATTCGCCTTCTATTCCTCGTAGGGAGTCCAAATTGGTGGCACGATTGCATGCGGAAATCCTTTTGAAGAGGAAATCAGAAGTCTGGGTAAGGACGTGGGCCCGTTGAGGACATTTTGTGCCGTGATCCCGTGCCGCGCGCTGAAGTATGGTGCGAGTATTATGAATCTTTGCCGTGATCATATTCCGCGCGATGGCCAGAGATGATGCCTCGCTTTCCGCATGACGATACTGCTCCCGGCGCAGAAGAATATTGCCGGATACGCCGCCATAGGAACTTGAGATGAATTTTCCGTGTGGAGATAAAAAAGTTAATGATACCCCGTATTCGTGGCAGCCTGCCATGAGACTGGCGGATACCGTCGTGTCCCATCCGTATGTCACGATCCCTTCCAGATTGTGTAGCGGGACACGGAGTTTGCTTTTTCCATCATGACGGATTTCCACAGCCGCACCGTCCTTACGTAGGTAGGCACCCTCCAGCGTAATAAAAAGAGTGTTCAAATGGGTTTTCATAGGAGGTGAGATTCTTATTCTGTGGATTGCAACCGGTTGAGAAACCAGGCGCTGGCTCCGCGCTTGAAGCGAAGCGCCCTCGGCTGGCAAAGATCAATGAGAGAGCAAGCCGCGCATTTCCCGGGATCATATTCTGCACTGGGGGTGGTCTCGCATTCCTTGAGCCTGCGCACTTTACTAACTGTGGAAAGTGTAAGTGTTCTCAGTGTTTCATCCAGCCGGACTTCGATGCGTCTACGGGTTTTACCGTAAAAGATCAAACCTACTGGTATTTTCGTATGAAACATTTCTTCCAGGCAGATTGCCTGTGCGCATACCTGCACTTCATCGGCGCGGTGGGCCTTCGGCTTGCCGCGCTTGTATTCCACTGGAACGAAGTTTCCATCGCGCTGCTTCTCCACAATGTCGCAGATCCCAGAAAGTCCGTATTGATTGGAGCTCACATGGAGATGCCGCAGGATAGATCCGCTGGATCTGTGCTCATCCGGCCCTTCATTGGCTTTTTTATGAAGAAGTTGTCCCTCCGCAGTGAAGCGGTTCTCCGCCCAGATTTGCTCGTTATGAATCAAAGCACATTGACGCGGGCAGTAGAGATAATGCTGTAGCGCGGAGAGGGGAATAGCTGAGGCGGACGAATCCATGGTAGAGTTATGACGATCCGAAGTTCATAAAAATCATTTCATCATTCGCCGGGGAAGCTATGCATTTCGACAACCATTTACATGAAAGACCTGCGGATGACGTGGAGGATCTTTTTTCCGTTTTCCATCAATTAATTCATCGCGATAAGCGTCACCGGATCATCCGGCAACGCTGTATCGTGAATGGGAATCAGAGCCGGTGCTTTCGATTATGGAATTACAGGCGCTCGATGATTTCTACCCCGTTCGGCAGGGCTTCGCGGTCAATTTTGACTTCGTAATCGGAGAAAGCGCGGGGCACTTCCACTCCGTCCTTTTTCGCCACCGTGACGAGCTCGAAAAGCTTGTGGCTCGGCGCGTTTCCGAGCTGGCTGTCGTGCTTGAAGACGATGAGGGCGCGGGGGTTCATGCTGCCTGCCGGGCGGGCTGCGGATTGGTCGAACTGGAAGGCGTTCTCCAAGGCGGTGAAGAGAAGTTTGAGATCGTCATCGGAGAACCCGGTTTGGTCGGCAAGGAAGGGATTCACAAAACCTTGGGCTTTGTAGAGGCCGTAGGGGACGGTGAACTTGCGGCCCATTTCTCCTTCTTCTTTATCTACATCCGTGAGGCGTGTGATCGTATGCTCTGCTGTTACAATCCTGTCGATTGAGCGTGAAAATGAAATCTGCACAGGGCCTCTAATTTGGCCACCATTAGGTCCGGTAGATAATACAGCACCAAATGAGCGGATATCGAAATATCGGCTGCACATCCATTGCTGGATGGTTTTGATTTCTGTTTGAGGTCGCTTCTTGGCTTTGTCTTTATCCCAAGACCCGTCTGATTTTTTATAAGATTCGAGTCCGGACTCGGAGCAGGCCTCAGCAATCAGTGGATTCAGAGGTCGCTTCTCTTGGACGAAGATGTGTTGATTAGAATCAGTTTTGGTGGTTTGAACGAAGTTTCGGATTTTGCGTTTGAGCATGACATCGGTGGCGAGGCCTTGGCCTGTCTCTGGGTCTAGGCGGGGGAGGTTGCCTGCGTCGGGGTCGCCGTTTGGGTTGGCGTCAATGCAGTCGAAGAGGTAGAGGAAGTCGTATCGGTTGTTCATAGTATTAATTATTGGTTAGCTGTTGATCGTTATTGGGGGTTTTGTGACTCTGGGGAGTCGGATGTTTTCTTGGTGAAGAAGTCTTGGCGTTGGTGGTAGTAACCGATGGCGAAGAGTCCCTGCTCCTCGAGGTTGAGGTGGGTCGGGTAGCCTTCGAGGGGAGTGTGGATCTCTTGGATGAGTATTTCTCTTCCGATTTTGGCTTTTGTGGCCTTTTCGGAACCAATCCTCTCAGCCAATGCTCCGCTGCCCATTTTGGCGAGATGGTGGGTATAGGTTCTCATGATGCGCGGGAAGACGCTGCCGGGGGTGGCGGAGGCACTGCTGTAGAAGCGTTCTCTGATGCCGGCGTTGACTTGGCCGAGAGCATCTTGCTGGGTTTTCTCAAGGGCGGCGAAGAGACGTCCGAGGAGGTAGGCAGGTTCTGTTCTTTCTGTGTTTAGGCTCATATCGATGGTTTGGTTGAAGTTGCGGATGAGGACGGCTTTGAGAATGGCAGCTTTGAGATAGGTGACGTTTTCTAGTGTTTTTCCCTGTGGGTCTTTTTCGACAATTTTTAGGCGGTTGAGGACGCCTTGCAGGAGGGTCATGGGGTAGGGTGAGCCATTGAGGATGGCCTGCATGAGCTGGCCACCGAGCAGGGGGGAGATAGCTTTGCGATCACGGGCTGTTTGCTCTAGCAAGCGCTGTGCGCTGGGAAACTCTGGCTCCCGATAGGGGTGCGAATCTTTTTTTCGAGTGAGGGCGAGGTTTTGATAGTGGTCGCGGAGGCGGTCGATCATGTCGTCAATTGTGTTGACGTGCCAGAAGCGGACGACGAGGCGGGTGACGTTGCCGGAGAGGCCGAGGATATAGAATTTGGTATCGGGTTTGTCGTCGAGATCGGTGACGCTGGCTCCGCCGCCTTTACGTAGAATATCGAGGAAGACCTGGAGTTGGTTATGTCTGATTTGGTCCTCGGTGTTGGTGGATGCGGGTTCCGCCTCTATATTTCCGCCTAGCAGGTGGGCGAAGAGGCTTTCTGTGGTGGATTTTTTCTCGGTCCAGAAGATGGTGGTGACATCGCCGATAGTGACGAGGTGGCGGTGGGATTGAGGGCCGGAAAGAAGGGCGTTGAGAGCGTTGCAGTAGGCGAAGACGGCTTGCTCAGAGACGGGGGAGTTGAAGGACTGGTCTTTGGCGTATGAGCGGAAGCTGTGTTTCTCGAAGGAGGCTAATTTGGCACCGCCGGGGGCTGCGCCGTTAACGCCCTTGATAGCGGGTTCGTGAATGCGGGCGATGGGGAGTTCTTGGCCGGTGACGAGACAGAATCCCAGGTCATCCGTGGGTGTGTTCCCATGTTGGCGTGTGGCCCACCATGCTTTAATGGCGTCTTGTTCGTGGACGTCTTTTTGGGAGGGGAGAACGCGGAAGACGCCGAATCCTGTGGCTGCGAAGTCGTCGAGTTTTTCGGCGTGGTCGACTGCCATTTCGGCGTTCCAGTGGTTCTCGTAAAACGAGCGTATGGCGGCGAGGGCAGGCTGATCACTGCCCGCCGCGTCGCTGAGGGCGATGTAGTGTTCTTTGGTGGCGGCGAGGGTTTCGAGGGCGCGGGCTGCTTCTTTTTCGGCTTTGGCGGAGTTTTTATCGGGCTTTTTGTAGCCGAGTAGGTAGGCGGTGTTGTCCCAGAATGTGCAGGGATTGATGCCTTGGCCTGGAGGTTTACTGTCGCCGGGCACGAGGGTTTGGCGTGGGACTTGTTTAGTCTTTATTTTTCCAGTTTTGGTGGTTTGTGTGAGTGTTTTACGGGTGTCTTGGATTTCAACGAGGGAACCGTCGGGGTTGAGGACGATGCGGAAGGTGATGTTCTGAACGGAGTAGCCGGGCGTGGGGACTCCGTAAGGGTTGCCGTCCTCGCCTTGAATGCGTTCGTAGAATTGATTGAGTTTTTGGAGGATCATAGTGATTAGGCGATGGAGTTTCGAAAGGGAGGGACGATGACTGCCCCGTTGGTCATTTCGGCGCGGAAGAAGCGCGGTGTGGTGGATCTGACTTTTTTGGACTTGGGGTCTTGGTCGAATTCGATGTCGTGAAGCATGAAGCCGAAGTCGCGGTTTTGTTCGGCTGGGGAGAGCTGGGAAGCCGGGGTGTCCGATGGATCCTCGATGAGGGCGAAAGAAGCGGGGAACTCGCGGGTGCCGAGGTAGGGGTGGTGGAAGTATTGGCCTTTGCGTGCACGGCGTTTGAATATGTCTAGGTGTTTGCCGGCGATATGGTTGGTGGGGACTTTGGGGCCGCCGCGTTCCATGCGGGTATCGTGGATGCGGACGCTGGCCTCGATGAGGTAAGCAACATCGCGGAGGACGAGGGAGGCGCGTTGCTGGCGTTCGTCTTCGATAAGGATGGGCGAGGGTTGTTTTTCGCCCGTTATGACCTTCTTGTCGGGAGATGGTGCTTTTTTTCCAACTTCGTTACGGCGGATACTGGTGAAGCGAATGGGTTTGAGAAGGTTGATTTTTTCGATGGTCCATGTGATCTGGGGTTTCCAGTAGATGGCTTCGAAAATTCCTCTGGCGGCAGAGGGCGTGATGATGTCGTAGGAGACGCGTTCGGCTTTCATCTCTGGGCGGGTGAAACAGGCGAAGTCGCCCCAGACGTGGAGTTGGATGGATGCTGGCATGTTGTTTAGAGGATAGAGTTTTCGGGTGTTAGTTCGAGCTCGGGCTTTGGGTGTAAGCCGAATTGTTCGTCGTAGTGGGGCGTGCTGTTGAGGAGATGAAAACTGTCATCGTGGAGTGGGATGAGGATGCCGGTGCGGAGGAGTTCGGCGTGTTGCTGGGGTGGGATGGCCACGGTGTAGCGCTGGAGTTTGCGGGCGAGACGACGGATTTCGGTGGGGTCGAAGGTTTGGCGGAGTTGATCGCAGATGGCACGTCCTTTTTCGCCGTAGGGGATGAGGATGGGTTCGGAGTAATCGTCGATGAGTCTAAAGTCACGGGCGCAGGTTTTGAATTTGAAGCAGAAGAGGTCGCTGGGTTCGCGGAGGTTTCTGGGATAGTTTTCTAGAATGTGCTTTTGATCAGTAATATCGCGCTGGTCCCAGTAGTGGCGTTGGAAGTAATCTTGGATATTGTTGAGGGCGAGTATGTCGGCTGGGTTCGAGGCGAGAACCTGGATGGTTGCATTGGTGGCTGAGATGATGAAGGCAGGGGATCTGTGTTCGGCGCTTTCGAAGAGAAAGAGTTTACCGCTGGGTTTCCCGTTTGCTGCGGTGAGGTGTCCTTCGCGGTCGCAGCGTCCGGCGGCTTGGGCGATGGAGTCGAGTCCAGCAAGTGAGCGGAAGACGACGGGAAAGTCGATATCGACCCCGGCTTCGATGAGCTGGGTGGAGATGAGGCGTGTAGGGAGATTTTCGTGGAGTCGCTTTTTGATGATTTCGAGCACCTCGCTGCGGTGGTTGGCGCACATCAGGGCGGAGAGGTGGAATCGGGTGCCGTCGTTGGGAAGAAGGTCGAAGAGTTCTCGGGCGTGGCGACGGGTGTTGACGATGGTTAGGGATTGCGGGTGCTGGAGAATGTGGTGGATGAGGGTGGGGTTGTCGGTTCGACCGGGTAGGCGACTGGTATGGACGCGGCGGAGTTTGTCGTAGAGATTAGAGGGGTCGGGGATGATTTCGCGAGGGGAATCGAGACCGATGGGAAAGTCAGGACGGCGATGGATGGCGGGCTGAGTGGCGGTGCAAAGGACAATGGTGGACTGGTAGTGGGCGTGAAGTTCTTCGAGTGAGCGGAGGCAGGGGGCGAGGAATTCGACCGGGAGGGACTGGGCTTCGTCGAGGATGATAACGGAACGGGCGATACGGTGGAGTTTTCGGCAGCGGGAGGTGCGGTTAGCGTGGAGTGATTCGAAGAATTGAACGTTGGTTGTGACAATGAGGCGAGCGTCCCAGTTTTCAGAGGCGAGGCGGTTGGTGGTGGTTTCGTCTTCGGAGTCCGGGTCGAGATTGGAGTGGTGTTCTAGCACGACGTCCGGTCCCAATGCGGCGAGGGCCATGCGGAAGACGGATGCGTTTTGTTCGATTATGGAGGTGTAGGGGATGACGTAGATGACGCGGCGGAGGTTGTGGATGCGGGCGTGTTTGAGTGCGAAGGCAAGAGATGAGAGAGTTTTGCCGCCGCCTGTAGGGACGGTGAGGGAGAAGAGGCCGGGGTGGTCTTCTGCTGCTTGCTGGCAGTGGTGGAGTATTTCGGCACGTAAGCGATTGACGTCTGTGGCCAGTGCGGAGGATGAGAGTTGGGCGAGGTAGATGTTGAAAGCGGTTTCGAGATCGGAAATGGAGGGTTTGAGTTGAGGACGGAGGTTCTTTATCGAGGGACTCATGTAGGACTCGGTGGCGAGAAAGTCGGCATCGACGAGGGCGGAGAATAAAATGCGGAGGAAGAACCCGAGTGAGGTTCCGGATTTGAGGGTGAAAGCAAGGGGTGGGAGTGATTCCGTGAAGTGAAGAATTTTGGTGGGGACGTGTGGGATAAACTCGGGAGTTTGTTCTGAGGCTCGTTTGGTAAGCCGATTCGAAAGATTGCTTTCGGAGCTGTCGATTCCGTTGGCGAGCCCGGCATGATGGCCGGCGATGAGGTAAGAAAGGAGAGTGCCGAAGTTGGGAAGGTTGGCGTGACTATACTGTGCTCCGGCTGTGGAGTGGGGGACATTTCCTGTCATCTCTGCGATGTGAGGGTCAGACTTCGAATACAGGTAGGCTTGCCACTTAGGAGCAAACTTCCCCAAGTCATGCCAAAGGCCGGTGAGGTAACCCCATTGATGGGCGGAGGCTGATTCGGGTGAATCTGCGGGGAACATTTCGGCGGCAAATTTTGCAGTCCAGTAGGCAACTTTATTCAGATGGCCGTGCCCAGGGGTGAGTTTTCTACAGTGCTCACACAGTTCACGCTGGCACTGATTTATATCATTGCCGAATGGAGTGAACAGTGGTTCCCACAACTCTTTTTGAGCGGGGCTGCCATCCGCGAGAGATTTTGTATGTGCGTAGAAATTCATGGGGGAGCTTCTAACAGGAAAAAGTATGATTGGTTATTCTGGATTCCAGTCGATACCAAAAGCAACGATTTGGCTTGGTTCCTATATCGATGGAATTGACTAGATAATAAGTTTTTCGGTTTGTGGGAAGGATTCCCGTGCCGTGGTTGTGCAATGAGCACCTGGCAACAAACGGACGTTTGTTCAGCTAAGGAGCTTCCACGACACGGGAAATTTTTTACCTTTGGGGGCTATTCTTGGGGAGAATGATTTTTCGGATGAAGAGAGGGAGGGGGGAGGGCACCGAAGGGTTTTCTAAGTGGGAGTCGGAAAATTTGTGCAGGAAAAGCTTCGGTTTTGGGGCGGTATCGAGGGTGAGTGAGAATAGTAAACGGAACTTAACTTTATGCTGGTCAGGTAGTTATGAGTAATGTAGTAAAAATCGAGTGGGTCGTTTTTGTTTACGAACACAAATTTGCAGAAATTTGTTAGTCCGTCAATAAAAACGCTATACTTTATAAAAACGATGTATATTTGAACATGGGTAATACGAGCAATAGGGATCAGTGGGCAGGACGCGAGAGATTACTATTTATCGAGCGGCTGGCGTGGTGGAAAGGTATAGTGAATCGTGCCGATGTTAGAGAGGTTTTTGGTATATCCGCCGCCCAGGCATCGGCTGATTTGCAGGCGTATCAGGAGATGAACCCATCGGCTCTTTCATATAATATGCGTGCCAAGCGTTATGAGGCTGGAGAGGCGATGGTTTGTGTGATGCATGAGCCCAGGATTGATGAGGCCGTGAGGCTTTTTCTGGGTGTGGGAGTTCCAGTGCCCCAGATGGCGGCAGAGCTCCGGATGGATGCGCGGGTGGATTTGGTAAAACCATTGATCCGATCCGCGGGGAGTTCCGTCGAGCGGAGGGTATTCCTTGCATTGGAGAGTGGATCCCGCCTGCGGGTGAAATATTGGTCGGTCAATAGTAGTCGTGGAACGCAGAGAGAGATCGCGCCGCATGCTCTCGGGCACGATGGGGCCCGCTGGCATGTGCGGGCATGGTGCTTTGAGCGGGAGGCCTTTCGGGATTTTGCGCTCAGCCGCATGGAGTCCGCGGAATGGCCGGGGAAAGCGTTTTCACCTCCGCTTGCGGATGAGGAATGGGAGCGGGTGGAAGTGGTGGAACTACGCCCGAATGCTGTGCTGGACGAGGAGCAGCGGGAGACGATTATCCGGGATTACGGAATGGTGGATGGCAAGCTGCACGTGAAGGTGCGGGCCGCGATGAAGGAGTATTTTCTCGCGAACTGCCGGATCCCCATCGAGGGGCGGCCACCGCATCTGGAGATTGCAGAGGTCTGAGTCTGCCCTGTGGACGGGCGCCCGGCGGGCTAGGAGACCTTCTCGGTATGGTTTTCGTCCGGGGAGGATTTTTTCGAGAGCTCGATCCCCATTTTTTTTGCCCGCTCGTGCCAAAGGTTGCGGGCGTGCAGCTGTAGATCCGGGACGGTGTCTTTTTCGTCGAGGATTTCGAAGCCGAAGATCGTTTCTATGATATCCTCGAAGGTGATCAGGCCAACCGTTGTGCCGAATTCGTCGTTAACCAGCATGATGTGGTGGCGCTCCGAGATGAAGCGCTGGAAGAGTGCGTCTACGGGGGTGTATTCCGCAGTCATTGCGATTGGTAGCAGCACATCACCCAAAGTGCCGGTATCGTAATGATCCTTGAGGTGTGCGAGAAGCGCGTCTCCACGGATAATGAAGCCGGTGAAATCATCCGTGTTCTTGTCGTAAACGGGAATTCTGGTGAAAGGTTTGTTCTCGATGAGTGCGGCAAAATCAATGAGGGGGGTGGATTTCGGCAGAGAAAATATGACAGGGCGCGGCGTCATGATATCGGACGCTTTCATCGCATTTAGCTGAATGAGGTTTTGGACAAACTGGCTTTCCCGCTCACGGAGGGAGCCGGACTCTTCACCAATGCGTGCCATGGCCAAGAGCTCGTCGCGATGCTCGTTGAGATCGGCCTCCGGGGAGTTTGGAGCGATGAGCCCTGTAATTGATTTCGAGGCCAGGACGAGGGGCTTGAGCGCGGTGATCAGAAAGTTCAAAACCGTGGAAGAAGCGGGCGCCAGAGCGTTGGCGAAGCGGGCTCCGATGGTTTTGGGAATAATTTCCGTGAAAACCAGGATCGCTAGAGTGAGCCCGGCGGCAAAGATGGCTTCTCCCGTGTTGCCACTGATTTTGGCATATTGGGCACCAGCTCCTGCAGCTCCCATGGTGTGGGCGATGGTATTGAGGGTAAGAATCGCCGATAGCGGGCGATCAATATCCTCTTTTAATTTTTCCATGCGCAGCCCCCAAGGCAATCCGCTTTGTTTCGCACGATTGATGGAAGAAGGGGTTACAGTGAGCAGAGTCGCCTCAAGGAGGGAGCAAAGAAACGAGACACTGATTGCAATGAGGACGTAGAAAACGAGAAGAGCCATGTATGTTGCGATTTAGATGCGATAAATTTTGTGGAATATCCAGCGCGGTGATTGAGGGAAATCGTTTATTTATAAATCAAAGGTTTCCGATGGCGGCCGGGAGAGGTTTCACTGCGATCTTGCGTAATGTTTTGCCAGTCCCCGGGCAAGTGCTGAGGCGTATTCCCGGAAAATCGAGGGAAGCATCTCTCCGTTGACTTCGCGCAGGCCCTCGTAATCGCCCGCCTGAATGCGTGCGTAGTCGTGGACGGAGTTCATTACATAAGGTTCCATATAAATGACGGGGCAGTCATAGAGACGGTTGGCCAGTAGGTTCCGGGCATACAGGAAAGGATTTCCCGCGACAGGGCGGACATTGTTGCCGAGTGGTGGATAAATGTAGGGAGGGAGTTTCGAGATCTCCGCAAACGTATTGGCTACCGTGTTCCCAACGAGAGCTTCTTCCTCGTGGGTCCGCTGGAGGAGCTTTTCGAGCATTGCGAAGCGTTGGTCCGAGAGATTTACTTCATCCGGAGTGTAGGCTCCGTTGAGGAGGATGTGGAAATGGGTATCCGGCACGAGGGTTGGCAGCGTGGGATCTCCCCATCCGGCGGCATTGAAATGCAGGCAAAGCACCAGATCAGGCTTGAGGGTATGATTGACCAGCTCTGCACGGGCGCGGATTTCCGCTGTGCGATAAAAGAGCTTTTCAGCAAATTTCCGCAAAGATTCCGGATCATCTCCGGCGGTTTCCGCTGTGGCCAATGAAGCAAGATTCTCCGGGCGAAGGGTGGTGACCGGATCTGTTGTTTTGCGGACCAGAGAGACACGCGCTCCCAGTTTTTCCAACATGGGTTGGAGGAGATTGGCGACATGAAGTGACATTTCGCCCTCCATCACAGGCTTGTCCGCACCGATCCGGAACCAGCGTTCTTCGATTTTTGCCCATTCTCCGCCAATATGTCCCGGATCAATCGCAATATGGAGGTTCTCCAAAGGCTTATCCGCTGGCGGGATCGGCAGGCTATCAGTGCTTTGCCAGTGGCGCGGAGCCGGGACTTGTTTTTCCGGGGTGGAAAAATGGAGTGTGAAGGAGGGCACGGCAGGATCATGAGAAGTCAGGATCTCGGCTCTGTCTCCGTGGAGCGTGATATAGCTTTTCCAGGTGTCGTCCGTGGTGAAAATCTCGGTGAGCAAGCGCTCGAAATCGCTTCTGGAAACGGTGTATTGGTAGATGTCCAGAGTGCTCCAATCCGGCGTTTCAGCGAGTAGGGAAAGGGCTGTCGCCGCCGATGGTCGCTCAGGTGAGGTCTCGTCCGGCGAAGGGCCGGGAGATGAATGATCCGGTGGAGCAGGGGTATTTCCATCATCGGTTCCGGCGGATGTCTTACTCTTCTCCGAGCGCGAAATCAGGAACAGGCTGAGCGCACATAGCAACAGCGTGGCGATAAGTGGGGTGGGATTGCGCATGGAAAGGGAGACGTTCAAGCTAAGCTCGAAATTTCAAACATCAACCCTCCATGCCATGTCGGACAATGAAGCCGCGCCCTCCCGCTCGGGATTCAATGGAATCCCCAGATTTTCATCCTATCCCAATCAAAGCGGAAATTGCCGAACTCTTCACTGATCTCCTTCTTGCGGGATTCCGAGATGGGGCCGGTGGTGAAAAGCGAGAGGATCGGCCGGCCGGTGCTGGCATCCGTTTCGTAATCCTCTGACTTTTCCTGAATGAGCAGCACGAAACCAACTTTTCCGCCCGGGCGCTCACCAAGTGCGAGGTTCATTTCAAGGGTCTCGCCTTTCTTGAGTTTCATCCAATCCCCGTAGATGATCGGCTGGCCGATCGGGCTTTTGTGCGAGGGTGCTTCTTCCGAGGGATCCCATGAGCCACGGACGGTGTTTTGGAGCGAAGGCCAACAACCGAAAAGCCGTGGGCGGCCATCGATATAGACTACCAGGTAATCATCTCCGATCCCGGCAAAGCGATAGGTGCCTGTCTCCGGGACGATAATGCGGCCGCTATAGTTCGCCACCCATCCTTTTGGCTGCACTTCCTTCTCGACATTAAAGAATTTCGGGCCGACTTCGGCATTTGATAGAGGGATTGCGACGTGGGTGAGGTAAAGATCCTGTTCTGCCTTGTAATAGTCGCGGAAAGCGGATTCACGGAAGCGGGAGCGCTGCAGGGACTCCACGGCCTTCGCATAGGGGCCGACCTCCGATGTCTCGAATCTGCGCGGATTGCCTTTGGGATCCTGTTTGAAATCGTAAAGATTACCTTTTAGCGCGGAGTCGATTTTCTGTGTCGATCCAAAAGAGCTGCCGCTGACTCCTTCGCCGGCGCCCATACCGGTATCCGCCCAGCCGGCGCCGAAATCATCCATCCCGGAGCCGAATTCGATGACATCGGGGCTATCCACGGTATCGAGCTGGGGAATGGCTACGTCATTCATGCTCTGTGCGCTGATGACTTTCTGGGACATGGATGGTGCTGCCGCAGGGGCGGGTTTCTGCGGGAGCTTTACCTTGTCCGGCCGCTCGTTGGGTTCGTCTTCAATACTGGGGACGCTATAGGCGACGGCCATGTCGACCGTTTTTTCCAAGGTGGGGAGGACGAAGTAGGCAAGAGCGAGCAAGACGCCCGCAATCAGCAGGAAGGATAGCGCAATGGAAGAAAAGGCTTGGAGGAATTTCCGCCGTTTTAGCCACGCGGAGACTTCGGAGTTTGGCTGGATGTGTAGGCTCATGGGAATTTATTGTATGAAAAAGATAACGTGGCACGGCTGGATTATCTTAGGGAAAAAAGCACATGGGAATCCCACGGAGTGGAGCTTTGTTATTCCGGTAGAATGGGATGGATGAAAGCGATGCCGGGCTCATCATTTGTTGCAAATTTCCTGGATGGGTTGTTAGCTAGGGCCCTTGAAGAAAAGGTGGACATTGCGTGATTTGGTGGATTTTGAGTCCCTGCTTTCCGGCGAGAAATCCCGGGCTCCCGATGAAGCCGAAATGCGCGAGTCCGTGAAAGGTCTGGAGGGAGCGAAGGCCAGGCGCCTGGGGATGAGAATCTGGCTAGAGCAGCAGAGAGCGCTCCGCAGTAGACGGGAATTTCCCGGTGAAATATGGTCAAACTCCCGTTTTTTGATCGGCGCACTAATCGGCGTGCTGATGTTTCTCGCTGGAATCGGCGTTATGAGCGGGCTGCTGAACCGGGAGCGAATGGGCTTTCACGTGCCAATGCTCGTGGGCGTCACCATCGGGCTCCAGGTTCTGATTCTGATTATCGCCGCGATGACTTGGGTGCTGAGGAGTCGTTTTTCCAAAGGGCTTGGCTTTGTGCCTCGCATCCTCGGCTGGCTCATCGGCAAGGCCACCGGGCGGCGAAGGATATTATGGCGGAAAACCTGGGAAACCTTCCGGTTGGAAGGTGGCAAAGCCTGGGAGGCGCTGGGGTGGAATCTCTTACGGCTCACTCAAGCAGGAGCAGTGATGTTCTCTCTTGGTCTGATGGCAGGGCTTCTGGGCTGCATCTGGTTCCTGGAGGTGGGCTTTTTTTGGGAATCAACCACGCCGGAATGGATGATGGGGAAGATCTGGCAATTCTCCACATGGTTGAGCCTTCCATGGAGCTGGCTGTTTCCGGAATGGGCTCCAACTATGGAACTCATTGGCAAGACCCGGTGGAATGCTGCCTCGAAGGATGAGATTTTCGCGCTGGCGGCTGGCTGGTATCGGTTTTTGTTTGCTGCCATTTTTGTCTGGGGGCTGTTGCCGAGATTGATTTTGTGGATGCTTGCCGTCTGGAAGGAGCGTGCGGCAATGGCAGCGCTGGATTTCCAGGCAAAGCGGCATCGTGAGCTATGGCGGGGGCTGATGGGCACCTTACGGGTCGATGTAAGCGAGCCGCCAGTCGATGGGGTGCTGGTGCTGGATGTCGGGGGGACCGGGCTGAAAAAGGAGCAACTGAGAGGCTTTCTTCTGCGGAGATTACGGGTGAATCCCGGGGAGTGGATCGAAGTCGCCGTATGGGACCGGAAGGGTGATGAGGCCGCGGTTTCTTCCATTCGCAGCGGGCCTGCGGGAGTGGTTTTACTGGCGGAAGGATGGGCGCTTGCACCACCACGTATGTCCGCACTTCGGGAAAAGGTCAGGAGCCTTGCCGGCGCCAATACGATGATTTATTTTCTTGTTTCAAACGTTAGTTCGGAAGGCCGCCCGCTCGAAGCGACCGAGGAGGAAAAGAAGATCTGGAGAGACTACGTCGATAGCCTCGCGGATGCGTCGGCGGAGGTTTTTTTCTACGAGGAGGAAAAATCATGAGTGAAAAGATACCGGAATTTGCCGTCGTTGGCCGGGTGAACATGGGGAAAAGCTCGGTGATCGCCACTCTTTTGGAAATCGATGACAACGAGCTGATCCGTATCAGCCCCACGCCGGGTGAGACGACGATGCCGACGCCGTATCCGGTAAAGTTCGGCAAGCGTGAGTGTGTCCGCTTTATCGATACTCCGGGCTTTTCCCAAGCGGTGGAGGCGATGAGAGAGATCCAGAAAATCCACGGTGAAGGGACGCCGGGGCGGGAGGCCTTGCGCAAATTCGTCGAGCAGGAGCCAGGCTTTGCGGATGAAAAAAACCTTTTGCGGCCACTGCTGGATGGGGCCGGTGTGCTGTATGTGGTGGATCCCTCAAAGCCGCTGCGCGATGATTTTCTCGCAGAAATGGAAATCCTCCGGTGGACGGGACGGCCGCGATTGGCAGTACTGAACCTGCGTGAGGGAAAAGGCACGGAACATGAGGAATTGTGGCGGGAAAAGCTCGGCAGTGCCTTTAATCTGGTGCGCACCTTTGATGCGCACCATGCGAAATACGAGCAGCGCCTGTTGCTGATGAAATCACTTTTGGAGATCGAGGAGAGGAATCGGGCAAAACTGGAGGAGACGATCTCTTTGATCGAAATGGAGTGGGAGGAGCGGAGGCTGGATGCTGCGGAAATAATCCGGGATTTTTTGGCAGCGGCATTGAAGATGCGGGCGCAGGCGCGGATTGACGAGAAGGATGAATCATTACCGAGCCGCCGTCACAAGAAGGAGGAAGAGCTGAAGATCGAGTATTTCGAGAAGCTTAAAAAGCTGGAGAAGACATGCTTTTCCGAGCTTCTGAGAATTTACCGCCATCATCTGCTGAAGGTGGAAAGCGCTGCGGAAAATTTCAGGGAAATAGATCTCGAAAGCGTGGAAACCTGGATGAAATGGGGATTGAGCAGGACCCAGCTGACTTTGATCGCGGCGGCGACCGGTGCGGCGGGCGGGGCTGTGGTGGATATTTCCACAGGCGGGCTCACCCACGGACTGGGAACGCTCATCGGAGGTATCGGCGGTGCAGGGGCGGCGTGGTTCAAGGGGGGGATGTTACCTGATCTCAAAGTCGATATGAAAGGCGGGCTGAAGCTTTCCACCGGCGAGACCAAAGAGATGGTGATCGGTCCGCCAGCGAGCCCGAATTTTCCCTGGATACTACTCGACGGCGTCCTCGTCCGCTATGGGAGAATACTGGAGAAAGCCCACGGGCGGCATGATGTCGAAATCCTGGAAGCCAGCGACGAAGAGGGTTACACAAAGCATTTTCCCCCGGAGCGGCGGAAAGTGCTCGGGAAGTGGTTTGCAGAGTGCGCGAAGGGAAACCGCCCAGTCGGAAAAGACGTGGATACCAGGGTGTTATTGTCCCTGGAGGAGTCTTTGGGCGATGTGGAGCGGGTGCTGGAAAGCTCGGGAAATGCTCCATAGCGGGTGAAATCGCGGAAAGTCGCCGTTCCCGCGTGGAAGAGGGTTGCCTTCTTGATCTGGAAATATTTGACTCCCCGCCCATTCAATTTTCTTCATTGTGAAATCCCACGAAATATTTGCCGCTGTTGATCCTGCTGTTGTCACCGAAATCCTCGATTGGTTCCGTGCTCATGACAGAAATGTCTACAAGTCCGCCATCGCTACCCTGGCTGGCAACCGCAAGCTGAGACCGGTTTTCGTCCAGAAAAAGTCTCTTCCCGAGCAATATGCGTGGGTCCACAAAACGCTGCAAATCAAAGCCTGCGATGCGATTGGTGAGCAAATTCTCCAAGCGTATCTCATGGCCGGCCAGCAATCGATGCTCGGCATGTTCTGCGATGGCATGGGCATTGAGCATGATGGCAAAGGCTCCGTTGTCGGCGATCTTCCTGCAGAACTGGACAAGGCAAAACTGGATGAGACCGTCGACAAGCTTGTCGATGTTTTCGATCCGAAGATTTTCACACTCTATCTGCATTGCTTCAACATGCAGGTCGCTGGCGGATACCCGACACTTACCGAGAAGCTCGCATCCGACGAGCGTCTGAAACTGGCGTAATTTTTCCCTGATCATGCCCAAAGTTTACCTCAAGACATACGGCTGCCAGATGAACGAGCGCGATACCGAACAGGTGGCGCGAATGTTCACGGAGGGTGGCTATACGCTGACGCAAACAGAAAACGATGCGGATGCGATTCTGATCAACACATGCTCCGTGCGTGATCAGGCAGAGCAGAAAGCTTTGGGCAAAATGGGCATCATGGGCGCACAACGCAAGCAGCGCTCCCATGTCGTTTACGGATTTATGGGCTGCATGGCGCAGTCCCGCGGTCAGGAGCTTTTCGAGCGGATTCCACACCTGGATGTCGTCGTCGGGACGCAGAAATATCATAAAGTCTTCGAGTATGTGGATGGGATCCTTCAGAGACGCCTGGAGGCGCGTATGGATGATCCTTCGCTCTCTCTAAGCGGGCAATCGGTATGTGATACCGAGGAAGAGGCAGACTCTCAGAATACGATCCGGGACCACATGCCGAAGGCTCGCAATGCCTCGGCATTTGTCTCGATCATGCAGGGCTGCAATATGCGCTGCTCATTCTGCATCGTCCCGGATACCCGGGGGAAAGAACGCGGACGCCCGATCGCGGAGATTGTAAAGGAAGTGGAATTCCTCGCTGGACAAGGCGTGAAGGAAATCACTCTGCTGGGCCAAATCGTAAACCTCTACGGCCGGACGGAGTTTCCGAAAGTGGATGGAAAATCGCCATTCGTGCAGCTTCTGGAGGCTGTCCATGAAGTGGAGGGAATTGAGCGGATCCGGTTCACCTCACCGCATCCGATCGGTTTCCGGGATGATCTGGTGGCGGCGTTCTCCTATCTCCCGAAGCTGATGTCCCACATTCATTTCCCGATGCAGAGCGGCTCCGATGAGATTCTCAAGGTGATGCGCCGTCCTTATAAGAACGCGAAGTTCATTGAGATTTGTGAGAAGATCAAAGCTGCCCGTCCGGACATTGCGATTACTACGGATATCATTGTCGGCTTTCCAGGAGAGACGGAAGAGGATTTCCTGAAAACCGTGGAAGTTGTGGAACGATTGGAATTCGATAACGCCTTTGTGTTCCGTTATTCGAAGCGCAAGGACACACCTGCGGCGGAAATGGAGAACCAGCTGCCGGAAACCGTGAAAGAAGAGCGCAATCAACGCCTTCTGGAAGTGGTCAATCGCTTGGCAAAGCAGAAGACGGCGGCAGTCGTGGGCACCCGCCAAAGCGTGCTTTGTGAAGGTCCCTCGAAGACCAATCCGCTCACGCTTTCAGGAAGAACTCCGCAGAATAAGATCGTGATTTTTGAGGGCGATGCGGAAAAATTGACGGGTCAAATTCTGCAAGTGGATGTGACGCATGCCAATGATTTCACGACCTACGGAACCGTGGTTTGAGACGTGGGTGTAGACAATGTTAGATCGAGGCTAGCGACAATAGTGCGGGAATTGGTGAGTTGGCTTCTAGTTTTTTGATGAGATGTCTGCGACGACCTAGAACTCGGGGAGCCTTATCAAAGTTGGTTAAGGAGTTAGCAGGCTAGTTCGTGGTTGCTTTTTGGAGATGAGTTTGGCCTGACCCCATTTTCTGGACAGTTCTAAACTAGAGCTAACGTGGCTGGTGTTTGTCTAAGGAGAGGGGCGG